>NZ_JAQQEU010000122.1:0-13570 GCF_046026895.1 Paraburkholderia sediminicola
AACACTCCCTGCGACACGGTGTTAGTGGAGCGACTGCCAGCGCGAGACCGCTTTGAAAAACTGTACGGCTTGCAGCGTCGAAAAAGTCTCGCGTAGGCCGGCATTTGATTTAATTTCGGATAGCCCTTCGCCCGGCCGTGCTGCCCGGCCGGGGCGGTCTTCGCCTCGTGGGCGAGCTACGAGGCCGTCGGAGCAACAGTGGCGCGCAGGCAAAATGGACCAATGCTGCGGTCACCGTCCCTTTGCAGACGCATGCAACCGTTAAACCGGACAGCATTATGGGTGCCCGCCACCGGGAGGCTGATTACTCCAGTCGCGACGTGGACGTATTGGCCGCTTTACAGGCCGGCTCACATCGCGTTGCCCAGGTGTGACACGCAAGTCCGCTGTTTCGCAAACGGTTTCTCACCTGTTGGCTCCCGTCCTGATAACGCTACTGCGTCGGTTCCTGCCCGCACCGGGAAGTCAAGGTTCGTGCACATGGTTTGCTCGTGCAATGGGAGGTCGGCTAAATACGGGCCGACCAGCTTTTTTAACGGAGGCCGAAATGGACGTACCAGTCACCGAAGAGCAGATTCGGACCCTCGCTTTTTACCTCTGGGAAAAGGACGGCAGCCCGGCGGGCCGGTCGGAAGAATACTGGGACAGGGCACGCCGGCAACTGGAGGGCGAGAACGATTCGCCCGCCGCATCCGAGGGAGACGTTGCGATGTAGCTGTTTTCGGCGGCGACGTCGCAATGCCGGACCGGGGGACGGTGTGGAAGACGATAGCGGTAGCAAATCCTGGCACTGCCGCAGTGGTTCTGACAGACGCACGGTTTGCCTCGTGTGGTTCTGGTGCTGCCGGGTTATCCGCCGGCGCAGGTTTCGTGCGGACATTCACCGGGGTGTCGCGCATCGATTGACTGCAGAAGTGAGAGGACTGATGCGCTGCCCCTTCAAGCGACGGCTGGCACGTCGGGCGCCTAGGATGAAATGACCGAGGTGCGGGAATCGCGCCTCCTAACCGAGAGGAGTGGAAATCATGGCCAAGCAGGACACTGAAGCCAGCGTTTACAGCGTCACTGAGATTATCGGCACCAGCCCGAATTCCTGGGAGGATGCCGCGAAGAATGCAGTGGAAATCGCTGCGAATTCGCTGCGCGATTTACGCGTTGCCGAAGTCTGCAAGCTGGACATGAGGGTCGATGGCGGCAAGGTCGTCGAGTATCGCGCGCGCGTATCTTTGTCATTCAAGTATGAAGCCTGAGGAGCGGCTCACATCGGCAGGCGCACGTGTTGTGGGAAGGAAACGCGCGGGAGGACGCGCAGACAAAAGCCGTCGGGGCGTCGTTCTCGACATTCGCGCGGAGCCCAGTAGCCGACATTGCACAGATTCCTGGACCAGCCCTTGCTCGCAACCAGACTCCTGCCCAGTAGCGTTGTTCGGTGTGCCATCGACGAATGGCTCCCGGATTACCCGCTACCTTACCCAGATGGAGGTTGTAATGAGCAGTCTTTCTGGTGAACAAGTCGCTGCTTCGCGAAGAGCCAGTTTGGAAACTCTGTCCGATGCATGGACCAAGGCATTTGGCTGCATCGAAAAGCGGACTGAACTGAACCTGCGGGCGGTCAAATCGACGCTTGCGGAAAACCAGGCAATCGCAAACCTGGCATTGTCAACCAAAGACCCGCAGCAGCTATTCGCATTACAGGCAA
Source organism: Paraburkholderia sediminicola (assembly GCF_046026895.1). Lineage (GTDB taxonomy): Bacteria > Pseudomonadota > Gammaproteobacteria > Burkholderiales > Burkholderiaceae > Paraburkholderia > Paraburkholderia sediminicola_C. The sequence continues at coordinate 1,700 of NZ_JAQQEU010000122.1, forward strand.
GGCGGATGCAAGCCGCCATGCAGGAAGCGCAATCCTACTGGCGCCATGTGAACAACATCATGTTCAATACCCAAGCCGAACTGGCCGCGAGCGCGGAGGCCCAACTGAAGCAGCAACAGCAGAAGACGCACGCGTCGGTAGCCACGGTCGCGAGCAATGCATCGGCGGGAAGCGAAGCCGCTGTGAGTGTGATGCAATCGGCTGTTACTGGCGCCAGTGAGGCGACGGGCGCGACAATTGAGGCCGGTAAAAAGGCCGCCGAACAGGCCCGGGAAATTGCCAAAGACAACGTTGAGGCAACAACGTCCGCCACAAACAAAGCGACCCAGCAGGCCGTTGAAAAAGTGAGAACTCCGACCAAAAAATAAGTGGTATTCAATACGCCTGTCATCCCGGTAACTGCCTGGTGCGCATGCCTTCGGTTTCGGCGTTCTCATCGGAAGGGTCCCGCGTGAGCGGCGTGCGCGGAGTTTGGGTGAGCATCATGGACGGCCGTTGGCTGCGTCAGTAAAACGACGCGTGTTTATGCGAGCGGGTACCAACGCCGCAAGCGGCCGTGGCCTTCTCATGCCCGGTCAATGACTGACGGGAGGCGCGAGAAGGGATATGGAAGGCATCCCCGCCGCATCAGCCGGCGAAGACGCTTGAGCCTGGCAGCGCGGCTGCCAGTGCTGCTTGCTAAAAATCCCGCTGCCCCGCGCGTCGGCGACGTTGTGGCGGTCGGGGCCAGCTGCGCGCCAGGCACGCATCATGGTGGAGAACTCATTGAGACAGCGGAAAGCCTCGCGCGGTTACTGGCCGCCTTGGACACAGCCAGCGGTGGCAATAACCTCCGCCGCGGGCGTTCATTCGCCGTCCGATTTGTTACGAGGAACTGCGCTGTATTAAATGCCTGATGAACGCATAGGAGAGTATACTTAAGTATTAGTCCGTAGACCGAACGGATAGGCAACGCCATTTAATAATACGTATTACAAAAGAAGAACTTTGGGCACAGCCGCGAACTTCTCGTAATAGGAATATTGAATGAACGTGCTTGTCGTTGACGATAATGAAATCGTTGCGGACAGTCTGGCTTTTCTGCTGGAATGCTACGGCCACCGGGCTGTGGTGGCCTACGATGGCGAAACCGCGCTGACGCTGCTTCGTACCGGCGCCTTTGAACTCACTTTCCTTGACGAGCACCTGCCCGGCATCAAAGGCAGTGCCGTGGCACTGTCGCTGAAGGAATCGCCGGTTCACCCCGGGCCTTTCGTCGTTTCCATGACGGGAGACGCTGACAGCCAGGAGGGCGTTGTCCGCCTCTTCGATGTCTGTCTGCAGAAGCCGTTCTCCTCCGAAGCACTCATGCAGGTCATCGAAAATGCGCGGAGGGGCAGTGATGCGCGCTGTCTTCTTGCAGCCTAGCCTGTCCCGTCATATCCCCAGTCCATAAACAGGATGACGAATTCCTCGCCGCCGAATGATAGCCATCTATTTTTGGGGATATCGAAATGACGAGGAATGCATGCGACGTCTCTTTGTATTTTCAGGCAGTACTGTCCGGATATCGGCGGTGGATGCCTGACCGGGTACGGCAGGAACTTCCGGAAAACCCGCGGGCGCACGGCGCTACCATTCGTTTTAAATGTTGAATTCGCAACAACGGACAATCATCCCGTTTTTCGAGCAATCAGTTTGAGAGGAGCACAGTCAGATGCCAACCGGTACTGTGAAGTGGTTTAACGATGTAAAAGGCTTTGGATTTATCGCGCCGGACGACGGTGGCGAGGACCTGTTTGCGCACTTCTCCGAGATTCAGGCAAACGGGTTCAAATCGCTGCAGGAAAACCAGAAGGTCAGCTTTGACGTGAAGCAAGGCCCGAAGGGTAAGCAGGCGGCCAATATACAGCCGCAATAAGCCATCCAGAAAAATGGCCATAGGGATTCAATATTGCGTAGTCCGGATTTTCTGAAGGGAAGAAGGCTCGACGTGGCGGCGACCAGCCCGTCCCTTAACGATGAGCCTCCTTCCCTGTGTCCCTCATCAGGAACACTTGACCGCTCGTCGCATTGGTCACGAACCTGACGGGCTGTGGCGATGCAAAGTCGCAACGCCGTCATGAGCAAGAGTAGCGTGACTTCAGGCTGCGAGTCGTCGGGCGGCGATTAAGAAACATACTGAGAGATATCAAGAATGATGAACCAGGATACCGCAAGCGGTCATCTCGAACGTAGCACGGAGAACGACCGCCTGAGACGGGCATTGGCGGCCCGCCTTGACAAAGCGTTCAAGCGGGCCGGCCTGAGTTCGGCGCGCGCAGCGACGGCGCTGGGTGTCAGCAAATACCACGTGGACTACTGGCGACATGGAATCACCGTGCCGCCCCTGGATGCCTGCAGGCGTCTTGCCGCCGACCTCAATGTCGACGTTCACTGGCTTTGCACCGGGCAGACTCAGCACGCCTAGTCCGCATTTCAACGGCGGCGCATCGGGTCGGCGCGCCGTGCATCCGTACGCGATACCCCAGGTGCGCCCGACGCGCCAGCGCGGCGGACCATCGATTCAATCCGGCGCAACTGTGCCCGTGCTGTTCTGTCCGCCCGGTCGTCGGCCGGTCAGGCAGGTTGGTGGGGCGATGAAGCTGGAAGCGAAGTGGCGTCGTAGAGCCGGCGCACCTCGCGCCGGCTTTCCACACCCAAAACGGTACTGCCCGAAAGCGGGCATCCACCAGGGAGCGGCCTGGTCTTTTACGCCCTGGCCGTGACGACCTTGCCGGCCCTGTCGACGACTTCCACGGCTTCCTGGGCTGCCCCCATGGCCTGCTGCTGGAACGCGGCTCCCGCATCTCGCATCGCCTCGAAGCTCTTTGACCAGAAGGCAGCAAACGTGCCGCTTTGCATTGGCGTGTTTTTGCCGAGATTGTCTGCGAGCGCTTGACTTTCACGCACGTACGCGCTCACCTGCTTCTGGCTCTGCGCGAGCAGCTCGCTTCTGGTCTCGGTGACAATTTCATTGACGTGCCGCCAGTAGGCCTGCGCCTTCTCGTTCACCAACGCGGTCTGTCGCCTCTGCAACTCGAGCAACGCCTGAGGGTCGTTGGTCGATACCGCCTCGGAGAGGACCACATGGTTTTCGGCCAGCGAGGCTTTCGCCGCCTGTACATTTAAATCAACGAGCTTTTCAACGCCCGGATAGGCAGCGTTCAGGAAGCCAAAGAGCGCATCCACACCTGCTTTCTGGGCCGCAACGAACTGTTCAGGGACCTGTGCAATCATCTGTGTACCTCCATGTCAGAACTTTGGGTTGGCGACTCTGGCCCTTGCAATGCAGCGATGCGTGGCAACTCATGCCACCAAGCATCCGCGTTCTTTTTGTGTTGTAGCTTTTTGCACTGCACCAACCGTAGCCTTTCGGGCGCACACCGTCAACCAGGGGAATTCTGCTGTCATCGACCGCCAGGTTACTTCGCGCGACTTCGACGGCCTGCTTCGTTGCCGTTTGCATGTTCGGCAACAGTGACGAACTGATGACGCGCCTCGTAGCGAAGCTCCCGTGTCGGCTTGATTTCCGATTCTGGGTCCGCTGGCGTACGGGTCTCAACTGCGATTGCCGGTACAACTTCCTCCGCGGTGGGCTGCATAATGGACCTGATGCGTGCGTCGATAGGTGCAGGAGCTACCCTCGAATCGGAAGGCCATCATACGATGACAACCCTTGACGGTTGCGACGCGTTTGAACTCGTGTCGGGCAAGTTGCCGGCCGTCACCATCTCTGACTGGAATAGGCCGCGTGTTGACGGTATGGGGCTATGCCGCCTGTTGCGCCACAGCCAGCCTTCGTCTGGGTTGCCGGTCATCCTGATTTCGGCCGACGAGCCACCCAACGACAGCCGCTTGCGGTTACATGATGCGTACCTGCGTGTTGGCTCAATTTGTATGAGATTCAACCAGCGCAGGTGTCGCGGAAGCCGTGTTCGACCCGTATGGCCAGGGTGCCAGGGCAACGCGCTGCCAGCCGGGACGGCTTCGCGCTCAGCCTCAGCGTGTATCATGGTCCGCATAGCCTCTGGCCTGACGGAGAGACGCTTGTGGATGTATCGTTCCTCATCGACCCGATTCACAAAACCGTCAGCAGCGTGCATGACGGCTATTCCCGTGCTGGCGAACTTATCGGCACAGATTTGACCGATACGGCGACCCTGTGGGGTGATGCTGCCGACTCGGACACCTCGGTACAAGTCATCGTCGCGGACGACAGCCTTACAAACAACACTATCCCGCGCGGCTTTTTCAAGGTTACGCTCGCGCTGGAGAACGTAAGAGTGGAACGGGTACTTGCGGGAAAAGCAGTACTCAATGCGTATGGCAGACCACCTCCCGACATCAAGGAGCAAGTCAGAACGCTCAAGGCCGTGCCCGAGCGGGTCAGCTTTATCAGCGTTGAAGACGCGTTTCACTGGTTCGAGGAAAACACTGGCGGCTCACCGTTTTCACTAGAGGGCTAAAGCGGGCTTGCGCTCAGGAACGCTCACGTTTCTCCATAAAGGGCTTGTGTACGCGAGATACAGTGAGGCCTATGTCGATTTTCCGCGAACGGATGCCCTGTAGCCAATGTTCTGTTGGTCCTTTAGCCGCGCGTCGCGGTTGCAGAGCGTCTGCAGTTGCCGTTCTCCACTGGACTTTCGGGCTGAAAACCGTGGCGTGCCACGATACGGCTGAAGCTCACCCTCGGCCTGTCGGCAGCAGGCGGAAACACGTACCAGCTGCCGTCATCGTGCATGAAGAACAACGCGCGCACTCCGCGTGATGACGACGTCTCAACGGACACACATCGTCGCCCGCCCAACCGGGTGCGACTGAATCTGGTCACATGAACCGATATCGCCGGAGCCGGTGCGAGCCATTTCTCGACCTGGCAACGAGGGACTGCCCGTTCATGCTTTTCATGTTCCGCTCCAGCAGGTACAAAGCCCACCGGCGTTGAAACCAGCGCGGGTCGCGACGAGAGGCGGACGGTTCTCGCCTCTTGCATCCTTAACGTCGCCGATGGCCGAGATGTTGACCACGGGTTTGTGAGTTCTGAAACCGAAAATTTCGCGTTGAGCTGGCGGCAGACGGCCGCCGCGGAGGAAGGCGGCCGACGAAGCCACGTGCGCCTTACCTCGGGCCAGGACAGAAATAGTCCCGGCGAAGCGGACACACACTCTGCGACCCGGTTCGCCGTGCTGGCGCGTTGCCCTCGCTTTACGTCACCGTGCCTTGACGCCCGGGCCGGCGGGCGGGACACTCAACGCGAGTCGTTGTGCGGCCGACGTCTCGCGCGGCGCTGAGTAACACGGACCTCTGAGACACTCTGACGGGGCACGTCGCACGCCGACTGGAACAGAGGCCGCGGAAGGAGAAACCCCGTGGCGTTTGCACTGTCGTTTTCACAACTGTTTTCAGACTCGGTTGGCGAAAGCCATTTTGCGTCGGTAAACATCGAACTGGTCACCCGCAACTTCGCGCCCCCTGCTGAATCCTTTGACGTGTCGGATTTCGCGGCAGCGACACGCTACGGATTTGTGCACGTGCCCAGCGGATGGGTCGGGGACCTTCATCCTTCGCCCACGTGCCTGTGGGTATTTTTTCTCAGCGGGGAGATTGAGTTCGAGGCCAGTGACGGTGAGCGACGTCGAGTCGCGGCAGGAGACGCGATACTGCTTGAGGATACGACGGGCAAGGGACATCAGAGTCGTGTCATCGGCGACGTGCCGGCGCTTCTCGCCGTGGTTCAAGTTTGACGTCTTGGTTTCCTTGGCTCGGCGCCAAGCAACCGCAGCAGCACCTTCCCGTCTACGGTCAGCGCAAGCGTGGCGTCGCCGTCTTCTGACGCGATGAGATGGACTAGCCCCGCTGCCTGGAGGGCGATGACGTCTGGCGTTACTGCCTTCGTCTCGGCGGACGCATTGCGCAGGCGCAAGAGCGTCGCGAGTTCCTGCGCGCTCAGCGTCACGGGGTGCCTATGAGCACGATGCGTCGAAGAGCTGCCGTCATAGTCTTTTGCTTCCATGACCGTGTCATCCCTGCAAGTTGTGTTATGGAGTCCGAACCCATCGGGCGGGCGCTGGTTTGAAAAATGAATTGTGGCCAATCCAAGCGACGATAGGGGAAAACATGTGGTTTCCCGCGTAACTTCTTGTAAGTGCTGACGCGACCAGCGCCAGCCTGCAGCCAATAGCACTTTAGCGAGCGCACAAGCTGTTGGTATGTCCGCGACCAGCCGCCGCCGGTAGGCAGGCTTCACACTTGTGCTATTGCGCTCAAGGCAATTTGCTGACGACCTCCTTGATCTCGTCGAGTGAGAAAGCGCGCATTATCTGCGTGCTCGTGTTGCCCAGCGCGCCGACCGCCAGGCTGATGTAGTTGCCACGATAATCTCCTATTCAACGAATAGATACATCCTGCGCGGATACGCAGGATGTCAATCTTTTTCCATCCAGTACTCCCCTTCACACTTGGTGTCATTCAGATTTTTTGACAGGTCGACGTTGCTCAAAACACGCAACGTGCCTCGCATGCCACGCAACTTCCGGTCGTCTTTTCTCGTATTCTTGAACTGCCGTACGCTAGAACTAGAACAAAGACAAGACCGTCCTTTCCGATTCTCTGTCAGTCAACGGAAGATACGTGTCAATGCAAATTGAATTATCGGAAGCCGACGGGCGCTCAAGCGTCCTGTCGCGCCGGAGTAGCAGTGTGCGAGAGAAGCTGGCATGTGCTGGATTTTGCGGTTCGCTGTTCGAGGGCGGCGGCAGTCGCGAGGATAAGGCGGCCCGACGGCCGATTCCTGTCGCGCCGCAAGCTACCCCACGAGCGCTTCCAGCCGACCCGTCTTGAATAAACAGTTCAAGGCTTCGAGCATGTCCCCGAGGTGAAGCAACAGCTCTCGTCTATCAAATCGGTCGTCCATCGCCGCATCTCCTTTCATTGCGTCCATGTTCGATGATACGTGCCTCGTGGGGAGATTCACCGACCGCGTTGTCCGTGGCCCGCCGACCGGAATGGTCGGCAGACGACGAAAGCGCATGTCGTCCGCATGAGCCCGTCGTCTGGCTTAATTCATCCCAGAGGTCTTGTATCGCGCGCCGCTGTGCAATGGACAGGATACTGATGTTGTGAAACATTGCCGGGGCAGTTCCTGCAATCGAGGCGTCAAATGCCAAGCGTCTAAAGCGACGGTTTGGTGTCACACCACATGTCGGAAACGCCAATTGTTCAGAGCATTGTTCTCTGTTAAAAACGTATGTGTGCGACGGTCCACCGTCGCGTTTTACAACACATCAGTCTTTGAATAGGGTCAGGAAAATGGTAACGGGTACCGTGAAGTGGTTTAACGACGCAAAGGGTTTTGGTTTCATCACGCCGGATGGCGGTGGCGAAGACCTGTTCGCGCACTTTTCCGAAATCCAGAGCAGCGGCTTCAAGTCACTGCAGGAAAATCAGAAGGTGACCTTTGAAGTGAAGCAAGGCCCGAAGGGCAAACAGGCGGCAAACATTCAGCCAGTCTGACACCTCAGCGCACTCGCTATCGCGCAAGCAAGTGGTCCGCCGAGGCGGACCATTCCTTTTTCAGCTATGCGCCGTGACATGGTCTCCCCGGGTGTGCTGGTTTCGGACGTGAGTAAAAGACGTGGTCGAGCATCACGTGCGCGGGAATGAACGGCGCCTTCGACTTCGTCGCATTCTCGACTGCCTGGTCAGCTGCCTTGGTCACCTCTGATGCGGCCTTCGTTCCTTTCCGACCTTCTCGACGTGGACTTCGCGTGGCTATGCGCAGATGAAGCGTAGGCCACGGCATGTCGTCGCAATCTCATCGGACACGGCCTCGCACGTGGTTCGACCTGTCACCACTCACCGGCACCTCGGTCGGCTCACGTGTCTGGGCCCTGCCATTGACCGGCAGCACGGTCGAAATGGCATGCTTGAACACAAGTTGTGAGCCTGAGCCAGACTCCAGCAGAACTACAAACTGATCAAAGGCGGCCGGTTGACCGCTCAGTCTGATGCCGTTCACGAGGAACACATTTACGGTGGTCTTGTCCCTTACGAGGGTCTGCAGAAAGTCGTCTTGTACGCTGGGCGTGCGGTCATGTTCTGAGGTCAATGGGATAGGTCCTTCGATTGTGGTGCCGGCGATAGCTGAAGCCGCCTGGCAGTCCAGATGAAATGCGTCACTGGGACCCGGCGGCTTTGAGTCGTCGCGCTTGCGCAATCTCGCACGGGTGCTGGTGGTCGTTTCGGGTTGAATAAGTATGAGCGCACGGCAGCGTGGCGGATGAAGGTGCTCAGACGTCGGCGCAAGCGGGGCGAGGTCACTCATCCGGGCGAATGACCGTGGGTCGCGCGGAGGGCCTCTGCGTGAGTACAGGTCCTGGCGTTCAGCGGATGAATGCGCAGACAGGAGTATCGTACGCGCTCGTCGACTGCTCCATCGCATCACTCTTCTCCCACCAGGCGTTGAAGCCCGGGAAAGGCACGTACCCACGCGTGCCAGTAGGCCGACGTTGGGTCTTTGAATCATTGCCGCACGAAGCTTTGCCGTGCGGCAGACCTCAGCCTGCACCGCCGCGGTCGCGGCGAATACCACCTCCCAGGGAATGTCATCCTCGCGACTGGCACTCTCAAGGTCGGCGAACAGTTCGCGCCAGAATTGGTGCCCCTGCTGGAGCGACCGGGACCGCGAGGACCGCAGGCGCGCCAGCCAGGCCGCTGTGCGGATGGCTTCCCTCTGCACTGCCATCCTGGATGTCCGGAAGCGGGCCAAAACACCGCCCCGCCAGACGACAAACGACGCGACGAAGAACGCCAACGCCGAAACGACGGCCAATGTCTGGTTTCCCTGTAGAAAATATCCGTCTGCCACACAGTCACCATCGGTCGGCGCGTGCTCCCCGGAATGCGTGACGGTACGCAGGTCATGAACGGAACCATGACGTTGTCTGTCGGCTCCGCGGCCCAAGGTCGGCCAGCGCCTTGACAGGGCTTTTGTGAGATTAGCGGCCGGCCTTGATGTCATTGTTCGTTCCGGGATATTTCGCAACGGGAATAATGCGCGGCCGGGGCCTGGACGGTATGTGCGGTGGGCGACGTCAGATGCATTCGGATAAAAGAGCGAGCAGGGCTCGCTTCGTACCGTTTCGGGTCATCATCGACATCACCCGGATGGCACAAGGGTTCGTCGGCAGCATCTCGATGAACGTACTCCCAGGAAGCGATGGTGCCGCATCGGCATGGAGGTCCGCCCTTTCGGCAGCGAGCCAGATGGTCGGCGCAACGCGGAACGATTTGCGGCACTCGCCTCGCACCCGCTTCCGAAGAACGCGGATGCATCCTGAAGTGCGTTTCCGAACGTACGGAAGCGCTGCGACGTTTTATCCTCGACTGCCTGCAGGAACGCCTGGCACGACATGGACCCGTATCCATTCGTTTATAAACAGCACGTCGTCGCGCCTCTCGCATCAATCTTCAGGCTGGGTTAGACAGCAAACATATCTTTCACGCACCCCGCTGGACGGCGTGGGGCATTCGGACTGCTCGCCTGTCTGATGTCGGAGAACGCCGCGCTTCAGTCCGCTGCTACATATGCCAAGGTTCACATTGACGGTGCAACACCATTGCGCTTCCCATCGCCGGCGAGGATGACACTGTCCGCGTTCGCGGGGCGCCTGTCGCGGAGATACTTTGGATGGAAGACTGCATCGCCCCTCTTAACTGAGAGCCCGGTCAGTGCGCACACGGTATCTCGTCGCGCGAGCACTCGGGTCCATGTCTGGTACCCATACCGGCCGCCGGTAGGGTCCTGCCATGCGACGATAATCATTCTGTCGTTCACAACCTCGATGATTTGGACTGTTCGCACGGGCCGGTCTTCTGGGTCGTCCGCGCGCGGATTTGCCTCGGCCCAATCGCGCTCGAGCACGGCAGCACCGTCAACAGCAGTATGCCCGTAGAGCTTTGCCAACCAGCCATCCAGCTCACAAACTTTTGTCATGGCGCACCTCCGAAGGAGCGACTTCCAGTCACTCTGTGCCCGGGTATCCGGGCGAACCTGAAAAACTTCCTGTTCGAAGGTTTCGAACGACACACATAAGCACGTATTCGACATCGCCTATCAGCCATGCGCCGCATTGTTTCTCGGTAGCATCGATATGCATCATTGCTACGTGCGCCTGCTGGATGTCTGCAATTTCGTCTGGCCGGGGCGACCGACTCCCCGGCAACAAACAGCTGTCGACCCGAAGTCATAAATAGCTATCGCGAGCCATGACCTCGCCGAAACGCGTCCAGACCCTTGTAGCATTGAAGACGCATGGCCTGGGTCACGTGCCCATGCGCGGCGCGACCAACGATAAGCACTCGCAGTAGCGGTGACATCGCCGGAGGGGGGGCGGGTCCGCGATTTGCCAGGCATGATGACGCTTACCTCCTGCCGTAACTCCCGGCCTCGCCGCCGAAGCCCAAAAATCGCCGCCAGTGCGCTGGCGGTTAAACAGGGGCGTGGTGAGCAATCTTGGCAGCAAAGAACTAAGACACGCTTAAAAACGTAGTAATTGCGGCACGGCTAGTGCTCACCGTGAAGACAGTCCGCAAGACTATGTCTCTATCTTGGCCTTTCAGGCTTGGCCTCGTGGTGACACGCTCGTTACAGTTTCGTCATCTGCGCTTGATTGCGAATCTGTAAATCCACGGTCACTCCGTCGATGCGACGCACTTCCGCCATGGGCCTGTCGATGGAACCGACGACGGGGGTGACGTCGCCGCGTGCGATTCGTAATGCGGTGTTGGACCATTCTCAACTGCAGCGTGACGGTCGCCCGCTCTAGGGCTATATCAAGCATCCGACGCAGTACGGCGCGCTGCATCCGCAAACATTTCTTGAAAAAGTTGACGTTGCTCGTTTGTTAAATGCATTGCCGCCGGATGCATTGCAAGAACTATGTGAAGCCTGAGGTCGCCCTGCTTTCCCGACCCGTCGGATAGCCCGTGAGCCGGTAGACGAATATTACTGCCGTGTTGAGAATTCGGTGGAATCGTCATGCGCAGTTCACGCCCGAGTATCCTTGCTGTGAACGTGCCCCCGAGAGTTGCCGTGACGAAGTCGACGTGGAGCTCTCCGGTCAGGTTTAGCCCTTCGCGATGGAAATCAGCGCCGCACACCACGACTACAGAGAATATCGCGTCTCCAGCAGGGCCCCCATTCGGACCCGGATGTCCTCCCCCTGCGACTACCAGTCGCTGACCATCCCTGGCGCCTGGAGGCACCTTTACCGTATCCGACTTCCAGAAGTTTTCAATACCTTTGCTTTGACACGTTGGGCACCACTGGCTACTGCCTGTACGGCCCGTACCGGCGCAGCTACCGCAACGTCTGCCGTCGGCAAGTTGACCGACCCCGCCGCAGGCTGAACATTGCTTGACGTTGTATCTAGCACTCGCGCCATGACATCGACGACAGATTTCGGTCGACTCGTACCTGGTCGGGACATCTCCGCCATTCAAAGCCACTTCGAGCGGTACATGCAGTTGGTGGTGTCGGTTCGCGCCGCGCATTGGCGGCCTATCTTTTGAACCATATGCGTCCCATCGCCTGGACGCAGACCACGCCGAACGGTCAGCTTGCTGGGATGAGGATTCTTGTTGCGGGGGCTTTGCATTGCGACCGCTATCATTCGCGGGGGTTCGCGTATCGAGCGGAGGTTCGCGTTCGCCAGTTAGAATTTCAAATGCCTCCTGGACTCGCTTAAATACAGGCTCAACTTTTGATTCGCGGCCCTTGTTACGGTCAGGGTGATACTTTGCTCTAAGGCGTCGATACGCACGCTTTACTTCTGCTGACGAGGCAGTGCT
>NZ_JAQQEU010000123.1:0-13280 GCF_046026895.1 Paraburkholderia sediminicola
CGGCCTGGCCGCGCTTTTTCATTCTCAGGACCCAACGCAAGGCCGGGCCGGCCATCCGCCACGGCGTCGTTAGAACACCATCCGGAACACCCAGTACAAACCCGCCGCCAACGCGATCGACACCGGCAGCGTCAACACCCACGCGAGCACCAGACTGCGCACGGTGCCCCATTGCAGGCCCGAGCCGTTGGCCGCCATCGTGCCGGCCACGCCCGAGGACAGCACGTGGGTCGTCGAGACCGGCAAGCCGTACATGTCAGCGGCGCCGATGGTCACCATCGCCACCACTTCGGCCGAGGCGCCCTGGCCGTAAGTCAGATGCTGCTTGCCGATTTTCTCGCCGACCGTCACGACGATGCGCTTCCATCCGACCATCGTCCCCAGACCCAGCGCAATCGCCACGGCCACCTTGACCCATGTCGGGATGAACTTGGTGGCGTGATCGGTTTGCGTCTTGAAGTTGGCGATAACCTTCGCGTGCTCCGGCAAGAACGCCGGTTGCTGCGCTTTCAGCATCAGGCGGATCGCTTCGGACGCGACGTACATGTTGTTGCGCACGTTATCGACGATGCTTTGCGGCACGCCGGCCATAGACCCGGACGCGCGGACCTGATTGCCGATCTGCGCGGTCAATTGCTGCAGCGCGGGTAACGTGGCCGGCGTCAACTGACGGGTGCGTACGAACGCTTCGACATCGGCGCGCGGATTCGCCGACGGCGCGGCGCCTTGCGTGTAGTGGGCGAGCGTCGCCGCGGTCTGCTGCGCGACCGCGACGAAGGTTTGCGTTTCCGCCGGCGTGACTGCCTTGTTCAGCGCATACGCGGTCGGTACCGTGCCGATCAGGATCAGCATGATGAGGCCCATGCCTTTCTGGCCGTCGTTCGAACCGTGCGCGAACGAGACGCCCGTGCAGGTCAGAATCAGCAGGCAGCGAATCCAGAACGGCGGCGGCTCCTTGCCTTTAGGCTCCGCGTACAACTCGGGGACCCGCACCACCGCTTTCAAGATCAGCAGCAGCAAAGCGGCCGCGAGAAAGCCGACCAGCGGCGAGAACAGCAAGGACTTGCCGACGCCGAGCGCCTGGTTCCAGTCGACGCCGCTCGTGCCATTGGTGCCATGCATCAGCTGGTTCATCAGGCCCACGCCGATGATCGAGCCGATCAGCGTGTGCGAACTGGACGATGGCAGTCCGAAATACCAGGTGCCGAGATTCCAGATGATCGCGGCGATCAGCAGCGCGAACACCATCGCGAAGCCGGCGCTGCTGCCCACCTGCAGAATCAGCTCGACCGGCAGCAATTGCAGAATGCCGAATGCAACCGCACCGCTCGAGGTGAGCACGCCCAGGAAATTCCACGCGCCGGACCAGACCACCGCGAGGTTGGGCGTCAGCGAGTGCGTGTAGATCACGGTGGCGACCGCGTTGGCGGTGTCGTGAAAGCCGTTGACGAACTCGAAACCGAGCGCGATCAGCAGCGCGACGCCGAGCAGCAGATAGGGCAGAACCGAGTTCTCGCGAACCGATTGCAAATCGTCCAACAGATGCACCGCGCAGTAGACTGCGCCGGCAACGATCACGGCGATAAAGACGAAGAGGCTGAGATTGCGCCCCTTGCTGCCTGCAGCACCGGGTTGCGGATACGAAAGTTCCGGCATGACGTGAGCCCCAGAGTTTCTCGCGGAACTTACGATCCTGCGGGGCCGGCGTGTCGAAATGATGACAGTGGCGTGACGCTCGGGCGCAACCCCGCTGCACGGGCTTCGGCCCCGCCGGACAGGCCGCGCGCGCCGATTCGCCGCGTGGCCGGAGGCGGATAAAGATAGTCGGGTATCCGAAAAGACCTCTATCGGCCGGGCGCTCACGAAGCGCCGATCACCTCGCCGCTGGCGCTGCCGCCGAGGCTGCGTTTGTACGCTTGCGCGACCATCGCGGCAGGGACGCCTTGCGACGGATCGCGGCCCATCGACTCCAGCGTTTCGGCAACCCAGCCGGGGCTGACCGCGTTGACGCGAGCCTTGCCGCGCAGTTCGAGGGCAGCCGAACGGACGAACGCTTCCACGCCCGCATTCACGATGCTCACGGCCGCGCTGCCCTCCATTGACTGTTGCGCGAGCACGCCGCTCGTCAACGTGAACGAGCCGCCTTGCGACACGTGAGCCGCGCCGCAGCGCACAAGATTGACCTGGCCCATCAACTTGTTGGCGAGACTGAATGCGAAGTCTTCGTCGGAGAGCGCGGCCAACGGTGCGAATTTCGCCGCACCTGCCGCGCAGATGACGGCGTCGAACGTGCCCGCCTGCTGGTACATCGACTCGATGCTGGGTTTGTCCGACAGGTCGACGTGCAGATCGGAGCCTTTACGGCTCGCGGTGACGATGTCGTGTTCGGCTGAGAGCAGCTTGACGACCTCGCCGCCGATCAGCCCCGTTGCACCGACGATAAGTATTCGCATATATCCTCCTGAGATAAGCCATGCGCGCTGGCAGCGAGTGTTATGACGCACGGACTCGCGCCTCGTCCCAGCGCGCCGGATCATAGGTTTAAAAATAGCCGCTCGCGGCGCGCCGTGCCATGCCGTGTAGCGACGGGGCGGGACGCAAACCGCCCGCTTGAACAACGCCCTTTGGTCACCAGCAAAAAACATGCATCGCGCTCTTTCGACGCGTGCCGGCCGGGAAACGCGTGCGCTTTTCCGTAAGGAAGGTCCCGTTTTTGCTACGCTTCAAAGGAGAATGGACAAGGGGATCAGTGATGAAGCGAGACAGCGACAAGGCGGACAGGCAGTCCGGCGCGAGCGAACCAGCCGGCGCCAGCAGCCAGGGGCAGTCGGCTCAAGCGGCTTTCGTATCGTATGCAGCGCCCCTCGTCGACCGGGCGATCGAACTCGCGCATGCGGTGCGCGACGACACGTCGCCCGAAGCGCTGCATCAGCTGCGCGTTTCGCTGCGGCGTTTGCGCTCGCTATGGTGGGCATTCGACCCGCTGCTCGAGCAGGCCGAGAACACCCGTCAACGCGCGCTGTTCAAGTACCTCGCGGCGGCCGCTGGCAAGACGCGCGACTGGGACATCCTGATCGAACTGCTGACGCAGGAGGACAGCGGCGCGCAAGCCATGGCGCCGAGGCTCTCCGAAGTGCGCGAAGGCGCATTCACGACCAGTCGCGAAACGCTCGCGAATGCCGATGTCAAACATCTGCTGCGCGACGCGCTGACCGGCACCGCGAAAGAATTGAATACCGCACATGAGCGCGTGCCGCTGCGCAAATTCGCCGCCCGGCGCGTGGACGCGGCGCAGCGCTCGTTGAAAAAACGCATGAAACGCGCGGGCCGCGCGAAGCGCTCCAACTACCCGGCCTTTCACGATGTCAGGAAAGCCGCCAAGAAGCTGCGTTATTTGCTCGATTTTTTCGAGCCGATTTTGAAGGGCGGCCGCAAGCGCACAATGAAGCGCCTGAAGCAGATTCAGAAACGCTTCGGTGCGCTGAACGATGTCGTTGCAAGCAGGGGCCTGCTAAGCGACCACACCGCGTTGCTGGCCGGTCTCGACACCAGGGCGGCGCTGGACTGGCTGGACAAAGAGCGCAAACGCCGCCTGCGCACAGCTGCTGGACTGCTGTGAAAATGATGATGCGCGCTACGTCCGCGGCGGTCGCCAGTGGAGGGCGGCGCGCTTGACGCGGGCTCACCGAGACGAAGCGAGGGCCACCGAAGAGGAGCCAACGAAGCCCGCGCGCCCGCGCTAACCGGCCGGCGTCGCGGATCACTTGCGAAGGAGGCGCTGAGCCCGTGGCACGTCACGCGCTTTCGCTGCGTCGTTGGTTGCGCAAGGTGTTGCGCGCGGCCGGGGCGGGGTGACGCGATACATGGGCAGCCATCCGCTGGTCGCCGGGATGGCCGGGACCGTGGTTCGCGGTGGTGCTGCCGGAGACGGCGGCCGAAGGCGCGCACGGCGTCGCGGAGAAAATCCGCCGCAAGGTGCAGGGCCAGCATGTGGTGCAGAGCGACGGAGAAAACATCGCGGTGACGGTGAGCATCGGCTGCGCGACCTGCGTGCCGGCCGAGGGCGAGAACGCGTTCGATTTGCTGGCCGCCGCCGACCGGCAGCTCTACGCGGCCAAGACGGGCGGGCGCAACAGTGGACGGCGCGTTCGATGGCGCAGGACTCGTCGACGTCAGCGCGAATGTGAACGTGAACGGGAGCACCGATCGCCGCACGGCAACAGCCGACGCGTGCCCCGCCGCCAGCCTCACGTGCCTGGACTGCTGCGTGGGGCGAATCCGCGCAGCGTGATCGCGCCACGCGCGTCGCCGCGTAACTGTGGCACGCGCTTGCCGCCCGGTTCTTCCGCCGACGCCAGCGGCTCGACCGGAAAGCCGCGCCGCTGCCATGCGTCGAGCCCGCCGTGCAAGGCGCGAATCCGCGTGTAGCCATTGTTGCGCATGCGCTGCGTGACTTCGCTGGCGGTCGCGCTGTCCGCGCAAATGCAGTAGATCACGCTGTCAAAGGCGCGCAGCGCGCTGTCCAACTGCTCGGGCGAGTGAGGATCGAGCGCCAGCGCGCCGGGAATGCGGCGCGCCGCGTCGAACGCGGGCCCGGCTGGCCGCGCGTCGAGCACCCTGGGCGGCGCAATGCGGCGCCTTGCGCGAGCGGCACGTTGCGCCGCCGCGTCCGCGAACTTGCGCTGCGCGCGGCGTCGCAGATGCAGACGGTACAGCAGGTAAATCAACCCCGTGCCCAACAGAATATCGACGACCGTGCCGCCGCGCGATTTGACGAACCCGAGCAGCATGTGCAGCTCGCGCTCCGCGGCGGCACCGCCGAGCAGCCAGAACGTGGCCCACGCAACCGCGCTCGTCAGATCCCAGATTGCGTAGATGCGGCTGTCGACGGCGGTGGTGCCCATCAGCGGCGGCGTGATGAGCCCGAGCCCGGGGACGAACTTCGAGACCGACACGAGCGGCACGCCAAAGCGCTCGAACAGCGAGCGCGCGGTCTCGACTTTCGAATCGACGGCGGGCGCCAGACGGCCTAGCGCGGCGAGCAGCTTGCTGCCGTAGAGGCGGCCGGCGGCGAACCAGGCGCCGTCGCCGATCATCGCGCCGAGGACCGCCGCGCCGAGGATCGGCCAGAAGGAGAGGGTGCCCGCCGCGATCGCGGAGCCCGCGAACAGCAGCATCGGCACCGCGGGAATTGGCACGCCGAGACGCGTCAACATGACGTTGACGAGCACGGCTGCGCCGCCCCAGGTTGAAACCGCCGAAGACGGAATTTCTACCAATTGAGGAGCTCCTTTCAATGCGGTCTGGCCCGCGTGTTTGGGGGTTGCCCGAGGTTCGTGCAAGGGCTGTTCCCGACGCGCGGACCGGCGGATCGATTGTCCGACCGGTGCTCCGTGTGCTCAGCATACCCGACGGATCGTGGGCCGGGATGGCGCACGGGGCGGCCGCATGAGCGCGCAGGCCGATTCGCGCGAGCGGTTGGTCGCGAGGCTTGCACGGCGGCGAGGTTGCCGCGCGGGTCCGGCCCGGACTGGGGGCGTTCGCGCGTGAACCTGGGACAGGCGGGGTGCGTGCTTCGAGCACCGGCGAGGGTCTGGACCGGCAGCCTTGTCCATCGATGCGAACGCGTCGCGCGCGGGCTTAGGTGCCCGTGAGGGCCGTGCCGGCTTGTGTGTGTGGGTAACCCGTGCGCCGCGGGGATCAGCGCCCTGCAAGCCCGGCCTGACGACGATCGCGCTCGCGCCGACCTGCGCGGCGCGAAGAGGCCACTAAAGCAGCAGCCGACGTGGTCGCGTGAGCGTGCTGCCCAAAGGAGCTGAATGAAACACCCGCATCCGGCCCGCCGCTCCACGCGGCTTTCGCTCAAGTATTCGCGACCGACACCGCCCCCGGGTTCCCAACGATCGACAAAAACTCCCTGCGCGTCGACGGATCGGTGCGGAACGTGCCCAGCATGCGCGACGTGACCATCGTCACGCCGGCCTTGTGCACGCCGCGCGTCGACATGCACTGGTGCGCGGCTTCGAGTATCACGCCGACGCCCTCCGGTTGCAGCACGTCGTTCAACGTGTCGGCGATCTGCACCGTCATCTTTTCCTGGATCTGCAGCCGCTTGGCGAAGGCATCGACGAGGCGTGCCAGCTTCGAGATGCCGACCACCCGATGCCCGGGCAGATACGCGACGTGCGCGCGCCCGATGATCGGCACCATGTGATGTTCGCAGTAGCTTTCGAAGCGGATGTCTTTCAGCACGATCATCTCGTCGTAGCCGTCCACTTCCGAGAAGGTGCGGGCGAGAATCTCGCGCGGGTCGACCTGATAGCCGGCGAAAAACTCCTCGTACGCGCGCACCACGCGCGCCGGCGTGTCGATCAGGCCTTCGCGCTGCGGATCGTCGCCGGCCCAGCGCAACAGCACGCGAACGGCGGCTTCAGCTTCATCGCGGCTCGGGCGTTGCGCGGCCGCTGCGGGTTTGGTTTTCTTTGCCTTGCTGCTGGTCATGCGTGGCTCCTCCGGGATCGCGCGTCGACCCTGTACGGAGCGCGCGGGTTCAATGAGTGCGGCCATTGTTCCATGTTTTGTGTTCAATCGTGTCGATGTCCCCTTTCGGAGTCGGGGCGCCGCCGTTGGGACTATCTTCGGGACTGCTTCAGGACCGCTCAGGATCCTTTTCGGGCAGCGCCTGCTCGCTTCACTTCGGCCACTCGTCCATCGCGTCGTTGAACAGTTCGGCGACCACGCCGCGCAGCCAGCTCAGGCGCGGATCGTTGTGAAACTTGCGATGCCAGTGCTGGCGCAGATCGAAGCGCGGCAACGCCAGCGGCGGTTCGACCAGCGTGATCGAGGCATGCTCCGACACATAGGCGAAGCCGATCGCGTGCGGCACCGTCGCGAGCAGATCGCTGCGCGCGAGAATGAACGGCAGGCTCATGAAGTGCGGCGTTTCGAGCACCGCGCGTCGCTTGATGCGTTTCTTTTCCAGGTATTGTTCGAGGACCTCCTGGCTGCGGCCCTCGGCACGCACCACCGCGTGACCTGCCGCCACGAACTGCGCGAGCGTGAGCGGCGCCCGGGACAGCGGATGCCCCGTGCGCATCAGGCAGATGAAACGGTGCGTGAAGAGCCGCTGCTGGAAGAAGTTGTTGCCCGCGAGGTCCGGGAAATAGCCGATCGCGAGGTCGACGTCGCCCGATTCGAGGCCGCGTTCCACCTGCGACGGCGACAGCGTCACCGAGCGCAGATTCGCGCTCGGCGCGCGTTCGGCGAAGAGCTGCAGAAGTCGCGGCAGGAACACGATCTCGCCGACATCGGACAGCGCGAGCGAGAAGGTATGGGTGCTGGTGGCCGGTTCGAAGTCCTGCACGTCGAGCATGCCTTTCTCGATGCGCAGAAGCGCGTCGCGGGCGGCGGGCAGGATCGCGAGCGCGCGCGGCGTGGGCTCCATGCCTTTGGACGTGCGCACGAACAGTGGATCGTTGAAGTATTCCCGCAGGCGGCCCAACGCGGTGCTCACGCGCGGCTGGCTCACGCCGAGCTGTTCGGCGGCGCGGCTGACGTTGCGGGTGTCTTCCATCGCCACCAGATAGGGGATCAGGTTCAGATCCAGTTGTGTCTCGGACATGCTTTTGGTTTGTCTGCGGCGCTGGGCAAGGCTGGGAGTGGATGGCTATTCGCCCATGGCATAGAGGGTAGTCGAGAAATCGCCCTTGGGGATAGTGGCTTTTTCTCCGGCGACTCGATCTGCGCCCTGGCGCAGCGGGCCCGCAGGTTGCCCGGGGTAGCTACCGCTCATGGATCGAACCCGTCATTTGCGCGGGCGAGGATCTATGCTTAAGGGGGATTTCCCTGCCTTGACAACCCGCCCGCAGGGCAACCATAATCGCCAAACGTTCGCTAAACGAATCCATGTTCATAGATCGAACAAATCGGCAGTGAACCCACCGAAGGCGCCAGCTTGCATCTCCACTGCGCGAGCCGCCGCCGCCCGCGTTGGCCCGGAGACCGTTCCGCGGCAGCGCGGCCGCCCCACGGCAGTCAGCTCCACGGCACGCAGCGCCCCAAAAGGAAATTCGACATGATCAACAAGATTTTCGAGTCACTTCAATCGGCGGTTGCCGATGTCCACGACGGCGCGACCGTCATGATCGGCGGCTTCGGCACGGCCGGCATGCCGTCCGAGCTGATCGACGCGCTCATCGAGCAGGGCGCGCGCGAGCTGACCATCGTCAACAACAACGCGGGCAACGGCGACATCGGCCTCGCGGCGCTGCTCAAAGCCAAGCGCGTGCGCAAGATCATCTGCTCGTTCCCGCGCCAGACCGACTCGTATGTGTTCGACGCGCTGTATCGCGCGGGAGAGATCGAACTCGAACTGGTGCCGCAAGGCAACCTCGCGGAACGCATCCGTGCGGCGGGCGCGGGCATCGGCGGTTTCTTCACGCCCACCGGTTACGGCACCAGGCTCGCCGAGGGTAAGGAAACCCGGCTGATCGACGGCAGGCATTACGTGCTGGAGTCGCCGCTGCATGCCGACTTCGCGCTCATCAAGGCGTATAAGGGCGATCGCTGGGGCAACCTCGTGTATCGCAAGACGGCCCGCAATTTCGGCCCGATCATGGCGAGCGCGGCGAAAACCGCGATCGTGCAGGTGTCGGAAGTGGTGCCGCTCGGCGCGCTCGATCCGGAAAACATCGTAACGCCCGGCATTTTCGTGCAGCGCGTGATTGCAGTGCCGCAAGCGGCACATGCCCCGACGCCCAATCCTCACGACGCTGCTGCCTGAACCGGAGACCGACATGAAAAAACTGACCCGCGATGAAATGGCCAAGCGCGTTGCGCTGGACATCCCCGAAGGCGCTTACGTGAACCTGGGCATCGGCGTGCCGACGCTGGTGGCCAACCACCTCGGCGCCGACAAGGAAATCTTCCTGCACAGCGAAAACGGCCTGCTCGGCATGGGCCCGGCGCCCGCCAAAGGCGAGGAAGACGACGAGCTGATCAACGCCGGCAAGCAGCACGTCACGCTGTTGACGGGCGGCGCTTTCTTCCATCACGCGGATTCGTTCGCGATGATGCGCGGCGGCCATCTGGACTTCTGCGTGCTCGGCGCGTTCCAGGTGTCGGCCAAGGGCGATCTGGCGAACTGGCACACCGGCGCGCCCGACGCGATTCCGGCGGTCGGCGGCGCGATGGATCTGGCGATCGGCGCGAAGCAGGTGTACGTGATGATGGAGCACCTGACCAAGCAGGGCGAAAGCAAGATCGCCGCCGAGTGCTCGTATCCGTTGACGGGCGTGGCTTGCGTCGACCGCATCTACACCGACCTCGCGATGATCGACGTGACCGAGCAGGGCCTCGTGGTGCGCGAGATCTTTTCGGACATCGACTTCGATGAACTGCTCAAGCTGACCGGCGTGCCGCTGATCGACGGTACGCAAGCGGCTCGCGCGGCCTGACGCGGTCCCGCGGTTCTTCCGGCTACGCAAGAGCGCATGAGGCGGCAGTCTCATTCGCTCTTGCATGACAAGCTCGGCGACAAGCCGGCCGCGTTTGGCGCACAATACGCCGCAACGCCGTGTGCGGTATTGCGTACTGGTGATGCGGCGGCAGGCGATGCTTTAGCGCTCCGGCGCTTGCGTCAGACGTATCGCATCCTGCCGCACCGCGCTCTGTACGCACGCAACCTTCACTCCCGATTCCCTCGAACATCGACGTCATCATGCTCGACTCCAGCGCCCGTCTGACCGGCCTTCTTTGCGGCACACAGCCGATGAACGACATCTGGGCGCCGCGTGCCACGCTGCAGCGGATGCTCGACGTGGAAGCCGCGCTCGCGCGCGCTTCGGCCGCACATCAGGTGATTCCGCAGTCCGCGGTGCCCGCGATCGAAGCGGCCTGCCAGGCCGATCAGCTCGACACCGACGCGCTCGCGCGCGACGCCGCGCTCGGCGGCAACCTCGCGATTCCGCTCGTCAAGCAGCTCACCGCGCGCGTCAAGGCGGCCGACGCCGAAGCGTCGAAATACGTGCATTGGGGCGCGACGAGCCAGGACATCATCGACACGGCGACGGTGCTCCAATTGCGCGACACTTTCGATCTGCTCGACGCGAGCCTGCAATCCACCTGCGACACCCTGGCGAAACTCGCGGCCAATCATCGCGCGACGCCGATGATCGGCCGTACCTGGTTGCAGCAGGCGCTGCCCATCACGCTCGGCCTGAAATTCGCGCAATGGCTCGACGCGCTGCTGCGTCATCGCGAGCGGCTCGATGCGCTGCGCGCTCGCGTGCTGGTGCTGCAATTCGGCGGCGCGGCGGGCACGCTCGCGAGCCTGCGCGAAGCCGCGCCGCAGGTCACCCAGTCGCTCGCGCAAGAACTCGGCCTCGCCGTGCCCACCTTGCCGTGGCACACGCAGCGCGACCGCATCGCTGAAACGGCGTCGCTGTTCGGCATGCTGATCGGCACGCTAGGCAAGATCGCGCGCGACATCTCGTTGCAGATGCAAACTGAAATCGACGAACTGGCCGAGCCCGCCGCGGCCGGCAAGGGCGGTTCATCGACAATGCCGCACAAGCGCAATCCGGTCGGCTGCGCTGCCGTGCTGACCGCCGCGACACGCGCGCCGGGGCTGGTCGCCACCGTGTTCGCCGGCATGGTGCAGGAGCACGAGCGCGCGCTCGGCGGCTGGCAGGCCGAGTGGGACGCGCTGCCGGACCTCGCGCGCCTCGCGGGCGGCGCACTCGCCAACATCGAACAGATCGCCGCCGGGCTGAACGTGAACGTGCCGCGCCTCGCCGCGAATCTCGACGTCACGCATGGCCTGATTCTCGGCGAAGCGGTGATGCTCGCGCTTGGCGACAGCATCGGCCGGCTCGACGCGCATCATCTCGTTGAGCGTGCGTCGAAAGCCGCGATCCGCGACGCGCAGACGCTCTTCGACGTGCTCGCCGCCGACCCGGCCGTCACCGCGCATCTTCCGCTCGAGCGCCTGAAGCAGCTGCTCGATCCCGCTCAATATGTCGGCCAGGCGCACGCTTATGTGGACGCCGCGCTGGCACTTCATACCACGCGCGCCCAGCGCGCCCATTCCAAGGAGTAACCGGCATGCCCTACGCCGCAGTCAACGGCACCGAGCTTCACTATCGGATCGACGGCGACCGTCACGGCCACGCACCGTGGATCGTGTTGTCGAATTCGCTCGGCAGCGATATGTCCATGTGGACGCCGCAAGTTGCGGCGCTGTCCGAACATTTCCGCGTGCTGCGCTACGACACGCGCGGTCATGGCCACTCGGAAGCGCCGAAGGGTCCGTACACGATCGAGCAGCTGACCGGCGACGTGCTCGGCCTGATGGATACGCTGAAGATCGCCCGCGCGAATTTTTGCGGGATCTCGATGGGCGGCCTGACCGGCGTCGCGCTGGCCGCGCGTCATGGCGAGCGTTTCGAACGCGTGGTGCTGTGCAATACGGCCGCGCGCATCGGTTCGCCGGAAGTGTGGGTGCCGCGCGCCGCGAAGGCGCGCAGCGAGGGCATGCTCGCGCTGGCCGACGCGGTTCTGCCGCGCTGGTTCACGGCTGACTACTTCGACCGCGAGCCGGTGGTGCTGGCGATGATTCGCGATGTCTTCGTGCACACCGACAAGGAAGGCTACGCATCGAATTGCGACGCGATCGACGCGACCGATCTGCGTCCTGAAACGGCCGGCATCAAGCTGCCGGCGCTGGTGATCAGCGGCACGCACGACCTGGCCGCTACGCCCGCGCAAGGCCGCGAACTCGCGCAGTCGATTCCGGGCGCGCGTTACGTCGAACTGGATGCTTCGCACATTTCCAACATCGAGAGGGCCGACGCTTTCACGAAGACCGTGCTCGATTTCCTGACGGAGACGAAATGAACGACGAAGACCGCTACGAGGCCGGGCTCGGTGTGCGTCGCGCGGTGCTGGGCAGCGCGCACGTCGACCGCTCGCTCGCGAACCGCACTGAGTTGACCGACGAGTTTCAGAACCTGATCACCCGCTATGCGTGGGGCGAAATCTGGACGCGTGACGGCCTGCCGCGTCATACGCGCAGCTTGCTGACCATCGCGATGATGGTCGCGCTCAATCGCAGTGAAGAACTCGCGCTGCACTTGCGCGCCGCAAAGAACAACGGCGTGACGCGCGAGCAGATCAAGGAAGTGCTGCTGCAAACGGCGATTTATTGCGGTGTGCCGGCGGCTAATTCGGCGTTTCACCTCGCGGACAAGCTGTTCCGCGAAGACGACGCGGCGGCGGCAGCGAAGCCGTAACGCTGGTCGTTTGTAGTCTTGCGATGAGAAACGCGCGCCGCTGATCGGCGCACATAACGATGGTCACCCCACCCTGCACGCGGGTAACGCGGCAGGGTGTTTTCTTTGGGAAACCATCACGCAAGATGTAATGCTGGTTGGAATCGATCGGGCAAGTATTCATTTCACCTTCACGGCGAGGATGGGCAAAGTAAGGCCGCGTTTCGCGAGAAGGAGAGCCGTAAGCAACTTGTCGAGTGCTGCGCTATGCTGCACGCCAGCACCGTGGCCATGGAGGCCCGTGCGAGCGCCCGCGACATGCCCGGCAAGGTGGTCATCTTTGCCTATCAGGCCAAACGTATGGCGCCCAAGGGCACACGCGCAATCGTGAAGAGCAACAAGAATGATTTCATGGACTCCCCGACGATCTGTGAGGCAGCGTCGCACCCGTCGATGCGCTTCGTCACGCCGAAGGCCGAATAGCAACAAAGGCTGTCAGCCCTGTATCGTATGCGCGAGCCGTTGATTCGTAATCGCGTGAAGAGCCTCGATCAAATACGCGGGTTCTAGCTCCTTGCTTTCCCTACCCCCACCATTGTCTATAGCTCCCGCAAGGACAATGCTATTTGCGGAAATTTCCACGTTTTCAGTTGAAATTTCGGCGCAATACGGGACTCTGCTCGGTTCAGACTATTACAAAGAATCTAATAAGTCTAACGAAGGAAAATATGAGCAGTTTCGTACCCGCAAGGCGGCGAGTCGGGTGGCTACGTCGCCTCTTTGTGCTTTCGGCATTGCTTGTCGTGGCCAACGCAGCCGACGCGGATGGTGGCGACTCGACATGTCTATCGCTATATCCGAAATCGGGAGCAGTACAAGGTACTTCGTCATGTCGCCTTACGGCTGCGTCCAATACTCCGGTTGGTATGGGAAGTTATTCATGCACCGCAAATCTCGACCTGATTACTCAATGGTGCAATTCGCCACCTGACGGAACACCTGAAGATAGTT
>NZ_JAQQEU010000124.1:0-13269 GCF_046026895.1 Paraburkholderia sediminicola
AATCACTGCAATGCGAATACATTTTAACGTATGACCGATTTCGCATCGGCGAACCGCTATGTAGCGTGCGCGACGGCAAGCAGCCTTGCAATGGGCCTGCATCCCATCGTCAAAACATTTTTCCGCAGCTAATGCCTAACGCTGACTGACTCGATTTCTTCATTGCATCGACCGTGCAGCTCACAAACAACGCGAGAGCCGGCCCCATGTTCGCGAGGGACACCGAGGCGGTCTCCACTGTTGCTTCAGTCATGAAAGGCGGTTTGCGCGCGCTGTCATAGCGCGCGTACGCATCGTACATCGCGGTTATTTGTTCCACTGCGAGCAGTGCGAAGGTCGCGCTTTTCGCCCGATGAGCCTCCAGGCTTTCTCCTGGCGGCACCACGTCAATCGCTTTCAGCGACTGCACAAGGGACTTGAGTGAGGTATGCAACTGCCACGCGCTGAAAGCTGGCCGTGAAGCGAGTAACGAAAAGCGACTGGGATTCGGAGACAGTCTAAATGCGGAATTCTCTGCAGCCAGATAGACGTCTTCTGCGGCAGAAACGGGCTCGATATGGGCGTCGATGAATTCTGCTGTATTGATGCTCTGTGGGACCGCATCGCGCCGGAACGCAGCACACGTCTTTTCGTCCATGGCGCCAAAGTCGTATGTCGCCGCTGTTGCAGGCGTCGCACCGACACTACGGGCAGACAGAAGTACCAACAGGGCTGCGGCCGCCGCAAGTCGTCGCATGTCGCTCATCATCGCTCGCAGTAAAATTCAATCGCGCGCTTCGAAGCGCGGTTGGTACGCTGGACTACCCAAGCCGGTCTCGATGCGGTGATGCTTTTAGCCAAATGTTTGTCGGCAGCTTCCTGCTGTCCTGGTCGCACCACGTGTCGCCATCCTCGCTCAGGCGGCAAGCGGCAGTCACCCGTCAGTCGCCATGGCGTCGCGACGATGGTGCGCCATACATGGGCAGTGGAACACCAAGGTAGACGCTACCGCTGGCGTGCGCCGAAACCCTAGCAGAAGAGGGAGTGACTGCCACCAGAAGCAATGAGATTGAGCGTTTCATGATTTACTTCCTGCTCACTTCGCCAGTTCGATGCAGCGAGATTCGGTGCATCGAGACAGACTGGGACCAGAAGCATATGCGCGTGAGCGACGGTCGTGTGAAACTGGATGTGCTCTTCTGTAACCGGTGGTAACGCACATGTTGCGACGTGCCACGCAATGTTCAGTTATGGCATTGACCGCCTCGAAGATAAGACGCGGTCAGCGGGATGCTCTCAGTTGCCTCGAATGTCGCCAAAGGAACGGCGCCGATTGCCGCAGCCAGCATCTGGAGCTTCACGGATTGCTATGTGGCTGTCGATTGGACGGTGTTTCTCGTCTCGTTGCTGTCGGCAATTGCCTTCTTTGTGGCTGTTCGGGTTAGCCGTCACGCGGCAACTAGAGCCGCCTGACGTCGCTTCCAAAATCATTAAGGACAACACCGACTGTGAAGATACGTGCCGCCCGAAGTGATGACCCTGACGCCACCAAAGCATTGCGAAGAAGCCCTTCACGCACGTCGGCGTGGCCGAAGTGCATCTGTGGCAGACACATATCGGCTCGGTGACGCTCGACCCGACATACGGCTTCTACCTCTTCAACTACACGCCGGAGTTCGCCGGTAGCGACATTGAGCCGTCGCCGTTGCAGATGCCGCTGTCGGGAAATGAAGCGCTTTGAAACCTGCGCTCCACTTCGCCTGCGAGGATGACGCTCTCCGCGTTCGCGGGGCGCCGCTCGCGGAGACTCTTTGGATGGAATACTGCATCGCCCCTCTTAACTGAGAGCCCGGTCAGTGCGCACGCGGTATCTCGTCGCGCGAGCATACGGGTCCACGTCTGGTCGCCATACCGGCCGCCGGTTGGGTCCTGCCATGCGACGATAATCATCCTGTCGTTCATGACCTCGATGATTTGGACTGTTGGCGCGGACCGGTCTTCCTGGTCGTCCGCGCGCGGGTTGGCCTCGGCCCAATCGCGTTCGAGCATGGCAGCACTGTCAACAACAGTATGCCCGTAGAGCTTTGCCAACCAGCAATGCAGTTCAAAAACTTCTGTCATGGCGCACCTCCGAATGACCGACTTCAAGTCACTTTGTGCCCGGCTATCCGGGCGAACGTGAAAACACCCTGTCCGAAGGTTCAGGTTTTGGGCGCCACCTATAAGCGTGTGTTCGATATCGCCCATCAGTCATGCGCCGCCTTGTTTCTTGGCAGCGTCGATATACATCAGTGCCACGTGCGCCTGCTGGATGTCCGCAATTTCGTCGGGCAGAGACGACCCAACTCCCCGGCAACAAGCGGCTGTCGAACCCGCAGTCGTAGATTGCTATCACGGGCCATGACCTCGCCGAGCGTCCAGACCCGCGTAGCATTGAAGAAACATGGCTTGGGTCACGCGCCCATGCGCAGCGCTACCAACGGTAAGCGCACGCAGTAGCGGTGACATCGCCGGAGGGGTGTGTTTCCGGGGCCGCGATTTACCAGGCATGATGATGCTCACCTCCTTCCGTAGCTCCCGGTCTCGCCGCCGAAGCCTTTCCTGTCCGGAAAAAACGCCGCCGATGCGCTTGCGACTGAACAGGCGCGTCGGGAGCAATCGTGTAGCCAAGACTGAGACACGCTCAGAACCTAGTATTTGCGGCACTGCTAGTTCGCACCGGGACGCCAGTCCGCAAGACTATGTGTCTATCCTGGCCTTTCAAGCTGGACCCCGCGCTGACACGCTCGTTACAGTTTCGTCATCTGCGCCTGATTGCGAATCTGTATATCCACGGTCACTCTGTCGATGCGACGCGCGACCAACTTTGAGGAGAACCCCATCAGGCCGAAGGCACGATAAGGCGTCTTAAGCCAGAGGACGACACGCGCTCTTCACATGGAAGCGATTCGCCACCGTGCTTACCGTCTTCCTGCTCATCTGGCTCGCTGCTATCGGGACACTTACGCTGAGGTTCGGCTGGACCGGCACGCTTACGCAAATGGCCTGGTTCTTCACGAAAGCTGCCCTGCTAACCTTCGGGGGCGCCTATGCGGTGTTGCCCTATGTCTACCAGGGTGCCGTCGATAACTACCACTGGTTGACCGGACTGCAGATGATAGATGGCCTGGCGCTCGGAGAGACGACGCCTGGACCGCTCATCATGGTGGTTTCCTTCGTCGGGTTCGTTGGCGGCTGGACCAGGGCCGTGTTCGGACCGGATGCAATATTAGCCTCTGCTGTCGCCGCATCCATCGTCGTGACATTCTTTACGTTCCTGCCGTCTTTCCTGTTCATTCTGCTCGGCGGTCCTTTCATTGAAACGACCCACGGTAATCTCAAATTTACTGCGCCGTTGACAGCCATCACTTCCGCCGTGGTCGGTGTCATCGTGAACCTCGCCGTATTTTTCGCGCTTCACTGTTGTGGCCACATGGCATGCAAGGCGGATTCGAATGGCCCTCGCTGCTGATAGGTGTGGCTGCCGGTATCGCACTGTTCCGGTTCAAGGTCGGCGTAATACCGATGGTGCTGACATGCGGTTTAATCGGACTCGCACTGAGACTGTTTGCTTTTTGAGGGACCTTTCACCAGCACCAGTCGCCGATGCTGCTCACGCTGCCGCACGTCGATAGAAGACCAGATAGCCTTTTACTGTTTTCCGCGCGTCAATGCATAGCCCGCTGCGGTCACTGGCCATTGCACAGACTGCTTGAAGTGATGGTTTGGGGCGGCCGCTGCTCGCGCACGCGGAAAGACGTGGCGCGCGTGGCCGCAACCACAAGGTACGCGAACGGAAGGTTCTCACCGCTGCGATTGCAGCCAGCGGAGCCTTTTGCTTTGCCATCAAATTGTTACGCTGCATGCCAGCAAGTTATCCACAGCGTTGCCAACAAAAATTGGGGATAACTTGGATGGTGCGCGGAAGGAGTCGAATGCAACCCACACCACCGGTGTCGTGGACGTCCGCGCAACCATTGCTCCTCGCGGTGCGCCCGGTTAAGTGTGCCGTTGATGACCTTCTTGTAATTTCACGTTCATCCGTACGCCATGCAAACCTCTCTATATTTTGCTGTGCCCGCTGTTTCGGCGAACACAGTTAAGGCGAAAGGAATGAAGTGGCCACATGGTGGCGTGCCGTCCTTAGGCTTGGTATTGAGCGCGAGAAAATCGAAGATTCAACTCGAAGCAAGCATTATTTCGATGGTAACGGCTATCGCAACCACTTTCGTTACTCCCCGCTCCCGCTACATGTCTTACCCTCAGCGTCATTCGGGAGAAAATCGTGCGTAAGTTAATTGCGTTGCTCGGTGTGGCAGCGAGCCTGGGTGGGTGCGTCGTCGCACCCAGGATATGGAAACGCTCAGCCATACGAGTCGGTCTACGGCTATCCCTCGTACGGGCCGGAATTCGGGAGCTGCAGTTTTTGGAGCGACTGCGGTGGCTGGGGCGGCTATCACTGGCACGGCGACCGTTGGCACGGCGGACATGAAGTTGGACACGAGGGCGGACATGGACATGGAGGCGGGCATGGAGGTGGAGGTGGGCATGGCGGCGGCCACTGACACGTTTTCGTCGTCGGACTCTATACGGTCGCTCCCATTTTTCTTTGAATCTATTCAAAGGGATTAAGGGGCGCGGGTCACCGGCCTTTCATCGGCTGCTTTTCAGGATGTCTTATACCTGTCGTCACTGTCTGACTCAGGTTTACATCACGGCGATGAATATAAATACTCGTTTTCTCGTTGCGCTTCTCGCTTTGGGCACCGCTACGGTGCCCGTGTTCGCCGAAAACGACTGCGGTCAAGCATCTTCCAATCGGGTCGTCACCTGGTCTGGCGTGGATGCGGAAACCAGCAGTTGAACAGCGGTGCACCGACATACTTCGCTCCCCACGCGGCCATTCACGGAAAAACCCGAGAACAGGTGTATCAAGAACTGCTTCAGGCAGAACGGCAGGGCCTGGCTCCGTCGTGCCGTTACGACTATCCGCCAGGCGCGACGACCCTCGAGCGCTATCGCGAGCGATACGCCGCTGCGCACAGCGGGTCCGTCACGACGAACAAACTAAATGGACCAATACGGCAGATTGCATCAATTGTCGTGAGTGCGTTCGCCGCCGTCCATGAGTGCGTCGATGAGCGGGCACGAAACCTTGCCTTTCGACGTCGAGCAGCGTTGTACCAGCTTCGCCAATGCGGCTTCCAGCATAGATAAATCCTGTATGCGCTGGCGTACGTCGGCAAGCTTATGTTCGGCGATTGCGCGCGCAGAATTGCACGTCTGACCGTCGTGCAGGGATAACAGCGCCTCTACTTCATCCAGCGAAAATCCAAGCGATTGGGACCGCTTGATGAAACATAATCTCATCAGCACGGCCGTCGGATATCGCCGAATGCCACCTGCGGGACGGGGTGGTGTCGGCAGTAACCCTCGACGATGGTAATACCTCACTGTTTCCACATTAACCTCTGCCGCTTCAGCCAACTGTCCGATGGTCATCTCTTGCATGGCGCGCTTGACTCCGTACTTGGGTACGCACCTAGACTAAGCTCAAACAGTCCTCAAAGGAAGTGTCATGCGACCTCGCTGGTCAACTACCGGCCCCGTGCTTGCAGGAGCCGCTGCCGCGCTCGGGGCATCGGCTTGCTGTGCGGGGCCCTTGCTCCTCGTTGTGCTGGGACTGGGCGGCGCCTGGGGCTCACACCTGACCGCGCTGCGGCCGTTTCAACCCCTATTTGTCGCCATATCCATCGCCTTTTTCGCGGTCGCTTTCCGCAGGCTCCACGCCAGGTCCGAAAAATGTACGGTGGGCGAAGCCTGCGCGGCGCCTTCGGCGCGCCATCGTCAGCGCTTCATTTTCTGGGTCGTGATGCCGGCCGCGCTCGCCCTGATGTCGTTCCCCCTCTATGCGCCGCTCTTCTATTGAGTACCTGCCATGAAGAAACTGATTGCTGTGTTCGTCGCGATGGCGCTGACCGCGTCCACGGCGCTGGCCGAGGGACTTCGCATGGTTACCCTTGACGTCACAAACATGGATTGCGCTGTGTGTCCGATTACGGTTCGCAAGGCACTTGAGAAAGTGCCCGGCGTGACCTCGGCCAAGGTCAACTTCGCAAGCAAGCGCGCGCAGGTGGTATTTGACCCGAAGAAGGCTTCGGTCGACGCGTTGACGAACGCCACAGCCGATGCTGGCTATCCGTCTCACGTAAAGCAGGTGCCGTGATGGCTGCAGTCGTGCTGGATTCGAGCATCAGGTGTCCGGCGTGCGGGCACAGGAAAGAAGAGACGATGCCCACCGACGCCTGTGTGTGGTTTTTCGAATGCGAGCATTGCAAGACTGTGCTCAGACCGAAAGCCGGTGACTGCTGCGTGTACTGCTCGTACGGCACCAACAGGTGCCCGCCGATGCAGCAGCCAGGTTCCTGCTGCGCCTGACCAGGCTCACGCATAGGCCGCGCGCGATGCCGAGTCGGGGCAACCCGACGGTCACAGTTTCCGGAAACAGCAGTAAAGAAACTGCTGGCTGGAGCCAGCCGGCGTGTGGTGGTCCTCGAGTGTGCTTGTGACCAATTCGAAACCTGGACCAAACTCGTCGGAGAGCAGCTGAACGTCGTATCGCCTGACATCCAGCCCGCTGCACCTGTTTGGTCCCAGTGGTCCGAATGTGGCAATTACAACGCGGCCACCCGGCTTGAGTGCTCTCGTCAGCATGCGGGTGTAAGCGTCTCGTTGAGATTGCTCCGTCAGGAAGTGGAAGACGGCGCGGTCATGCCACACGTCGTATCGGTGCTCAGGCAGGTCGACCACCATAATATCGGATTCGACCCACGTTACCTGCTCGGCGATAGAGCCCAAACGCTGTTTCGCCGTACCGAGAGCGACGGCGGACATATCGAGCACGGTCAGGTTTCGATATCCACGCTGAAGTAAATCATCGACCAGCGTCGATTCTCCTCCACCCACATCAATAATGGCTGCGTTCCGGTCCGGCGCGTTTTCATCAATCAGCCTCAGGGAAGTGTCGAGGTGTGAACGATACCAACTGACTGCGTCCGCCGCCTTGTTGCGATACACGCCTTCCCAATGCTCTTTGCCGTCCATTTTTGCGTCCGCGGTTCCGTACTGTATGCAGTTTCATGATAGAGCAAGTTTTGATGCCCGGCACGAACGTGCGAGCTAGACAGAGTATCGTCGTTCGACCGTCAGTGCGTGTGCCGGTGATGGATGTCAGGGAAGTGCGCGTGGGTGTGGCTAATGGGCACGTGCTGATGTGGATGCGTGTGCGGCTCCTCGCTGTCCCACGCAAAGTCGTGTACGTGCTGATGATGGTCGTCGTGCCGGTGCGAATGGTTATGGTCGAGAACCTCGTGGGTATGCGGGTGTTCATGCCTCTCACGGATATGCAGCCAGATTCCAAGAGCCATAAGTGCAGCCGCCACCCAGAATAGCGGCGAAGGCATCTCAGGCCAGAGAATGAGCGATAGCGCCACTCCAAATATCGGTGCGACCGAGAAATAGGCGCCGGTTCGGGCTGTGCCGAGATTACGTAACGCGACGACGAACAGGACCAGGCTCACGCCATAGCCGGCGAAGCCGGTCAGCATGGCGGCCGCCATCCTGCCAACGCCAGGTAAGTGCGCACCCGTAAAAAGCGCGATGCCAAGATTGACGGAACCCGCAACCAGTCCCTTCAGGCACGCGATAACCATCGCGTCGTTGGTTGAAACCCTGCGCGTCAGGTTGTTGTCGACCGCCCAGCAAACGCAAGCTGCGATGACCAGTAGCGCACCTGCCGACACGCCAGCGGCGCCGGGTCGCCAGGACAGCGCCACGCCACCCGCCACGATGGCGACCATCCCGAGAAATATCTGCAGGTCGACGTTTTCGCGAAATACCACCCAGGCAATGACCGCGGTGAAAACGCCCTCGAGGTTCAGCAGCAAGGAACTGGTTGCGGCAGGTGTCGTGTTAAGGCCGAACATCAGCAGCGCAGGTCCGGCGACGCCGCCTGCTGCAATTGCGCCAAGAAGCCAGGGAACCTCAGCGAGCTGAATCTGGCTTTCGTTTTCTCGTTCGCCGGCCGTGCGGCGCAGTCGCTGGAAGAGAATTCCGATGGCAAGACCGACGCCGCTACCGAGATAAAACAGACCCGCGACCATGAACGGCGAGAGAGAACCGAGCAAGGTCTTGGCGAGGGGCGTCGTTGCGCCGAATAGCGCGGCGGCGAGAAGTGCGGTGAAAGCGGCGTTGTGGCGTGCGTGCATGGATTGACGGGCTACGAACAATAACCAGATTCAGGAAGTATCCTGGGGTATCCGCGAACGAGGGAGCTTTGCGTGAACGAGAAATACCCCTATCCCCTATGGTAGACTTCTAGCAATTATATACCCCTTGGGGGTATCGGGAGAGCGCGATGGGTCACACGATTCAGGAAAAACAGAAGCTTCTCAACAGGGTTCGCCGTATCAAGGGGCAGGTTGAGGCCATTGAGCGGGCGCTCGAGGAAGAGCACGGCTGCTCAGACGTCCTGCAACGAATCACCAGTTGTCGAGGGGCGATGAACGGTCTGCTCGCCGTCGTGCTGGAGGACCACATCAGGAATCATCTTGTCGATGTGGAGAGCGGCGAGGAACCCGGTGACAGCGCGACCGAACAGCTCATCGAAGTTGTTCACAGCTATTTCAAGTAGAGTCAAAAATGAGTGAGTTCAAAGACGCCGCATTCGGCGCAGGACATGACCACATCTTTCTGGGTGCCGGTCATGAAAAAAACGAACGCAAGACGTGGGCTGTGATTGCGCTGTGCAGCGCGATGATGCTGATTGAAATCGTTGGCGGCAGTATGTTCGGCTCGCTTGCGCTTATCGCCGATGGCCTGCATATGTCGACGCATGCCGGCGCGATGCTGATTGCGGCGCTTGCCTACACCTATGCGCGCAAGCACGCCACCGACTCCCGCTTCGTGTTCGGTACTGGCAAACTTGGCGACCTCGCAGGGTTCACGAGTGCCGTCGTGCTCGCGATGATTGCCGTGCTGATTGGCTACGAGGCGGTGTCACGTTTTCTGTCGCCGGTACCCATTCACTTCGGCCAAGCGATTCCTATCGCGGTGGTCGGCCTGCTGGTTAACCTGGCAAGCGTTTGGCTGCTGAGCGGCGGCGACCACGGCCATAGCCATGGTCATAGCCACGGACACGGTCATGGTCATGGTCATGACGACCATGCTCATGAAGACGAGGTGCAGAAGATTTTCGCGCCGTCCGGTGTGTTTGCCGTTTCCATCTTCGAAGATGACGTGCCGCCCGTTTTCCGGATTACACCGGCGACAGAGGGTTCGCGACTGGACGCCGCGACGGTGTCCGTTAGGACGGTACGACCGGACGGGACGCAGCAGGTATTCGCGCTGGCGGACCGTGGAGGCTATCTGGAATCGAAGGAAGACATTCCTGAGCCGCACGCTTTCAAGGCCATCGTGCGGATGCCGGACGGCGAGCATGAAGTCGAATTCGAAGAACATGAGCATCACGAGGACGCGCATGATGCAGCGACCCGCGACCACAATATCCGGTCTGCCTACATCCATGTGATGGCCGATGCGGCTGTCTCCGTGCTGGCTATCATCGGTCTCTTGCTGGCACGCGCATTTGGCTGGCTCTGGATGGACCCACTCGCGGGTGTCATCGGCGCGCTGGTGATTGCAAACTGGTCGTACGGCTTGATGCGGGACACCGGTGCAATCCTGCTCGACATGAATCCCGACCGGCGCATGGCAGAAAACGTCCGCCATGCTATCGAGGACCGTGGCGACAAGGTCGTCGACCTGCACGTATGGCGGGTGGGTCCGGGTCACATGAGCGCCGTGGTATCGGTGGCAACAGGTGAACCGCAGCGAGACTCGCGCTTCTATCACGCGGTGCTCGAACGCTTCAAGGGGCTGTCGCATGTCACCGTGGAAGTGCAACCTTCACACGCGGCGGCCTGACCCATGGCAGTCAAGTCGCCGTGCATCGATGTGTGTGCCTTCGATGGCAAGACCAAATTGTGTGTCGGGTGTTTTCGTACTCTCGATGAGATTCGAGGGTGGAAGAAGATGACCGACCACCGGCGCCATCAGGTGATTAACGACCGGGCGCGGCGACAGACCAAGCTGCAGCGCGATTCTCCAGTGTTATCGTCCGAACAACCCCGAACGCAGGACACCTGAATCGAATGGGGACGCCGCCGCCGCTTCATTCTGAGGACTTGTTTCTGTAACACCCAGCGCGATAGACGCGCACCCGCTCATTGGGGAGTAGCCGCCTCGAACGAAATGTTCGATGGCGCACGTCAACATACTTGGCGAGTCGAAAGACCCGCTATGGCGTGCGCAGCTAGATGCCTGGCAAGACCGATGACTCGCATTCCGACCTGACCGGGTCGCCGGAGTGCGCGTCATCGCGTTCTTACAGCGCGGCCCGGTTATAACAACCCATGCAATCCTTCCTTGTTTCAACCAGTGTGGTCGGCGTCGCCGAAATCGGCGACAAAACCCCAACTTCTATCCTTGGTGCTGGCTGCGCGGTACCGCAAGCCCATTCCCATCATCCTTGGTGTGCTCGTCGCGACGCTCATCAACCATGCCGCGTCCGGTGCGCTTGGGGCCTGGCTTGCGAGTGTTTTAAGCCCAGGCATCCTGAACTGGGCGGTCGTCGCGTCATTCGCGGTGATGGCTGTGTGGATTCTCATTCCGGACAAGCTGGACGACGCCGACGCGGTATTGACGAAAAACTCGATGGGTGTGTTCGGTACAACCGCGCTCACGTTCTTTCTCGCTGAGATGGGTGACAAGACTCAAATCGTCACCATCGCATTGGCCGCGCGCTTTCACGAGTTCTTCGGCGTAGTCGCGGGAACAACTTTGGGCATGATGCTGGCGAACGTACCAGTCATATACCTCGGACATAAGTTTGCTGACCGACTGCCGACGAAAGCCATTCATATTCTTGCCGCTATCATCTTTGTTGTGCTCGGCGGCCTTGCTTTGAGAACGGCACTGTGTCCGGCAGAGCATCCGATGTTTTAACGGAAGCGTAAAGAACATTTCCGATAAAACGTGAGCATGCATGCCAATCGCGCTGCAATACCGGGTTGCTGCCATCACAGATTGTTGGGCATCGCGGCCAACAGCGTGGATTGCCTCATCGCGCAGGCCGACGGCGCGCCCAGGCCATCTATATTGTGTTTTAGAAACAGGGTTCTTGATGCAGACCGAACAGCGAGTCAATATTCTTCGGCAAATTCCGCGTAGCGTCTGGGTGCTGGGCTGCGTCAGCCTGTTCATGGATGTCTCATCCGAAATCATCCATAGCCTGCTGCCCATGTTCCTCATGGCGAGTCTCGGCGCCAGTGCGACGACGATTGGTCTCATTGAGGGCATCGCCGAGGCGACAGCGCCCATCATCAAGGTGTTCTCCGGAACCCTCAGCGATTATCTCGGCAACCGGAAATGGCTCGCAGTTGCTGGGTATGGGCTGGGTGCGCTAAGCAAACCGCTTTTCGCTGTGGCGCCGACTATCGGAATCGTAGTCACTGCACGCATCATGGACCGGGTCGGCAAAGGCATCCGGGGCGCGCCGCGCGATGCGCTCGTAGCTGATGTCACGCCGCCCCATCTGCGAGGCGCAGCATTCGGGCTCCGTCAATCTCTGGATACCGTCGGCGCGTTCCTTGGGCCACTACTGGCTGTAGTCATCATGTTGGTGTGGGCAGACAACTTCCGGCTCGCGTTCTGGCTCGCCGTCATTCCCGGCTTGCTCGCCGTCGCCCTGCTGACATTTGGCATCGAGGAGCCCGCGCAGGAGCCGGGCGCAAAACGGGTCAATCCGATTCGCTGGGACAGCATCAGGCAGCTTGACACGCGCTATTGGTGGGTGGTCATCGTAGGCGGGGTTTTCGCCCTCGCCCGGTTCAGTGAAGCATTCCTCGTGTTGCGCGCCATGAGAAGTGGCGTGCCGATTGCGCTGGTGCCCCTCGTGATGGTCGCGATGAACGTCGTGTATGCGCTGTCGGCCTATCCGTTCGGGAAACTTGCCGACACGATGAGCCAGACGAAGTTGCTGGTCGCGGGCCTCGCTATATTGATTGCGTCGGATGTAGTGCTCGCGCATGGCACGCACTGGAGCGTTGTGCTTGTGGGTGTGGCGCTGTGGGGCCTGCACATGGGGATGACACAAGGGTTGCTCGCCACAATGGTCGCTCACACCGCGCCGGCACAACTGCGCGGTACCGCGTTCGGCTTCTTCAATCTGCTCAGTGGCGTCGTCACGCTTGTGTCGAGCGCTATTGCAGGTGTTCTGTGGGACCGTCTGGGTGCGGCCGCCACCTTCTATGCGGGTGTCTGCTTCTGCCTCATAACTGTTGCGCTGCTTTTGTTCGGTCGGACGCAGGATACTACTGCGGGTCGCTGAGCCAGGGCGCTTGCAGAGAAGGCAGAAGCTCTATTTCCGCCTTGCCAGACGTATGGCAAACAGCAATGAGGAGTGTCTGCAACGGCTGTCACGACATGTTGATGCACCTGCGGGCCGTAGTCGTAGTCAATACCTGCCACAGCAGTCGCGGACGCGGTATGGAATGTTCTGAGAGCATTACCGCCCGTAACTCTTTGATACACATGGCGGAGGGGCCAAAGGCTACCCTCACAACCTTACAACCCGCTTCCTCACCCGCCATGAAACTGTCCCGCCTATTGCTGGCAAGCGCCTTGCTCTCGGTCCCGCTCGCAGTGGTGTCCCTTGGCGCCCGCGCTGACTCCTGGAAAAAACATGGTGGCGATTACAAAGAGGAATATTGGGACGGCGGCTGTAAGGTCGAACGCAAATGGAAGGGAAAGGGCGAATACAAAGAGAAGAGCAAGTGCAAAGGTGGGTACGTTACGCAGCCTCCCGCCGTGATTTATCAACCTGTTCCCGCCGTCGTAATCAGCCCTCGGGTAGTCATTGGCCAGTAAATGGTGCGCTGTTAGCCGCTGCTGTCGGCAAGCAGCGAGACGTCACGACGTTCGTTGATCCCGGTGTCGCGATGAGCTGACCACCTTGACGACGACGGGTCCGAAGCCATGTCTGTGAGCTGCATACGAATGACTGTCGCAACCGCACCAGAAGCTGTGACTGCTGAAGCAACCGCGTAAGCCAGGACACAGAGCTCGCTTTTCGTTGCGTCGGGACCCGCGATTGATGGGGTCTACCGCGAACGGGCCCGCAGCGCGTCCAGA
>NZ_JAQQEU010000125.1:0-12965 GCF_046026895.1 Paraburkholderia sediminicola
GATGCAGCCTGCACTCCGTCAACCCCCTTCGCGCAATTATTTTCAGAAAGTCGAGAAGATCAAAAATTGAGCATCGCAGCGACGGCATCGAACTAGTTAGGTATCCGATATAATTGCATTCTAGGTAAGACATCGCATTTTCGTCCGCCACCCTTGACGATTGGCTACGGTTTCTGGAAAACACAGGGGTATATGCGCTCGCGCCGAGCGTTCGACAAACCGGGCGCATTCATTCGACCGCGATGCGTTCTAATTCAGAGCTCGCACGCATTCCGACTTCGCGTCCCGCTAATGTTATCCCCAATTTTTGGGCACAAGCCTGTGGACAACCCTTCCACAACACATCCAAGTCCTTGATGCGAATACGATGTCGGGCTCTGCACGCGCCGCACTACCGCCACCGCGGTAGCGCGGCCAAGCCAACTCCAGACAAAAACCTCAAGCCGACTTCACCACCCCGCGCCCATTCGAATGCAAGAAAGCACTCCGCTCGACCAGCGCGCCGAACAGCAGCCCGATCGTCGCCCACATGATCACCTGCATGCCGATCGCCGTGACGCGGAACTTCCACAGCAATACCGCCGGAAAAGCCGCCGGAACTTCGTTGATGGCCGGCATCGACAACTGCACCGCCGCGATAATCGCGACGAACACCACCCCGGCGACGATCGAGCCGTTCCATGCACCGAGCCTCATCACGGCGCGGCGCCGCACCTTCAGCGAAAACACCATCGCGGCCAGCGAGATCGCGATCATCAGAAAGAACAGCCCGGTACGCGTGCCGATCGTTTCAGGATCGCCGACCGAAGGCGGGTTCGCCGGATACTTGATGTTCGGCACGATCACCAGCGCGATGAATGCGCCGAGCGCGAGCCACGCGGACAGCGCGCGCACACTCAGCGCGCCCGCCCGTCCATACGCGTACGCGAACACCAGCGAGAACAAGCCGCCGAACGCCGCGCCGTAAGTCACCACGCCGGTCAACAATCCCAGGCCCGCTTGCGTCTCACGGCTGACCAGTTCGGGCTCGGGAGCATCGCCTTTAGCGGCGTCGGCCTTCTCTTCCAATGAGATCGCCTGAGCGACCTGCGGCTCGCCTACCAATCTGGCGAAGCCGAACGTGAGCAATCCCGCGGCGATGCCTGCGAGCATCCCGCGTACCAACAATTTACCAACCATGTTCGACTCCGTTAGTGGCAGGGAAAGCCGAGCAGATGGCGGCCGTCGTGCACGAACTCATGCACGTACATGCCGGGCACCAGCGACGTGGCACCCTGTTCCGCCCCAACGAAGTAAAGCGCGAGCAACAGCAACAAACCGCCGAACACGACCCAAGGCAGCAATTCGCGCAGCGGAATCGGCGTGGGTTGAGCAACGGGTTGGGAAGCGTGATCGAAGACAGCTTCAGTCATGATGGACATCTCCTGGGGTAGCGCGCCCCGAAAGCAGATTGCAGAGGAATGGTGCGAAGCTCAGGTCTGGCTTTCGGCTCGAGTTGCCGATTACAGTGGCGCGACCGCGCCGGGCTCTCACCGGCTTCCGTGCTTCGCAGTCCCGCTATTCTACGCGCTAAACTTCGGCCTTCGTGAACGCGAAACCACGCAAAGGCGGCGCGTCCACGCGATAGGCACCGACGCGGCATCAATGGGAACAAACAGAATGGACGCGCGACTCTTACTGGTCAGCCACGCATCGACGGCCGCGCAGCGCGCCGGCCGCTTTCCCGCCGACGATCCGCTCGATGCCCGCGGCCGCGCGGAAGCCGAGGCAGCGCGCACGCGCATCGCGCTTCCCGACGACGCGGCGGTCTTCGTCAGCCCGGCCGCTTGCGCGCGCGAAACCGCCTTGGCGCTCGGCCTCGCCGCGACGATCGACGATACTCTGGCGGATACGAACTACGGCAGCTGGCAAGGCCGGCGCCTCGCCGATCTCGCCGTCGAGGCGCCAGAGGCGCTAGCCGCATGGACGCGCGATCCGGACGCGGCGCCGCACGGCGGCGAGTCGTTCAGTCAATTAGTAAAGCGCATGGGGACATGGCTCGACGCACGGTTCGCCGCGCTCCAGGGCGCGGCGAGCAGCTCCTCGAACCCGAACCGCGCACTCCACTTCGTCGCCATCACGCACGCGACGCTGCTGCGGGCAGCGGTCGTGCATGCGCTCGGGGTATCGCCTGCGGTGTTTCGGCGTATCGAGATCGGCCCGCTGTCGATGATCGAATTGCGTCATTCACGACGCGGCTGGACATGGTGGCCGGCGTCACCTGCATCTATCTGATGCGCACCGTGGCCGCCTCCCGCTTCACTGACCCGACACCACCAGCCGCAACCTGTTCGGCCCGGCGGGCGTCAGTGTGATCTCGGTGCGCCGGCCCTTTGCGCCTAGATAAAAATGCTGGCGGCCCGGCGAGTTCTGATCGTGCGTCGCGTCCGGCAAGCACGACGCGATGTCCGCCGCCACCGCTTGCAGCGCGTCCGCAGTCGAGCCGGCATCGCCATGTGGCGTCCACATGCATTGGAAGCTGCGATGGCTCGCGGAACATTGCGCGTCGTCGCCATACGGTTGCGCGACGCCTTTGCCGTCGTCCGGGGCCACCGAGGCGAGGCCGTCCGGCGCTGCCGCCACGATCCGTTTGAGCGATGCGCACGGGCTGGCCGCATCGTCGGCATAGGCGGCGCTGCACGGCAGTAGCGCGCCGAGCGTTGCAACGGCAAGTGCGGTGGCCAGTAGTCGGGTTTTGTTCATTCCGGGCGTGGTCCCTTCGCAAGAAGCCAACGGGTGGCATTGGCACCAACCAGCGCGGCCCGCGCAGCCAGCGTGGCGTTGCCGTGGCCGCACGCTCCGTGCCAAGGGATTGCCCGGTCGCTCGCCGACAACCCGCCCCGTTCCGCGGCCCAAAGCACTGCATCACCTCCTCAGCGCTGCCACGCATGTCGGCCCCGCGTGAACCCGCACACTCAAACAACCAATGGCACATAAATTGCATTTGCGCCGTACCGGCTGAGCAATCGGCCGCCACTCAATTCGATGCGCAACGCTACACCATGCCAAACACACCTGCCGCAGACGCGCCGAAGCGCCTGTCTTCCGGAATCGAAGGAATCGACGACATCCTGGGCGGCGGCCTCACGCCTCGTCGCATGTACCTGGTGGAAGGCGCACCGGGTACAGGTAAAACCACCCTGGCCTTGCAATTTCTACTCAAGGGCGTTGAGGAAGGGGCGGTCGGCCTGTACATCACGCTGTCCGAAACCCGCGACGAATTGCTCGCGGTCGGCGAAAGCCACGGCTGGGACGTGAGCCGCTTCGCGATCCTCGAACTGCTCTCCGACGAAGGCCTCGACCCGCAATACGAGCAGTCCGTGCTGCACCCCGCCGAAGTCGAACTGGGCGAGACCGTGCGCGACGTGATCAAACAGGTCGACGAACTCAAGCCTGCGCGCATCGTGCTCGACAGTCTCTCCGAGTTGCGCCTGCTGTCGCAGAACCCGTTGCGCTACCGGCGGCAGATTCTCGCGCTCAAACGCTATTTCGCGACCCGCGAATGCACGGTGTTGCTGCTCGACGACAACTCGTCCGAGCCCGGCGACGTGCAACTGCACAGCATCGCTCACGGCGTGATCAGCCTCGACAACCTCACGCACGACTACGGCGGCAACCGCCGCCGCGCGCGCGTCACGAAGATGCGCGGCATCAAGTTCCGCGAGGGCTATCACGACTTCACGCTCGACACGGGCGGCATCCACGTGTATCCCCGCCTCGTCGCCGCCGAGCATCACGCGCAATTCGACACGGAAGTGGTCAGCACCGGTACGCCGGGTCTGAACGCACTGCTCGGCGGCGGCCTGATCCCCGGCACCAATGCGCTGATGATCGGCCCGTCCGGCGTCGGCAAGACCACCACCGTGGTCTCGTGTCTGCTCGCGGCGCTCTTGCGCGGCGAGCGCTGCGTGTACTACGTGTTCGATGAAACGCTCACCACGCTGATGATCCGCTGCGCCACGCTCGGCATTCATCTCGCGCCGCACGTCGCAAGCGGTCTGCTGACGCTGCGCCAGATCGACCCGGCGGAAATCTCGCCCGGCGAATTCGCGAGCGACGTGCGCAACTCGGTCGAGAAGAAGGGTGTGCGCTATGTCGCGATCGACAGCCTGAACGCCTACCTCCAGGCGATGCCCGGCGAACGCTACCTGCTGCTGCAAATGCACGAGCTGCTCGGCTATCTGAACCAGCAAGGCATCATCACGATGCTGGTGCTGGGCCAGCACGGCATCATCGGCGAGGTGCAGAACGATATCGACATCAGCTATCTCAGCGACGTCGTCGTGCTGTTCCGCTACTTCGAACATCACGGCGAAGTGCTGACCGCGGTGACCGCCGTGAAGAGTCGCGCGAATGCCCACGAGCGCTCGATCCGCCAGTTTCGGCTCGGCAGCGGCGGCGTCGAAGTGGGCGAAGCGCTGCGCGACTTCGAGGGCGTGCTGTCCGGCCTGCCGTCCTATCGCGGCAGCACTGCCCTGCTCGGCGCGACCGACCGCACCATCGCCACGCCCGGGCAGTAAGGTCATGGAGCAACGCGTCCTGATTCTCGCGCCGTTCGGCCGCGACGCCGATGTGATTGCCGAAGTCCTGCATAAGGACGAGCGCGTATGCGTGGCGTTTCGCGACGCCGATGCGCTCACCGCCGCGCTCGACGCCGGCGCGGGCGCCGCGCTGATCGCCGAGGAAGCGCTCGCGGGCGAGCATGCGTCGCGTCTGTTCGCGTGGCTCGAAAAGCAGCCCGCCTGGTCCGATTTTCCGTTCATCCTGCTCGCCGCGTCGCGTGTCGGGCAGCGCTCCGCGCGCAGTCTCGAAGTGCTCGAACGGCTCGGCAACGTGGTCGTGCTCGAACGTCCGCTGAACTCGGAAACGCTGCGCCGCGCGGTGGCGTCGTCGCTGCGGGCGCGCGCACGGCAATACGAATCGCGCCGCCATCTGGCGGACCGGATCGAGGCCCAGGCAGCCCTCGTGCAATTGAACGATTCGCTGGAAAGCCGCATTGCCGCACGCACGCAGGAGCTCGCGTCCGCGAATAACCGCCTGATGATGGAGATTCACGAGCGCGCCAAGGTGCAGGCAGTGCTGGTGCAATCGCAGAAGATGGAAGCGCTCGGACAGCTCACCGGCGGCATCGCGCACGACTTCAACAACCTGCTGAACGTGATCATGGTCAACGCCGAGCTGATCGCGCGGGTCAGCGGCGACGAACGCATTCGCGGCATGGCCGCCACCGTCAAGCGCGCAACCGAACGCGGCGCGAAACTGACCGGCCAGTTGCTGACCTTCTCGCGCAACAGCAACCTCGACCT
This sequence comes from Paraburkholderia sediminicola, assembly GCF_046026895.1. Lineage (GTDB taxonomy): Bacteria > Pseudomonadota > Gammaproteobacteria > Burkholderiales > Burkholderiaceae > Paraburkholderia > Paraburkholderia sediminicola_C. Next base: position 5,346 of record NZ_JAQQEU010000125.1, read on the forward strand.
GAAAGCGGTCGACGTGATCGCGTTGCTGCAAGGCATGCGCGACATCATCACGGTGTCGCTCGGCTCGAGCATCCGCTACACCAACGAGTTCGACCGCAGCGAGATGTGGACGCATGCGGACGCCAACCAGCTCGAACTGGCCATCCTCAATCTCGCGATCAACGCGCGCGACGCGATGCCGGCCGGCGGCCAGCTCGGCATTCGCGTGAAAGAGCGCGCGGCGCCCGATCAGTTACTCAAGGACGGGCGTTACGTGGTGATCGAAGTTGCCGATACCGGTTCGGGCGTGCCGCCCGAGGTCGTATCGCGCGTGTTCGACCCGTTCTTCACCACCAAGCCGATCGGCAAGGGCACCGGACTCGGGCTGAGCCAGGTCTACGGCATCGCGACCCAGGCGGGAGGTACGGCGAGGCTCTTCAGCGAAGAAGGCGCGGGCACCACCGTGGAGGTGTGGCTGCCGTTGCGCGAACGCGCGGTCCCGCAGACCGAGGCGGCATCCAACGCCGAAGCGAACGCGGTCGGCGAAAAACGCGTGCTGGTGGTCGAGGACGATGGCGAGGTGCGGGCAATGCTGGTCGAGTCGCTGCGCATGCTGGGCTATACCGTGACCGAAGCGGCCGACGGACAAGCCGGCCTGAACCGCTTGCAGGACGACAAGCCCGACCTGCTGGTGGTCGACTTCGCGATGCCGGGCATGAACGGAATCGACGTGATTGCCGAGGCGCGCAAGCTGCGCGAGGACTTGCCGGTGATTCTCGCGACCGGTTACGCGGACGTCGACATCTCCGGTTTGGCGGTGAAGCGCTGCACGATCCTGCGCAAACCGTTTCAGCTCGACGATCTGGCGCGCACCGTGCGGCTGGGGCTGGCGGCTTGACGCGCGCAGCCTTTCAGACTCGCAACGCTGGACTCATCATGGCCGGCCGGACAGCGAGGCCATTGACCAGCCGCGCGCCGCCACCCAAGTCCAAGCCCAAACCCAACCCCGCCGACCGCAGAACCGTTGTCACCTTCCTCCCACAGACTGTCCCAGCCCGGCAACAATTTCCAATTCAATAGTTTGCTAACGAATATTTTGGAAATACAATACCGGCCATGCCAAATCTCGATGCCCTGCGCCGCACCGTCAGCAGCACCCTGGTTGTCGCTGCTAGAAAGTGGCGCCGCACGAGCCACGGTGTGCTGGCGGCCTTCAACGTCTCCGAGGCGTGCGCCACCCCGCTCCTGACCGCCAGCCGGCTCGGCTCGGCGGTGCGCCAGGTCACGCTGGCCGATCACATCGGCATCGAGGGGCCATCGCTCGTGCGGCTGCTCGATCAACTGTGCGCCGCGGGCCTGATGCGCCGCGAAGAAGATCCCGAAGACCGTCGCGCGAAAACCGTGGCGCTCACCGACGAAGGCCGCGCCGTCACCGCGAAAATGGAAGAAGAACTGGTCACGCTGCGGGCGCAAGCGCTCAAAGGCATATCGCGCAGCGATCTCGAAGCGGCCTTGCGGGTGTTGAACGCCTTCACGACGGACGCCGCCGGACGCGCCGAGCAAGGCGGCGCCGAACCCGCCGGGGCCGTGCCGGCCAAGCCCGCGCCGGCCGCCGGCAAGACCCGCAAAGCCGCCAAGGCGCCCAGCTCCAACAAAGGCGAAGCAAACGCAGCGGCGCCGCATCACACCGGCGATCCGGCATAACGCTTTATGGTCTATCCCACCCTGCGCGACTGGCTGTTCTCGGTCAAGACCTTTGCCGCCGCGATGCTCGCCCTGTACATCGGTCTCGCGTTCGAACTGCCGCGGCCGTACTGGGCGATGGCCACCGTCTACATCGTGTCGAATCCGTTCGTCGGCGCGACCCGCTCGAAGGCGCTGTACCGGGCGCTGGGCACCGCGCTCGGCGCGGCGGGCGCGGTGCTGCTGGTGCCGCCGTTCGTCGAGTCGCCGTATCTGTTCAGCGTGATCGTCGCGGCATGGACCGGCACGCTGCTGTACCTCGCCGTGTCCGACCGCACCGCGCGCAGCTACGTGTTCATGCTGGCCGCCTATACGATGCCGATCATCGCGCTGCCCTCGGTGACCAATCCGGCCGGCGTGTTCGATCTGGCGGTCAGCCGCACCGAGGAAATCCTGGTCGGCATCGTCTGCGCGAGCATCGTCGGCGGGGCGCTGTTTCCGAGCCGGCTCGCGCCCACCATCATCGAGCGCACCGACGCGTGGTTTCGCGACGCCGCGTTCTATGCGACGGAAACGCTGTCCGGACGGATTGCCGGCGCGGCGATCTCGAGCGCGCGGCAGCGGCTCGCGGCTACCATCAACGGTCTGGAATTGCTGCTGAGCCAGCTCGCCTACGATCACACGCGGCCAGACCTCGTGGGGCGCGCGCACGAACTGCGCGGACGCATGCAACTGCTGCTGCCGATCATCTCGTCGCTCGCCGATCCGCTGATCGCGCTGTACAACAGCGGCCGCCAGAGCTGGCCCGAGGGTCTCGAAGCGCTGCTCGCCGACGTCATCAAGTGGTTCGAGGAGCCGATGCCCGCCGTGAGCGAGGGCTATCACCCCGACGCAACCGCCAACGCGCTGCGCGAGCGCATCGCGGCCATGCGCCCGCCGCCCGCCGCGCTCGCCCACTGGGACGGCGCGCTACTGTCGAACACGCTGTGGCGGATGAAGCAGGTCATCGACGTTTGGCAGGACTGCCGCTCGCTGCGGATCATCATCACGCGCGAAGAAGGCGCGTGGCGGCCGCGCTTTCGCCACTGGCGCCTGGGCGGCACCGAGCGCTTCTATGATCGCGGCATCATGCTGTTCTCGACCACCTCGGCGGCCGCGGCGGTCGTTCTCGCGTGCAGCCTGTGGATCAGCTCGGGCTGGAACGACGGCGCCAGCGCGGTGACGCTGGCGGCAGTGGCCTGCTGCTTCTTCGCCGCGCTCGACGAACCCGCGCCCATGGTGTTCCGCTTCTTCCTCGCGACCGGCGTCAGCGTGGTGGCGGCGGGCGTCTATCTGTTCGCGGTGCTGCCGCACGTGCACGACTTCCCAATGCTGGTCATCCTGTTCGCGGTGCCGTTCATCCTGGTCGGCACGCTGATCCCCCGTCCGCAGTTCAACATGGCGACGGTGCTGGTCGCGGTGAACACGGCCACCTTCATCAGCATCCAGGACGCGTACGACGCCAACTTCCTCACGTTCCTGAACAGCAATCTCGCGGGCCTCACCGGTCTGCTCTACGCCTACCTGTGGACCCGCGTGACACGCCCGTTCGGCGCCGAACTCGCGGCGTCGCGCCTGCTGCGTTCGAGCTGGGCCGATGTCGCGCTGACCGCCACGACCGCACGGCCGATCGAGGACCAGCGCAACCTCGCCGCGCGCATGCTCGACCGTCTGATGCAGCTGATCCCGCGCCTGGCCGCCACCGACGATTACCGTCATCCGTCGATCGAAAGCTTCCGCGATCTGCGCATCGCGTTCAATGCGCTCGACCTGCGGCGCCTGATCCACAAGCTCGGCGGCGACGCGCCGGCCGCGATCAACCTCGTTCTCGACGGAGTGCGCGCTTACTACGAGGAGTGCGTCGACCACCGCAAGCGCGAGCCGGTGCCGGAGAGCCTGATGACGTCGATCGACGCCGCCGTCGCGCGCGTGACCGCGCTCGGGCTCGCCAACGCCAGCGCACCCAGCCCGACTTCGCAAACCTCGGCGCGCCAATTGCGCGACGCGCTGCACGCGCTGGTCGGCTTGCGTCTTTCGCTGTTTCCGGCGACGCTGATGACACCGACGCCGCCCGAACCGGAGGCCGCCGCCTGATGAGCCCGTCCCGCGCCCCGTGCCACCTCTTTCTGACTTCCCGCGATGATCGGTGAAATAGACATCTTCGGCGTGTTCGTGCCGTCCGTGCTCGTGCTGATGCTGGTCGCGTATCTGATCAATCTGGTCATCCGCACGGTGCTCGCACGCGTGGGCTTCTACCGCCTCGTCTGGCATCGCTCCATCTTCGATCTCGGCATCTATGTGCTGGTGCTGGGCCTTGTCGTTGTCGTTTCGCACAAGCTAATAACGTGAAAAAAACCTGGTTCTCCGTCGGTCAAATCCTGCTGACCCTGATCGTCGTCGTAATTGCAGCGTTCGTGCTGTGGAAGCTAGTCGCCTATTACATGTTCGCGCCGTGGACCCGAGACGGACACGTGCGCGCCGACGTGATCCAGGTCGCGCCGGATATCTCGGGGCTGGTGTCGTCGGTCGAGGTGGTGGACAACCAGCAGGTCAAGCAAGGCCAGGTGCTGTTCGTGATCGATCAGGCCCGCTACACGCTCGCGCTGCGCCAGGCGCAGGCGACCGCGCTGCAACGCCGCGCGACGCTCGATCAGGCGCGCCGCGAAGACGCGCGCAACCGCAAGCTCGGCAACCTGGTCGCCGCCGAAGTCGCGGAAGAAAGCCGCTCGCGCGTCGAGGCGGGCGAAGCCGCGCTTGCCGATGCGAACGTGGCGATCGACACCGCGAGGCTGAACCTGCAACGCGCGACGATCGTCAGCCCGGTCGACGGCTACCTGAACGATCGTGCGCCGCGCGCCGGCGAATTCGTCACGGCGGGGCGGCCGGTGCTCGCGGTGGTGGACATGCATTCGTTCCGCGTCGACGGCTATTTCGAGGAAACCAAGCTGGGCGGGATCGACATCGGCCAGCCGGTCGACATCACGGTGATGGGCGAGGCGACCCCGCTGCGCGGCCACGTGCAAAGCATCGTCGCCGGCATTGAGGACCGCGACCGCACGCAAGGCTCGAACCTGCTGCCGAACGTGAATCCGGCGTTCAGCTGGGTGCGGCTCGCGCAGCGCATACCGGTGCGCGTCGCGCTCGACGAAGTGCCCGCCGACTTCCGCATGATCGCCGGACGCACCGCGACGGTGTCGGTGCGTGATCTGTCGCCGGTGAGAAGGCGTCAGGCGGCGGGGGCGTCGGGCGCTGTTGCCGCGTCGGCGGCTTCGGCTTCTCCGTCCGCTTCGGCGCCGGCTTCGGCTTCGGCTTCGGCTTCGGCTTCGGCTTCGGCTTCGGCTTCGGCTTCGGCTTCGGCTTCGGCGGTGTCCGCGGCGCCCAATGCGTCGGCTGCACAGCCGGCGTCGGTCGCGGTTTCGTCGGGTGCCTCGCAATGAAGCTGTCGCGGACCCTGCCCTTCCTGCCGCTGTTGCCCTTGTTGCCGCTTGCCGTCGCGCTCGACGGCTGCATGAATGTCGGCCCCAACTACTCGCTGCCGCAGCAGGCGCTCGTCAACGCACCGCTCGCCAACGCGCCGATCGAAGGCGCCGACCCCGCGCTGACCTCGACCGGCAACGTGCCCGCCGTGTGGTGGAAGCTGTACGACGATCCGGTGCTCAACGGTCTCGTCGACGAGGCGCTGCAATCGAACTCCGACTTGCGCGTCGCGGCGGCGAATCTCGCGCGCTCGCGTGAAGCGCTGGGCGTCGCCCAGGCGCAAGGCGGCTTCTCCGGCAAAGCCTCGGCGACGGTCGAGCGCGCGCAGGAATCGGCCGAGCAGTTTCTGCTCACGGAAAAAATACCGGTCGTCAATGAAGGCGACATCGGCATCAGCATCGCGTATGAAATCGATCTGTTCGGCAAGCTGCGGCGCGGCGTCGAAGCGGCGCAAGCGGACACCGAGTCCGTCGAAGCCGCCGGCGATCTCGCCCGGATCACCGTGGTGGCGGACGTGGTGCGCTCGTATGTCGAGCAATGTTCGGCCGCCGAAGAACTGAGGATCGCGCAGCAATCACTCGCGTTGCAGAAGCAGCGGGTGGACGTGTCACGCCGTCTACGCGACGCGGGCCGGGGCAATCAGACCGACGTGACGCGCGGGCAGACCCAGGTGGATACGTTGTCGGCGGATATTCCGCGCTACACGGCGCGCCGCAAGATCGCGCAGTACCGGCTCGCGGCGCTGCTCGCTCGTGCGCCGTCCGACTTGCCGCCGGCTGTGCTGGCATGCGACCGGCTGCCGCAAATCCGCCAGCCGATTCCGGTCGGCGACGGCGCCGCGTTGCTCAAGCGCCGCCCGGACGTGCGTGAGGCCGAGCGTCAGTTGGCGGCGTCGACCGCGCGCATCGGCGTCGCCACCGGCGCGCTGTATCCGACGGTGAGCATCGGGGCATCGGCGGGCCTGACTGGGATTCTCGAAGACCTCGGCACGCCGGCCACCCAGCGTTGGGGCTTCGGTCCGCTGATCAGTTGGACCTTCCCGGCAAACGGCGCGCGCGGCCGCGTGCGCGAAGCGCAGGCGTCCAGCCAGGTGGCGCTCGCCAAGTTCGACGGCGTGGTGCTGACCGCGCTGCGCGAGACCGAAACCAATCTCGCGACTTATGCATCGGATTTCGCGCGCGCGGACTCATTGCGCGCCGCACTGAAGTCGGCGACCGAGTCGGCGGATGAAACGCATCGGCTGTATCGAGCCGGGCGCGAGTCGTTCATCTCCGATCTGGATGCGACTCGCACGCTGACGTCGACGAAGTCTCAAGTGGCGGCAGCGGAAGGCCAGGTGGCGATCGATCAGGTCAACCTGTTCCTCGCGCTAGGCGGCGGTTGGGAAACCGATGCGCACAGCGCGCCTGGAACGGTTGGGGCCGCCGCGCCTCATGCAGCGGCGCCCGTCAAGGCCGTACCGACCGCAGCGAAGGTCGTGCCGACCGCGGCAACGGCGACGGCGGCAAAAGCGCCCTGATGCTTACGATTTATTTGGCAACCTTTCTTTTTCCTTTCATTTCCGGTTAAATAGGTGACACCAACCACACGTTACGGGGTCACCTATGTCGCCATTCATGCAAGGCGCGGTCACATTGGGCGGATGTATCGGCATTTTCACGGTGGTGGTCACCGTCGTGGAAATGCTGGCGAACTAAGGCCGCGCGGCGTCCGACGGCGCGGGCTTGGCCTTGGCGAACGTGCGCCGGCGGCGCTAAGCCGGCTGATGAATCGCCACCCGAACAGTACGGTGGCACCGTGGAACGCCGCGGCTTTCCTGGACACCTATGCATTAGCAGTCGGTGGCGTCGCGCGGTCTTCTTCGATTACCACTCGGACATTTTGAGCAGATCAGTCAGAAACGCATTCTGCGATTTACGCACGTCGTACACACACTCGGCGTAAAGCGCCGGATACATGGAGCCCTCCGGACTTTGCTCCCAGCCCGCTCCAGCGTCACGCGGCAATTCACAAAACTTCAGCGCGTTATCTTGGGCCGCCATGTACGCTTCTAGCAGTTTTGCGTGAGGATTGCCCGTGGGTATCTCCGCGTGTACTTTTGCATAAATCCGCTTATTGTCCTTGGTAAGACTAGTACTCAAATTTCCGTAGCAGATAGTGTCTTCATAGCCGCCGCCGAGATGCTGCAAGCAGCTTGAATCGGCGTCCGCAGAAACTGCGTTGCAGAGTCCCGCGAACAGGAAACAGAAAAGGATTGATTGGCTAGTGAGAGGCATCGTAGACTCCCGACGCGAAAAGGCGCGCTTCCGAATAACGTCTTGACGGCAGGCCGGGATTTTGGCCTACACGATAGGCGCAAACAAGTCGAACATTTCGTCGTAGTGCCCCGTGTTGATTCTCTGGATTATGCTGTCCGCGCCATGACCTGCGCCGCAGTTATAG
>NZ_JAQQEU010000126.1:0-12718 GCF_046026895.1 Paraburkholderia sediminicola
GTCGCGTTCTGCCGGTCGCGGTAGAGCGAGCGTCATCGAACGACGGCTGACGAAGCTCGACCACAAAGACGACCTATCTTCCCTTTGTACCGAACGCTTTGAAGATTTCATAGCGATGTCGCCCTCCTGCAGCGCCTGCGCCACCTGGTTGCTGCCTGACCCGTGGTCGCTCAGAGGTGGAGGGCGATGGTGAAGTTTTCCCCCTGCCATGTCTGGGTTGCAGTCCAGAAGAAGGTGAATGTAAGGGACGACCCCGCCTGAGCTGCTTGCGTAGGCAGGTCTACGTAGAAGATGGCGAGCGCGGTGGCGGCGGCTGTCGTGTCCTGCCATGTGTTCCAGTTATCGATCGACCAGCGCAGACGGAAAGGTGCATCCAGAGGAATGCGAACCGTCTTGCCCGCCGCCATCGACGGTAACTGACGATCGAAGTTCCAGACCTCGAGCGTGCTCGCGGCGCGCGGAGTCCCGCCCGCCGTCGGCTGGTAGCGGTTAGCCACTACATCCAGCCGGTCGAAGACACGATTGTCCGAAGCGGATCGAACCAGCTTGATGTATTCGGCGTGTGCCCATGCAAGGGGCATGGCAGAGCCGGTCGGTCCTCCGGTGACGAACGGAGTGTTCGGAAGATTGGGTAGATCCCACACTTGCTCCGGAAGCAAACCACGCGATCCAGCGAACGCCTCAAGATATTGAATGTAGGGTTTGGGGTCGTTGCCAGCCGCCAGTTCGTAATGGCCGCGTTCGCCGGTGAGCAACGGCCACGGGCGGCCGACACCGAAGGAGCAGCCAACGTACCAGTCCTGACCAAGATCCCCTTGACCATAACCGTCGTGGTTGTACCGGTAGAAACCTGGCCCCTGCGGCAGGCTTTTCTTGATGATCGCGTCGACAACCTTGACGGAACTGACGATGATAGGATCGTCCGCGCCGCGCACGCCATATCGCACCAGTTCCAGAAAGCCCGCGTCCACGACGTCTCGTGCGTTGTACGTCTGATTCCAAAGGGTCACCTGGACAACATTGGGATCTTCCGGAAAACCGAAGTCTCTTGCGCCGCCCTTGACGTGCGTCGGCAAAATCCGGACGTAGTGTTGCGAAACGCCTGGCAGTAGCGTGCCTTGTGTGGTCACGCACCATGCCTCGAGATGCGCCTCAAGGAAGTCAGCGTATTCGAGCAGAAATTGAGCCGTAGTCGGGTCCGCCCATTGATCGGCGGCGCAAACTAACGCGGCTATGTTCGATGCGAGAGTCGATGGCGAATAACCTTCGAGCTCTTCCCATCGCTCCTGCTGGGTCATCGGGCCATTTATGATCAGCGCCCTCGCGGCAGCCAGTACCATCCCCGTCGGGTCGAACTGATTGAGCAAACCGGCCTGGCTCAGGTGATAGGCCAGGATGATAGGAAACGAATATTCATCAAGCTGCGAGCAGTCCCCTGGCCACGGCTCTCCGTCGATGAAGAACTTCTGGTGGAAGTTGCCATCCGCCGACTGCGAAGAGGCCAGAAACATGAGCCCTCGCAACGGCGCATCTTCTTCGCCCGCGGCAAGGAGCGCGATTGCGCTCTGGCACATATCACGCGGCCAAACCATGTGATAACCGCAAGCCAGATCCGTGATCGTCCGCCCCCAAGGAATGCTTAACGAGGCCACCAGCGCTCCGTCAGCTGTCTTGTCTTCATGGGAGAGCAGGATGTTTCGACTTTTATTGAAAAGCGAATCACCGTCTCCCGTGGTCCCTGGTTTCGGTACGAACGACGTGGGAACTGCTGCTTTCCAGCCCTGGATAAATGCCTGCAGATGGCTGTAAGTGCCCGCGGGTCCGTCAAAAGGATACGACAGCGCCTCGGAGACGGCGGTCAGCGCGTTGTTGGGGGAGGTCTGCGTTATCGGGGTTGCTTCATCGATGCAGAACGCCAGTGCCAGTACAAATTCATTTTGCCCCGGTGCGCGTTTGATCTCCGCCGTCAAAGCGACGTATCCTCCCTTGGCCGAATCGTAATTCCAGACCGGCAAGCGTTTGTTGGCGATGATATCGGTCCAGCCGTCGTTGACACCCACGAATCCGCAACTGGTCACCCCAAAGCCGCGGTCTGCTCCCAGGGCCAGCCAATAATTTGCGCGCGTAGCCACCAACCGATCTCCATTTGGGGTGCTTACGCGGTATGCAGTGTTATCGGCTCCATATCCCGCCATATGCGGCGCCAGAAGCGCATAGACGTGTAGCTTATCGAGGAAAGGTTGGGCTCCCTGCAATGTCGTGCGAACTAAGAGGCAAGACGCACCCGGTTCAGTGATCACGTCCTGCACGACCGTGTAGGGCTGTCCGATAGCCTGGGAATTCAGCTGGAAGGACAGGGCTTGCGGTTCCGGAAATGTGCACTGGTACGTGAAATCCTTCTGCATATCGTGAAAGAAGGTCGACCCGTCAGTGACGATGAGCTGGAAGTCACGCACTTGCGGGGTGTCAACGTCTGGAAAGTATATTTCGGTGAGGATTCCCCCTGCGGTCGTGTACCACACTTGGCTGGACAAGGAGCGCGCGGTGCCGATGGCATCCTTGTCCGCGCGGCTCCAATTGAGCGGATTTCCGGGCGCGCCGGGAGCCGAGTTGGATTGAAGCAAGTTTGCCATGGCATTTCACCCCATTATTTCCCTACCGTTATAGGGCGCAGAAGTAGCGAATGCGAGCTTCTTTGACTGGAGGCTGCGTATGCTTCGCTCGTAATGACGATTGGCGGATCACGCACCCACGCAGGCCACCGCGCTTTGCTAGGAAATGTGCATGAAGCAATGGCCGGGTTTGCCATACGTTATCGGGATTGCCAGCGGCGGAGCGGATGGTTGGCGGCCGGTGCGGACTTCGCCTCTGGCACACGTCGAGGACAAGGCCGACGCAGCCATCGGGTCTCGAGGTTTCATAATCGTGCTCGACTCGCCGATGGCAAACGTTGCCATGACCGCGACTTCACGTACGAGTGCTTGTGTAGCCGCGACGCGGACCACGGCGAGCAAAGTCTTGCCTTATGTCTGACCGGAGCCGGCCAATTCTTGCCGCTCGCCTATCCCACGAAACGGTCATTCGAACGGCTGGTGCAGTTCGAAACCTGCCGGATGCCCTACGGAAGAATCGGTCAAACCTTTCGCGCCACGCGGCCCCAGGCCATCTCTGAATGTCCGGTTCAAGTAGGCGGAATAGGCGGGGTCCACGAGAGTCACCACACACACTCACAGCCACGTCGAGACCACTCTTTCAATGAAAGAGGAAGCGCTGCGCGCGCTGGTCAGTAGATGACCGAAATTGGGACGATCCCCGTCAGGCCAGCGGCCGGATGTTCTGGTTCATGCGGAAGAAGTTCGTCGGATCGTACTTGGCCTTGATCTGCTGAAGCCGTCGGTAATTGGGACCGTATGCAGCTGCAATTGGTTCGCCCGTCTCGTCGTCGTCCAAGTAGTTGACATAGCGACCGGCGGCAAAGAAAGGTCGCATCTCTTCGTAGGTTTCGCGAGCCCAGGCGACGCATGCGCCGGTCTCCGCCGGCTGCATCCATTGAGCGAGCACGAGGAAGTTGTAGCCTTCACGCCGGTGCGGGAAGGCCGTATCGGCAACATTTACCCGGGCGACGGCGCCGTGGAAATGTTCGAGGAGCAGTTGGCCCATTGTCGTCGGGCACCGCGCGAAACAGCTAATCATGGTGTCGATCGCAGCGTCGCTCAGCTCTGTGAGGAAGTTGGACTTCCAGTAGTTGAGAGCGCCTTTCGGGTAGTTGGCGTCGAGCATGCTGTTGAGCTGGGAGTAGGGGATCGGCCCAACGGCATCCAGGATGGGAAGCGCGAATTGTTTCAGCGGCCGCATGGCCCTTTCGGCGTCTTCCAACGGCCCGCAGTGGCAGGTGACCAGGGCGGCCACCTCCGTGCCGGACCCGTCTGGCGCATGCGTCAGCGATGCGTATAGTGTGTGTTCATCAGGTAGCGATCGTGTGCTGTCGCGGAAGAATTCGAGCATGGCGCGGGAGCGTTCGATCGGGTGGACGATCGGGCCGCCCATAATGGTCGGCCCAACCGGGTGGAGTTCATACTCGAAGCTCGTGGCGACCCCGAAGTTTCCGCCGCCGCCCCGAAGAGCCCAGAAAAGCTCGGGCTCCTGGTGCTTGCTAGCCCGCAAGACCTTGCCGCCAGCCGTGACGAGCTCCACCGCCCGCAGATTATCGAGTGCCAGGCCGTATTTGCCCATCAGCCAGCCCACTCCGCCCCCGAGGCTAAGTCCGGCAATGCCCGTGCTGGAGACCACGCCCCCGGTGACAGCCAGGCCATGCAACTGCGTCTCGCGATTGAGCTCGCCCCAGGTGACGCCGCCTTGCGCCCAGACTGTTCTACCCTCCGGATCGACATGGATGCCCTTCATCGGCGAAAGATCGACCATCACCCCACCATCAATCGTCGCCCGTCCTGCCACATTGTGGCCGCCGCCGCGAATTGCAACCTCGAGGCCGAGCCTGCGGGTGAGATCGAGGGCCCCGACAACGTCGGCCACGCCCTGGCACCTGGCGATCAAGGCGGGCCGCTTATCGACCAGGCCGTTGTGGACCCTTCTCGCATCCTCATAGCCGGCGTCCATGGGTTTCAGGAGCTGCCCTCGGAAGGTGGCAGCAAGCTCGGCCGCAGCGTCGGCCAAGGATCCAATCGGCAGCATGGCGTTTTCGCCTCGAATTCGCCCCAAGTCGTCTGCGTTCGCATTGAGCTTGTGTAGCTTGGTTTGTTATAGGGCGGCACCGATAGGACATGCAGACTAATGCGAGGCGCAATCCGCCACGCATTTCTCTGCTCTCAGTTTAATTGGCTTCCGTCGAGCAGCAGGCAGTCTGTCCAAAAACCGACAGCGTGCGTGTTTGTGTCGGGCATAAAAGCGGATATGTCGCTTCCGTGAATTGGCGGGAAACTGCGGTTGCACGTCGAACTTGCAGAGCAGATGCCCGTCTGTGCAAATGCGTGAGCAACCAATTCCGCATGAGGCACCTCTCTTGACTTACTTTCCGGAGGCCGCCGGCGGAATTTCCGGCGGTCGCCGCCCTACTTTCTGCTGCAGCGTCGTGACAACGGGGGGGCGCAGAGCTTCGAATCTCCTCCTGTAGTGAGCAATGCACGGCGCGGTATCCCACCGATGGTCGAACTCATACGCAATCGACTACAGCCGAAATTACAGCAGGTTAATAGCCTTTTTCCGGATCAGCGGGTTAATCAGAATTGCTTCACTGGTCGGTCCACGCTGCCATTGGAGGTGGCATGACAGGATGAAACGATTCGGGTGGTCTTGGGGGGCGCTCGTAAGCGACCATTCGTCAAGCGCGGGACCCGACTGGGTGCAGATGACCGCGTGGCTGCCGAGTAACCCGCCGACGCGACAGCACGGATGGCCGCTGTGCCTTTGGAAGCGGCCGTCGTGCAAGCGCGGCCGCGTATGGCCGGAGAGGGTCGCGTGCTGCCGATCGCAGCCTGGTGGGGATCAAGCTGCGTATGCCTATTGCACCCGACCAGGAAGCGTCATTCGCTCCCACCGTCGCTCGGACGTTCCGGCGGCGCGTCGACTCGGAAAACGGCCATTTCGTGAATGTCAGCTGGCACGAGCGGATCAAATTCGTCCGCTTCGGGGAACTGGTCGAAAGCTACAAGGCAAATGGCATCGTCCGTGGCGCTATCACGTCTGGCTGTTCGTGAAGTTTCCGCTCGTTGCAGCCGTTGGGCATCGCGCGCTTCATAAGCGCGATGGTCGAAAGGATGTGTTCGTCACCACACACAGAGAATCGGCTGGAAGCACTAGCCTACGGACCATGCGCGAAGACACGAGGATGAGGATGCAGGCGAAACTTAGAAAAGGCGATCGCGTGAAACACGCGACACGAACCGAGTGGGGCCTCGGAGAGGTGCTCGCAGATCAGACGGCGGACCGTGTTCGTATCATCTTCGAAGACGTGGGCCTGAAAGAACTCGATCCGGCCAAAGCGAAGTTTACAAACGTGACGGGCGATGAGGCGCAGTCCGACCATCTGACGGCGCTCGTTGCGCGTCAGTTGGCCCGCTCCAAAGGACAGCCTTCGAAGGCCGGGAAGCCGTCCATGACTCTTTCACTCAAGAAAGCAGTCGACAATTTTCTCAGCTATTTTCCGCAAGGATTCAATGATCACGCTTACTTTTCGGGACGGCAAAGCGAGCGAGAGTACAAAGTTGTCGCCGGCGATCTGCTTCGTGAACGTCTCGGAAAGGACGCCATCGCCCAGTTGCTCGACGCCCGCGCATTTAAGGAAATAGGCGAGCGGGCAAAGGCGGTCATCAACAAGACCAACCTGATTCACCAGCAAGAGAAAATAGGCTTGGGGAACAGTCTGTCGCTCGAAGAAAACCAGCAGGCCTTCGCCGAAGCGCTTGACTGTCTCCTCCACGGCTATGAGTCCGTGCAGCACCGGTTCGAGCGGTTCTGCAAGATGCTCGACAAGATTGATGCAGCGAAATGGCCTATAGCAACGTATTTCCTTTTCATCGGCTTCCCGGAGACTCAGGTCTTCGTCAAACCCGAGGTCACCAGGCATGCGGCCGATATGCTTCAGATCGACATCAACTATCGTCCCGAGCTGAACTGGCTCACCTATCGCTGCGTCCTGACGCTTTTCGAGACTCTGAAGGGCAAATTGATCAGGGACGGCCGCGCGGAACTCGTGCCGCGAGACATGATCGACGTGCAATCGTTCATCTGGGTCACCGCGCCCACTTATACGGAAAGCTAGTCATCGCCGCCTTGGCTTCTTGGCCGCGACCTTCTTCGAACTGCCTTGATTGAACTCGATCACTGCGCCAGCTTGTGAAGTTTATCGGAAAGCAATGAGCGTTGGACGAGAGGATTGAAAGGCGGCAGTACGATACCTTACGAAACGGTCACGTGAAGGCTAGCGATCGATACAGGCGCTTGTCAGGCTTCGAAGCGCGCTAGTTGGTACGGGCCCCAGGCAACGACCGTAAGTGCCTTGCGAGCGGCCGTAGACCGTTATCGCCGGCGTATGCCCGAGGGTCGACTTATGCCACTTGTATAGATGCCGCGCGAGGCGGATCCTCCGACGTCTTCGTCGGACCGGGTTCGGCCAGGACCTGACATATGGTGAAGGCGGCTGAGTGGCCGCTTGCGCTCATATGAGAGACCGTCACCCGCTTTGCGATCAATGGTACCGATATGCCGCGGTTGTCGCTGCTAGATGTCGAGTATTCCCGCCGCTAGAAAGCCACCATCGACTGCTACGTTTTGACCCATGATGTACGCCGCGCCATTAGAACAGAGAAACGCAACGGTATCGGCAATTTCCGACGGCTCCCCGTAGCGACGCATCGGCACAGTCCGGTTGTAGGTTTCACGCGTTTCGGTTGAGTGATGGTCCCGGGTCATCGGCGTCTCAATCGGGCCTGGTGCGACGCTGTTCACCGTGATACACCTTTCAGCAAGTTCGATTGCCATCTGTCGTGTAAGCCCGATCAAGGCCGCTTTGGACGTTCCATATGCCGTTCGGCCGGCACTCGCTCGAACGCCGCTGATTGACGCAATATTAACAATGCGTCCCCAGTCGTGACGCATCATCAACCTTGCCGCGCGCTGCCCACAGAGCATAGGTCCCGTGACGTTAATCGCGAGTACGCGCAACCAGACGTCAAGAGGGCATTCGAGAAACGACGAAACACCTGCGATGCCCGCATTGTTGATCAGGACGTCGCACCGGCCGTGTTCCCGCTCAAGCGCGCTGAAAGCCGTGTCAATCGACGATGCGTCGGAGACATCGAGACGCAGCGAAGACGCGTTGCCGCCAGCTACTTTGATAGAGGCTACGAGATTCTGTGCGGCGTCTGCGTCGATATCAGCGATGACTGCGAGGAAGCCATCCGATGCGAGTCGTTGCGAGATGGCCGCGCCTATTCCTGTCGCACCGCCAGTCACTATCGCGACGCGACTGGCAGAGGTGCGCGGATCATCCCGCGATTCTGGCGATTGGTTGATCATTAAATATCCTTAAATGGTTGACGGCCGGTCCACAAGCCGGGCAGGAACAAGGAAGACAAGAAGTACACCGACGAGCGCTGCCGCAGCGAGCGCGTACATGCCCGACGCAGTACTGCCGCTCGCGTCGGTGACCACCCCGACCAGAAAGGGCGCAACAAATCCCGACAGATTGCCGATCGACGTGATCAGCGCAAACCCTGTCGCGGCGGTGGCACCTTTAAGAAAAGCGGTCGGGAGATTCCAGAAGAGCGGAATGGCTGTCACGATGCCGGCCATGGCTGCGATCAACGCGCCAAAAGACCACATAGGGGTGCCGCGCAACAGCACGCTTAGTATCAGAAATACGGCGCCCAGCAGGCCCGCCAGCGCGAGATGCTTGCGGCGTTCACCGGTACGGTCTGAATTCCAGGCAAGTGCCAACATGGTCGCAACCGCCGCTGCGTAAGGTAGTGCCGTCATCAGTCCGATCTGCCGGATGCCGACGAAACCGAGCGCCTTGATCAGCGTCGGCAACCAGAAGCTCACGCCGTACAGCGCCGCTACGAACGCGAAATAGATCACGCACAGCATCCACACCCGCGGGTCAGACAGGCCTTTCGCAAAGCTGCCCGTGTGATGCGTCTGGCCCCCACCCAATTCCGCCTTGAGCGCGGCTTTTTCCGCAGCATCAAGCCAGGCCGCCTCATCGATGGTGTCGGGAACCAGCTTCCAGAACGCGATGCCGCACAGGATGGCGGGCAATCCTTCGCACAGAAACATCCATTGCCAGCCGCGAAGCGGGAGGAGAGCCGGTGCGGAGGTCATGAGCCATGCGGATAGCGGGCTGCCGATCACGCCGGAAATCGGCAAAGCAGTCATGAAAACTGCGATCACGCGCCCCCGGGTACGGGCCGGAAACCATTGGCTGACGTAAAGCATGATGCCCGGTGCAAAGCCGGCTTCCGCCACGCCGAGGAAAAAGCGCAGGACGTAGAAAGAGGTCGGGCCGGTGACGAACATGTGCAGGCCGACAGCACGCCCCATGACACGAGAATCCGTGTGATCCACGCTCGGGCGCCGACTCGGTGCAGCAGCATGTTGCTTGGGATTTCGAACAGGCAGTACCCGATGAAAAAAATACCGGCACCGAGACCATACGCAGTATTCGACAACCCGATATCGGGCGCCATCTGCAACTTGGCGAACGCAGTGGACTTCAGCGGAAAGACAGTGGCGATAACAGGCGCCGCAAGCGGTATCGGGCTGCGATGACCGGACAGGACATTCGTTCGGGTTCATGTCGTTCGACACGTTAGCGCGAACTGGCGTGCATCAGCACCTCGGTACGGCCTTCAGCTATTTTCTGTCGGGTGCGTTGACTGACTTCCAGGGTACGACTGGAGCTGGTGAACTCGGCGTGAACTTCGCGGGATCCACACACGATGCTATTGCTTATTTGCCGACGCTTACGGTGGGACGCATGGAAGGACCCGTTGCATATGGTCCCGACGTCACGCATTCGCTGCACGCGGGCAATCGCCATTCCGATTTCGAAAATGAATTTCCGGAACATCTTCCGGACCTGAGCATCAGGCTTGATGCAGTCCAGGTCAGTGCGACACGAGTCGCCGGGCTTACGCGACGACTCGTCTACGACTATGCGAACACACTCCACGTGCGTCGAATGACGCAACTGATGCTTTTGCCAGGAACGAAAATTCCTGCACACCGGCTTAGCGCGCTGGTCGACGCTTTTGTGCTTGCTGGCGATCTGTCGTTTGTTGCACACGACGCGGTATCGACGGTAAAGGCTGGTGATTTTGTCGTCATGGAGCCTGGCACCCAGGTTACCTTTTCGTCGCGCTATGGTGCGAGCCTGCTGGTCTGGGCAGATGGGCCGTCAATGTGGGAAGATGGCCTGGTCAGCCCCGAGCTCTATGGCTTCACCTCAGCACACGGCGACCCGTTGCGCTTTGGCAACCGAGCGCCGGCTGACATCAGCGCGACGTGAGTGGATTGCACGAACCCACTCATCCGGTCTATTCGATGAGTGGCGAAATTCAGCAGAGGTCACTTTTGTCCTGTTGTAACCGTCTCTTGTCGCGGAGAAAGCTGCCGCCCAAAAGTGACGGGCGGTGGGCCGCTTGGGGTCGAAAGCAGGCCATCCCCGCAACCCCTCCCCGCGAGTGTCGAACCACTGAAATATGGCGGCGTCGAGCAACGAACGGACGTACCAGCCGATCCATTGCCAAGTAGGCGCGATTCACATCGCGTTTTACGTCGACGATCTCGACGCGGTGCTCCGGCGCATCGCGCCTACTGGATGGCATCGGCAGGGGTGCAACAACTCATTGCGGCGGGACTGCAAGCAGGTACTGAGGTGTTATACGCCGTGGGGCCGGACGGTTCGGCGATCGAGTTCATGCAGCCGGGAAGTTGAATGCCTCGCTGCCTGGCGCGGCGGTCCGAATCGGCAGGGGAGTGACGACAAGCCGGTAACTGTCACGCGTTAGCCTGGCGCTTGCGGTCGGGTACGATCAAGAATTTTGCGTCGGCTGCTGGCCCCTCAACTCGATGAATCCGGCCGGATGCGTGACCTCGACGGGCATTGTCACGCGCATGTAGCCATCGAGGAAGCGTAGCATGTCTACTGTGTTGTAGACGCGCTCAGTGATCGGTGCGCTAAGGACCGGAACGCGAATTTGAGGGGAACAATGAACGTTAAACGTACCGCTGGAGCACTGGTGCTGCTCCTCGCATCGACAATTTGCGCATTTGGCCAGGAGGCGGGTCTGACCGATGCACAAATCGTCGGCATCATCGTTGTGGCGAATCAGGCGGAAATCGCGGCCGGCCAAACAGCCTTGCGCAGAACGCAGTCGAGAAGCGTACGATTCTTCGCGAATCGGATGATTGACGAGCATGGACAGGTCAACCAGGAAACCGCTGGATTGATGCAGAGACTCGCAGCGACTCCACAACGAAGTGGGATTAGCGATGCGCTCGCAGCAGAGCTACGACGACCTTGCGAGGCTCAATGCAGTCGAAGCTCACGAGTTCGACCAGGCGTACCTTGATCGCGAGGTGATCTTCCTGCAGCAACTGGTCAAATTGGTAAACACCTTCATTCGGTCCACGACGAACGCGGAATTGAAGGCACTCCTCGTCCGGTCTCGTCTGTCTTTTATTTTCCATCTCGACCAAGCTCACCAATTGCAGTTGGCGCTGGAACACCCGAGGTTTGGACGATGATCTGCGCGACGGGATCAGCGTGAGGACGGTCCGATCTGGAGCCGGCGTCCGACGTTCTCGCTCGCTTATTAAATTTCCGCAAGGGTCGCCCGCGTCGGATACGTACGACCGTAGCCGGCCACTTTGAGACTGTCACAACATTCGTTCAGGCGGCCGTTGAGAGGACCATTGCGGCCGTCGCCCCACCTTCGGATACTCCTGCAGCTTCAGCATTAGCTCGCGGATTGGGCCCATGTCACGCTTCATTCTTCACCCCCTGTCGCTCGCAAAGGGAGACACTCACGACAAAGCCATTCAAAGATCTCCGATACGGAATGGCAAATCCGGCTTTGACGTACCATTGACGAGATCGACGTACAAAAGGTATCGATCGCGGACGACGGTCTGTTGTCCAAGCAGACTGGCGGGCAGCGGTGCGCGCAACTCATTGGGCAGCACATCGCCAAGCAAAGCGCTGTAAAGGGCCGCGGCCGCTGGGTCTCTCTTGCGGTTTGCAAGTTCAAGGCGGCCGCCCGGCGTCGAGTAATCATAGAACTCAAATTCCATCGCCCCGTCCATCGCTATGCTGGTGGTCGCCTGTGTCCAGTTGGAATAGACACCAAGCTTGGCATCGGGCGTTCGCAGCCCGATGATGTGACCAGGCGAGTTGTTGAAATTGTAGATTCGCGGCACAGTTTCGTCCGACGTGTAGACGACATAGGGACGCCCCGCCGCGTTGGCCGATTTGAGCATCGGCAAGAGGTCATGGCGACGGCCATACAGTTGCGCAAGATCGCCGTTTAACCATCCCCGATCCCCCTTGTAACCAAGGCTGACCAGCATCGCCAGGATATCGACCGACGAGGTGAGCCCCGTCCGTACGATGTCGATGTCGTCAGTAAAATTTCCTGTGGGATCAAATACGATCAGAGGGACATTGTAAATCTCTTCGTAGCACGAACCTGCCTTACCGGAAACGAAACCATGCGCGCTTGCATACTCGCCGTGATCCGACGTGAAGACGACGATGGTGTTGGCGGCGACAGCACGCGGCAAAGCGTCGAGTACGCTACCGACGTAACCGTCAAGTGTGGTCATAACCTGCGTATACGAGTCGAGGCTGCGCTTCCAGTATGTGAATGGCGCTTTTGCAAGGCCGTCCGGAGGGTTGAGAGGAGGATCGGCGGGATTAGTCTGAAACTGGCTGATACTGAAGTCCTTGACCCGCGGATCGTCCGAAACACCACCCCATACCGTCTCCTGAAACAGCCGCGCAAAAGTCTGCGTCGACGGCTTCGACCTCGCGATCCGATCGGATGACTCCCAGTTGGGCGGAATGGCCGGATAGGCGAGCGCGGGAGGATCTTTCAGCGGGTTTGCGTTCCAGTCGTAGGATGGAGGGCCTTCGGTAAAGTTGATAAATTGCGCGAGTCCGGTCGGGTTGTAGTGACGGGAAGCGAACAGATCGGTGAAG
>NZ_JAQQEU010000127.1:0-12104 GCF_046026895.1 Paraburkholderia sediminicola
AAAGCGAGCGCTAGCGAACCCAGAATCCGAAGCTACCTATCCAACCGATTCCCGCCATGATCGGGCGGTTCCCGTGACGAAGGAGACGGACCTGTTCGGTCTCAGTGCTGTTCCCGTCATCCGACCCGCACATCGCGGAGGTCGCAATGAAGAGTAGTAACCGAGAAGATTCTATAACGAACGGATCCTCCGAAAACGCTGAAGAATTTCCTTTGCAGACAGTGGGCGCCAACACTTTATCTCTCGAGCAACGACGCGAACTGTTCGGCCCCGTGAAGCTGGAAGACCTGTTCCGCGAGATCAATACCGAGAATGTCGATTTCCATGATGAACCTCCACACGTCAGGTTGAGGTCCGTCAGTGTCTCCCGGAGGGAGGCGTCGGGTCCATCTCAGTAAAACCAAAGACGGTGCGATGACGCTGAACGGCACGGTAACGGATGCGGCACAGATCGGCACGGTTGCGGAGATTGCGACAGGGGTTCCGGGAGTGACGTCCGTGACCAACAAATTGACCGTCCAGAGACCTTTTGGCGGCCTGTGAGGGTCGCGCTGCCGTCGGAACGCGCACTTGTAACGATCCGGCGAGGTTGACGGGCTGAACAGGCAGGTACACTGCATCAGTCCTGCCAACTTTTGATCGGGCCGATGCTTGCGAAAGTTTTGGAATATTCATAGGCTGCCTGTTAAAAGAAGCTAAGGAAACGGGCACAATCGCGGCCATTTTCACCACGCCTGATTAAATGTGACCGTTGGAGCAGCGTTGTAGACGCCGAGACGCTCTCCCAGAAGCATGGGCTTCCCACCAATTGGTCCAAAGTCCTATTGCGTCGCGAGTGAAACGGGAACAGATTATCTGTGGATGGGGCGCCTTCAACTCGCTGCATGGTTAAGGCTAGCGCAACGCACTGCAAGTCTGCGCGAACAGCCCGCATCGTTATGGCAGAACCGCGATCCTTTAATGACCTGTCGTAGCCGAGTCGGAGAGAACAATGAAGATGACCAAAACATTCATGTTGGTGGGTAGCGGATTGATCGCGGTGGCATCGATCAACGCGTGGTCGCAAACGAGCGAGCCGGCTGCAGGATCAACTCAATCCGGCGCGGCGCCAGCGACCGAGGGAAGCGCAAAGGCTACCAGGCAGGCGAATCGGGCACTCAGCAAGAAAGTGCTTCACGCCCTCTCGAAAGGTGGCGTTGCCACTTCGAGAATGAACATAATCGCGAAAGGCGGTGCGGTGACACTTGCGGGAGCCGTCACTGATCCGAGCCAGATAGACAAGGCCACAGCGATCGCGAGGAGTGTGCCCGGAGTTACGTCAGTCAAGAATTCCTTGACATTGAAAGAGGCGGGCCAGTAACAAACTGCTGCTCGGGTCAGCCCGGCCACGCCGGGCAGATTACTCCCGGAAAATCCGGGAGCTTGCACCTTGTCGCCTTCCCATAAGATCGTCGTCAGACGATCAGGATCCGGGTGTACCTGCATGTCAACCTTCGTCCGCCCACGATGCACGACAAACGCAAGTGGTTCCGCTCGAAACAGCATTCGATACCGTGTCTCGCGGTTGCGAAGGCCTGGCGTGAATCGGGGACCACGGCGTCGATCCCGATTCCCGCCTATACGGCCTGTTAATCCGGCAGTGACTACGACGATCTGCGCCGCGGCGGCTTCGATGGCGTGCGTTTGAGGGCAGCCGATCCGTCGATGGTCGTCAGGCGGCTGGCAGCGTTGCTGAGGTCGTCCGGGGCCGCGAACACGGTGCAATGTCTCGCCCCAGCCAGGCGCCCTCAGGTGCGCGACTTGAAACCGCTGGCGTCGCTCGCTTATCTGATCCACCTTCGAGTCTGCGGAGAGCGGCATGATGAACCTACGAAGCCTTGTTGCGGCGTTCGTCGTCGTCCTGCTGACTTCGTGCGCAAGCCTTCCACCGCAAACCGGCCGCGTGCCCACCCACGCGCTCACTGATATGCAGGCCACGCGCCTCGGCGCAGCGTTCACACCACGAGACCAGCAGCATCCGGGAGAAAGCGCATTTCATCTGCTGCCCGACTCCGTCGACGCGCTCGTCGCGCGCGTTGTGTTGATGGAATATGCTGAGCGCTCGCTCGACCTGCAGTACTACATCTGGCACGCCGACCTGACCGGCCGTGAACTCGCCGCGGCCTTGCTGAGAGCGGCGGACCGCGGTGTGCGCGTGCGCGTCCTGCTCGACGATCTGGGCACGAATGCGGACGACCAGATGCTGTTGGCGCTCAGTTCGCATCCGAATATCGAGATCCGGCTCTTCAATCCTGTCGCAAACCGCCGGTTCAAGACGCTCGGCACCGCCACCGAGTTTGCTCGCGTCAACCGGCGTATGCATAACAAGGCGTTGATCGCCGACAACCAGGGGGCGATTCTCGGCGGGCGCAACATTGGCGACGAATACTTCGGCGCGTCGAGCACCGTCGCGTTTGGCGATCTCGACGTGCTGGTGCACGGGCCCATCGTGCGTAATGTTTCGACGGCGTTCGACGAGTACTGGAACTCGGACGCGTCGTATCCGATCGAGAACCTCCTCGGCCGTCAGGCCGATCCATCGGCGCTAGCGGATCGCCGCGCGAAGCTGGATGCCTGGCTTGCGTCTAACGAGAACGGTGCGTATGTGCGGCAGGCGAAAGCGCGGCTGACGCAGTTGATCCAGTCACGCGATGCCGAGTTTTCTTGGGGCAAGGCGACGCTGCTCTATGACGACCCGTCAAAGATCACGCGCACGCCCAGCGACACCGAAGGACATCTGATATCGCAGTTAAGGGCGTTGAAGCTGGAGCCGACCCAGGAGTTGCTGATCGTCTCGCCGTATTTCGTGCCCGGAAAACGCGGCGTGGCATGGTTGAGCGGCCTGACGCAACACGGCGTGCACGTGACGGTGCTGACGAACTCGCTGGCGGCAACGGATGTCGCCGCGGTGCATGCGGGCTATCAGCGTTACCGGAAGCCATTGCTGGAAGCAGGCGTGCAACTGTACGAACTGAAACCCGTTGCGACGACCAGCGGCACTGTCGACAAGAAGAAGTCGGTGTTCGGCTCGTCAAAGGCGTCATTGCACGCGAAAACGTATGTGTTCGACCGCAAGGGCGTCTTCATCGGCTCGATGAACCTCGACCCGCGTTCGGTCGAGTTAAACACCGAGATAGGTATCTACTGCGAAAGCGAGCGTGCCGCCCGGCAGGTGACCGACCACGTCGAGTCGAGCCTCACCCGCGGAGCGTGGCGGCTCGAACTACGCACCGATGTGAGTGGCGCGAGCCATATCGTCTGGAACGATACGGCCGAGGACGGCACCGTCACGGTATTAGATTCCGAGCCGGAAGTATCGGCGCTACGCCGCGCAGGCATCTGGTTTCTCGGCATTCTGCCGATCGAGGCACAGCTATGAAAATTGTGTTCTGGCGTGTGAGTCGAACGCCATGGAGCCGGTTATGAGCCTCATTTGCTGCGCCAATGCGTGAACATGCGGCGTCAGTGCCGGGAAGTCGCGCGCAAAGCGACTATGCAAAGGCTATGGAAGTCTTGGCGATAGCGCAGCGCGCACTGGATAGCGATTGGAACGAGTGCTTGCAGAGAAGCGCGGAGCCAGTTTGCCGTTGCCCTACTGACGTGCGCGCGCAGCGCTCTGGGCCGGTCCAGGCGGGCCGGTGTCGTGACGACGGTTGCGGCAGGCAAAGTTATAGCTGCCTTATTAGATCATGGCGGCCAAGTCCGCGCCTCTGCCTGTGGCTACCGCCAACCGCGCTGGTCTTCTCGACGCAGATCCCGTCTTCCAATACCTGCCTGATACTCCCGGCCATCCTGACGTCATCGGACAAAAGATCGAATTCGGCGAATCTCGTACGGACGTTCTTGTTGATCTCGTCAGCAACGCAACATAACGTTCGAAACTCTGACGGACGACCGCTGTACCTCGAGAACTGCCGAATAGATGCCGCCCGGCGCAAGGTCTGGAACGGGTCGACTTGCGCCCGGGGCAGGGCAATCAAACCTCGCACCATCTGATCCATTCAGCATCGGACCAGCTGCGGCCATAAAGCGGCATTCGCCCGCAACCTCAGTTGGGCATTCGGACGTCGGCTCCGCCCCGACAACGGTCAACCGCCGGGCTGCATTTTGCGAATCGCCTTGTCGCGCGCCTGCTGTGCGTCGACGATCAGGCGGTATGCGGCGTAATATTTGAATATGTTGCGTACGTACGTCGTGGTTTCGATACCGATCTTCTCTGCGACTACGATTTCGACATTGTTGAACCACTTGTCCGGATCCAGCCCGCGGGCCGCGGCCTCCTTGCGCATCTTTGCGATATTGGCGGCCCCCGCGTTATAACTCGCGAACGCAAACAACGTGCGATTGTCATCGTCGAAGTGCGCGTCCGGAAAGTAGCGTGTCATCAGCCGATCCATGTATTTGGTGCCCGCATGGATGTTGGACTCGGTTACACGAATGTTGCCGACAGCCATTTCCTTGCCTGTTCCCGGCATCAACTGCATGACGCCGATCGCGCCAGCGTGACTGCGCGCCGACTGGTTCAACTGCGATTCCTGATAGCCCTGGGCGGCCAGCATCAGAGGGTCGAAGCCATACTGCTTGCCATACTTCTCGAAGAGCGCAAGTGTCTCTTCGAAACGTTTGCGCTCGACCGCACCCGAAGCATTGGTGACCTGCCTGATACGCTTCATGAACTGTGCGAGCCGGTAGTCGATGACACTCTGCTTTTGAACAAACTCGTTATAGAAATCGGTGACCACAGCCTGCAGTTGCGGGCTGTTCTTCCTGATCGCCCAACCCACATAGCCCTCGCTGCGTACCACCAGATCCTCCCTGACCTTGATCTGAGGCAGAACTTGCGCCCACAGTTTTGCTTTCCAGTCGTCGACCACTACGATGCCGAGCATTCCCGCATTGAGCATTTCGAGCGTGTCCTCATCTTCGAGTACGTCGGGCAGCAGCGTGATCTGCATGAGCGGCTTGCCCGCTTTCTTGAACCGGTCGTTCAGCGCCGTCAGGCTCTCGTAGTAACTCGTCGCCTTGCGTACATACACCTGCCTTCCCGCGAGGTCGTCCAGGGTTGTGATAGCCGGAGCGCGGGGACCGGTCACAATCAGTTCCCGGACCGGCTTGCGGTCACGCGGCGCAACAAAGTCGACAAGCTTGCGCCGCTCATCGGTCGCCGTCAGGTTGCCCGCCGAGATATCGCCCAGCCCGGTCTGGAGGTTCGCCAGAAGTTTGTCCCGGGTCGTTGGAATCAGGAAGACTGTCACCGGGCGTTTGCCGAGCCGGCTGGCGTAGCGCTTGTTGACGTAACGTTCGAAGTCGCGCGCGAGTTCAGCGGTCAGACCGCGTTCCCGACCTTTGTCGTTGAAGTACAGCGTACGGCTGAACGGCACAAGAAAGCGGATCGAGCGGCGCTCGAGCATCGCGTCGAAGTCGCCGGTCCACGGTTTGGTCGCGAGGTTCAGCTGGCGGGCTTTCGCAACCGCAGCCGGGGGTGACGATGCTTGCGCCACAGCGGACGCACCCGGTCCCGACGCGGCTCGCACCGGCGACGAGAGCACCGAGATCCCAACCAGCAGGGCGGCAAGAAAACGAAGTTTCGTCATGACATGCCCTTCCCATGCGAACGATTATCCGGAAACCGTATGGCATCTGTGTCAGTGTAGACGCGGCTCTGTTACAAGCAGGTCGCGACGGGGCTTCGACTGGCGATCTCGGTTGCAGGCCCCCTGAGACCGCGCATCGGATGACGGAAAGTGACAGCTAAACGGCTGGCGCATACGCGCAGGTATTAGTGGCTCAAGCTCGCAGCATCGTCCGCCCCAACGCGGGCCGGCCACGGCACAGGCAGCACACGACCAGGATGGCGAACTGCAGTCTCAACGTGCGTGGTCTGTTGTTACCGATGCTTTTAGCCACTGCAACCATAAATGTACTCCGGCTTCCAGCCCCAGGTTGTTGGCATCTACCGTGCAGCATACCCTGTCGAACATCGCAGAGTATTCTTGTTTTGCTGCAACGGGGCGATAGCGCCGGGTTGCTTTGCTCGGGACGGGAGGGGGCATTGGGAAAAGACCGCGTGCGAGAGAGCGCGAACGCAGGGTTGGGTGTTGTGCTTCAGATTCACGGTCCGGCGTTCAGATCAACAGAACCCAAGCGCCGGCGTATAGGTCCGCTGAAATGCCGTCAGCTGAGCCGACTACAATGGATGTGCTAGCCAAAAGACGAATGCGACCAGCCATGCATCTTCCCTTGACACATCGAGCGCGGAAACGAACAGCCCGGCCAGTCTGGATCGCCGCATGCATCGCGCTCCTTCTGTTGCCGCCAGCCCTCCTTGCCCAGGACGAAAAGCCGGGTATTGCCTTTTCCACGATCGAGCCAGGCGCGCCACTGCCCGCAGGCTGGAAGAACCTGCCGGTCGTGCACGGCAAGCCCATGACGCAATACACGCTTGTTCACGAAGGCCATACCACCGTCATGGAGGCGGACGCAAACCGCTCTGCTTCTGCGCTGATGCACGAGGGTAATGTCGACCTCGTCCGCACACCCGTCGTGGTATGGCGCTGGAAAGCAGAAAGACCGATCGAGGGCGCCGACAACCGCGTCGGATCGAAGGAAGACGCGCCAGCGAGACTGGTGTTCTTATTTGACGGCGACAAAAGCAAGCTATCGTTTTTCGACCGGGCCAAGATGGACCTGGCAAAGCGCCTGGGTGGCGAAGAGTTGCCCTATGCCACGCTGATGTATATCTGGTCGACCACCGCCGCGCCAGGCACCGTCATTGCCAACCCTCACACCGACCGCGTGCAGATGATCGTGGTCTCGGGTCTGTCCGGCGATGCGGGTCAGTGGCAAAGCCTGCGCCGCAATGTCGTGCAAGACTACGAACGGGTCTTCCACGAACCGCCAGGACGAATCAGCGGCTACGGGCTGCTGACCGATACCGACAATACCGGTACCACGACACGCGCCTGGTACGGAGACGTCGGGTTTCTGCCCGGGCCTTGATAACGCAAAGCCGTCGAGCTAACTGGGCTCATCGGTACGATGCGAGTGTCTGTCCTTCAGTTCTTTCGCCGTACACCGCCAGTCGTAACCATTCTCCCTGCGCCAACTACAGCTTTGTGACGGCATAGGTCAGCGGGTACAACCGGCCATCTACGGACGTTGGTTCGCGGCTTCGCGGGAGCGTTCAAATGTCGGCTACGCGCCAGACAGCGGTCCTTCGTGTACAGAACATGTCAGTCATGTCTCCGGATCAGCCTTCTAAGAAGGGAGGCCATTCTCACGGCGGCTAGCCCATAGATCCGAAAAGACATTTATGTAGCAGAGCTTTCACGCACTCTCACCGCACCCGTGCGGCAAGGCGTGCAATCATCCGATCAGCCATCGCGCGGTCGATGACTTCGCATGAGCGGTTCGTGCGCTCATAGGCAAACATGTCGCCAGTCGTGATGTCGAAGCACCCGCCGCTCAATATCAGTGCCCCGGCCGTGACCTGCTGGCGGACGATCGGGTATGTCATCGGGTGCTCAAGCTGCACAAGTACGTTGAGTTGCGACAATTGATCGTGCGGTTTCAGCCTGTCATTGAGCGGACCTTCTTGTTCGAGACGAAACGCTAGCGTCCGCGACGAAATCACCGACTTGCGGCACGAATTCGATGACGGCGTTAGCGCGCCGTGCCTCGGCCACCAGCCTTTCCAGGTTCACGCCAGGTCTGCGGAAACGATGTCACCGACGAACGACCGCACCCCAATCATGGACAGCCCGAGGAAGCCGGTTTTCGGATCGAGCATCCCTTCTCTGATCATCCATCTGCCCATCACTTCAGTCAGCGGTTTGACCACGGCATAGACCGCAACTGCAATGAGCGGCACCGTCCACAGCGACGATCTCAGGTAGCTCGTCAAGCTATACCAGCGATTCCAGTCCATGTTCGCTGTCTCCCTACGATCGCGCGCTAGCGGACGAGCGATCACGTTCAGTGCTGGTCGACGTAGTCGTCGACTGCACTGCCCACGGTAGGATGAAATCGCTCATCGCCGACGATGTCCAACAGTTCGAAACGTCTGAGCTTGTCGCGCACCGGGTCTTTCATTTCGGCGAAGTGCAATGCGATATCGCGCTCGCCCAATATTCGAATCAGGTCCCGTAACATGTCCGCTGCGGTCACGTCGATACTGGTTACGGGTTCAGCGGCCACTACGATCCTGCGCACGGGCGTCGATGACTCATCGACGGCTTTCAGCAGGCATTCCTGGAAAAGCTCGGCATTTGCAAAGAACAACGGCGCATCCCAGCGAAACAGCAGCAGCCCCGGAATCTGCGTGGCATGCGGATAGCGCTTGATGTCATGGTAGCCGCGCAGATCTTCCACACGCCCGAGAATGGCGTAATGGGGACGCCAACCGTCCCAGAGAAACTCGATGACCGCGATCACGATTGCAATGCAGATACCGGGAATCGCACCGAAAACGGCGACGCCTGCGAAGCAGACAACGGAGAGCCAGAACTCCCATTGCTGGATTCGATAGATGCGCCTGAGATCCGTAAATTCGAACAGGCCGAGGGCGGCGGCAATGACGACGGCGGCCAGTGCGCTATTGGGCAGATACCGCATCAGATTCGGTGCAGCGATCAGGAGCACCGCTACCGCCACCGCGCCGACCACGCCCGTCACCTGCGTTCTGGCGCCCGCTGCTTCGGCCACGGGTGTGCGCGAAGAACTGCTGCTGATCGGAAAACCCTGAAAAAAACCAGCGGCCAGATTGGCCGCCCCCAAGCCGACCATCTCCTGGTTTGGGTCCACGCGCATATGAAAACGCGCAGCGAAGGTTCGTGACAACACGCTGGTATCCGCAAACGAGATCAGCGCGACCGCGCAGCCGCCAAGCAGAATCTTGACGAGATCGGCGTCACCGACCCATGGTAATGCGAACGATGGAAGGCCTTGCGGGATCTTGCCGAGTACCTTGACGCCGACGCTGTCCAACCCGAATGCGATGACGCTTAGCGTCGCGAGAACGACGGCGATCAGGATGCCCGGCACTTTTTCGAAGCGCTTGAGCAACAAAATCAGCACAAGGCTTCCCGCGCCGACGGCGAAGCTGTACCAGTTGGCTTTGCCCGCACCGATGGCCGTTCCAAGCGCCAGCAGATCGCGCAGCGGTCCCCGATCATCAAACGAGATGGCAAAAAGTTTCGGCAACTGGCTGATCAGGACGGTCAGCGCAATGCCGTTCATGTAGCCGTACCGGATGGGCTTGGAGAGCAGTTCCGTGATGAAGCCGAGCCGCAGAAGTCCCATCACGACGCAGAACAGCCCGGAGACGATCGCCATCATGCTGGCCGTCGCTATCGCGCGCGCGGGGTCGCTGCCCGCGGTAGCGATGACGACGGCAAGAATTGGCGCGGCGAGTGCGGAGTCCGGACCGAGCACCAGAATCCGGCTGGGACCAAAGACGGCATACGCCAGCAACGGAACGATCGTCGCGTAGAGGCCATAGACGCCTGGAACGCCTGACGCCTCGGCATATGCGATACCGACGGGTACCAGCATTGTGGTGAGCACCAGTCCGGCAGCCAGATCGTTGGGTAGCCAGCTAGCCCGATACGTCTTGAGCATCGCCAGGCCTGGCAGCCAACGCAACCATCGCGTCGCCCCGACGGCAGCCTGTCCACCTTCATGAGTAGGACGATCGGATTGCATTTGTCGGATGGTTGTGATCGAAAGAGTCGCGATCCGGAGTGTGCGGCACTGCCGTTCCAAATGAAGGATAGCCCAGCCAGGCGGGCGCGACGTATGGGACCAAGGTCCAATACCTTCCTTGACAGACAGTGCGTAGACTGATTTTGATCCACTTCCCGAGGCGTTGAGCGGGTGTGTGAGATGCCCTGTGCCGAGTTCACCGGACCGGCGCCATTGCCGTGTTCCCCAGTACTTTCGGGTAGAACTGACTCAGTACGGTGGTCTACTGTCCGGTCGCCAGCAGGGCGGAAAGGAAAGCGAATCATGTCATGGTTTCGATGGTTGCGCTGATGACAGGCTGCCCCGGACTTGCCCAGCCTCAAACCTCAGTGGATGTCACCAGCGCGCCAGGTAGCGCCACGGTCGTGGGAACCGCGAAGTTCACGGCCACCATCGTCGCGATGGAACCAGACACCCGTACCGTGACGCTTTAAGACGGCAAAGGCAGGGCGGTGCAAGTGGAGGTGGGAGAAGAGGCGCGCAATTTCGACCAGTTAGGGTTGGAGATATCGCCTCTGACGGGATGTGCATACTATGAAGTACCTCCCGGCACCGTCATCGCCGCACCTGCCGGCTTTGACTGGTCCTTTGCGGCCGCGTGGGACGCGATGCGAGACAAGGGTCTGTCGATTACCGGGCAGGATCCTGCCAGCGGCACGATCATCGGCGCACTCGCCGGCGATCTCGTGATGACGAGCGTGCGACCGCAAGCCGATGGCAGTGTCGTCGTGCGGTTCGATTCGAAGAATGCGCGCGATCCCGCACTGCTCGATCGCATTTCGCGCAGCTAGGACGGGGCGGATGGGGCGCTAAGCGGCTGTGCGTTGCCGGCTTCCACCGTCGTGAAGGCAAAGGCGCTGATTATCGGGCACGTCATCTGTAGGCGTCACCTCATGGCCGAGCACTCGCAACGGCAATCTTGATCAAGGGCAGCCTGTCTTTTCTCGTGAGCCCAGGGCTCGTGATCGGCTACTACGCATGGCTTGCAGATATGTCGTAGGTCATTTCAGCCAGCGTAGAGCGGCGATCCCCCTGCGACGTACTCGGTGAAGTTCTGCTGCAGACTTCACTGGAGGTGATGCCACTCATCATGAATCGGCATTTGTCCCAGTCGATCGGTCGACATGAAGCATCCTTGCTGCGAAGACGGATGAAACGAAGCGCCCCGTAAGCCGCCATTGATGCCTCGCGAACCCGAAGGTCTGTTGTGGGGTCGCGGGGTGCCGCTCGTGGCACGCACGGGTCGATCGCACGACGATGGGCAAGGTACGGGCCATCTCCAGCCGTTCGCCTGATACCGTGCGCGTTCCTCGGAAACCCAAGGCGAATCAGTTGCGCACACGGAATCGCGTTGTTCATCCTGTTCGGCACGCAACCGACCACGGCCGATGACACCGGAGGTACGACGTAGTCGTGCGGAAAATGCCCCGAGATATACTTCCTGCATGGAACTCGACCCCCGCGACCTCGATAAAATCAGTGCCGTCACGTTGCAGCACTACGACGCGCACGCGGAAGATTTCCGCGACGGCACGTACGGCCACGACGTCACGCAGAACATCGCGGCGCTGCTGCACCATATCGAAGTCGAGCCCCCTCTTACGATCCTGGATTTCGGCTGCGGGCCGGGGCGAGATCTCAAGGCCTTCACTACACTCGGCCATTGCGCGGTCGGCCTCGATGGTGCCGAGCGCTTCGTTGCAATGGCGCGTGACGCGACCGGCTGCGACGTCTGGCAGCAGAATTTTCTGCATCTCGATTTGCCGGCTGCGCACTTTGACGGCATTTTCGCCAACGCCGCGCTGTTCCATGTCCCGAGTCAGGCGTTGCCGCGCGTGTTGCGGCAATTGCACGCGACACTGAAGGTCGGCGGCGTGCTGTTCAGCTCCAACCCGCGCGGCACGAATCAGGAAGGCTGGAGCCACGGCCGCTATGGCGTCTTCCATGATCTCGAAGCATGGCGCCGATATATGGCGGGCGCGGGATTTGTCGAAATTGAGCACTATTACCGGCCCGCCGGCTTGCCGCGTGAGCGGCAGCCGTGGCTAGCCAGCGTGTGGCGCAAGCCGGTCGCCTGAAACGCCAGGGGCTGTCACCGTATGCCCGCGTTGGGCTTGGCAGATGCTTGCGTTCAAGCCGCCTTGATGCAGCGCAAAGCAGCCGATTTGCGGCACTGTCCATCGCGCAGAGAAACGGGCAGTGGTGGATCTCGCACAATCGGCAAAAGCGGGGACGCCTGTCGTCGGCCGCGACAGGCAGCGTGCGGCCACATTCGGACACTGGACGGCGCTTAGACTTCGCCGTTCGAACGTCTCGGGCGCTCA
>NZ_JAQQEU010000128.1:0-11897 GCF_046026895.1 Paraburkholderia sediminicola
TGACGGTCGCTGACAAAGAGGACTACTTTCATCATTTTCTACAAGATCGTCCATCCGGGAAGATTGACTTCCGCTACATTGACCTGGGGTGCAATTCTGCCGTGGATGCCGGGCTTTACACATTCACCTTCGCAAGCACTGGAGCGGTTATTAAGGCCCGTTACACCTACACCTATCATTGGGATGGGGCGCAATGGCTAATTACAAGTCATCACTCATCGGTCATGCCGGAGAAGCAGTAACGGGGGACGAGGTTCAGTTCCTGCGGATAGCCTGCGGCATATACCGAACCCATTGATATGCTTTCCTCTCGGACGACCTATCTATGTCGGGTCGTCAGCGGAAGTCGTTGCGCTGGGAAAGCGGGCGCTCGACACGGGTTGATTCGGCGCGGGCCAATGATTCCAGTGCCTGACAAGCGGCAGGCGACCCGGCGTGAGCGAATGACAGTTGGAGTTTGAGGCGAACGGCTTATCGCACAGTGCGCAGTTGCATGTAGTGGTCATTCTGTCCATGACGCTTCCTGTGAAAAGACCGAGCGCGGCTGGTGAACGGTATCACGGGCCAGCATAATCGGATCGTCGCGCCTGGCCCGGCCAGGCGAAACGCGGGCTTCCCGGGGGGGCCGTGAAACGGTATCGGCCTTCTCGGTGAGAGGCACAGCGCTGGCTGGTACTGAGTGGTGGTCATACAGGGCGTCGTGTCGCGAAAAGGGATCGCTTCCCTCCTGAGAAGTCGCCTCGATTGAGTGGCCGTTGTTGAGAAAGCCGATTGTCAGAAACGGGTCGCCACCGGTCAGATGCGCAGGACGTCAACCCACGGTTCAAGAACCGTCCAAGCGGCTCACGAGTATTCCACAGCCCCAGATAGGCGCGAGCGGGCGGGACCGACGAGCGATTGTGCACCAGCTGCGGAAAGCGCGCCTCAGTTACCGTGCCGTCACACTGCCACTGACCATGCCTTTTGGTCGCCACGGGCGATTTTATGAACGTTCGCTGCATACACCCATTCGGGGGCTTGGCGCTCAATGAGATCCATGAAAGCGGGGGGGCCGCTGCAGTAAATCTGTGTGTTGGCATGAGCTGGACTCAATGCATGGGAACTCTTCTGCGCGAATAGATCATCGGACAGGCCGAAATGGTGATAGAGCTCACCGTGACTTCGAAGCGCGTCAAATTCTTCTCGAAGAACTGCGCGGTCGGCCGATCGGGCGAAGTTGTGCACCTCGAACCTTTGACCCGCCGATGCAAGCCGCTTCGCGATTCCCGCGATCGATGCTGCGCCTATTCCACCAGCAAAAAGGATAGTCGCGCACGATCGTCCAAAATTGTCGGCGGGCTGTTGGGGGTGCCGACAAACACTTCGTCTCGTTCATTCAACGGAAACCTGGTTAGCAGACTATCCGTTCTGCCATCACCTTCTTGTCTCATGCCTACCACGTAACCATCGGGCAGGGACGAAACACCGAGCAATGGATAAATTCGTTGCTTGTCGCCAGCGCTATTCAGACAGAGAGTGACGCACGATCCATCGTAAAATGGCGGAAGCGCCGATTTGGACGTTGTTCGAAGTTCGACGGCATGGTAGCCCTTAGCAATTTGCCATTTCCGGCCCACGATGACGGGAATCAGGTTGTCCAGTTCTGTTGCAATAAGGCGATCCGCTATGATGTGCGGAACAACATGAACGGCTGAAAGCTTGATGACGACGTTGAATCCGCCGGTGGCCCGAGTGCTCAAGCGCCTGCATTACCCGCTCGACGTGATCCTGATGTGCGTGCGCTGGTACGTGGCCTATCCGCTGAGCCTGCGTCACATTGAAGAGATGGTCGCTGAGCGTGGAGTCTGCGTCGATCATTCGACCGTGCATCGCTGGGCGCTCAAGCTGTTGCCTGTGCTGGAGAAGGCGTTCCGCCGCCGCAAGCGGCCAGTCTGGAAAAGCTGGCGCATGGACGAGACGTACATTCGCATCAAGGGCGAATGGAGGGATCTCTACCGGGCCGTCGACAAGGAGGGCAACACCATCGACTTCCTGCTACGCGCCCACCGGGATAAAGCCGCGGCCCGGCGATACTTCGAGAAATCGATCGCTCGGAATGGCGTGCCCGACACTGTGACCATCGACAGGAGCGGCGCCAATCTCGCCGCCCTCGAAGCTATCAATGCTGATCGTGCAATGCCCATCAAGATCCGCCAGTCCAAATATCTCAACAATCTCGTCGAGCAGGACCATAGGGCGATCAAGCGACGCACACGACCCATGCTGGGGTTCAAGACTTTTCGCTGCGCCCGGATTCTGCTGGGCGGCATCGAAGTCATGCATATGATTGGCAAAGGACAGATGACGTGTGCTCGCGGAACCCATCCGTCCGCCGCCGATCAATTCTACGAACTGGCAACATAAGCAGTACTTCGCATATCGATCATCTTTTCTACGCGA
Source organism: Paraburkholderia sediminicola (assembly GCF_046026895.1). Lineage (GTDB taxonomy): Bacteria > Pseudomonadota > Gammaproteobacteria > Burkholderiales > Burkholderiaceae > Paraburkholderia > Paraburkholderia sediminicola_C. The sequence goes on from NZ_JAQQEU010000128.1 coordinate 2,440, forward strand.
GCCTTACTGCGACAAAACCCCTTGATGGCCAAGCGCTCGTGCCACGGCTGGATTCAAAGTCGTCATCAAGCGTCCGATCGTTCGTATTGTCATGGCACATGATACCCAACGCGTTATGTGACAAAGCTTTCTGATGTGATGGACGCATCTGTGCGATGCATCGTACGGATATCTTCGGTCTCATCGAGGCTCGGGTTGGTGCGCGGGCTGCGAAGCTGCATCCCAATAGACATTGAAGCCCATCAATGAAGTGAGGGTTTCTGCGGCGCGCTTCATCATGTCACCGACGTCGGCCATCGACGGCACAGGGGCATCGTCGATTCGCTCGATATATGGGGTAGTCAGCGCCGCAATGGCATGACCGTCCAAGCCGAACACAGGGTAGGCCAGATTCTTCACCCCCTTGACCTGCCGACTGGACATGCGCGCGTTGCCGTGCCTGCGGATCTGCGCGAGGTCCTTCGCAAGCCGTTGTGGGTCCACGGCCCGTTCGCCGTCCACGGGAACATGCAGTTCGAGCATCTCGACGCGTTGCGGTTCTTCCTGGAAGGCGAGCAGTACCTGCCCTGACGCGGTATCGGTGAGTCCTATCAACGTGCCGACCTTCAACGCAAAGCCCCACCGTTCCGGACTTTCGACGCCTGCGACGATCAGCACGCGTCCCTTCTGATACACGCACAGGTGAAACGACTGCCCGGCCTGCTTGGCGAGTTGCGTCATCAGCGGCAGTGCGGTCGATACTAGCGAGCGCACTGGCTGATGCCGGTGCGCCAACTGGAAGAGCAGCAGCGACAGAACATACCGGTCGCCGATCGTGTGCAGGTAGCCGCGTGTTTCCAGCGTCACGACCATCCGGAATATTTCGGCGGTGGTGCGGCCGAGCTCTTTTGCGAGTTCCGCCAGAGACAAACCCTCCGCGTGGTCCGCCAGCAGCTCGATGATGTCCAGACCTTTTTCCAGTGCCGGCGCCGAATAGCGCGTTGCGTTGGCGTTCAAGTTTCCTCCTGAAATCGCAGATGAAATGGCGCACATGATGACCAGACGGATTGTAGGGCGACTGAATGCTGTGTGGGCGCCTAACAATCCGTTTGACGGACGGGGAAAACACCTACAATGTTTTCATCAATAAAACATCATTTCATATATACAATTTACCTAATCGTCGGGCGAGAGTGGTCAGTTGCGCTCAACGGCCGGTTACTGAATAACCCGGGAAGGAGGGCGGATGGCAGCCGTAGCATTCGAGCAGGTCAGAAAGTCGTTTGGTGAGCAGGAGGTGTTGAAGCAGATCGACCTGCAGGTTCCGGACGGGGAGTTTCTCGTACTGGTCGGGCCGAGCGGATGCGGGAAATCCACGCTGCTGCGTGCGCTGGCGGGCCTCGAAAGCGTCAGCCATGGGCGCATTGTGATAGACGGCGAGATCGTCAATGCGCGGCCGCCGCGCGATCGCGATATCGCGATGGTTTTCCAGAACTACGCGCTGTATCCGCACATGACGGTGCTCGAAAACCTGACGTTCGCGCTCAAGCTGCGCAATCGCGATCCGCAGGAGATTGCCTCTCGGGCGCAAAAGGCGGCTACGATGCTGGGGCTGCAGGATCTGCTAGATCGTCATCCCCGCCATCTGTCGGGCGGTCAGCGGCAGCGGGTGGCGATGGGCCGCGCGATCGTGCGTGACCCGAAGGTGTTCCTGTTCGATGAGCCGCTCTCGAATCTCGATGCGAGGCTCCGCGTGCAGATGCGCGCGGAGATCAAGGCCCTGCACCAGCGCTTGCGCGCCACGACCGTCTATGTGACTCACGACCAGATCGAGGCGATGACGATGGCAGACCGCATCGTCGTGCTCAACGGTGGCGTGATCGAACAGATCGGCACACCGCTTGCGCTATATGACGATCCTGACAATCTCTTCGTAGCGGGCTTCATCGGCTCGCCTGCGATGAACTTCTTCAAGGGGATTTACGAGCCGCAGGGGGACGGCGCATGCGTGCGCATTGGCGAGCTCGCGTTCCCTGCGCCGCCCGTCAACGCCGCGCAGGGACAGGAGGTGACGTACGGGATTCGTCCCGAGCATCTCAGCCTTGCTGGCGCAGGCGGCATGCCGTTCGCGCTCGAAGTGGTTGAGCCTACCGGTGCGGCGACCGAACTATTCGGTACGGTCGCCGGCCAGGCCTGTTGCGTCATGCTGAACGGCCGGACCGATGTGCTTGCCGGCACTACCATCTCGCTGCTAGCGGACCCCGCCAGAGTACTCGTGTTCGACCGCACCAGCGGGCGACGGCTGCGCTAAACAGGATTGCGAGCCAAACCGTCGCGGGCTCGCGTTACACAGTTGCCGCCGGCGAGCCGCGTGGTCCACGGCGGAACCCATACAAGAGGAGACAAGGATGCGTTACAAAACCATGTTCAGGCTCGCAGCTTCGGTATTTGCGCTCGCGGGTGTTGTCGCGTCGGGTCTCGCACATGCCGACGGCGAATTCAAGGGCTACACGCTGCGGGTCAAGCTGATCGGCGGCGTCCAGTATGAGGCGCTCTATGCGCGCATTCCGCTGTGGGAAAAACAGACGGGTGCGAAAGTCGAGATCGTGTCGCGCAAGAGCCATTTCGAGCTCGATCGCGAACTGAAGCAGGACATTGCATCCGGCCATATCGACTATTGCATGTCGTCCAACCATACGAATTTTTCCGCACAGTACCCGATTTTCCGTGATCTGAAGGGCATGTTCCCGGCCAGTTATCTCGCGGCGTTCTCACCGAGCTTGCTCAAGCAGTCCGAGATCAACGGACACCTGGTGCAGATTCCGCGCTCGGTCGATATTGAGGCGCTCTACTACAACAAGGCGGCCTACGCCGATAAGGTCAACCAGAGTGCCTATCAGAAGCAGTTCGGCGAGCCGCTCGCGCCGCCGAGGAACTATGCTGAATTCACGCAGCAGGCGAAGTTCTTCACCAAAGCGCCGAACTTTTACGGCACGCAGTTTCCCGGCAAGGACGAAGCGATCACCGGCACGTTCTATTCGTTGTTGATCGCCAATGGTGGCCAGTTGCTGGATGGAAAAAACCGTCCGGCGTTCAACTCGCCGATCGGTGTCAAAACGCTGAACTGGTTCGTGGATTTATACAAGGCGGGGGCCGTACCCAAGGGGGTGCCGAGCTATGTCTGGGACGATCTCGGCAACAACTTCGCTGCAGGCAAAGTGGCGCTGGATCTCGACTGGCCAGGCTTCGCTTCGTTCTACAACGATCCGAAGACTTCCAAAATGGTCGGTAAGGTCGGCGTGGTGCCGGCGCCGCTAGGCACTGCCAACAAGCGGCCCGGCTGGTCAGGTTCGCATAGCTTTTCGATCACGAAGACCTGTGACCGCCCGGAAGTCGCGGCGAGCTTCATCCAGTTCCTGACCAGCTTCGATTCGCAGATGGTAGAGGCGCGGCTCGGGACGATCCCGTCGCGGGTCGATGCGCAGCAAGCGGTCGTGAAAGAGTTCGAGGCGAAACAAGATACGTATATGGCGCATGCGATCTCTGTGTTCAGCACGGCGGCTCAGCAGGACGCCTTTACGCCTCCGCGGATCCAGCAATGGGACGAGATATCCAATGCGCTGTGGCCGGAATTGCAGAAGGCGCTGATTGGCGACAAATCGGCCCAGCAGGCGCTTGACGATGCGGCGAAGAAAGTTTCCGACATCATGCAGGACGCATCCAACTAGTGACATCCATGGCACGGCCCGCGCGCCGCGCCATGCAGTCGATCCGCTTTTCCCCGCTTCAATATGCGCTCCAATATGCGATTCAATATCCGCTATTCGCCTGCCGTGCAATCCCCCGGACCGGCCCTGCATGAGAGCATGGCAGCGCCGCTAAGGCTGCTGCTGCCGGCGTTTGTTTCGGTAGCGATCGTCGTTGTGCTGCCGCTGCTTTTTTCGCTCTACACGAGTTTCACCGCGTACCGGCTCATCGATCCTGACACGATCTGGAATGTCGTCGGTTTGCGAAACTATCTGCGCGCGTTTGCGAACGGGGATTTCTGGGCCGCGTTCGGTCGTACCGTGCTGTTCCTGACGATTGCGTTGAATCTGGAACTGTTGCTCGGCCTCGGGATCGCGCTGCTGCTCAACCAGATTGTGAAAGGCCAGCGCGCGCTGCGCACCATCATGATGTTCCCGATGATGTTTTCGCCGGTGCTGGTCGGCTTTCAGTTCAAGTTCATGCTTAACGACAGCACGGGCGTCGTCAATCATGTACTGCAAACGGTATTCGGACTGAAGACCACGATTCCGTTTCTGGTCGATGCGCAATGGGCGCTTGCTTCGTTGATCGCGGCGGAGGTGTGGAATTCGACGCCGGTGTTCGCGGTGATTCTGCTCGCTGGCCTGATGGCTTTGCCGAAGGATCCGATCGAAGCGTCCAAAGTCGACGGCTGCACGCCGTGGCAAACTTTCCGCTACGTGACGCTGCCGTACTTGATGCCGTTCATCTATATCGCGATGACGATTCGTTCGCTGGACGTCGGCCGGGCTTATGACATCGTGCGCATCATGACCAACGGCGGTCCCGGCGGACGTACCGAATTGCTCTGGACGATGGTAGGCCGCATCGCCTACGACGACTCACGCATGGGCTACGCAAATGCCATCGGCTACGTGTCCGTGCTCGTATCGGTGCTGTTCACGCTGTACTTTTTCCGCAAGCTCAACGCAGCGCGCAAACACATGGGGTCAGCCTGACATCATGAGTACTACTTTTAATCACGCTTCTACATTCGATTCGCTGCAAGCACGGATGAGACGGGGCGCTCTGTGGCTCGCCGTCTTCCTCGTGATGGCGGTCATCTGCTTGCCAGGCCTTTGGGTCATGCTCAATGCCTTCCGCTCGAATGTCGCGATTCTGTCGAATCAGCCACTGCTTGATGCCGGCAGTTATACGCTCGACAACTTTCGCAATGTGTTCGGCTTTGGCGGGATGGCGTCGCTGCCGATTCGCCAGTACTTCGTTAATTCGGTGGTGATTTCTCTAGCGAGCACGGTCGCTGCGATCGTGGTCGGGGTGGCCGGCGGCTATGCGTTTGCGCGTTTCGAGTTCCGCCACAAGAAGCTATTGTTTGTAGTGCTGATGCTCACGCGAGCGATTCCGGGCATCGCGCTCTCGCTACCGATCTTCATGCTGTGGGCGTGGACGGGTTTGCTCGACACGCATATCGGCGTGATTATCGTCTACCTCGCGATGAACGTGCCGTTCACGGTCTGGCTGATCGACGGGTTTTTTCGCGAAGTGCCGGCAGAACTCGCCGAGGCCGCACAGATCGACGGCTGCAGCCGCTGGCAGGCGTTCTGGCATATCGAACTGCCGCTCGCCCGCTCGGGCGTGGCGTCGGCTGCGATCTTCGCGTTTCTGACTAGTTGGAACGAGTTCGCGCTGGCGTCGCAACTGTGCCGCAGCCCCGATACTAAAACGCTGCCCGTCGGCTTGATGGATTTTACTGCGCAGTTCACGGTGGACTGGGCCGGCATGTGCACCATGGCGGTAATCATCATCATTCCGGCCATCATCCTCACGTTTATCGTTCAGAAACACCTGATTGCAGGTCTCACGCTTGGCGGCGTCAAAGGATAGAACAACCATGACCCTCATCGAAACGATAGAAATCCGGCAGGTCGACCTTCAGCCGAAGGTGCGGCGCACGGATGCCATCCAGTCATTTGTCATTCAGGAAACGGTGCTGGTCACGATCCGTTGTAGTGACGGCAGCGCCGGTACAGGCTACACATACACGATTGGAACGGGCGGCTCGTCGATCGTTGCGTTGCTGCACGACCATCTGGCGCCGCAACTTATCGGCCGCAATCCCGCGGAATATGAAGCGATCTGGCGGCATCTGTTCTACCACACGCACGCGACCGCGGTCGGCGCGATCACGAGTCTCGCGCTTGCCGCAATCGATACCGCGCTGTGGGATCGCAATACGCGCGTGGCCGGACTGCCCTTGTGGGTTGCGGCAGGCGGTGCGAAGCCGCGCGTGCGGACTTATACGACGGAGGGCGGCTGGTTGCACCTGCCGGAGAGCGAACTTGTCGAGCAGACCCTGCAGGCACAGGAAATCGGATTCTGCGGCGCAAAGCTGAAAGTGGGGCGCCCGCATCTTTCCGAAGATGTGCGGCGACTTGCGGCCGTGCGGGAAGCAGTGGGCGACAGCTTCGAGTTGATGGTCGACGCGAATCAGGGGTTCACGCTCTCGGAGGCGCTGCGGCGAGCGCACGCGTTCGAGCCGCTGCACCTCGCATGGCTGGAGGAACCGCTGCCCGCCGAAAACATCGCCGGCCATCGGCAACTGAGCGCAGCCACAGCGGTGCCGGTCGCGGTCGGCGAATCGATGTATCACCCCGCGCAGTTCGCCGAATATATGAAGGCAGACGCCTGCTCGATCGTGCAGGCAGACGTGGCGCGCGTCGGCGGCATCACACCGTGGCTGAAGATTGCTCATTTTGCCGAGGCGATGAACATCGCGATCTGCCCACATTTCCTGATGGAACTGCATGTGAGCCTGTGCGCCGCGGTGCCGAATTCCGCGTGGGTCGAGTACATCCCGCAGATCGACACTCTCACGGGCTCGCGTGTGAAGATTGAGCAGGGGTATGCGGTCGCGCCGGATGAGCCTGGTCTCGGCATCGATTGGGACTGGGATGTGATTGGCGCGAGCCAGCACGTGCACAAGTCGATCGGTACGCCTGCCGCGCGTGTCGCTGCGGGAGGCGGATGATGGACCGCGCGCAGCCTGGGAGAGACGCGGTGACGGGCATGCGCGAGCGTCCCACCCCATTGCGGTTCAGCGCGCTCGGTTTCGGATCGGCGGGCATCGCTGGCATGTATCGCGACGTGACCCACGCACAGGCGCTCGCCGCAGTCGACGCAGCCTGGGATGCTGGTGTGCGGTACTTCGATACGGCGCCGTTCTACGGCTATACGAAGGGCGAACACAGGCTGGGCGCCGCGCTCTCAAGTCGCAACCGCGACGAATTCGTGCTATCGACCAAAGCAGGGCGGATGCTGACACCTGCCGACGCGGGCGGCGCAGCCGTCTCGCCAGGCGGCTGGGCGAATCCGTTTCCGTTCAAGGTGCGTTTCGACTACACGCGCGACGCCATACTGCGCTCGTTCGAAGACAGTCTGCAACGCCTCGGGATGGCAAGTATCGATGTGCTGCTGGTGCACGACATCGGCAGCTATACGCACGGCAACGAACCGGAGACAGCGGCGCATTACTGGCGTCAACTTTCGGACAGCGGATTCAAGGCGCTGGACGAATTGCGATCGGCGGGCGTCGTTCGCGCAGTGGGGCTAGGCGTGGATGAGAGTGCCGTGATCGTCGATGCGTTGCGCGAATTCGATCTCGACTGCGCGCTGCTCGCGGGACGGTACACGCTGCTCGAGCAGACTGTCCTTGACGACCTGTTACCGATCTGCGACGCACGAGGCGTTGGCGTGCTGATCGGAGGCGCTTTCAATTCGGGCATTCTCGCGCGCGGACGTGGCGCTTCCGCACACCGTCCGGATGGCTCGCGCCCCGCGTTCAACTACGCGAGCGCGCCGCCGGAAATTGTGGCTCGCGTCGAGTGTTTGGTCGCAGTGTGCGATACGTTCGGCGTACCGCTGAGCGCTGCTGCGTTGCAGTTTCCGTATGCACACCCGGCGGTGAAAAGCATCGTGACGGGCGCGCGTTCGCCGGACGAAATGATCGATAACGCACGCAGTTTCGCGCTCCCGATTCCACCCGCGTTCTGGGGTGAGCTGAAAGAACTCGGCTTGATCGATCAACGGGCGCCGGTGCCGTGCGAGTGCGCGGCAGCGACGCATGTCCGCGAGCTCGCACGGGAGCGTTCATGAAGATCGATGCGCATCAGCATTTCTGGCAGCGCAGCCGCGGCGACTACGGATGGCTCACCCCCGAGCTGGGCCCGTTGTGGCGTGACTTCCTGCCGGCAGATCTGGCACCCCTGGCGTCTGCTGCGTGCATCGAACGCACGATCGTCGTGCAGGCCGCGCCGACTCTGGCGGAGACCCGTTACCTGCTGGCGCTTGCGGCGCGTGAGTCGTCGATTGGGGGCGTCGTCGGCTGGGTGCCGATGCTCGTGCCCGAAGCACCCGCACTAATCGCCGAGCTTGCACGCGATCCGAAGTTCAAGGGTGTGCGCCCGATGCTGCAAGACCTGCCGGATGACAACTGGATCGCGAATCCTGCACTAGCGCCCGCCGTAGAGGCGCTGCTCGCGCATGACCTCGCCTTCGACGCGCTGATTTTCACGCGCCACGTCGATGGGCTCGAGACATTTGCGGCGCGCTTTCCGCAGTTGCGCATCGTCGTCGATCATGGCGCGAAGCCGCCGGTCCGTGATGGCCATGCCGGCTGGCGAACGTGGGCCGACGGCATCACGCGCCTCGCGCGCCTGCCGAATACCCATTGCAAACTTTCGGGTCTTGCAAGCGAAGCCGCACCCGGCTGGACTGAAGAGACCCTACGGCCGTATGTCAATCATTTGCTGAATGCCTTCGGTCCGGCGCGCCTGATGTGGGGCAGTGACTGGCCTGTGCTCAACATGAACGGCGATTATCTGTTATGGCATTCGGTGGCGACCGCTTTGCTTGCGTCACTGTCGGACGCGGCGCGCGACGCGGTTTTCGGTGCGAACGCCAGAGCATTCTATCGCTTGTGAAGTTTGTTAAACCACTGTGAAGGGACGCTGGAATGCCCCCGAAGGCGAGTTGCTGGCCCGCGTACCAGGTTGCCTTAACGCGAAGGCGATGTATCGCACCATTCGCGCGTTCCTGCCTGCGATGCTGGAGAAAGGCTGCGGTTCAGTCATTAGCATGTCATCGGCGGCCTCGAGCATGAAAGGCGTGCCAAACCGCTTTGTCTATGGCGCATCGAGGAAAAACAGGTTTGAATCACAGCATTACGCTGCACAGAAAGCGCAGCAAATTACACGACCGTCGGAGAACGCGATGAGACGCTGCCTGATGTTGGACCTCAAGGATTCCCCTGATCTTATCGCCGAGTACGAGGCCATGCACCGCGAGATTTGGCCGGAGGTGGCGAAACATCTCCGCAGTCAGGGCATCACCTGTATGGAAATCTTCCGGCTGGGGACCCGGCTATGTATGCTGATGGAGACGGATGACACAATCTTCAGCGCTCAGCGCATGGCGGATGCTGAAGCAAACGATCCGGTACTGACGGAATGGCAGCGCCTGATGTGGAATTTCCAGGTCCCGACGCCATGGACCCCACCGGGCGAGAAATGGGTCGAAGCGGCGCTCATCTTCGATTTGTCGCGGCAACAGTGAAATATGGTTCGGAGGAGCCGATTTTGTCGCGATAAGTTGAGTGCGGCAAGGTAAGCTCGCGGGCTCTGTCGCGCTAAGGCGTCATGTAAAATTCGGCATCCGAATTTGAGACAACCATGGTG
>NZ_JAQQEU010000129.1:0-11402 GCF_046026895.1 Paraburkholderia sediminicola
CCCAGCTCAACCTTATGGCTGGCAAGCGTGCCAAGGGGGCAACCGCTTATGATGCGGCCCTGCAGTATTTCACCGCTGGCCGCGCGTTGCTGGCAGAGACCGGATGGGAACAGTGCTACCGGTTCACCTTCGACCTCGAGCTCAACTGCGCCGAGTGCGAATACCTGATCGGAGAGTCCGCATCGGCGGAAGAACGGCTCGCCATGCTGTCGATTCGCGCACAGACCACGGTTGACGCTGCGGCCGTCACCTGCTTGCGCATCAATCTCTACACTACCTTGGACCAGAGTGACAGCGCTGTCGAGGTCGGCGTGGAGTATCTCCGCCGGGTTGACGACCGGTGGTCGCCGCACCCAAAACCGGAGGACGTTCGCCAGGCCTATGATCGATTATGGCAACACCTGGGGGAGGGCTCGATCGAAGCACTGCTTGAGCTGCCGCTGATGAGAGATGCAGAGCGATGCGGGACCATGGATGTGCTTACGGTACTCACATCGCCGGCGTTGTTCACGGACTTGAATCTGTTCAGGCTTGTCGTCAGTCAGATGGCGACCCTCAGCCTGGAGAATGGCAACAGCGACGGATCATGCCTCGCCTATGCATGGCTGGGCGGCGTCCTGGGGAGGTACTTCGGCGAATACCAGGCCGGGTTCCGCCTTGGCAGGCTTGGCCTGGACCTGGTGGACAAGCGTGGGCTGGAGCGCTTCCGGGCACGCGTCTACCTAGTCTTCGCCGTCCATGTTGCTCACTGGACCCAGCCCTTGCAGACGTCTCTCGCCTTCCTGAGGCGTGCCTTTGAGACGGCGCTGGAAGCCGGTGACCTGTCTTATGCAGCCTATAGCTGCATCGACGTGATCACAAACCGGATTGCCACCGGAGATTCGCTCAGCGACGTCGAGCGAGAGGCCGAGCATGGGCTCGAATTTGCGCGGAAAATAGGGTTTGGTCTCATGTGTGACTGCATCACTGGGCAGCTCAGGCTCATCCGGATGCTCCGTGGACAGAGACCGGACTTCACCTCCTTCAATGACGCGGAGTTCGACGAGCACCGCTTCGAGCAACGCCTGGAAAACAATCCCCAGCTGGCCATCGGCGGGTCCTATTATTGGATTCGCAGGCTGCAAGCGAGCATCTATGGCAGCGACGAGGCATCTGCCATGGCGGCTGTGTCAAAAGCGGCTCCACTGCTTTGGACGACTCCGACCCAATTTGAATCGGCTGAATACCATTTCTATGGGGCACTTGCCTGGGCGGCGCATTGCGATCTAACCTCAGCTGAGCAGCGACCTCAAGATCTGGAAGCGCTGGCAGCTCATCACAAGCAGCTCGCGGTCTGGGCAAAGAACTGTCCCGCAACATTCGCGAACCGCGAGGCATTGGTTGCCGCCGAGATTGCACGGCTCGAAGGCCGCGATCCGGACGCGATACGCCTCTATGAAGAAGCCATCAGACTGGCGCGTTCGGATGGTTTCATCCAGAACGAGGCCTTGGCCCACGAACGCGCCGCAAGGTTTTGTACGGCGCGCGGCTTGCCGACGATGGCTGACGCGTTTCTGCGAAACGCCCGGCGTTGCTACCTGAGCTGGGGCGCCGATGGGAAGGTGCGGCAACTTGATCAGCTCCATCCCCAACTGAGCGAGCAAGAGCCTGCAGCCGGGCCGACGAGCACGATCCGGGCACCGGTCGAACATCTGGATCTCGCGACCGTGCTCAAGGTGTCGCAAGCCGTCTCAGGCGAGATCCTGCTGGACAAGCTGCTCGACACGCTCATGCGTACGGCTATCGAGCATGCTGGAGCCGAACGAGGCCTGTTGATTCTCTCACACGGGATTGAGCAGCGGATCGCGGCGGAAGCCATAACGAGTGGCGATACAATTGTCGTACGGCTGCGCGACGAGGCCTTGAGCTCAATGGCACTGTCCGAGGCAATCGTCCAGACTGTCCTTCGCACGCAGGAGACCATGATCCTCGACGATGCCGCGGCCGAACCCGCATTTGCCGCGGATCCGTACATCCGGCAGGGCCAGGCCCGGTCCATTCTCTGCATGCCCCTGGTCAAACAGAGCAAGCTTATCGGCGTGCTCTACCTTGAAAACAACCTGGCTGCGCGCGTGTTCACGCCGACCCGGATCTCGGTGCTGCGGCTGGTTGCCTCTCAGGCGGCGATCGCGCTGGAGAACACCCGTTTGTACCACGACCTCGCGGAGCGCGAAGCGAAGATTCAGCGCCTGGTCGATGCCAACATCATCGGGATCTTCTTCTGGGACCTTGACGGTCCCATTCTCGGGGCCAATGACGCGTTTCTCCGGATCGTGGGATACGACCGCGAGGATCTCGTCGCGGGTCGCCTGCGCTGGACTGGACTGACGCCCCCGGAATGGCGCGATCGGCGTGAAAGCAGTTGGACTCCAGAACTCAAGGTGACCGGGAGCCTGCAACCCTACGAAAAGGAGTACTTACGGAAAGACGGCAGTCGTGTACCCGTGCTCGTCGGCTCGACGAGCTTTGATGAAGCCCGGAACCAGGGTGTCGGCTTCGTGCTCGATCTGACCGAGCGCAAGCGGGCCGAAGAGGCCTTGCGCGTTGTGCAGTTGGAATTGGCGCACGCGAACCGTGTCGCCACCATGGGGCAGCTCACGGCCTCGATTGCCCATGAAGTAAAGCAGCCCATTGCCGCGACGGTCGGCAACGCCGAGGCGGCACTGCGCTGGCTCGGCCATCAACCGCCGGATCTGGATGAAGTACGCGACGCGGTTGCGCGGATCGTCAAGGAGGGTCGTCGCGCGAGCGAGGTCATCAGCCGCATCCGTGCCCTTGTCGAGAAGGCGCCGCCTCTGACGGATCGCCTTGACATCAACGAGGCGATCCGTGAGGTGATTGAACTCACCCGTGGCGAAACCGTTAAGAATGATGTCTCGGTGCGGACGGAACTCGCGGACGGTTTAGCGCTCGTTCACGGCGACCGGGTCCAGCTGCAGCAGGTGCTCCTGAATCTGATCATAAATGCCGTCGAGGCCATGACCGAAGTCAGCGAGGCAGCGCGAGAGCTGTTGATCAGGACCGGGGAAGTCGAGGCGGGCTACGTACTCGTTTCGGTGCGGGATTCGGGCCCGGGCCTGGACCCGAAGCGTGTGGAACGCCTGTTCGAGACCTTCTACACGACCAAGGCCAACGGGATGGGCATGGGCCTGACGATTTGCCGTTCGATCATCGAGGCGCACGGGGGGCGGCTGTGGGCCTCCACGAATGAACGACGGGGTGCCGTCTTTCAATTCACGCTGCCTGTAGGACGGTGCGAGGTCGTTCGTCCCGAGCACGGCCGGCCAGATGCTGGTGGGGTATGACGTTGCCGGTCCGGAGGGCGAGCCCGGTCCGTTCCGGGCGACGCTGAACGTGACTGGTGTGATCGCTTCAGAAATGGGGCTCGAGCCGCTCGAAACGCGAACGCAGCATCCAGAGGGCTCGCCAATGTTCGCGTGGAAGGGGTTTGCGTGTGCGCCGTTTTCAGGTGGCCGACACGCCAGATCAGTTGATCGCACCTTCGCATGGCTGGTGTTCATCTCCCGTAAATACTCCCCCTAGAGATCCGTGCAGATTACAAAAATGCAACTAACCGTCTGGCGCGTCCCCATCCCCGTCAACCGCAAACCTGTCTCCAGCGGGGCGGGCAGCATCCACGCCGTCGATATCGGCGGCGCGTGCCGGTTCGCCAAGCGTGCGGTGGCGCGGTTCGTGCCGTGACGGCCATCGAGGTCGGGCGGCAGGTCAAGCGCATCGATCGGGCGCGGGCCGGGCAGTGGCCATGGTCGGGAGGGTGGCGGAGGTGCGGGTGGCTGGCCTGGACGTAATCAGGCGCGCAAGACTTTAATAATACAACATTATACGCTTAATGTTGAAATACTGGCGCAGGTGAATTGGATATTTGTCGGTTTACGTTATATTATGCTCTGAAATAACCGGGATCTATTCCTGATGTCCGACGCATTTCCTGATGAAACCCGCCTGGTGGCCGAAATCGGGCGCCTGAAGGCCGACTTCCCGAAGACGCGCGAGCTCTACCGCGAGGTCTGCGCCCTGCTGTTCTTCCGCTTCGGCATCACGCCGACCGCCAACCGGCTGTACCAGCTGGTGAAGCGGGGGAGCATGAGCACGCCCACCCAGGTGCTGGGGGAGTTCTGGACCGAACTGCGCGAAAAGAGCCGGGTGCGCATCGAGCATCCTGATCTGCCGGCCGATCTCGGCGCGGCCGCCGGCGAACTGGTCGCCACGCTCTGGACACGCGCTACCGCATCCGCCGGGACCGCGCTCGACGCGCTGCGCGACGAGGTCGAGGCGCAGCGCGCGGAGGCGCAGCGGGCGGTCGCCGCCGCCCGCGACGAACTGGCTCGCGTCGAGACGGCGCTCGAGCAGCGCACCGCCGCGCTGCTGGCCGCGCAGGTCGAGGTGCGGAATCTGGACAGGGCGCAGGCCGAAGGCCACGCGCAGCGCCAGGCGCTGGAGGCGGAACTCGAGCGCAGGAGCACGGCGCTGGCGGCGCGCGATCGCGAGATCGTGACGGTGAGGGAAGGGTTTTCGCGCGACCTGGAAAAGCAGCGTGAAGCGGCTGAACGCGCGGAAGATCGGCTCCGTGCGACCGAGAAGCGCGCCCTGCTGGAGATTGACCGCGAGCGAAATACCGCAACGAAGCTGCAGAAGGAGCTCGACGACGCCACACGCCGGGCGGACCGGAAGAACGACGACCACCGCCGTGCCTCTGAAACCATGCAGGCGCAACTGGGCGACGCGCGTCATCAGGCGGGCGTGCTGCAGGGGCGGCTGGATGCTGTTCAGGCGGAGAACCTGCGGCTGCAGGCGGAGATGATGGCGCTGCGGGAAGCGGAAACGCGTGCGCGGGAAGCCATGCAGTCGGGCGCCCCTGCTGCAGTCCGGAAGACATCACGATCTATCCGTTCGTCCCGCGCCGTGCCGACCGCCAAACCAGCAACGCGTCGCAAAAAAGCGGTATAAACGCAAAGGTACTTGCCACCAGGGAAATGGGCTGCATGGCTGATATCTACCTGCTCGCTGGACTGACACTTCCACAGGTCGCCGCGCATAAGTCCCTGCCTGGGACCGTGACGCGCTTCATGTCGGATTGCTGGCACGGCATGAGTCGCACGCACATGATTGCCCGCGCGAAACGACGGGGGCTGCGCCTGTCGTTCCGTGCAACGGCGCCATGTCCGTCCGGCCAAACCGGCGTGTTCGAGCTGCGCTTCAACGATGGTGCAGGCGAATGCCTCATGCTCGCGCGGCTACAGCGGGTTGGAAACAGGAATGGTGGGAATCGGCGTACCCGCCGGACCGATGTATCCCGACCACCGGCGCGCGATCCCCGACAGACCAGGTTGTTCTGACGGGACGCCCCGGTTGCCGCGCAACGCGCCGCTCGCTATGCTCCCACCCTCAACGGATCAGGAGTGACGAAGTGCGGCGCGTGACGGTCAGAAAATCATCGGTTCATGGGCGAGGCGTGTTCTCGCTACAGGCGATTCCAGCCGGCCAGCGGATCCTCGAATACCGCGGGGAGATGACGTCGTGGCGGCGGGCCTCTGCCCGGCACCGGCGGTCCGGAATACCCGGCCACACGTTCATTTTCGGACTGGCCGACGGGCGCGTGATCGATGGCAGCGTAGGCGGCAACAGTGCCCGCTGGCTGAACCACTCCTGCCAGCCGAACTGCGAGGCGATCGAGGACGGGCGGGGGCGGGTTTTTATCGAGACGCTCAGCGACGTGATGCCGGGCGACGAGCTCTTTATCGCCTATGGACTGACTATCGACGAAGCGATTACTCCGGAACTGGCCGCCGACTATTCCTGCCACTGTGGGACGAAGCGGTGTACCGGTTCGATGCTGGCCCCGGCGAGCGGTTAGCATGCGTCGACCCGTCAACCGCAGCCCTGTGCTGGTCGCAATGCCGGTCCTGCCACATGTGCGTCGGAAGGATCGGCAACGTGGCGCCAAGGGCCCGAATGGGTGATTTCGAGCCGATCGCTTGCCAACCTGGATTTTCATCGATGGACTGAGTACGGACAGCGCAACACCATGGTCGCCAATGTCCACCGTGAAATCATTAACGCTGAAACTACCTGCTGACAGTACCAATGACTGATATCGCATTAAGCGGCGCCAATTACAGTGGCATACATGGCGATATCGTCGCGCTTCTGGAACACGGTCGTCGTGCTGCGGCCCGAAGTGTCAACGCACTGATGACGGCGACCTACTGGGAGATTGGTCGCCGTATTGTCGAATTCAGTCAGGGCGGGGAGGGGCGTGCCGCCTACGTCAGGCCCTTTTAGAGCGGTTGTCGGTCGACCTGACATCCCGCTTCGGGCGGGGGTTTGGGGTAGACAATCTGGAGTTGATGAGGCTGTTCTACCAGACCTACCCGCCAGCCGCGATTTCCGGATCACTGATTCGGAAATCTACGCCCATAGGCCGGCCGGGAAATTCCGAATCGCCGATTCGGAATTTCGATCTCGACCCCACTCGCGACCACATTCCAGCTGTCCTGGACGCACTACGTCCACCTCATGCGGCGAACCCGGTCCGTTGAAGAAAGAGCGTTCTACGAAGCTGAAGCGCTCCGTGGCGGATGGAGCGTGCGACAACTGGACCGGCAGATCAGCAGCCAGTTTCACACTCGTGCGATGCTGTCGAAAAACAAGCAGACGATGTTGCAAAAGTCGGGCAAGGCGCAACCGGGCGACCTTGTCAGTGCAGAGGAGGCAATCAAGGATCCTTATGTCCTCGAGTTCCTGGACCTCGAGGACGAATATTCAGAAAGTCAACTGGAGGAGGCGTTGGTCCACCGCCTCGAAGACTTTCTTCTTGAGCTCGGTGGCGATTTTACGTTCGTGGGCCGCCAGCGTCGACTTCGGATCGGTGAAAGCTGGTTCCGCGTAGATCTTCTGTTTTTTCATCGGCGTCTGCGATGCCTTGTTATCGTTGATCTCAAACTCACTGAGCTCAATCACGCCGACGTGGGCCAGATGCACATGTACTGTAATTACGCACGTGAGCACTGGACGCTGCCAGGAGAGAACCCACCCGTTGGGCTGATCCTGTGCGCGCGAACGAATGCCGCGGTGGCGCGTTATGCATTGGAAGGGTTGCCAAACAAAGTGCTGGCGGCTGAGCACCATATGGTCCTCCCGGATGAAAAACTCCTCGCCGAAGAGCTGGCCAAAACCCGCCGTGCCTGGGAGGCCCAACATCGGTCGGAAGAGGGCGCTGACGGTGCGGACGGTCAGCTGTCATGAAAGGGGCACCATCACGATAGCCTCACGCCCGGTTAATCATCAACCACCATTGAGAGACGGACTGCTGCTTACCATGGCAATCTGTGTGCGGAACTACATCTCCTCAGCGGTTCGGCGAGTCGTACGGGAACCACAGCATGACACGGTGCGTGCGCCGACGCGAGCGGTCGGCGCGCAATCATCGGGTCGGTCGATGAGCACCGCAGGAAATTGAGAAGCGCGGCCAAATGGATTAATCTCGTCAGTCCGACCAGCCAACTGTTCTGAATCCGACGGATGCAGCTCGACATTTTCAACGACAGCCGCGACGTGATGCTGCGCAATGACATCCTGTCAGCGTTGCAGCAGTACGATGCCGCGGGCGCGCGGCGCGCGCTGCTGGCCCTTGCGAACGGGTATCCGCACGACGGCGCCCTGGTGTATTTCGGGTCGATCGTCAATGCCCTCGAGGGTCGATCGACGGTACCATTTGACCGTCACGAAGCCGCCCTGCAGGCCGCCAGGTGTTATCTCACGAAGTCCAGCCCGCAGTCACGCGTGTGTTCCCGAGTCAGGCCGGGGCGACCTGGCTCGCACCGCTCTGGGCAGAACTGGCCGGGCGCGCCGCTGCGCTGCCTTTCCGTTCGGACCACGCGGATGCGCACGCGGCGCCGCTCTTCCTGCTTGCTGCCAGGTGGGCCGAGGCGTCTGATGCAATATTGCGCATCGCGTCCTGGCCGCGGATTCCAGCACCGCTTTGCTGGATGGCGGAGGCACGTTACTGGCTCGATGGCCTGGACGCGGCCTGGCCGTTGCTGGTGGAACTCGCGTGGCTTTCGCCATCCCGGTTTGACCAGCTTTTGAGCCGGCTTGGCGACGCGTGCGTCAATACGTTGCGGCGCGCCTTCGACGCGTCGTGCGACGGCGGTGGCGACATTGGCGATCTCGCGTGGTTTCCGGCGTGGGTACTCACGGAAAAGGCCGGCCTCGCGCCCCTGTTCAGACAGGCAGAGCCTTCGCGACGCAATGCTCCCGAGCGGGCGGCGAAGGTGATGCTCGAGTTACTCAGCCTGGAGCGTCAGGGCCGGCATCACGAACTGCTGGAAACCCGGCGCGAACTGCAGGCCCTCAATAGGGCGCTGTACGCCGCCTACATGAAGACGCGCTGAGCTGGCACCCCGGAGCATGACACGCACAACCTCTCACACCGCTCACAAGTGGGCTTTCGCCACGCGGTTCCGGCGTGGCGCCTTCGGCTGGAAATCCGCGTTGCCGATCCAGCGTCTGAAAGAAGCGCTGGCGGAGATCCGGCAGATTGCCCGTGCCGATCCTGTTCTCGCCGCGGACGGCGCGGTCGCTTTGATCGAAAAGCTTTCGCCGGCGCTTGAACACGTAGACAGCTCGTCGGGGGCAATTGGCACCGCCGGGAATCGCGCAATCGATGCCCTTGTGCCGGTCATCGCCGGGGTGGACGTGCCCGCTCCGGTCCGGATGCGTTGGCTGGATCGGCTGTTTGACGCGCTCCAGGACGACCCGATGCCGTATATCGAACAGCTGGGCGAGCGCTGGGGTGACCTGTGTACGTCGCCCTCCATCGCGTCCTCATGGGCAGACCGGTTGTTGCCGGTGACCGCGCGCGTGATGGGGGCTGAAGGTCTGGGCGAGCATTTCGCGGGTACCACCGCCTGCCTCAGCGCGCTGAATGCCGCCCGGCGCCATGAGGAACTACTTGCTCTCGTGAATGGCGCGCGCCTGAACTGGTGGGGGTATCGCCAGTACGGAGTGGGTGCACTGATCGCATTAAATCGTTCGGCTGAAGCACTGCGTTACGCGGAAGCGTCGAGGGGGCTGAATGCGCCCACTGGCGCCATCGCCCGCAAATGCGAAGCGATCCTTCTGTCGTCGGGCATGATGGACGAGGCCTATCGGCGCTACGCGATCGAGGCCAATCAGGCCACCACGCATCTCGCGACGTTCCGTGCCATTGCGAAAAAATATCCGGACAGGAGTTCCGACAGCATTCTCCACGACCTGGTCGCGAGCAGTCCCGGCGCCGAGGGGAAATGGTTCGCCGCCGCGAAGGACGCCGGCCTGCTCGATCTGGCGGCGTCGCTCGCGATGCGCGGCCCCACCGACCCGCGAACCCTGACGCGGGCCGCACGCGATTTCGCGCGGCGCAAGCCTGAATTCGCGATGGCCTGTGGCACGGCAGCGTTGCACTGGATGGCTGCAGGCTTCGGGTACGAAATCACGGGGAGCGATGTGCTGGATGCCTATAGTGCGCTGGCGGATGCGGCCCGTGCTACCGGCATGGAACGTGAACAGCTCGACAGGCGTCTGCGGGACCAGTTTGCGGCACTTCCCGGTCATTCGTTCGTCGCCACGGTGCTGGCGCATCATTGGGTCGCATAACGTCTCGATGCATCCCGGTCACGGGATGGATGGTTTGTTGGCAGCGAGCGGTCGACGTCTACATCCACATCGCCGTTGCTTCCCATCGGTCCTCGGGGCCGCGTGTGCAGAACTCCGGCCGCGCACCCCGGTGAGCGGCAACGCTCCGCGCCCTGCTGCATCACCACCTGTTGCGCAACTCGCGAAGCTTGAGAAACACCGTCCTCGCATCGGGTTCTTCCGGGAGATCCGAGAAGCTTTCTCGCAACCTGGCGATCACGCTCGCGCTTGTGAGCCGGAAGAAAGTGTTGAATTGCTCTTCATCCTTGAGCGTGGTGACGATCGAGGTCTTCGGGTCATGACCGGCCACGTGGGGAAGCAGGGCCCGGGCAGCGGCGTTTTCCGGCTCGAGCGACAACGTGAACCTCAGATTGTTCTCGATGTAGTCATGGCCGGGGTAGATCCGTGTGTCGTCCGGCAGTTTGGCGAGCTGGCCCACAAACGTGGCATACAGCTCGCTCGGATCGCCTCCGTTGTGGCAATTGCCGGCGCCCGCATTGAAAAGGGTGTCGCCGGAAAACAGCGCCGGCTGGTCGGTATGTGATCGCAGGCAGATGTGACACATGGTATGACCCGGCGTGTCCATACATTCGAGTTCGATCCGCTTCCCGACTTTGATGACGTCTCCGGCCTTGACACCGCGGTCCACCCCTGCAATGCGAGCGCCGGCCTTGAAATGAGCGAGCAGCCTGGCGCCCGTGGCCGCGACCATCGCTTCGTTGCCGCCGGTGTGGTCCCGGTGTTCGTGGGTGTTGAGGATCTGGGTGATCTGCCAACCCCTGGCCTTCGCGGCGGCGAGGCACTTTTTATGGTCCAGCGGGTCAATGGCAAGTGCTTCACCGGTTTCCGGACATGCAACCAGGTAGTTGAAGTTGCGGTAGGCATTGCCAGTCCAGATACGCTCGACGATCATCGCGTGCTCCTGAGGGCTTGCTGCCGACGAACAGGCATTGGTAGAAAGCCATGTTACCGACCTGACGCGCTTGGAACCGCATCGCCGCGGGCGCAACACGTAGGCTCTGATGTTCACCTATGGTAGCAGCGGTCGTTCAACGCCTGTTGGCATTGCTCTAACCAAGACAGTCGGAGCCTCGTCAGATCACAGTTCCGCGGGTCACCGGGCTCCAGACGGCTCATACTGCAGACGGGTCCCTGACCGGGGGCGCTAGGCTAGAGGGGAGTTCGAGCTCGCGCGGCTCGGCGCTCTTACATAATTTGCGGCGCAGCATGAGTAGCTCAGCTGCTCATCCCACTCGGATTCACGTCCCTCGGGGGTGAGAAGGTCAAACAGGTCCCAGAGCGGTTCGATGGTACCGACGTGGCGATAATCCTGTCCGGGATCGGTCGGTGCGAAGAGGAGTTCCGCGCCCCAAACGTGGCGGATCACTCCGTCATCTCGCCGAAGCACGTTTAGCATGCCCACTGTCGCCTCGCACCGGTTTCACGTCAGGGGGCCGGCGCAGCAAACTGGAGTCGCCACCGCCGCGCCAGCCTGGAACCGGGTCCGGCCAACACCGCACGGCGGCAGGCTCCGGCTCCTGACTTGCAGACGTGCCGCGAGCGAGTTCGTGTAACTGCAGATGCCAGAGTCGTCAGGGCAAGCCGGTTCCAGCGGACCCGCCTGGAACGGCGAGGCGAAATCCACTATCGTGTCAGTTGAGGTGCAT
>NZ_JAQQEU010000130.1:0-10890 GCF_046026895.1 Paraburkholderia sediminicola
CAGCAAGCAGGGGGATTGCGGTCTAATGGTTTTTTCCCCATCGAACGGAGCCGCGCATCATGGACCGCATCGCAGCGATGAACGCATTCGTCCGCGTGGTCGAAGCCGGGACGTTCGTAAAGGCGGCCGACACCCTCGACCTGCCGAATGCGACGGTGACGCGGCTCATCCAGAGGCTCGAGGCAGATCTGAAGGTTCGTCTGCTGCACCGCACGACGCGCTCGGTGACGGTCACACCGGAAGGTGCGATCTACTACGAGCGCGTCGTGCGCCTGCTCGCGGACCTCGCGGATATCGAAGCGTCGACCGCGCATGCGCTGAGGAAGCCGTCGGGCAGGATACACGTCGATGTCCCGACGGCGATCGGCATACTCATACTCGTGCCGGCGCTCGCCGACTTCTACCGCGCCTATCCGGACATCGAGATCCAGCTCGACGTCGGCAACAGCCGCATCGACCTGGTCGCCGAGGGCATCGACTGCGCGATTCGCGCCGGCGAAGTCGACGAGCAGTTCCTGGTTGCGCGGCAGATCGGCAGCTTCGGCTTCACGACCTGCGCGGCGCCCGCGTTTCTCGACGCGCACGGCACGCCTGCCTCGCCGGACCAATTGCGCGATCTGCCGACCGTCGGCATGATCCCGTCGGGCGGCGGCTATTCGGCGTCGTTTCCGTTTCTGTACGATGATCAGAAACGCGATCTCGCGCTGAATCACACGCTCGTCGTGAACGATACGAACGCGTATCTGGCCGCGGGCCTTGCGAGCCTCGGGATCATCCAGGCGCCGACGTACTCGGTGCGCGACGCGATCGCCGCCGGAAGACTCGTGCCGCTGCTGGAAGACTGGCAGCGACAGACGATTCCGGTGCACGTGATCTACGCGCCGAACCGCTATCTGAGCGCGAAAGTGCGCGTGTTCATCGACTGGATCGTCGCACTGTTCGAGCAGGACGAGCATCTGAGACGCCGGTGACGCTCGGTATGAAATTTAATAGTTATCCAAAACAATTGAGAAGTTGATAATGCCCTTGTCGGTTCGACGAGCGAATCTCCGCAGTCTTGAACGGCCGATCCGTTCCCTTTAGAGAAACGGCGAAATGTTCGCCATCGCGCGCGTCACGTACGTCTCCTTCTCCCCCAGTGGGGTGACATGGTGAATCGCGCTGCGTGCAGCATCGACACCTTCCAGACGCGCGATTAACCAGGCCGCCAGATACTGCGACGCCAGGCAGCCGCCTGCGGACGCGACGTTCTGCTTCGCCACGAACGGCTGATTGAGCACCGCCACGCCGGCTTCTTCGACCCATGGTTTGGTGGTCGCGTCCGTACAGGCCGGAACGCCGTCTAGCAAGCCTGGCTTCGCGAGTATCAGTGTGCCCGAGCACGGTTGCGTGAGAACTTCTTCAATACTGCCCCCATGGCTGGCTACCCACGTTACAAGACTCGCAAACGGGTCTTGTAGCGAACGCCCCAGCGGGGACAAGTCACACCTGATACGACCGCTGAAGGCAGTTGGGTAGACAGGCGTTGCGAACAGATTGAACGGGCGCACAGGGTGTGCGGCTGCCCGGAGTTTCAATCAGTGAACGGCCTTTGCTGCTCTTTGCCTGAAGACCATCAAACCGGTCAGGATGAAGCCTAGAAGCGCGATCGAAGCGGCATAACGGTTCATCGCCAGACCGCCGTGGTCGATTGGCTTGTCGAGAAAGTCGCCCAGCGCCGCCCCGAGCGGACGAGTCAGAATGAACGCGGCCCAGAAGAGTATCGTCGATGAGATGTTGGTCCAGTAGTGCGCTACGACGAGCACCACCAGCAGGCTACCGAAAACAATGGCCGCGCCGCTGTAGCCGAGCGCAACCGTGTCAGCAGTCCAGTCGCCCAACGCGGTGCCGAGCGTTTGGGAAAACATGATCGTCACCCAGTAAAACATCTCCACCTTGGGCGAAGATACAGTCGTCACAGATACTGAGCCCATCAACTTGTACCAGGTGAAGAGCGAGCCCAGCAGCAAAACGAGAAGGATCGTACTTCCGCCCGCGTAGCCGATCCCGAGAGATCGGTCGGCAAAATCTGCAAGCGTCGTGCCGACTGTCGTAGTGGCGACGATGGTTACCCAGTAAAGCAGCGGATTAAACCGGTTCGCCCGAATCTGGGCGCTGACAGCGGCGAAGAATACCACTGCGAAAATGATCGTGCCGACAAGGTAGCCCAGATTCATCGACATCGAGACTGCGTCTCCGCCAGTCTCGCCTAGTGTCGTCGCTGCGATCTTGAGGATCCAGAAACCAAGCGTGACTTCAGGCACCTTGGTCATCGCCGTGTGCTTCGTTGTGTCCATATTCCCTCATGTAGGCAGCGTAGGGGTCCCGTCACAGACATGTAGGGACGCGGTGCTGAAAGCGCAAACTTCGCGTCTTCTTCGCCATGTGTGACGTCGCTTCGAGAAAAGTAAGGCAATGTTGGGTCCAAGTGTGCGGGACGCTTCCTTAAGAAAACCTGAGGCGCGAGCGTGCTTTCTTGCAACAGCGCTCGCGCGGCCTAATATTCTGCGTGTCGGTTAGCCACGCTTCACCTGAATCCGGTCGGCCGCGCGAGGCATGACCGAGTACATTCTCTCGCTCGGCCATCGACGCATCGCATTTGTCAGAGGTCCGCAACTGTCTCGCGACAGTGACGAACGACTCGCTGGCTATAGGGAGGCGATGCAACAAGCCGGCGTATCTGTCGATCCAGGTTGGATCGTCACCGGCAACCATATGTTCGAGTCGGGTGTGACATGTGGCCGTCAACCGCTGGCGCTCAGTCCTCGGCCAACCGCGGTCTTCGCAAGCAACGACGACATGGCCGCTGGTGTCATGCATGCGGCCTATGCGAGCGGTTTGGCATTGCCAGGCGACTTGTCCGTTGCTGGATTCGACGACTCCGATATCGCGCGAACAATCTGGCCGACACTCACGACAGTTCACCAACCCTTATTGGAGATGGCAAGCACAGCGGTCGACGCTTTGATCAATCAGGTCAAGAAGCCCGTGGGACCAAAGGTTGAGTCTCGCTTGAAAAACACCGTGTTTCAGTGCAACCTGGTTTGTCGAGGGTCGGTCGCGCCGTTTATACCGTAGTGACTCGACGTCTCATCCCGGTTATGCGCCGCTCTCAACGCGGCTTCAGGCGGTTTGAGAGGAGTCAGCGGCATCGTTCCCCGCCCGTCGATATCACGGGTAGGGTTTCGCCGTTTGATCTGAATACTTGAACGGCAGCGACCGGGTGGAGTCCGGTCATCTAAAGGTCTCGTTACGGCGACTGGCGAGCGTCAACTTATGGCTGCTTGCACTCGTCGACCGAGCGCCACTGGCGGCCCGGCGGCTCGACCTACGCTTCCCGCTTGCTACGCCCATACAGCAGCAGCATCGCCGCGATCACCACGCCGTAGATGATCTGGCGCCCCGCCTCCGGCATCTGCGCGACCGAGAGGATCGATTGCAGGAGAGTGATGAGGATCGCGCCGGCCACCGTGCCGAGGTATGAACCCCGTCCGCCCAGAATCGACGTGCCGCCGAGCACGACCGCCGCGATCGCCGGCAACAGGTAAGCATCGCCCATCGACTGTGCCGCCTTCGACGCATAGCCCGCGAGCAATACGCCACCGAACGCTGCGAACGCGCCGCAAACGGCAAATGCGGCCACGGTCACGAGTCGCGTATTGATGCCGGAAAGATACGCTGCGCGCTCCGTGTTGCCGATCGCGTACAGCGTGCGGCCGAAGGTCGTGCGCGTCAGCAGGAATATCGTGGCGCCGCCGATCACCACCCACAGCGCGACGGCATTCGGCACGCCCGGTACGAGCCAGCCCGCCGCGAGCCATCGCATCACCTGGGGCGCGGAATCCTGCGGCGACGATCCGCCGGTATAGACGATCATGAGGCCTTGCGCGACCGCATTGGTCGCGAGCGTCGCGATCATCGACGGGATGCGCAGCAGCGCGACGAGGATGCCGTTGACGATGCCGATCAGCACGCCGCAACCGATCCCGACCGGAATCGCGAGGATGCGCCCGAGTTCGCCGTGCCCGGCGACCGCGCACGCCATCATCGCGCCGACGGTGATCGTCCACGGCAGCGACAGATCGATGTGGCCGAGCAGGATCACCATCATCAGGCCGGTCGCAATGATGCCGAGGAATGCGCCGACCTTCAGTTGCAACAGGATGTATTCCGGCGACGTGAAGTTCCGCGAATACATACCGCCGACGAGCAGCAGCGCGACTATGCACGCGAATGCAATCACGATCGGTTTGTCGATTCTGCGCGTGAGCCTCGACACGAACGTGGTCCGGCTGGTCGCGGAAACGTGGCTCATTGAAACCACTCCAGACGGTTGCGCACCCTGAACAACCCGCACGCGCCGATCGCGACCGCAAGCAGAAGAATCGCGCCCTGGAATAACGGCTGCCACAGCGCATCGACGTTGAACACGAACAGCAGATCGCCGATGGAACGGAACGCGAATGCGCCGAAGATCGCGCCGATCGCGCTGCCCTTCCCGCCGAGCAGCGACACCCCGCCGATCACCACCGCGGCGATCGAGAACAGCGTGTACGAGTTCGCGCTGCCGAGGCTCGCATCGCCGGTGTCCGTGAAGAACGTCAGAAACAGGCCGCCGATTGCCGCGAGCAGGCCGGCCAGCGTATAGCTCGCGAACTTCGCGCGGCGGATCGGCATGCCGGACAGGAAAGCCGCGGATTCGGACGACCCGGTCGCGTACGCCGCGCGCCCGATCGCCGAGCGTTTGAAAGGAATCCAGACGATCACTATCGCTGCGAGCAGAATCAGCAAGCTCGCTGGCAGGACGACGGCGACCTTGCCGGTCAGTGCGTCGGCGAGGTCCTCGTTGATCGATCCGCCGGGCACGGGGCGCAGCAGCAGCGCCAGTCCATAGTAGACGGCGCCCGTCGCGATCGTCGTCACGATCGGCTGCAGCCGGCCGAAAATGATGATCACGCCGTTCAGCGCGCCGCACAGCGCGCCCGCCGCGAGCACACCGGCGATGCCGAGCGCGCTGTGCAGCGAGTCGCCCGCGACGATCCACGACCCAATGCAATTCGTCAGCACCAGCATCGTGCCGATCGACAGGTCGATGCCGGCGGTCAGCACGACGAGCGCCTGTCCCATCGAGACCAACGCGAGCAGTACCGCTTTGTTCGCCGCCGTCTGAAACACGTTGGCCGACAACGCCGACGGATAGTTGAAGAGATAGATCGCGAACATCAGCACGAACAGGCCGAACGCGAACACCGCTCCGCGATTCTCCGCATACCAGTAACGCAGCCCGCTCATAGCGCGACCCTCGTGGAAGGCGAAATCTGTCCGACGGGCAGGTCGAGAGCATTGGCAATCAGGTTCTGCTCGGTGATCGCCGAGCCGGCGAGTTCCTTCTTGATCCTGCCTTCGTACAGTACGAGCACGCGGTCGCAGCAGCCGATCAGCTCGTCGTAGTCGGTCGAATAGAACACGATCGCGGCGCCTTCATCGGCGAGGCGCCTGAGCAGCTGATAGAGCTCCTGCTTGGTGCCGACGTCGATACCGCGCGTCGGGTCGCTGAGCAGCAGGATCCTCGGCTGCCGGATCAACCACTTCGCGATGACCACCTTCTGCTGGTTGCCGCCCGACAGCGAGCCCACGGGCGCGTCGACGCTGAACGACTTGATCGCGAGCAGCTCCATCATCCGGTCGACGAGCGACTGCTGGCGATCGCGATCGATTACGCCGGCGGTGGACATGCGATCGAGCGCGGCAAACGACAGGTTCTCGCGTAGCGACATCGGCAGCATCAAGCCTTCGGTCTTGCGGTCCTCCGGTATCAGCGCCATACCGATTTCGTTGGCGCGCGCGGCCGTCGGGCTCCCGATCGACACGGCTTTGCCGTCGATCTCGATCTTGCCCGCGCAACCCCGCAACACGCCGAATAGCGCGAGCAGCAGTTCGCGCTGGCCTTGTCCGTCGAGACCGCCCAGCCCGAGGATTTCACCGGGCTGCAACGAAAAGCTGATGCCCTGCAGCGTGTCGCTCCACGCGAGATCACGACAGGCGAGAACCGGGGCGGTGGCGCGGCCGTCCGCCGGTTTGGCCGCGGGTTTGGCCGGAAACACATGCTGGTACTTCCGGCCGATCATCATTTCGACGACCTCATTGTCGGAGCGCGTGCCTGCCTCGAAGCTCATCACATGACGACCGTTGCGGTAGACCGTGCATTCGTCCGCGAGCGCCTTCACCTCGTGCATCCGGTGCGAGATGAACAGCAGCGCGAGCCCCTCTTCGCGCAGGCGCCTGAGCACCTCGATCACGCGCGCGACGTCGGCCGCGGTCAGCGCCGACGTGGCTTCGTCGAGGATCAGGATGCGCGGCGCGTGTGCCAACCCCTTCGCGAGCTCGACCATCTGCTGGCGCGACAGCGGCAGGTCCCGGACTTTCGCAAGCGGATTGATGTCGGCAGCGCCCGCTCGCGCGAGCGCCTCCTCGGCCTGGCGGCGCTGGGCCCGCCGGTCGATCATCCCGAAACGGCGCGGCGGGTTCGAAGCGAAGATGTTGTCCGCCACGCTGAGGTCGGGGATCAGCGACAGCTCCTGATACACGCAGACGATGCCGGCCGCGTTCGCCTCGGCGGGCGACGCGAACGAGACCTCCCGGCCGTCGAGGTGCATCGTGCCTTCGTCCGGTTGCACGACGCCGGACATCACCTTTAGCAACGTGGACTTGCCCGCGCCGTTCTCGCCGAGGATCGCGTGAATGCGGCCCCTGCGCACCGTGAGTTCGGCGTGATCCAGTGCGACGGCGCCGCCGTAGCTTTTCGACACGCCAGACATCTGAAAGAACGGCTGCTCTGCATCCTGCAGCATGCTTCGTCTCCCGTCACAGCGCCCGCCATCATCCGATCACTGGTTGCCCTGGCTCTGCTTCATGATTTCCTGCGCGGAGAAATTGATGCCGCAAGTAGGAAACGAGTTGCCGACGAAGAAGTTATCGGAGTCGTTCGGAAAATAGTTGACGTCCGCCTTCAGCTTCGAATCGTCGGTGACGTCGAGCGGCAGCTTGATCACCACGGGAATCGTCTGGCCGTCCAGCGCGGCGAGCGCCGTCTTGATCGCCACGGCCACCTGCGCGGGACCGGTGCCCGCCGACGTGCACTTCAGGCCCTGGCTCCCATACTGCGCGCAGAACTTGCGAAAGCCGTTCTCCGTCTCGCCGCCGAAAGGCACGAACGGATGTTTCGCATCGATCATCGCGCGCACGACGCCTGTGTCGCCGCCTTGCGCCGAAATTCCATCGAAATGACCCTGCACGGCAATCGCGTCGGCGGCGGCCTTTTGCGCGACCCCGTCGTCCCACT
Organism: Paraburkholderia sediminicola; assembly: GCF_046026895.1. Classification (GTDB taxonomy): domain Bacteria; phylum Pseudomonadota; class Gammaproteobacteria; order Burkholderiales; family Burkholderiaceae; genus Paraburkholderia; species Paraburkholderia sediminicola_C. The sequence goes on from NZ_JAQQEU010000130.1 coordinate 7,382, forward strand.
TGCCGTAGACCTGGACGACGTTCCACTTCTTGCCGGTGTCGTCCAACGTCTTCTCGAAACCATTGTGCCGGTCCGTGTCGACCGACGTGCCCGCCACCCCGCGAACCTCGAGCACCTTGCCTCCGTTCGGCAGGTGGCCCGCGAGCCACTTGGCCCACAGCGCGCCGAGCCCATACTGGTCGACGTTGACGTTGATCGCGTCTTCGCTGTCGAGCGTGTTGTCGAAAGCGACCAGCACGACGCCGGCTTTCTTCGCGCGGCGGATCGCGGGGCCGAATGAGGAGGGATTCTGCGCGTTCACGATGACCGCGTCATAGCCGGCATCGATGAAGTTGTTGACGGCCGAGATCTGCGCCGGAACGTCCTCGCCGGTCGAGACGACCTTGAATTCCTTGAGCTTGGCGGCGACGGCCGGTTGCGCCGTGTAGGCCTTGGCCGTCCTGATCATCTGGATGCGCCAGGTGTTCGCGATATAGCCGTTCACGAGGGCGATCCGGTAGGGCCCGTTCTTCTTGGGATACTTGATGAACTTCGTGTCGCTCTTCCACGGGACCATGCATGTGGGATCGCTGGACGGCCCGGAGACGATCGAAGCCTGCGCGAAAGCCGCGCTTGTGCAGAGCGCCAATGCAGCGGTCGACGCTGCTCGAAGCACGTGGGTTCCTGAAAGCATGTTGTCTCCTTTTTGTTCGATTGGACGTACCGATTGCCGGTGCGCATGGCTGGTCGTGGATTGCCGGCACGGTGTGCGTGAGGCACGAAAACCTTGCGGAGTTGCTATTGCGGGACTGGATCGGACTTGCAGAAGGACCTATTCAACGGCGCCTCCTCGAAGCGAAAAGAAGGGGCATGCGCATACGCGTTCCCTGTTTGACACTACTGGCATACCAATTTGCGCGCGATAGTGGTTTACCAGTGAGCCCGGCGCACCGGAGGACCGGGCTGAAACCCTTGATGGATAGAGACTGGGCTGCCGTGAGCGGATGCGGCGTTGCACGGGGATGGGTGTTCCGTTTTCACGAAGTTCAGTCGTCGCCGGGCGGCTTCACCCTTTGGAGAGTCCCAGATTCACGCAGGCTTGGCATCCATACCATCCGGCCGATCGAGCCGGGTGAAGAACTGTTTATTGAATATCTGTTGGCGACGGACGGACCTCTGGATGAGGGCGTTCGGGCGCAATACGCGTGCCGGGGTGCTGCAAAAGGGTGCCGCCAGTCGATGTTGGCGAACGCGGCGTGATTGGTGCGACGCAGGAGGGGAGGCAAAACGTCGCTGTCTTCAGGAACGGCCACGCCACGAAGCTTCAGAAAATGATGACTTGGTCCGGATTGGCATGGATGCGGTTTGCCATCTCGGCGCGTTAAAACCCGCGTCCGCGGAGCGAGATGCAACCGACCGATATCCTGGCGCAAACACGAAGAAGCAAATGTCGCTGGATCTTGAGGATTGGTGGTGACGGCGATGCCAGCGCGTATCTCGACGGCTAGAGATGAGCGGCCTTATGCAGAAGCGGAAGTTAGGACACTCGAGCTCTACGGACCGAAGGCCACACTGGATCGATGACGGCAGCGGGCTGACGGGTCGAGGTCGCGAGAGCAGTGGACAATGTCGATGCGGGCGGCAGGCTCGTCGTGTCTACACCATGACCAACCCGTACCGCATACCGAGCATCACCGCTTCGGTGCGGTTGGTCGCGCCGAGTTTACCGAAGATGGAGGAGAGGTGGAATTTCACCGTGTTGTCCGAGATGTCGAGTTGCCGCGCGATCTCCTTGTTGCCGAGTCCGTCGGCGAGCATCGCTAGCACTTCGATCTCGCGTAACGTCAAGGCTTCGAACGGTTCGCCGGATGCGGTCTGGCGCGATGGATTTCGTCCGGCCAGCAGCCTTGCGAGGATGTCGGGCGACAGCACGCAAAGGCCCGCGGCGACGGCTTCGATGCACACGACGATTTCGCCAGGCATCGCGTTGCGAGGCAGGATCGCCGCCGCATCGGTCGGCAGAACATCAAGGATCCAGTCGCTGTCCGGGTCATCGCTCAACAGGACGAGCGCCGGTAGCGTGTGCCGGGGTTCGAATAGCGTCTTGAGTGGGTCGCTCGCATCCGGCTCGATGTCGGCCACGACCACGTCCGGCACCGAACCGGCGAGGCAATCGACGAGCGTTTCGGCGTCGGCTGCGCTACCCAGGAACCGAAGCGCAGGGTTCGCGTCGACAAGCATCTGCAGGCTTGCACGCACCTGCGACGATGCCGCTATCACCGCGACCCGCACCGGCCCCATGTGTACCATCTGTCCATCCGACATTTCGCCGCTTCCCGGACCTCACCTGCACGAATTCCGCCGGGGGCGTTCGCCCACTGTTACCGAACACGCGTGGCGTTCCCCGCCTCGGATCAACGCGATTTGCAACTGATGTCCAATGCTTGCGGAGCCCAGCGCGGCGTGCACGTCGTCCATGTCGCGGCAAGGCTTGCTGTCCAGTTCGATCAGCACATCGCCTATCAGCACGCCTGCCTGTTCCGCGGGACCGCCTGGCGCAAGCGAATTGATCAGCAATCCGCTACTGAACGGCAGGTTCATTTCCTTGACCCACGCTTGCAGCAGGCCGACCTGCTGCGTGCCGACGCCGAGGTAGCCTCGTGAGACGCGCCCTTTAGCCAACAGTTCATCGGTGACGCGCTCCACTGTCATCGCGGGAATCACCATCCCAACACCGCGCATCAGCGCCGATGTGCAGATGCCCATGACCTCCCCGCGCATATCCGCGAGGGCCGCCCCGGAGAAACCTGGGCGCAGACCGCCGTCCAGCCGCACCAACGCATCGAGCTGTCCACCTCTCCACGTGCGCCAAGGACCACCTGTGCTGCCGATCACGCCAAAATCAGCACTGATGCCGGGTTCGTCCGCGCGCGCGACGGCGAGCGCAAGATGACCCGGCTTCAGTGAGCGGGCATCGCCAGAATCGATTGGGTCCAGGTCCACGCCGTCCAGTTTCAGCACGCCGAGGTCGGTGCACAAGTCCAGGCCCGCGAGGACTGCGGCGACCTTACGGCCGTCGGTCAATGTGACTTCGATCCCGTCCTCACGCCTGATCGTGTGTGCAGCCGTCACGACGACGCCATGTCGCCAGATTACCCCACTTGACGGCATGCGATGCCGGCCGTGGATTGCCACGACGCTCCGCCCGACTCGCCCGACGATGTCTGCCAGATTGTCCGAGAGATCCATCAAAGGATTTCCGCTTGCGGATGTCGTTTCCATTTCAAGTCTCCTGCCAATTGCGATACGACCTACTTGTGCCTCGCGTCGTCGATTCCTCACCTATCCTTTGCGGGTTGCGTGGTGGCGACGGGTTCACAATGACAGAAGGACAGGGGGTGCACACCACCCAAACGGGTAGTCCGATAGATGCAGTGCGGACTTCACTACGGAGCGTGAGGCAGAGATCGGGCCACTTTCGGCCATTGGCGCGCGCTTTCGCATGGACACTCGAAGGTCAACTCCGCATC
>NZ_JAQQEU010000131.1:0-10659 GCF_046026895.1 Paraburkholderia sediminicola
GGCTACGGTCGACCGCCTTGCGACTTCGCATGCCGGCTGAGCGGTTCCATCGATCCGTCGGAATCGGCCGGTCGAATCCGCAGTCCGAAGTGGTCATTGTGCACGCTCCAATTCGGCGAACAGAGCACCCGTCGGAATGAAGGGACCGGTGTAAACACCGATCCCTAGCGTTTGCATGTCTTACGATGCATTCATACATACATCACAAGAGTGCGTACAACCCCTCGCTGGTAAAGCGGAAAACCATTAGCCCCATCAAAAATGCGTGATTAAGGTATAGGAACCCATAGGGGCGTTCCCTCGCCGTTTTTCAACGAGGAACGCCATGCAATCCAATCGAAATTTCCTTGCACGAATCGAAACGGTGACGCTTTCGGTTCGTCCCTGTAATCCGCGCGTCGGATCCACGCACACCTACGTCCTGAACGGCACGCTCCTGCGTGACGTTCTCGTCGACGGGAATTGGGTGACCGTGAACCCGAGTATTCCTCTCGAACCGCGTGCCGCATAAGCGGCGCACCTACCTTTCGAAAAGTAACCCATATGGAAAATCGTAGGCCCACCTGGACCAGTCGAAGCCAGCGATCTTCGTCCGCCAGCCGCGGGGCGAACAGGGCGACTTCAACCTCCGCAAGGATGGCCGCGTGCTGGTCTCTCCGGCCTCGCATCCGAAAACCTTTTCCTGATTCTGGAAAGCCCCATCCTCGAAGGAGTCGGGGCTTTCCACGTAAATTTGGAGACGATCGTGAAGAAGCAGATTTCAACCGCCACCGTGATCGGGGCAATGCTTGCACTTGCATGCCTGCTCTGGGAGCAACAGTCGGTGGCTGATGTGTCTGGTAATAAAGCTCAGGCGGCCGCGCCGGCACAGTCGTGATCGACCGGCAGTTCGTACACGCGGCCTGATCGCAGTTTCACTTTTCCTAAATTGATCTTTAACCCCTACGGGACACGCTCCCGTAGGGGCGTGCTCCGACCTTCTATGGAGCAGTTCATGAGCAAGCAAAACACTGCAGCAGAACACGGTACGATTGTCACGCGTCTCCTCACGGACAGGGCAGGCACGGGCACCTCGGCTTCCGAAGCTGCCGATTGCAAACTGCGTGACGGCGTCGATCTCGAGCAATACATCAGGATCTCGGCTGACTCGATCGGCGAGTTGCGCAAGGTAGATGTGTATCGAGTCATCAGTTCGGTACGGTCAGGCAACATTGACGGCGTAACGAGACGCGACCTGGCCACTTATATCGCGGCGAAGCGCCACGATCTTGTCGCCGAAGTCACCGATGTCATGCAGGAGGATTTTCCTCAAGATGACTGGACGGCGGATTGTGTCGCGGGTCAGAAAATGGTGCCCACGCCAGATGTTGTCCATCGTGGCTGGCTCGCTAACCTGAAAGAAGGCGATCGCGTCGAGGTTCCGTATATCTCGTCGGGAGACGACGTCAAGCTCATGACAGTGTATGAGAATGACGGCGTGTGGATTCGCCTGCTGCCAGACGGATTTAGCAGCGAGATCGACAACACAATCCTGGCAAACGCGGTTAGCGGCGTACTGCATTACGCGCCAGTGCAGATCGTACCGCCCGGAATGACGAATGGGAAATTGCCGGGTAGTGGCGGTCATAATTCGCCCGACCACGAGTTCAAGAACTTCCACCGACAACTCTGCGAGCGTTTCGGGTACTCGCACGACGACGTCGACTGGAAGCGCGATCAGATTTCGTTGATCGAGTGGATCTCAAAGCGTAAAGAAGAGCTGGAGCGCCAGCGAGATGACCTACTCAAGGCGATGACGGTCATCGCGGCCCAGTCGGAAGGTGACGACTGGACTGTCGAGGAAGCCCACGCGTTCATCAAGCAGCATGCCCGCGAAGCTCGCGACGCAGCGCGTGCCGAGGTGAGCGCAAACCAAGCGACCTGAAATCTGCCCGCCGCGTGCTTCCAGTGGAGCGCGCCGGCGGCCTTTTTATTTGTCCGCGGCGCGCAAAGTATCCGATGCTGGTATCGACCATACACAAAGCATTCGTCGGGTGGTGGTTGATGCACCGGATATGGCGATCGCGATTCCGCGTTTTCGCTTTCGGAGGCGAGCCCCATCGACGGCTGGTGATCGGCTTTAGTAGAGCATCAAGCCTCGGTCGATAGACACCACAATTTCAGCATCTTTTCCCGGGAGCGGGCCCCAGCGGTGGGCTTACTCTATGGAAATCCACTGCGCCACAGGCGCATCGACCGGCCCACCAGCGGGCCTTTCTATTTTGTCCCTATGGGAGCTTTCTCCCACAGGGGAAGGCTCTTGTTCCACTGGAGCCTTCATGAAGACCATTCGTCACAGCGTGCAACGCTAGGCACTTCCTCTCGCACGAAGAACTGCGAGAGGTCGCGCCGCGAATCTGGAACTCGCTCGAAGAGCTCGAGCGGTTGATGGACAAGCCATCGCAGGTAGTGCCGTCCGGCGGTTTGATCATCCCGCGGCCAGATAGCGCATGGGCGGCACCACAACCTCAACCGGAAAAAGGGGCTGACGTTTGAGCGGCGGACTCACAACCTATCCGCGCACCGGCGGTGGCGGGGGCTCGGACCTCGCCAGAATCCAGGCTTTGATCGGGCAACTCAGCTCAACCGATCTCGCGAGAAACGATCTCAATGCGCGGCAGATCCTCCACGCGCGTACGCGATATGAGCAATGGGCGCAGGCGAGTCGCCAGGACGTGATCCAGGTGGCAACAGATGCGCGCAATGCGCTGTTCTCCGCCCGAATCGCATTTAAGCTCACCGAGGCGTTCCATAAGGCCGCGATGGCGATCTGCGCGGCTGCCTTCAAGGCGCTCAACCCGCTTTCGGCTACCGGGTTCGCAGCGCGGTCACAGAGTGCGCTTAACGCGATCACAGCGATCGTGCCGGGGAACTCGCAGACTACGCTGCGACGATATCAGGAGGAGATCGGGATCGTGGCACTCCTTTACGAAGTATCCGCGCTGCTTGGTCAGGATATCGCGACGACGATACTCGCCAACCCTCAGCAGCTAGCCGCGAGATGGACGGCGGTGAGGTCAGGCAACGCGCTCATATATCTCGAGCCGGGAGGCTCGTACAATGCGAACGTGATGATCAGTATCGAGATTCCGGGGTGCAAGTCTCCACTCGTCCTGGTCGGCGAGGCAAAAGGGGGCGCCAGCACCTACGGTAGCGTCAAAGGCCCCGTGGGTGTGCTGGACGATCTTGGCCTAAAGGAAGTGAAGCAGAATCAGATCGAGTATGCCGTGACCCGTGCGGCGTACATGAGAAACGAGCGTGGCAATGCCCCACACCAGATAGCCCGCCGCCAAGCCGGCGAGATCATCATGGACGCATGGGAACAGGATCGCCTTGCCTACGCTGCCGCGCGGGGGAAGGTTTCTGAAGCCGGCGCGCAGACTACCCGATTGGACACGTTCGATTGCCAGTGATGCTACGCGATAACCTCGACACGCTAGCGCAGGATATCTGTCGCAGCGACATGCAATCAACGGAAGCCCTGCTTGAGCGAGTGGATTTCGCGCGGGCAAGCGCGAAGAGCCAGGACCGCCCTGATCCGATTCTCAAGATGAAGCGCGGGCTGGTGAAGTACATGGGCGCCGCCTACTACTTGCGTGATGCCGCACGCTTCCACGCGGCAGTTGCCGCGTACCAGGGAACCACGGACGAACTGCTCGCGAGCTTCGATGTACCTGCAGCAGCCCTGCTGGTGGACCTGTGCCTGGCTATTATCGGCGGACCGGCAAACCTTCGTCGAGCCACGATCGCCGCGATCATGCGCGGCGCGCGCGAGCCCGAGACGCCTGATGCTCTTCGTGCTGCCGCGCGAATACTCGCGGCGACGAGCGATCTTGATCCCCATTCCGCAATGTCCGACGCGTGGGCACTCTTTGGCGCATGCCGCCGGCAGGAACTACCGGATGAGCGCATCGGCAGGTTTCTTCCGTTTGCGGCGGCGGCCATTCGTGTCAACCGGGGAGATTTCACACGTTCGGGCAAAGCGGTCGGCAGGGCACTACACAGGGTTGACCGGGCCGTCGAGGCCTCAGTTCAGGCGGAACTCGAGCGCATACGTAGGGGGGGCGCCAGTGCAGTCACCGCATCTTCCTTCGTGGGCTTCCCGACCGCGGCGCTGACGGCGATTGCCGCATCCCGGGCCGCTCGGTCCGTGCAGGATGCGTGGCCGACAACCCTGTTCTCCGACTTCAGATGGATGGGCCATTCCGGATGGGCGTGATCGTCGAGTTTTACGCGGTCCGAGCGGCCGCCCTAAGCCTCCCGTACAACGATGTACGCGCGGCCGCCAACGCGGCTGGTGCGAAGTCAGTCGCGGTGATTTCCGTCAATTCGAAAGCGGTAGGCGATGTCTTCGACGCGCTCCAGGGATCTATCCTCGACGCAATCACGGGCGACGACAGTACTCCCGAGCGATCCGTGCTGCTGAGCGCGGCTGACGTAGTCCAACTCGATGCGCTGGCGAACGATCTGCGAAACGCCCACCCCGGGGACGAGGTGTTCAGTGAGTTCGCGGATGCGCTTGAGGATACCGCGAGGGCTGCGTCCCGCCGCGGGGCGCAGGATGTGCTGGGGATCAGCACCTGACGTTTCTTGAGTCTGAGCCGCGCCCGTGAGCAGCACACGGCCACCTTGCTGCCTGACGGCAGCGTACTCCTCGCTGGTGGAATAGGCCGCGGCATTCTGGCTGCCGCAGAACGCTATCATTGACCGGGGATGCCGCTCGTGCGGGGTGCCACGTAGCAAGACTGCGTTACGGTGTGTCGCCCACCGCAACGCTGCTGTATCAACAGCGTCCTGCGGCGATCGCCGATGAGCCCCAAAAAAAAAAGCCCGCTGTCTCTCGTAGGTGAGAGCGCAGCGGTGCGTGGATTGAGCGAAGGCGTGTACTGGCGAGAAAAGTAATGCCGCTACCGCTGCAACGCGTGTGCAAGTTTTTATGACAAACCCGCTCGAATGGCCGGTCTCGGACTACCGGCATACTCGCCTCCTCAAAAGGTGATGATTGTCGGCAATCTAGCCCGGCACGTCGAGCGTCCGGTCTTGGCCGACTACCGCCCGATACGTCTGCCAGTCACTGGCCCGTTGCCTCAGCTTCGCCGCCCCGAGAAAATTAGTTCGCGTTTCCGAAAAGCAAAGTTGAATGGGCCGGCTGGCTGGATTGCCACAGCACAGGGCATTATTTGGGGGCGGATGGAACAACATCACCTCACGGGACGCTAATTGCCTTCTCCGAGCAGATCTTTAGGGCCATGTATTGCTTGGGGTTCAGCAGCCACTCTCCCGTCCGTAATCTCAACGCTCGCTCTCGGTAGACTTCGACGCCGGTAAGTGTCATGGGCAAATCGTCCAGAATGACTTTGATCGCCGCCCTCGCGTCGTCCGATAGCGGCGGTGGGGCGACCTGAGCAATCTTCATAGCCGCATCCGTCGGCTTGCATTGAAGTTTGTGCTTGAGCGGCCGATATACCGGGACAGGGGACTAAAAACCGCATTCATATCTTGATTTCTTCATCTCCTTACCTTAAAGTAAGGAATAGTTAAATCAAGGAGAATATCATGGCGTCCGCGACAATTACGTCAAAGGGTCAGGTCACGATTCCAGTCGGCGTTCGGAGCGATTTAGGGTTGGGAACCGGCGACAGAATCGAATTCGTCCTCAACGAGACCACCGGTCGCTACGAGTTGGTGCCCGCGACAAAATCCGTGGAATCGCTCAAGGGACTTGTAGGGAAGCCGGCCAAGCCTGTGTCCGTTGAAGATATGAATGCTGCCATCGCCGCACGCGGAGCCGGTGCTTAATGATCGGTCTCGATACAAACGTCCTAGTCCGCTACATCGCCCAGGATGATGCAGCGCAATCGCCGAAGGCGAGTACGCTGATCGAATCGCTGACGGTTGACGCACCCGGCTACGTAACGCAGGTTGCCCTAGTCGAAGTCGTGTGGGTTCTCTCCAGCCTGTACGCGGCCGATCGTGACCAGATTGCAAAGGTGGTTGAGGGCCTTCTTCGAACTAAGGAGTTGAGCGTCGAAGCTGCCGAAACAGTTTGGAAAGCCCTTCGCGTGTTCACTTCCTCGAAGGCCGATTTCGCGGACTGCCTGATCGAGCGCGCTTGTCATGATGCACATTGCGAGTACACAGCGACGTTCGACGCGAAGGCCGCTAAGTCGGCTGGCTTGCGGTTAATCAAGTAAAGCGGAAAAGCGCTCGTGCCTGTCGGGCGGCCCACACAGGAAAACGAGAGACAGCATGTGACAAGCAAGACAACGAGGGTCGCGGGACCAGCGAATAGCGCAAGCCAAGCAGCGCGTCAACGATGCGCCGCGAATGACTGATCCGACCGACAACTGAGTCAACGACCATATGTAGAATCTGAGCACGAATCGGCAACGCAAATGGTCCTAACTCCAGGATTCGCTGGGCGGCCGGACCTTTCAAAGGGACTCGCGCTACATTCGGTTCGGAGCAGAAAGCCAACTGCGATTGAGGCGGCGGCATAAAAGCATAGGAAAAGCTGGCGCGTGGCGGGCGCAATGGAAAACAGGCAGAAGGCCATGAAACTGTTTCTTGATGACGAGCGCCCCACACCGGAAGGCTGGCATCGAGTGTATTGGCCGTCCGACGCGATCCGGCTGCTCGAAGCAGGGGGCGTCACCGAACTCAGTTTGGACCATGACCTGGGTGATGACGCGCGCGGAACGGGTTACGACGTCATCGTCTGGATCGAGGAAGCGGTCGCGCTTCGAGGATTCGTTCCACCGGTGATCAGGATCCACTCCGCGAACCCATCTGCTGTGGCGAAAATGCGAGCCGGCGTCCGTGCGATTGAAAAACTCGCGGACGAGCTGTCCCCTCATCGTGAGATCCGGCCTTGAGTCGCACGAAAAACAACTAGCAGACTATGAGAACGGGTGAAACTTCCACGAGCAGCCAGACCGACAGCCACGCACTTGCGTTGGCGCACAGGTATCTCGACATTCTGTCTAACAGTGACCTCGCCGCAGTCTTCCGAGATGCGCCGGGACTTTCGGGCGTTTTCCTTCCCACTGTTCCAACGGACTTTGCCGACGCTCCGCACCGTCTACTCGTTGTCGGGATGGAAACGAAAGCATGGCGCAACAACGAATGCAAGTTTAAGCAGGGAAAAGTGCCCACAATCGACGCTGTGCTTGAGTCGATGCAGTCGCACGCAAGGTGTTTGAATCGCCCGCCTCAGCGCCACAAATTCCTTCAGTTTCTGCGCCAAGTGAAGCGGTCGATGCACATCCAACTACCCGAAGCTGACGTCGCTGTCGGCTGGGCGAACCTCTTTTGCGTAAGTCACGCCGGCAGATCGCCGACAGGAGCAGAGGCATTTGACCGTATTCAAGCGCTATCACAGCATTTACTTCGAGCCCATATCGCCGTAACAGATCCAGATGTGATCCTCTTCACTACTGGCGCAGCGTATGATCGCTTCTTGCATAACTACTTCCCCGATCGGACTGAAAGTTTGGTAAGAGAGCCGCGTTGCCTTTGGCAATTCCGCGTCGGACGAGCACTTTGCTACAGAACAAGTCATCCGCGCTATGTTGGGCACAATAAATGGCGAGACGCCGCCTTGAAGTTCGCGGCTGATTATGTGCGGTCGCGTCCGCTTGCGCTCCACGAGAGAAAGGAGCCGGCCTAAAGGTCGGAAAACCAACATGAGCACGCGGAGCGCTGATCTGGTCAAAATCCGTGAGGCCCATAAGGCTTTGATCGCGCGTATGGAGCGCGAGCTGAAGCCAGCCGATGACGAACGCTCGATTGCGCAAGCTCTCGAGGCAGAGGACACCGTTGATCGGTATCTGGCAGCCGTACAAGAGCAGTCCTTAGCGCATCCGGACCGGCAAGAGTTGGCGTTTGCACTCGCATTCCTGCTCCTCACGTCGCAAACGATGAAGGAGCGCGATCTTGATCTGCTCGGTCGGCTCAATGCCCCTTCGATCGGTATGAGCTTGTTTGCGATTGCGGCTCAAGTTGAGGAAATGAAGTTGCGAGCGATCACTGGTTATGAAAAGTTGGCCGCGTCGGCGGATGACGCGTCGGCTGATCGTGATGTGGTTCCGCCGACCGGCGATGATGCAGTACCGTTCTAGGAAGGAAAACCCGGCAAAGCGAGGTCTGGATCGATCCCGATTTGAGGAGGATAAATTGCACAAGGTAATTTGCTTGAACTTCACGTCACTTGTTCCGGAGCGCTGGAACAGCCTGCCGGACATAGAAGGTTTGAAGAAGCAACTCGCGAGTGCTGCGATCGCACACAGCGAGGTCTATGGCATCGAGCTCGGGTTGTATGCCCCTCCGAAGGAGGTGAGGGAAGTCAAGATCACTGCTGCCGCAGCGGACCAAATCCGGTGCATGTGGCACGGTCACCGCGGACGCGATCAGATCTCACCTCCGGTCATCCCGCTCAAAATCTTCGTCTTTGGGACCGGGCAAGACGCACAAGGTACGTGGGTGAGCATTGAAGTCCATCCTGGCATGGACGAATGGGAAGCAGTCTGAACGAGTGAAACAGCGGAAAACTGGAAGCGATATGAGCGGACCGAAAGACTCAACAGCATCTCCTCAGTTCCAACGACCATGGGGGCGAGGCTTGCATTACGCGTGCCTCCGATTTCTTCGAGTTGTGCTGTGGCGGCAGGGCGCTGCATCCAATGACCTGGTTGATAGCTTGGCGACTGAACTTACTTCAGTCGCCGAAGAGCATGCGGAATGGGCGATAGAACAACGTGGGGATTGGCAGATAGTTTCTCGTGCGATCGACTACATGGCAGCCATCCACGACGGGCCGTGGCAAGGCAGGGCTTGGTTCGAAAGCACCCTGCGTGTCCTAATGGAATTAGCCGTGCCGAACACTGGTCTAGATGAATCGAGTGCAGCATTTCTTAAAGACATTCAACTTGGTGTGAATCAGTCGTTCCAGTCGGCACCGGTAGCAAAGTCAGAGCTCCGAATAACCGACGAGGTTGCAGCCATGGTGCGAACGTTCACGGATGCCGGTTGTGAATACGGGCTTGTCTCAGACCTGCTGGACCTGTGCGAAGAGATCTACCATGGTGAGGTGATGTCGGGCGCAGCTCGCTTTACGTTGTTGGTCGCAGCAACAGCCGCTCCGTTTGTTCGGCAAGAGCGAAAGGTGCGAACAATCGATACAAGCGATGCATAGGAAAAGCTTGCTATGAAAACTATCGTTGCAGTCCTCTCCCTTGTTGCCTGCTCATACAGCTTCGCTGGAGATTGGGGGTCAACGAACCGATTGGCAACTGGACTCAGCGTGGTTAGCATCGTCATGCCTACCGGAAAGCTCCAATTGGCATGGAAACCGCAGATCATTCCAGGCGACGATCTCTTGTTATTGACTATGAAGATCGGCGCAGAAACTTTCTACCGGCGTTACATATTTCTCGGAGTGAGGGGCGGCTCGCTCCAGTTGACATCGACTGTCGGCTCTGAGTCGCGACCTAGGGATAGTTCCCCAGCGCCCCTTTTCGTCGAACCCTCGGCAGATGGGACCTACTATTTTGTCCCTGACGATCTGCGAAATGAAGGCGTGGTGAAAATTACTCGGTCAGCGAATTTCCCTGGTTACTACTCCGTCACGGTCGTCAAGGGCTTCAAATGATTTTTTGCGAGAGCAAAGTCGACAGGCAGCGTTGCCGCGTGGCCTAGGCAAAAAACTGAACGGAAAAGGCTATGAAGGAAACAACATACGTCTACAAAAACTCCCACGGGAAGTGGGTGTCTGGTTTCCCGTCCCGACAGTCAGCCGTTGACGCAACTCTCGTTGCCGGTTTGACAAAAGTCGAGACAGCCAGCGTGACCACGGAGCCACCTGCATATTTCGTCCGCTTCCTCGCGTCAGTCGCGCTGAGGAAAATGATTGACGGGCTGAGCGACGGCGAAAAAAGCGGGCACGTAGTCGACAGCAAAGAAGCCCGGGCGATTTTGGAGAAGATCGCCGAGGCAAAGATTTCAGACGGCTTCCCGCCTACCGGTGACGATTCCGGACACCCGGAATGGCATAAGGTCGTCGACCTTATGAATCGTATGCAGGACGCGGCGGCGACTTGGTTTCGTGAAAATGGCCTCGATCACGCGACCGTCGGCTTCGTAGATTACGGCAGCACAGAACTGCATATCAAAGGGACAAGCTTGAACGTCCCGCTTCTGTGATGCGCTTCGATAATTAACGACGGAAAAGCTGGGCGGAACTGAACATACGGAGACGGGCAGTCATGAAGGCACACGACAACGCGCATAAACTCATTCAGTGGTTGCGTGAACATCAGCCAGCTACGGTATCGCAGATCGCGGCCAACGGCGTTATGAATTCGCGGGATGCTTCTGACGCTGTCCAGTATGGTGTCCGGCATGGCGTGCTGGAACGAGTTAAGCGGCCCGGTGCTAGCGCGGCCGCGAGAGTTCAGTATCGGCTGACCGGAAAGGCGCTACCGATCCTTAAGAACGCCCCGGCTCCCTCGTTTGATGGACTGCTCGACGCATGGGGAATCGCCCGTACACCGCCGCGATTGGGAGTGCGCACGGCGCGCAAAATTGAATTAGCGGATTAACACTGGAAAAGTAATGAAAGTA
>NZ_JAQQEU010000132.1:0-10469 GCF_046026895.1 Paraburkholderia sediminicola
CACCGATTGGTGTCCTTTTTTTGCGTCTGGCAGGCCCGGGTGATCGTGAAGGGCTCCGCTCCCGCGCGGTCCGACGGTCGGCGGGTCACGCCGTGCCTTCACCCATGGCCGGCGCCGCCCCCTTCAAAGCCGCAGCCGCCACGCCAGGCCGGTCAGTGCCGCCCAAACAGCTTCGCCAACCGCTCAACCGCTTCTTCCAGCTTCGGATAAGCGGTCGCGTACGACAGCCGGATGTACTCCTTCGGCGCATGCGTGCCGAAGTCCATGCCCGGCACCAGTACCACGCCCGCATCGTGCAGCATCGACCTGGTGAGCGCCGCACTGTCGCCGGCCGCCGGATGCGCGACGGTGCGGCAATCGGCATAGACATAGAACGCGCCGTCGGGCATCACCGGCACTGTGAAGCCCAGCGATTCCAGCGCCGGCGCGATGAAGTCGCGGCGGCGCTTGAATTCGAGACGCCGCGCTTCGTAAACGGCGATGGTCGCCGGCTCGAAACAGGCGAGCGCCGCATGCTGGGCAAGCGCCGACGCGCAGATGAACAGGTTCTGCGCGAGCTTTTCAAAAGCGCCGACCATGCCGGGCGGCACCACGAGCCAACCCAGCCGCCAGCCCGTCATGTTGAAGTACTTCGAGAAGCTGTTGACGGTGACCACGTCTTCGCCGAACGAGAGCGCCGACACGGGCTTCGCATCGTAGCTCAAGCCCTGATAGATCTCGTCGACGATGGTGAAGCCGCCGCGCGCCCGCACGGCCTTGACGATGCGTTCGAGTTCCGCCGGCTCGATCGACGTGCCGGTCGGGTTCGACGGCGACGCGAGCAGCACGCCGCGGGTCCGCTCGTTCCACAGGCGCTCGACGTCGGCGACGGTCAGCTGGAAGCGTTCGGCCGGGCCGCTCGGCACCATCACCGGCTTGCCTTCGGCGGCGATCACGAAATGACGGTTGCACGGGTAGCACGGATCGGGCATCAGCACTTCGTCGTCGCGATCGACGAGTGCCGCGCAGGCCAGCAGCAACGCGGCGGATGCACCGGCGGTGACGACGATTCGCGCCGGATCGACGTTCACGCCGTAGACTTCGGCGTAATGCGCCGAAATCGCTTCGCGCAGCGCGTGCAGGCCGAGCGCGTTGGTGTACTGCGTGACGCCACGGCGCAGTGCGCTAGCCGCCGCCTCGATGACCGGCTCGGGCGCGGTGAAATCGGGTTCGCCGATTCCCATGTGAATGATGTCGCGTCCGTCGCGCTCGAGGAGTGCGGCCTCCTTGGCCAGTTCCATCACGTAGAAAGGCTGGATGGCGTCGACGCGCGCAGCAAGCCGCACCAAGGGTTCGGTCACGGAGTTCATACGATCAAATCCAATTCAGAAGCAAAAGCGGGACGGCGTGTGCGCGAACCGTCATGCGCGCGGGGCGTCCTTGCGGGCGGCTCGACTGGCCGCATTGGGCGCGGCGCATGACGCGATCCTGCCGGGGTCATGCGCGCGACGCTCAACGCCTCCTGGCCGCCTGCGTTTCTTCGACGCGCAGTTGCGCCGACAGCTTGTCCAGCACGCCATTCACGTACTTGTAGCCGTCCGCGCCGCCGAACGTCTTGGCGAGTTCAACCGCTTCGTTGATGATCACGCGATACGGAATGTCGACGTGATTCTTCAGTTCGAACGCGGCGACCAGCAGCACGGCGCGTTCGACCGGCGAGAGCTGCTCGAGCGGGCGGTCGAGACACGGCGCGATGGCTGCGGACAGCGCTTCCGAATCGCGGATCACGCCGTGCAGGATCGCGTCCAGATGCTCGTGGTCCGCCTTGTCGAAACCTTGCGCGCCGCGCAGTTGCGCGTCGATCTCACCGGCGGGCGAACCCGACAGCAGCCACTGGTAAAGCCCCTGCGTGGCCAGTTCGCGGGAGCGTCGGCGGGCGCTCTTCATGCCTCTTCCTCTTCTTCGTCTTCTTCTTCGTCGTCGCCGCCGAGCTGTTCGAGTGCGACAGCGAGGTTCGCCATTTCGACGGCCACGCGTGCGGCATCACGACCCTTTTCGGTCATGCGGGCGACGGCCTGTTCGTCGTTTTCGGTGGTCAGCACGGCGTTCGCAACCGGAATGCCGAAGTCGAGGCCGATACGCGTGATGCCCGCGCCGCTTTCGTTCGAGACCAGTTCGAAGTGGTACGTTTCGCCGCGGATCACCGCGCCGAGCGCGATCAGCGCGTCGAATTGCGCGCTTTCCGCGAGCTTTTGCAGTGCCAGCGGAATTTCCAGCGCGCCCGGCACGGTGACGAGCAGCACGTCTTCGCCGGTCACGCCGAGGCGTTCGAGTTCTTCGATGCAGGAGTCCGCGAGACCGTTGCAGACGGGTTCGTTAAAGCGCGCCTGGACGATGCCGATGCGCAGTCCGTCGCCGTCCAGATTCGGTTGGTATTGTCCGATTTCCATGTGAATTCCGTAGTGTTTTGAGTGGGCGCTAAGCGCGTGAATGGTCGGATCAGCCTTGCGGAGCCTGCGCGATGCTGCCCGGCATCGGTACGAAGCCCGTGACTTCGAGACCGTAACCCGACATGCTGCCCAGCTTGCGCGGGTTCGACAGCACCTGCATCTTGCCGACACCGAGCTCGCGCAGAATCTGCGCGCCGATGCCATACGTCTTGAAGTCGACCGGCCGGCGTTTGAGCGCCTGCGCCTTTTCCTTCGAGTCGAACGCCTTGAAAACGTCGATCAGATGATCTTTCGAGTCGCCGCAATTGAGCAGCACGATCACGCCGAGATCGCGTTTGGCGATTTCTTTGATCGCCGCATCCAGCGTCCACGAGTGGGTGGATTCGCCGACTTCGAGCAGATCCAGCACCGACAGCGGTTCGTGCACGCGCACCAGTGTGTCCCGCTCGGGCGTCGGTGTGCCGCGCACGAGAGCGATGTGCGGCTGGCCGCTCGGCTGGTCGAGATACATGACCGCGCGAAACGCGCCGTGCGCCGTCTGCATGGTGCGCTCGCAAATGCGTTCGACGATCGACTCGGTGCGGCTGCGATAGTGGATCAGATCCGCGATCGTGCCGATTTTCAGGCCGTGTTCCTGCGCGAACTCCATCAGGTCCGGCAGACGCGCCATCGTGCCGTCGTCCTTGATGACTTCGCAGATCACCGCGGCCGGCGTGAGCCCTGCCAGCGCCGTGAAGTCGCAACCCGCCTCGGTATGGCCGGCGCGCACCAGCACGCCGCCGGGCTGGGCCATGATCGGGAAGATATGGCCCGGCTGCACGATATGGTCGGCCTTGGCGTCCGGGGCGACCGCCGCGGCGATCGTGCGGGCGCGGTCGGCTGCCGAAATGCCGGTGGTCACGCCTTCGGCCGCTTCAATGCTGACGGTGAAGGCGGTGCCGTACTGCGTGCCGTTGCGGTAAGTCATCAGCGGCAGGTTCAGCAGCTTGCACCGTTCCTGCGTCAGCGTCAGGCAGATCAGGCCACGGCCGTAGCGGGCCATGAAGTTGATCGCTTCCGGTGTGACGAACTCGGCGGCGATCACGAGGTCGCCCTCGTTTTCGCGATCTTCTTCGTCGACGAGGATCACCATCCGGCCGGCTTTGAGTTCGGCGATGATCTCTGGGGTGGAGGCGAGCGTCATGTTGGCGAGATTTTCGGGAAAGCGCGTATTTTACGCCACCCGCGAGTGCAAGTCGCCTCTGCCGGATGGCATAGGCGGTTTGGCCGACTGGCGACGAGCCGTGCGCCGTTGCTATGCTCGTCGAAACGATGGCCGCATGAACCGGCTGACAGCGGCAGGGCGCCGCCGCCAGCCCCATGCTTGGCCCGGCTTGGGGCTTCGCGCCAGCCCGTTATTTCGGCGCGTTCAGCATGCGCTCGACGTAGCGCGCGATCAGATCGATTTCCAGATTCACCTGCGTGCCTTCACGCAAACGCTTGAGCGCGGTCATTTCGACCGTGTGCGGAATCAGGTTGATCGAAAACTCGCAGCCTTCGTCGCGATCTTTAACCGAGTTGACCGTCAGGCTCACGCCGTTGACCGTGATGGAGCCTTTGTACGCCAGATAGCGGCCGATCTCGCGCGGCGCCAGCACGCGCAGTTCGTGAGATTCGCCGACCGGCGCGAAATGCGTGACCGTGCCGAGGCCGTCCACGTGGCCGGAGACGATATGGCCGCCGAGCCGGTCGTGCGCGCGCAGCGCCTTCTCGAGGTTGACTTCGCCAGTCTCGCCGAGGCCCGCCGTGCAGTTCAGGCTTTCGCGCGACACGTCGACTTCGAACGAATGAGCGGTTTTCGCGACCACCGTCATGCAGGCGCCCTGGATCGTGATGCTGTCGCCGAGCTGCACGTCGCCGAGATCGAGACCGCCGGCCTCGACGTTCAGGCGCAAGCCCGCGTCGCCGTCGGTGCCCAGCGGACTGACTGATTCGATGCGGCCCACTGCCGCGACGATTCCTGTGAACATCGTGCTAATCCCTAGTCATTTCGAAACGGACGGAGGCGCGGGCGGGTTGCCGGCTTCGGATGCGGCCTGTGGCGCGAAGCGCGCGAGAATCCGCAGGTCGTCGCCGATCCGGTCGACCGCGTGGAAATTCAGTTTGACACGGCCCTCGAGCGTTTCGGGCGCGCCCAGATTGAACATGCTCATCGAATCCATGCCGAGCAGGCTCGGCGCGAGATAGACGAGCAATTCGTCGACGCAGCCTTCGCGCAGCAGCGAACCGTTTAGCTTATAGCCCGCTTCGACGTGCAGTTCGTTCACGTTGCGCTCGCCGAGCACGCTGAGTACGCCAGGAAGATCGACCTTGCCGGCCGCGTTCGGCAACTGGACGATCTCCGCGCCGCGCTCGCGCAGCGCGTTGGCGCGATCGGTGTGCCGCGCATCGAGATTGCCGCAGAAGATCAGCGTGGGCGCGCCGGCCAGGATCTGCGCGTGCGGCGGCACGTCGAGCTGGCTGTCGATCAACACGCGTTGCGGCTGGCGCGGCGTGTCGACGGCGCGCACCGTCATGCGCGGATTGTCTTCCCTGACGGTGCCGATGCCGGTCAGGATCGCCGAAGCGCGGGCGCGCCACGCGTGCCCGTCGGCACGCGCCGCTGCGCCCGTAATCCATTGGCTCACGCCCGACGGCAGGCCGGTGCGGCCGTCCAGTGAAGCCGCCACCTTCATGCGCACCCAGGGGCGGCCGCGCGTCATGCGCGACACGAAGCCGATGTTCAGCTCATGCGCTTCGTTGGCGAGCAGTCCGCAGCGTACTTCGATGCCGGCGTCGCGCAGCATCGCGAGACCTCGTCCGGACACCTGCGGATTGGGATCTTCCATCGCGGCGACCACACGCGCCACCTGCGCCTCGATGAGCGCATTTGCGCACGGCGGCGTGCGGCCGAAGTGGCTGCACGGTTCGAGTGTCACGTAGGCGGTGGCGCCGCGCAGATCATGACCGCGCGAGCGCGCGTCCTTCAACGCGCGGATCTCCGCATGATCCTGGCCGGCCGGTTGCGTGAAGCCTTCACCGATCACTTCGCCGTTCTTGACGAGCACGCAGCCCACCCGCGGATTCGGGTCGGTGGTGTACATGCCGCGCCTCGCTAATGCAAGTGCGCGTTCCATATGGACGAAGTCGGTTTGCGAAAACATCGGGGTCGGGTGCGGTGGTTGGGTCGTGCTGCGTTTCGGTTCAGGTGCTTGCTATGCGGTGCCGGCCTCAGGCCACGAGCGACGCGAAGGCGCCTCGCGCCGCATCGATCGTGGCGTCGATGATCGCGTCGTCGTGAGCGATCGAAACGAAGCCCGCCTCATATGCCGACGGCGCAAAGTACACGCCCGCGTCGAGCATCTTGTGAAAGAACGCGTTGAAGCGCGGCACGTCGCTCTTCGTGACTTCGGCGAAGCTGGACGGGATCGACTCGGTGAAGTAGAGGCCGAACATGCCGCCGAGCGAGTCGGCCGAAAACGGCACTTTCGCTGCGCGTGCGACCTCGGCGAGACCTCGCGCAAGACGCGCTGTGCGCGCGGCGAGCGTGTCGTAAAAGCCCGGCGCCTGGATCAGCTGCAGCGTCTTCAGGCCGGCTGCGACCGCGATCGGATTGCCCGACAGCGTGCCCGCCTGGTAGACGCCGCCGAGCGGCGCGAGGTGAGCCATGATGTCACGCCGGCCGCCGAAGGCCGCCGCCGGCATCCCGCCGCCGATCACCTTGCCCAGGCAGGTGAGGTCAGGCGTGATGCCGTATACCTGTTGCGCGCCACCGAGCGCGACGCGGAAGCCGCACATCACTTCGTCGAAGATCAGGACCGCGCCGTATTCGCTGCATAGGCGCCGCAATGCTTGCAGGAATTCCGGCGTGGCGCGCACGAGGTTCATGTTGCCCGCGACCGGCTCGACGATCACGGAAGCGATCTCGTTGCCGAATGCCTTGAACGCTTCTTCGAGTGCAACCACGTTGTTGTATTCGAGGACGGTGGTGTGCCTGGCGATATCCACCGGCACGCCCGCCGAAGTCGGATTGCCGAAGGTCAGCAGACCCGAGCCGGCCTTGACGAGCAGGCTGTCTGCGTGACCGTGGTAGCAGCCTTCGAACTTGACGATGCGGCTGCGGTTCGTGAAGCCGCGCGCGAGACGCAGCGCGCTCATGGTGGCTTCCGTGCCGCTCGACACCATGCGGACCTGTTCGATCGACGGCACCAGCTTGCAGATTTCTTCGGCGATTTCCACTTCCGACTCGGTCGGCGCGCCGAAAGAGAAGCCGTTGGCGAGCACGCGCTGGACCGCTTCGAGAACTTCCGGATGAACGTGGCCGAGAATCATCGGGCCCCACGAGCCGATGTAGTCGGTGTAGCGCTGGCCGTCCGCGTCCCAGAAGTAGGGGCCTTGCGCGCGTTCGATGAAGCGCGGCGTGCCGCCGACGGAGCGAAAGGCGCGAACCGGCGAGTTCACGCCGCCGGGAATGGTGCGTTGCGCGCGTTCGAAGAGGGTTTCGTTTCTGGACATGGCGATGACGGGAATTGGGGTTGCGCAGCGGCGCAGGCCGCTCGTGGGCGATTCGCGCGATGCTGGGATAGGTGGAGAAATTGTACCGGAGTCAGCATGAACAGGTCTTGCGGCTGCTCTGGCGAGGTGCGCGTATGGTCAACCCTGTTGTGCGCGTTTCGTCGCTATCTTCTTCGTTGCTGGTCGGGGCGCGGGTTGGGTGGCCTCTGGTTGAGCGGTCAGTTTGCTTGCCGTCTTCGGCTTCGTGGCTGACTGATTCATCATTGCAGCGCTTTTTGCCGCCGCCGCGGCATGCGCGGTGACTTTGCTGGACCGTGTGGGACCCGCGGGCGGTTCGAGCTTCGGCGGCTTGCGTTTGCCGGTGAGTTCGGCCCAGCGTTTTTCCAGTGCGCCTTCGGCGATTGGCTTGATCACCGTGCCCGAGCTTTGCGCGTCCCACGTCTGCACGGAAAACGGGTGGGCGCGCAGCATCTCGCGTGGGATCACCGGCGCTTCGTGCGCGTCGACCAGCCAGTCGTACACGAAGTCGATGCACAAACGGTAGCCCCGCTTCGTCGCCGGGTCGGGCACCTCGTAGGGCGCGCGGGTCACGTAGCCGGAGCCGAAAATGCCTTTGGGCTGCTGGGCGACGCGATGCAGAAACACCCGATCACCCGGCAGGATGCCGCGCGCAAATCCGCAGCCCCACACGTCGCTGACAACGACGCCCGCGGCGACGCGTTTCGCGATGTCGGGCAACTCGGGCCACGGCCATTTCTTGGGGCTCCAGATCAGCAGGAAGGCGGTCATCGCGTGTTCGGAACAGGATGTTGGGGAAGGGAGTGCGACCACATCGCGCGCTCCCAAGCGTTCAGGCGGCAGCTTAACCGATCGGCTACCCAGTTGCCGCGGGCCGCCGCCGCAACCCCCGGGTGCAGCAGGGCAGCTGGACCCAACAGACACAGCGGCCTCCTCGTGAGCATGATCCCTCGCGTACAATCGAGGTCGTCAAGTTGGTGCTTTCACCGTTCCACCGGTTCCGCTGCCGATCACGGCGCGGCGCTCCATCCGGATTCCCATGTCTCACGTCACCAGAAGCCGGCCCGATGGCCGGCTGATTCTGTTGCTCGGTGCGCTTGCCGCATGCGGGCCGATTTCCATCGATATGTATTTGCCGAGCCTGCCGACCATCGCGCAGGCCTTCGCGATCAACACCGGCGCCGCGCAAGCGACGCTCACCAGTTTCATGTTCGGCTTTTCGATCGGCATGTTGCTCTACGGTCCGCTGTCGGACACGTATGGACGGCGGCCGGTGCTGCTCGGCGGCATCGTCATGTATGCGCTGGCGAGCGTGGCGTGCGCGTTGTCGTTCTCTATCGGCTCGCTGGTGGCATTTCGCTTCGTGCAGGCGCTGGGTGCCGGCGCGGCGTCGGTGCTGGCGCGGGCGATCGCGCGCGACGCGCACGGCCCGACCGATGCAGCCCGTGTGTTGTCGATGCTAGCGATCGTCACGTCGATCGGCCCGTTGCTCGCGCCGCTGATCGGCGGCCAGTTGCTGCTGCTGGGCGGCTGGCGCGTGGTGTTCATCGTGCTGACGCTGTTCGGCGCGGTGTGCGCGGTAACCGCGTTCCTCAAGGTGCCGGAAACGTGGCCCCGCGAAAAGCGCGCGCATTCGGCATTGCTGAAATCGTTCGGCGCTTACGGCAAGCTGCTGCGCGATCCGGTCGCGTGGGGGCACATGCTGTGCGGCGGCATGGCGTTCGCGTCGATGTTCGCGTACATCACGGCGACGCCTTTCGTCTACATCGAATACTTCCATGTGTCGGCACAGCATTACGGGTTCCTGTTCGCATTGAACATCGTCGGGATCATGCTGGGCAACTTCCTGAATACGCGCCTCGTGGGCCGGCTCGGCTCGCTGCCGATCATTTCCTTTGCGGCAACCGTGAGCTTTGGTGCTTCGCTGTTCGTGTCTCTCGTGTCGCTGACGGGCTGGGGCGGATTGTGGTCGATCGTGTTCGGCCTGTTCTTCGTGGTCGGAGTTGTGGGGTTGTTGGCCGCCAATTGCACGACTGATCTGATGCACCGTTATCCGCTTAACGCGGGTGCCGCGGCCGCTGTGTTCGGCGCGGTGCAGCTCGCGCTCGGCGCGTTGTCGAGTCTGGCCGTCGGCCTGTGGCAGGACGGCTCACCCAGGGGCATGGGCATCGTGGTGGGCGTCGCGGGAACGCTGTGCTACGTCGGGCGGATGCTGGTCGTCAGGTGGCATGGGACGAAGGCGCCGGTCGCGGCGGTGTGATGCTTGCCTCGCGGTTGGGTGAACGTTGCGTGAACGTAGCGTGAAGGTTGTGCGGCGGTGATGTGTGGCTGTCCACGCACGGCCTGACGCGCGGAGGATGCCGGCGCCGCCGATGCTGCTGATATTGCCTGCAGACCTCACGCCGACGCCCGGTGCGCCGCGTCTACGGAAAACACCAGGTGTTGCGTGCGCGCGACCGTGCGTAGCAAATTGCGTTGCTATGATGGCGTCACTGTTCCTCGGAGCGGCAATCATGGCGATCAGATACTTGATGAATGGCGAACGGCAACAAGCCGCTTTCGCCGAAGCGCAGAAGCTGGCTGACAGCGGCGCCTATCACGACTACACGGACATCGAATACGTCTTGCGCTTTGATTTTGGTTTGACCGATGTATCGGCTTTGCTCGACAGCCAGCCGATGCATCGCGACCTGAATCGCCGTTGCGCCGATGCGCGCGAGAAGCTAGAGGCGCTTAGCGTGTGACGCGTCGTCGGACGGGGTGCTTATTGAAGCATGTGAGATGCGCGAGGTGCAGTGAACGCTGCGCGATGTGATGTATCGCGTCTTGCTGCATGCAACATGCACGTTCATTGGCTGCGATCACATCTGCGTGACTGCGCATTGTTTCGGGAATGCGACTGAAGACGCTCGCCACGCGAGTGTGCGGCGCGCGTCATCGTGAGAGCAACCACGCGCGTCGTGGGCGTCGTTATTTTTTGGAGTCGTATTCATGGCTGGTAGCCAGCACGATCCACGTTTGCCACATACGGACAACCCAGCCGCGCTCGCAAAGCCGGGCGGCCACTACAGCCATGTCGCGATCGCGAATGGCTTCGCCTTCGTTGCGGGGCAATTGCCGATCGACGCGCAAGGCAACAAGCTGGCCGATGCGTCGTTCGAGGCGCAGGCCGAACAGGTGCTGGCCAATGTGAAAGCCGCGCTGGAGAGCGCCGGCAGCAGCATCGCGCGACTGGTGCAGGTGCGCGTCTATATCGTCGAGATTGAAAACTGGATGAGCTTCAACCAGATTTACGCGCGCTGGGCGGGTGAAGCGCGACCGGCGCGTGCTGTCGTGCCGGTGCCGCAATTGCACTATGGCTTCAAGATGGAAGTCGAGGCGACTGCGCTGGTGTAGGTCGCGGCCCACGCGGCGTGACGACTTTCGCCGGCTCGCTCGAACACCTCATGCGAACACAGCGGGCACAAATGGAAAACGGGCCTGCCGGCC
>NZ_JAQQEU010000133.1:0-10166 GCF_046026895.1 Paraburkholderia sediminicola
GTGACGGTCATCCGGTACTCGTATTTCCCGGGCTCGGTGTCAGCGGGGCCGCGACGTCGGACCTGCGCAAGCGCCTGCAACAACTGGGCTACGAAGTCCACGATTGGGAGCAAGGCGTCAACTTCGGCCCGGGTGCCGACAATGACCTGGTGCTCGAACGTCTGGGTGACCATCTACAGCAGATACATGCGTTGCATCGGCGTTCGGTTTCTCTCCTTGGCTGGAGTTTTGGCGGCGTCTACGCCCGTCAGTTGGCCGCGAAATATCCGGAACTGGTGCGCCAGGTCATCACGCTGGCGACCCCTGTTGCCGACAACGCGGACGCCACTCACGCCGGATGGCTGCTGAACATGCTGAGCAGCGGTATATCTCCAATGAGCCAAGTATCAATGCGGCGCTCCGATGCCGTCACGTCTGTCCCCTGCGCTTCGGTCTACTCGAAAACGGACGGAATTGTTGCGTGGGAAGGATGCGTCTCGACCGAGTCAAGGAACCACCGCAACATTGAGGTCGAGGACGTGAGCCATATGGGCATGGTCCATCATCCGGAAGTGCTGCGCGTGGTGGCGGACCTTCTCGCCCAGCATCGGGGCGGTCCTAGGGCGGCGGTAACGCGGGCTGTAGGTCGATAGTGTTTCCGAGTGCGCGAAATCATCTTCAAACATCGTAAGGACTGCGGGCGAAATGCCCGCGTCTCAAACCCCGTCTCACCGGATGGCAAACGGCCTAGAAAGCCGAATTCCGTCTGCCACCGAGGATTGCCGCAGGCCCCGTTATCCCATCACTGGATTGGCGGGACAACGCCCAGCTTTTCGGCCAGCATCCGTTCATACAAGCCGAAATGCAGGTGGACCTCCTGCTGGGTCACCGTCTCGACCAGGATGTTGACCTGGTCCGGTAGCAAGCCCATTACCGTTGCGATTGTGGTCTCAAGTTGCGGCGCACAAATCCGGTCTTCTGAAAGCGTCGTGCCTATTGTTATGTCATAACTTTGCTCCTTGCGGAAAACGATTTCGACGATACGGGCTCGCGCGCTCATGTTGTTATCAACCGCCAGCCTCACAACCCCGGCAAGCTGATGCATCACTTCAGTCGGAAAGCCTTTCGTTGAGCGCAACCTCAACCGATGCTTACCGAGAGTTATCCACTCTGTTTCGAATTCCATTGCGTTCTCCTGGGTGACACTGGTGCGCGGATGGTAGGGGCGGTTATCGGCTTTTCAAGAGCGAAAAATTCTTCAACTGGCGGGCTTGAAAATCATTGTGCGTATCCTATTTTCAAAGCGCTCAGGCAGTTGCTCGCGGGTTGTCGCGGGCGCTGCGTGTTTCAACCTTGTTTGTCTGCGGCCGGGGCAAATGGACTGGAGCGCGTACGCCGGTTCGTCTCCCCGCCACCAGAGGAGAAAGCGACCATGAGTGACCTTTACTTTGGCACCGAACTCTTCAGCGAACTGGACCGTCTGCAACGGCAGATGTCTACCCTGTTCGGCGGATTTCCGTCCAGCCTTCGCTCAAGCCGGCTCGGGACCTTCCCACCCATCAACATCGGGGCGACAGACGACACGATTGAAATCGTCGCGTTTGCGCCTGGTATCGATGCAACAAAACTGGATATCTCCATCGACAAGGGGCTCCTCACCATCGCCGGCGAGCGGACAAGCTCACTGCGCCATTCCGCCGAAAGCCGGCGCGCCTACGCGCAAGAGCGATTCGCCGGCTCATTCCGCAGAGCAGTCGAATTGCCGCAGCATGCGGACCCCGACAAGGTGCAGGCGCGCTACGTAGACGGATGCCTGTTGATTTCGATTGGTAAGCGCGAGGCTTCGAAACCCCGTGCAATTACGGTTGAGTGAGAGGTGACATCATGAGCGACCCGACCCAAATCGCCCAGCGCGAGACTGGCGCTGTAAGCCGCAATGCTACCGAGGAAAAGACGCGTCGGCTAAAGCTGAATCCAGCGGTAGACATCTTCGAGGACAGTCAGGGAGTGACACTGTTGGCAGACCTGCCCGGCGTGACGAGGGAGCGCTTAGAGGTGAGCGTGCATGACGGAAGTCTCACTATCGAAGCGGAGTCGGCGGTACCAACTCCTGCGAATTTGCATCTTTCGCACGCGGAGATACGCGCGCCATATTTTTCGAGGCAGTTTGCCGTCAGCGACGACTTCGACACTTCGCGGATTGAAGCCAATCTGAAGGAGGGCGTACTAAAGCTGACCATCCCGCGTCGGGAGGAGGCAAAGCCACGGCGCATTGAGGTCAGCGTAGGATGAATGCGGTTCCAGAAGCACGGCAATAGCGACAAATTGAAACGTAACGCGCTTCGGTTGAGCCGGTGATGAAGATGCGGTCCGCCGCATCTTCATCGCGCTTTGTCAGTGCTCGGCTCGCCGCCGGACTGACTCAGGCTCGACCTATTTGCCGTCAGTACCGGTACGCCCAGCGTATAAAGAAATGGAAGGCTTTAGAGTGGACGCGCCCGACCTCGGCTCACAAGTCGCAGGACAGCGAGCAGGATGACCGCGCCAATCAACGCCGTAATAAGTGAGCCTATTATGCCGCTTCCCAGATGTAGACCCAGCGCCCCGCCAAGCCAACCTCCTATGAAGGCTCCGACAATTCCCACGATGATGTCGACCACGATGCCGAAGCCACCGCCATCGACGATACGACCGGCCAAGGCGCCAGCAATGCCTCCGATAATCAGCCAGAAAAGGATTCCATGCGAGACCGGGTCCATGTGTCTTCTCCTATAGAGCTAAATTCGCGTTAGCGGCGAGCAAGCAGTCCGATGATGAGCCCCCCGATGAGTGCCATCGTGACCGCTTTCCAGGGAGCCTCATGAACGTAATCGTCGGTCGATTCAGAGACCACACGATACTTCGTCTTGACCACCTCCCGTGCACCGGCAATCTTCTCCT
Source organism: Paraburkholderia sediminicola (assembly GCF_046026895.1). Lineage (GTDB taxonomy): Bacteria > Pseudomonadota > Gammaproteobacteria > Burkholderiales > Burkholderiaceae > Paraburkholderia > Paraburkholderia sediminicola_C. The sequence goes on from NZ_JAQQEU010000133.1 coordinate 2,920, forward strand.
TCAGGTCGGACAGCGTCGATGCACTGGTTGCCCGGTCCCCTTCGCTGGCGCTGGACTTCGCTGTGGAGCCGTTGCTCCGTTGAGATGAACCGACAGAATTGGCCGGGTCAGACGCAACGGACGACGTACCGGATGCCGGGGTGATTAATTGATGGGACTCGGTCATTTGAACCTCCATAGTTCGTTTGAATGGCCCAAGAGTTGAGCAAGTGGCGTGCCCCGCAGAGAACGCCGAACGCGGGTGGAGAAGGTTGTAGTGGCCTCTGGAGTGCTGGGCGTATTCGACACTGATGAGGAGGCAGAATCGGCCGGCCTTTCCTGGTGTCGCGCGTGGGCCGATAACCACGGCTAGCGATTGGTATCGCGGAAGGCCATCCTCCCTCGGTAATGCTGGTGCCATCGAGGCTTCCTCGGTCCGCGGGAAGAAAGACCGGTCCGATGCCTCATCAACCAACCAGCCGACGATAGGCACTCAGGTGTCGGACAAGCCCCTGTTTGTCGCCACGAAGCTCGCTCAGGCGAGCGAGGTTGAAGTGAGCGTCGGCATGCGTCGGGTCAATTTCTAAGCACCGCTGGTAAGCTGCTGCCGCCGCGTCATAGCGTTTCAGTTCCTCTAGGACGACCGCGCGGTTAAAGTGAAGCAACGCGTCCTCGGGAAAATGCTCGAGTGCGCCATCGAAGACGGACAACGCCTCATCGCAACGCGTTTCCGCCTCGCATAGCAATACGCCCAGATTGGTATATGCGTCGTAATGCGGTGATGGCGCAAGCTCAAGCACTTTCCGGTAGGCCTGCTCCGCACCGACCGCATCTGTTTCAGTGAGCTGTTCGGCAAGTGCGAACCATTCTTCTGCCTGCTCTTGCCGGCTCGCCACGTTTCGCGGTGCCGCGTCCAGAAACGCAACATCACCTCGAATAGGTGCAACCTCGAAATCGAGGAGGTGCTGGCCCGAGGCCGCGTCCCATTGGGACTGTCCTGACCTGACAGCCACCGATTCACCGACCGATGTGATTCGGATTCCAGACAGCGGAAGCTCGTCGGGGAGTTCCGCTTTCAGCTTGGCAAGCGCCTTCAGAATTTTCCGTGATGAAACTTTCGCTGGTTGCAATTGAAATGCGGTGCGAAGGACCACGACATCCTGGAACGAGAACCGGAGTTCGTTTCGCCGGCCACGCGAGGGATGGACGAAGCCCGCGTCAATCAGCCCGGATAGAACTCTGCGCGAGACGCCCAGTAGCGACTGGAGGCTTCGCAACGAATAGTCGCGTGACAGATTTCTTCTGTTCACTTGCGAGCTCGAACCTTTGCCGGCGGCGCTTCTTTCACGTCGACTCTCGGTGCGGCTCGTTTGACGGGCCGCCGTGGCTTGGCTGATAGCGCTTCGACGTCGTCATCGGGCGAAGCCTTCTTCGGAGCAGTTGTCTTTGCAGCCGGTTTCGCAGGGGCGGCTCGTTTCGTTTTGTTGGCACTTAGACTTGCTCGCAGCGCTTCCATCAGGTCAATCACTTGGCCGCCAGATTCCTCTGCAGGCCCCTCCGGTGACACAATCTGTTTGCCGGCAATTTTCTGGTCGATGGCTTCGAGAATCCGCTTCTTTTCTTCGTCTTCGTACGCCGTCGGGTCGTACGCATCTTCCGAAACTTGGTCAATGATTTGAAGCGCAAGCTTCAGTTCCATGGCACTGACCGTCACCTGCTCAATATGCAAATCGCTCAGCGCCCTTACCTCATCGGCAAACAGTAGCTGCTGGAAGACCATCCCGTCCTCCGCTGGCCTTATCTGAACGATTCGGGTCTTTCCCTTGTACGACCATTTGGCCAGCGCGCAGCGTTCGCTCTCTCGCATGGCCTGTTGCAGCAGGCTGTAGGGTTTGCCGCCGCGCTTGTCGGGAGCGATGAAGTACGCCTTGTCATAGTAGAGCGGGTCCACCGAGTTTTCCGGAACGAAGGAAACAATCTCGACTACGTGGCTCGCACCTTCTTCAAGCGCCTTCAGTTCGTCAGGCGCAAAGACGACAAACTTCCCCTTTTCAAATTCGTAGCCCTTCTTCATGTCGGCGCGGGCGACGACATCGCCCGTGGCCTCGGATATGTACTGCTGCTTGACCCGGCCGCCTTCCGGCGTCAGTAGATTGAAGCCAACGCCGGCAGCGCTGTCCGTGGCCGAATATAGCTTCACCGGTATGGACACCAGACCGAAGGAAAGCGTCAGCGATGCGATGGAACGCGCTGCCATGAGATTCTCCTGAGACCGGCCGGCGGCAATCCGCAGGCGTACTTACACACCATCCGTTTCCGGGTACCACCCCTGCGCAAAACAGCATGGGATGTGCCTATCTCTGCTGCCAGTTACCATCCATGCACGTAGCTTCGAGCCATCAGACCGTTGCAGCCCGACTGCCGTCCTACCGCAGACGCTTCACCGCGACGCCAGTGATTGGCGTGTTGTCCAATATGCCTCCCACGGGTCACGCGGCTGGAAGCTAAGATACTCTCTCGCTGTTTGCACCGTCCAGTGCGCGCCGCTTTTCAGGTCGGGGAGTTGTTCCCACGACACTGGCATCGAAACACCCATTCCGGGCCGAGCCCGCGCAGAAAATGCGGTGGCAGTCGTCTGCGCCTTTCCGTTGCGCAGGTAATCAACATAGATTTTGCCAACTCTGTTGCCAGCCCCCGACGTTGCCGAAAAGCGTTCGGGGATGGTCTTTGCCAGATGCCGGACGAACGCCTGCGAAAACGCCTTTACCGATTTGTAGTCCAGTCGGGGCGTCAGCGGCACGACAACATGCAGTCCTTTGCCTCCGCTTGTCTTCAGCCAGGCTTTGAGGCCCAGCTCTGTCAACAGCGCATGCACAAGCACAGCCGCTTCCTGAATCTGCTTCCACTTGACCCCTTCGCCCGGGTCCAGGTCAAAGATGACGCGGTCGGGCTTGTCAATTTGCAGGACCGTGGAATTCCAGGTATGGAACTCAACGACATTCATCTGGGCCGCCGACATTAATGAGTCAGCGGTATCGACGGTCAGCAGCGGCGGGTGATTCAACCACAAATCGCGGTTATGGGCTTTCAGCCCCGGCATGGCAGTCTTTTCGGCGTGCTTCTGGAAAAACAGCTCACCAGAAATACCAGTGGGCGCGCGGACCATGGCCAGCGGCCGGTCCTTGAGGTGCGGAAGCATCCATTGGGCAACGCTTTCGTAGTACCGAATCAGGTCCAGCTTTGTAACGCCGCTTGTCGGGTCGACGATACGCTCAGGGTGCGTGACTTTCACCTGAGAAGTGGGCGCTGGCGTCAGAGTCTCACCGGCTTCCCGGACGACAAGGCGCGCGGGCTTGTCGGCGCGCAGACCCTTGAACGACGCCTGGCGCACAACACCTTCCGCGGTCCACTCGGCAAATTCGACCTCGGCAACGAGCTCAGGCCGAACCCAGCGCTCGCTGGCCGCCGCACGCCTTGACCAGCGGCTGGGCTTCGATACGGCGACGTCGAAGGGCGCTGCGTCCAGCTCCAGCGGCGTCAGGCGCATCCACAGGTCCCGCCCAGTGCGGGCATTCCAACCGGTGCCGACGCTCCCGGCATCATGAAGCTGTTTGCCGACATAGTATCCAAGCAAAAGGCTGCCGACTTCTCCGTCCTTGCCGCCTCTAGCGGTGAAGCCGCAGACAACCAGCTCCTGTCGCAGGCGGCACTTCGCCTTCAGCCATGTCTGGGTCCTCCCTGACTCATATTTCGCGTCGCGACCTTTCAACATCAGCCCTTCGAGACCTAAACCAGCAGCCGCCTCGAATATCTGAGCCACCGGAGCGTCGAAGTCCTGACTGAACCGGATGCGGTCGCCCTCATCCTTGAGCAGTTGCAAAAGCAGCGCGCGCCGCGCCCACAGCGGGACATTCCTGAGGTCCTTCCCTTCGAAGTACGGCAGGTCGAACAGGAAATAAATGATTTCCTCATTCGCGGCGCCATCTATAGCGTTCTGAAGCGCGCCGAAATCTGGGAGGCCGTTTCTGAGCACGACGATTTCGCCGTCCAGCCAGCCACTCGGGACTGGCAGCTTTGCAACCTCTGCAGCCAGGCTTGCGAGCTTCTTCGTCCAGTCGTGGCCGCCGCTTGTGAACAGCCTCACGCGCCCCTTGTCGACGCGGGCGAGCATTCTGTAACCATCCAGTTTCGACTCGACTATCCAGTCGCCGCCCGTCGGCAGTGACGAAGCCAGAGTCGCGCGCTGCGGTTCGAGTTTTGCGGGGAGCGGCGCGCTCGTGGCGGCAGACAGGTCTAGGTCCTGGTTGCTCTTGCGCGCCGGCCGCACGGATTTCGGCTCACGCTCTTCGACGAGCCCCAAGGGCTTGGTGGCGACGCTGTCGGGAAGCGCCTTGATGACATCGTATTTCGCCAGCGGCTGCGCCCACTCATCGCGTTTTTTGAAGAGCATCCACTGGTCTTGCTTGTCCTCCGGCTTGGATATGCGGACCAGCTCCCACAAGCCCGCGAGTTTCTCGCCATGGAGCTGGAATATCAGCTTGCCAGCCGCCAATGCCTTTCGTGGGTCACCGACCGGTTCCCACGTCCCACGGTCCCACACGATGACGGCGCCAGCGCCATACTGCCTGGGCGGAATCGTTCCTTCGAATGTCGCGTACTCCAGCGGATGGTCCTCCACGTGGATGGCTATCCGTTTTTCCTTTGGGTCGTAGCACAGCCCCTTGGGTAAAGCCCACGAAACCAGCACGCCATCCAGCTCAAGCCGGAAATCGTAATGAAGGCGACTCGCCCAGTGCTTCTGAACGACGAAACCACGGCCCGCTGACCTGCGCGTGGCGTGGGTCGATGGTGCAGGTTCGGGCGTAGCTCCGAAATCCCGCATTTTCCGGTAGCGGCTGAGAGGTGAAGACGCCGCGCTGCGAGTCGTGACCATGGCTGCAGTCGAAGAACGCCCAAATCAAGGTAGGTTTCCGCGCCGGCTAACCGCCGGAGGCACAGGCTTTAGTGGCAGCGCCACGGCGACCGCCAGACTTCCATCCGCCCATAGCTCGAAGGCCAAAGGTTATAGGCGCACCGTCAAAGTATCACTCTGCGACGCGCCAATGTTAGAACCTGGTTTAGCTCCGGCCTTCGGTGCCCTTCAGTTCACCATGCTTGTGTGAATGCGTCGCTGCGTATTTCAGTTCGAAATGCGCACCTTTGCCGCTACGTGTTGGCGGAAAGTGTTCGCCTTCGACGCAGGTGACCTCGAACGTGTCTTTCCCATCATCATGCACGACCGAATAAATACCCGAAACTTTTACTATTTCGCCCGGCTTGTATGAACTTTCGCCCGCCATCGTCTTTCCCCTTCAAATGGTTGAGAACACCGACGAAGCAAGCGATGTTCCGAGCCGGCCAAGCGTGGAATAGCCGCTCGGATTACTTGTGGACGCTGGGGAGGAATGCTTAGCTTCGAGCCGTCCGAGAATGATGCAAGGTGCGCGCTGCATTGCGCTCCAAGATTCGACTGATTGCGTAGCAGCAAGCCAATCATGCGCGTGAGGTTCGGCAGGTGCTCGACGACGGCCGCTGACCTGGGCGGCTCGTTGTGAACGTGACCACTTGGATTCCGTAGCCTCGCGCGTACAAAGGCATCCGCTTTATGGGAGGCATGGCTGTTGCGCAGGCTAAGCAAATGTTTAAGCATGCCGAGCCATGTCGACTGTTCTACTCGTTGATGATGACCCCGATAACCTGTGGGCGCTCCAACTGGCACTCGAAAGCGGGGGCCATCACGTGCTGATTGCGCAAAACGGGGCGCAAGCGCTACGGACTGTCCTGCACCAAATGCCCGCGCTAATCGTTACTGACTGGCAAATGCCTGAGATGGACGGGGCGGAGCTGTGCAGACGAGTCAGATGCCAACCCGCGTTCGCGCATTTGCCAATAGTGATGCTATCTGCTATGGCCGAGCCGAGTTCCGACCCACGCTGCTGGTCAGCTTTTTTTCGAAAGCCGGCCGACCTCCAGATGCTCTTGCAGACCGTCAACGCGTTCGTAGCAGCGCGACTGACAACTAGCATCACGTCGCCAGCTTTTGCGGGTCGACCGCCTCCTCGCTGGCAGCCTGTCAACGAGCGCTGCTGGCCGTAGAACGTTCGCCCGTAGCAATCCAACCTTACTCGATGAGCGTGCGTCTGAGTGAGGTAAGCGACTTCTCCGGTCACCTCCGCAGGGTCCGCGTAAAATAGGTCAAGATTCGCGGGCTGGGGCAAAGCATCGCGACCGTCCAAATATCCTTGACCAAGCCAGTTGTCATCTAACGATTGAATCACGTCTACCGCTGCGGTCTCGCGGCTTCATTTCAATGTCAGAAGCTGGGCCGGACTTCATGGAAAGCAATAGCCCGTACACCAACAACGACGAACTCGCCAACCGAGGAGCGAGGCAGCCAGACTACGCTTCAGAAAACAGTGCGCTAGTTAGGCTTGCCAAAGCCCAGACAGGGCCGAGGGCCAATCTGCTGCAAGAAATCGCGGCGACGGCACAGTCGATTTGTGGTGCAGGTAGCGCAGGTATCAGCCTTGTTGAGGGGGCTGGCGATAGTCGGTATTTCCGGTGGTTGGCGGTCGCAGGCCTCTGCGCTGACCTGCAGGGTAAGGCGACAGCATGGAACGAGTGCCCTTGCGGGGTAGCGCTACAGGCAAGAGCGCCCCAATTGTTTGTCCGACCGCAGGACCATTTCGCTTGCCTCCAGATTCCCGGCGTCAAAGTTACTGAGGGTATTGTCGTCCCCATACCTGGCGGTGACGCTCAATTGGGCGCGATATGGGTGATGTCCCACTCCGATGAACGTCAGTTCGACCGCGAGGATGTCCGGCTGCTCTCAAATCTTGCTGTGTTCGCCGGGACAGCGCTAAATATCGTTGACGCCCGCGACAGCGGCATTGAGAGTGACCGGCGGCATAGTGAATTCATCGCCATGCTTGGACACGAACTGCGCAATCCGATGGCTCCAATTGACAGTGCTATTGGCGCGGCCAAACGTTTGTGTGCCGACAACGCGAAGGCGGTAGAGGTATTAACCGTTGCCCAACGGCAGGTAAGGCATCTGCGAACGCTGGTCGACGACCTGCTTGACGCTGCGCGATTGAAGCACGGCAAACTTACCATCAAACACAGCGACACGTCCCTTAACGAGATTGCGTTTGACGCGTTAGCGGCGGTCAGGCATCACTTCGACTCACGTCGGCATACATTGAAGGTTAGCGGGCTTGATGCGCCTG
>NZ_JAQQEU010000134.1:0-9589 GCF_046026895.1 Paraburkholderia sediminicola
GGGGGGGGGGGGGGGGGGGCGCCCCCCCCCCCCCGCGACCGGCCGCGTTTTCTGCTTCGCGACCGCGACACACGGCCTGGATTTACTGGGACTTACGAATTTTACGTTTTTTTACAGTGCAGTGAAAAGCCGGCTGAAGCATCGGCCCGGTATTCACCTTTGCCCTTGCGGTCGGGCGAGTCTTTGATCGTATTCGCGGCGCGAGCCCCATACGGCGGGGCTGCGACGATCGGTACACAAAAACGAAGATGCGTCTCGCCAGTTGCATGCGCGAAGCAACGTAAACAATCAGCAAGAAGCCTGGCCCACGCTTGTTATCTGCGCGTCGGGACATTGAAACCTGACGTTCTCGCTTCCGTCATGCGCGCCCTTTATCTTCCGCACCTCAACGAATCTCCTATAACAAGGTCCCCGCGGCCAACCCAACGGAGTAGTGAATGAAGCGAAAACAAGAAGCCGCACAAAAATTCGTGCGGCGGGCCGGTCTTATCGGCACCGCAGTCGCACTGACGGTAGCCTGCTCGATATTCCCAGCCCTCGCGCAAACGCAGCCGCATCCGCCAACGAACGCGGATCCCTCTCTAGACACCGTCACGCCGATCAAGCACGTGATCGTAATCGTCGGCGAGAACCGCACTTTCGACCAGGTCTTTGGCGGCTACCAGCCGGGTCACGGACAAACGATCGAGAATCTGCTCTCGAAGGGCATCATCAATGCAGACGGCAGCCCGGGCCCGAACTTCTCGCTTGCGCAGCAAAACACGGCGCAAGCGACGGATCCGACCACCTTCCTGATGAGTCCCACATCGAAAACGCCTTACCCCGTGCTGCCCGCGCCGAACACCGGTTCCGCGCCGAGCGCCACCAGCGATACGAGCGCGCCCTTTACGACGCTTGCTGAAGCACAGGCCGCCGAGGGCAGCGCGCTCGAGCCGCAAGATCTCGTTCATCTGACAACGGGTGCGACGGGTCTTCCGAAAGGCGCAGTCGACACGCGCTTTGGCTCGAATACGTACAACCTGCCGAGCGGTCCCTATCAGATCTCGCGTGTCGGGCCGAATTACGATCAGTACACCGCGAGCCCAGTGCATCGCTTTTATCAGAACTGGCAGCAATCGGATTGCAGTCTCGCCAATGCCACGGCCAGCAATCCGAGCGGATGCAAGATGGATCTCTTCGCGTGGGTCGAGACGTCGATCGGAGCGGGGTCCAACGGCAACCCCCGGCCGGCTGGCTTTACCCCTCAGACAACGGGCGAAGGCTCGACGGCACTCGGCTTCTACAACACGAGCACCGGCGATATGCCCTACTTCACGCAGCTTGCGCGGAAATACACGATTAGCGACAACTATCACCAGCCGGTGATGGGCGGCACGGGGGCGAACAGCATCATGGTCGGCACGGCCGACGCGCTTTACTACACGGACGGCAACGGCAATATGTCCACGCCCCCGAAGAACCAGATCGAAGACCCGCGTCCGATGCCGGGCACGAACAACTGGTATGCGCAGGACGGCTACTCCGGCGGCTCTTACAGTAATTGCTCGGACCCGTCACAACCGGGTGTCGGTCCGATTCGCAACTACCTGGGGTCGCTGCCCAACCATCCGGCCGCGAACTGTGCGGCAGGTGCGTACTACCTGCTAAACAACTACAACCCGGGCTATAACGGCAACGGCACGGTCAATACGAGCCCGTTTACGATCCCGCCTTCGCCGGTTCGCACAATTGCAGACTCGCTGCTCGCCAAGAAGATCTCGTGGAAGTACTACGGCGAAGACTGGAACACATTCGTCACCAACCCGTCTCAGAGCGTCTATTGCAACATCTGCAATCCGTTCCTCTACGAGACGTCGATCATGACGAACCCGGCGACCGTGAAGGCGCACCTGCAGGACTCGACGGATCTCTACGCCGACATCGCAAACGACACGCTGCCAGCGGTCTCCTTCGTGAAGCCGGGCGGACGCCTCGATGGTCACCCCGGCTCGTCGAAATATGACCTATACGAAGGATTCGTGCACAAGATCATCGATTCGGTTCAGAGCAATCCGAAACTGTGGGCATCGACCGCGATCCTCATCACCAACGATGAAGGCGGTGGCTACTACGATTCGGGTTATATCCAGCCGGTCGACTTCTTCGGCGACGGTCCGCGTATTCCGCTGATCGTGGTCTCGCCTTACTCTCAAGGCGGACGCGTCGCGCACGAGTACGACGATCACGCGTCCATCGTGAAGTTCATCGAGCGCAACTGGCAGCTCGCCCCGATCACGGGCCGCAGCCGCGACAATCTGCCGAATCCGCAACAGACAGGCTCGAACCCGTATGTGCCGGTCAACGGACCCGCGATCGGCGATCTATTCGGCGCGTTCCACTTCGACCAGGGCGTGAGCGGTAACGGCAATCACGGCGATCAAGGCGGCAATGGCAACGGCAGCATCGCCAGCAACCCGCAAGGCCAGAACGGCGGCAAAGGATGGTGGCCGTTCTGAGGTTCTGAAGCCGGGAATCCGTGGTTTCGGAGCAGTCCAGACGCGGCGCGATGAAAATCGCGCCGCGTTTTTTCATGACGCGGGGCCTGCGATGACTTCACTCTTCGAATATGCCCTCACGCTGAGTCTTCAAAACTCCCCGCGTCGTTCTTCTATGTAGAAGCCGCAGCTCACTCGTCAGATTCGAGGCCATCGTCAATCGTCCGCTTGCGCACCGCCGCTGCGCAAACGGTCCGTCGCTAGCGGCACATCTGCGCTCGACGCGACCCAAGCGCGTCGAACTTGCAGGAGACGTATCATGAAGCACTCGCTGAAAGTCGCTCTGGTCTGCGCGACCGTTGCTGGAATCTGTGTGACGAACGCAGTGTTTGCGCAGGGTGGTGGTAATGGCAATGGCGGGAGTGGCGGAGGCGACGCGCATAGCGCCGCGGCTGCTGGCATGACCTATCACGGACACCCTGTCCCGAGCCCGATGGATACGATGGGTATGTCCCCAGGGAATGGATTGACGATCGGGAACGTGCCCGTCGTGCGGGCGTTCCCGAGGATCTGGCCTTCGAGACCAAGCCCCAGATTGCGTTGAACCAGCAACAGCTGCCAGGCAATCGGCAGGCTGCCGCGCTGTGTCGCGATCGACAGGCTCACGGCAACCTGACAGTTGTCCTGCTTCCCAAGCTGCCCACAGTACTGACGCGCCACCCCGAACTCCAGACGAGCGAACTCGGCACTCTCGAGTTTCAAAGCAAATGATGAAAATTCGATGAAACCCGGTTTTTTACGAATCATCCGGTATTCAACGACCGAGCGGCAACTCATCGGCTCAAAGCCAGCGGCCGTTGCCGACGCCACTGCCCCTAGTCCCGACGCGTAAGGCAGAGCGCCCGCCGATCTACATTGATGCGCGAACGGCCGTTGTACCCTGGGGAGCCGCCGTCAAGGTCACGCCAGGCCGAACGTCTCTTGTGGGTCCGCGTGCTGCCGATCGCAGCCTTGCGAGGTTCAGGCCGCGTATGCTCATTGCATGAGTCTGCACCCGACCATCTACGGCCGTTGGGCCGCGCTTTCGCGCGGACATTTGAACGTCGGTTACGCCCAGGTACCGGGCATTCAGGTACAGACTTGATCCGTCAAGTGATCGGCATCAACGGGGCGCTCGCGCAGCAGGCGGACCGTGAGCGGCTGCCGTTTGCGCGGCAGCGAACGCGCGCGTTCAAAGGCGCCCATCACTGCGTCAATCTTGTCGGAGAACTAGCCGTCCGTACCGTCGTGCGGGTCTTCGAGACCGCCTCTGTGTTTCATTCTTGGCGGGGCGACCTCTGCCTGGTTTTCAGCATGCACTTACATCCCGTCGCAAGACTTGATACAGTGAGGCATCTATCCTAAAAGACCGCCGGCAAAACGGCTTACGGAGACGTAAATGAAATTTTCGCAATGCCTTGCATCATCAGTTATCCTTACATTTGTTTCTGGCATGACTGGGACGACAGCCGCCTGCGCCGCGGCGCCCGTCAAGCTCGTCACCGAAGAAGCGATGGTGGCATCGCCACAGCCGGGCATCAAGATCTATGTCCGCAACAAACGTCCGGCCAATCAAACGCATTTTGACGCCGCTCACACGCTTGTGTTCGTCCACGGCGCTACCTATCCTGCCAGCACCGCATTCGATCTCGAACTGAACGGCATGTCGTGGATGGATTTCATGGCGAGACGCGGCTTCGATGTCTACCTGCTCGATCTTCCCGGCTACGGGCATTCGACGCGTCCAGCGTCCATGGACCAGCCGGCTGACGCCGGGCAGCCCGTGGAAACAACTGCGCAAGCGGTGCAGGACTATGCCGCCGTCGTAGATTGGGTGCTGGCACGCCAACACCTGAGCAAGCTGGATGTCATGGGATGGTCGTGGGGCACAACGATTGCCGGCGGTTTCGCGGCCGCGCAGCCGGAGAAGGTGAATCGCCTGGTGCTTTACGCACCTGTCTGGCTCTCACATGATGCTCCGCCAACGGGCGAAGCTGCCAAGCTCGGCGCCTATCGCATGGTCACTGCGCAGATGGCGAAGGAGCGCTGGTACAAGGGCGTGCCGGAGGACAAGCGCGCCGACCTGATTCCGCCGGGCTGGTTCGACAAGTGGCAGCAGGCGACGTGGGCGACGGATCCGAATGCTGCATCCGCCAGCCCGCCGGCCCTGCATGCGCCCAACGGCGTGACGCAGGACATTCGCGGCTACTACATGTCCGGTAAGGCGACCTACGACCCGGGCAAGATCACCGCGCCGACGCTCATGGTCCAGGCGCAGTGGGATCAGGACACGCCGCCTTACATGTCGCAGGCGTTGTTTCCGCTGCTGACCGGTGCGCCGTGGAAGCAATACGATCTGATCGGCGAAGGGACGCACACGGTCATAATGGAGAAAAACCGGCTACAACTGTTCAATGCCGTGCAAAACTTCCTTGAGCAGCCCACGCCGCGTTAAGCCGGTCTGGTCAGGGCGCGCAGGGCCGCGGAGAGCGGCCGTGCACGTCGCGTTAGCTACAACGGCCGGAGAGGGTCGAGTGCGGAAATCGGTGCAGGCCGACGATCGCGGAGCCCGTCCACGGCTCCAGAGTAGGTCGCGGCGTGGAAAAACCGATTGCGCTCGGGCGCGCGCGGGGTGATCCATAAGCGAACGTCTATGATGTTGCAAGCAATGTCTGATTATCGTGAAAGTACGTGCGGCCCTATGCTTGCTTCTTGCAGTCAGAAGTTTGGGGCGGGGTGATGAGGCGCGCCACTACCGCGTTATGCACTCTGGCAGCGCTGCGAGTTCACCGGCAATAAGGAGACGACGCGGTCTGCGCCGCGTATCAATGTAAATGACGACTACTATTATTTTTTCCCATGCTGCGTGTCTGGATCATCGCCCGGGCCCTGACCATCCGGAATCGCCGGAACGTCTGAAGGTCGTGTTGCGTGCGTTGCAGTCGCCGGAATTTGCGGCGCTGGAATGGCGCGATGCGCCGATGGGCACACTCGATCAGGTGCAATTGATCCACGACCAGGCCTTCGTCGATGAGGTCACGGAGACCGCCCCGCAGCAGGGTTATGTGCCGCTCGATGCGGGCGACACAGTGATGTCGCCAGGCTCCTGGGAAGCCGTGATGCGCTGCGTCGGCGCGGCTTGTGCCGGCGTCGATGCAGTGATGAACGCGCAGGCGCGCAACGCGTTTTGCGCCACGCGTCCGTGTGGTCATCACGCCGAGCCAGCGAGGGCAATGGGTTTTTGCATTTTCAATCAGGCTGCAATCGCTGCGGCTTACGCTCATGAAGTACACAAGCTGGAGCGCGTCGCGGTCGTCGACTTCGACGTCCATCACGGCAACGGCACCCAGGCAGCATTTTTCAACCGCCCGGAGCTGTTTTACGCCTCCAGCCACCAGTGGCCTTTGTATCCCGGTACGGGCGCCGCATCCGAGACCGGCGTGAACCACAACATTGTCAATGTCCCGTTGCCCCGTGGGTGTGATTCGGCACTCTTCCGTGCACGGATCGAGTCCGACATGTTGCCGGCGGTACGCCAGTTCAGCCCCCAACTCATCGTTATTTCGGCAGGCTTCGACGCGCATCGACTGGACCCGCTCGCAAGCCTGAACCTCGAGGACAGCGATTTTCGTTGGATTACCAGAGAGTTGATGCGTATTGCCGATGCGACGTGCGAGGGGCGCATCGTTTCGATTCTGGAAGGGGGTTATAGCCTGGAGGCCCTGGCCACTGGCACGATGGCGCATGTCCGCGCCTTAATGAATGTTGAGGTCGACCGATCAGGCTCACAGGTTACCGGAGCTACGCAGTGACTTCCGGCCGCGACCGGCCCTGAAAAGACGGTCACGCCGCTTTTTCGAATGACCGGTAGGCCAGCCACAACAGCCGCTTGTAGTAGCGAGCTGTAACCGCGTGGCTTATCCACTGCTTTTCCTCTGCCAACCCTTGTGACTTAGGACGCAATCAGCAAAGTCGGTAGCAACGACGGGGCGGAGAGCGCGTTCGCGAAGGATGCGGCCGCTCAGGTTCAGGGGGAAGCCTATAAGTGCATCCCGCCCAGCACCTGAAGACCCCGATGCGCGAAAGGCATGTCCCCCGCCAAGTGGCCCTTTCCCGCCCGCTCAACTGGCATAGCCTACCGCCGGGTGTTTGGTTTGGCTGCGCTCTGCTTTTCGAAATCTTGAGCGGAAATGCCGCGTCCTTTGTAGAGGAACGCCGTTAAGTCCCAGATCGTCTGGTCGTCTTGCGTCTTGCCGAACGCGGGCATCGCGGTCATTTTCACGCCGTTCTTGATTACCCAGTACATCATCTTGGGATTGTTGCGGCGTGTTGGTGCGAGCAGTTCCGGCGCGAACGGCAGTATGCCCTGACCGATCGGGCTCAGCGTTTTTCCGGGCGCGCCGTGACACGCCGCACAGGTGTTCGCATAGAGACGCGCGCCGGCCTCCACGTTGGCGGTAGTCATCAGGTCGGGCGGCACCTCGATATCGGCCGCGTGGCGGTGCAACGACTGCATGTAAGTCTTGTGCAGCAGCCACGCGACGAGCGGGTTGTGTCCGGATATGGCCGACACGTCGTACACGCCCGAATACACGAATCCGAAGCCGGCCGCGCCGGCCACGATCGCGGCTGCGACGAATGCACTTAGCGTGGAATGCCGGGCAAGGAAAGAGGCTTCTCTGGCTACTGAACTCATCTTCGATCACCTGCTGGAAAGGATGGAGAAGTGGATCGGTGCGTACGGGGCGATGCTCGCGAATTCGATAGCGACCGTTGCTCGCGGCCTCGGAATACGCGTTGATGTCGCGATGGGGATACGCGCCTCACGCCGAACGCTCCGCCTTTAGCGGGCTTCGCGCAACGCATATCCCACGAGTGCGCCGACGATGCACAGCACCGACACATAGAGTTCGGGCGCGGCCGGGTTTGACGCCGACATCAGCGACACGGCCACCGGCGTCAGCCCGCCGAACACTGCGTACGCGACGTTATACGAGAGGGAGATTCCCGAGAAGCGCACGATGGGCGGGAAAGCTTTGATCATCGCGACCGGAATGGCCGCCACCGCACCGACAAAGAAACCGGCCATCGCATAGAGGGGCATAAGCGACGAGCGATCGACCATGATCTGCTTGCACATCAGAAAGTACGACGAGCCAAGGAGCAGGCAGCCCACAAAGATCGTACGGGCTGCGCCGAAGCGCCCTGCAATCAGACCAGCAACGACGCAGCCAATAGTCTGGGCGAGAGTCGCAACGACGTTCGCCTGCAGCGCGGTTGCTGCATCGATATGAAAGCGCTTTTGCAACAGAGTTGGCGTCATTAGGATCACGACGACGATCGCTGCGGTCAGCGTCCAGGTGAGCACCATAGACACGACTACAGCACCGCCGTGATCGCGCAGCACCGTCTTGAGCGGCACTTCCGCGGCCAGCGACTTGCGCCGCTGCATTTCGATGAATACGGGCGTCTCGTGCAGCCAGCGGCGCAGGAAGGCAGAAAGAAGACCGAAAAGGCCGCCGATGAGGAACGGAAACCGCCACGCGTAGGCAACGATCTCAGCATGCGAATAGTGGCGGCTGAGCGCCGAAGCGAACAATGACCCGAGCAGAATGCCCAGCGTCAGCCCGCCGGTGAGCATTCCGCACGCGTATCCGATGTGACGCTGCGGCACATGCTCCGAGACGAATACCCACGCGCCCGGCACTTCGCCGCCGACTGCCGCACCCTGCAGCACGCGGCACAGCAGCAAGAGCACTGGCGCGGCTACGCCGAGACTCTCGTAAGTCGGCAAAAGTCCAATCAGCAGCGTCGGCAACGACATCAGCAGCACGCTCAGCGTAAACATGCGCTTGCGGCCGATCAGGTCGCCAAAATGCGCCATGATGATGCCACCGAGTGGACGCATGATGTAGCCTGCGGCAAAAATGCCGAAAGTTTGTACTTGGCGCAGCCAGTCCGGAATTGACTGCGGGAAGAACAGTTGCCCGATTACGGCCGCAAAGAATACATAGATGACGAAATCATAGAACTCGAGCGCACCGCCGAGCGCGGCGAGAAAGAGCGTCCGGTGGTCGTTACCCGCCAGCGGACGATGCGGGACAACCGGAATCTGGTGTGAATCGATGGTATTCATGCGAGCGTCAAATTGAACCAGGAGAATCGTTATCTTCGTGCGATCACGTCAAAGCGTTCCGTACGTGGATGCGGCGGATCCTGCGAGGGCGGCAGGCGCGCAACGTCCCAACATCGGCTCACGGGACGCGCCTTTCGCGATTGCGCAGCTATCTCCGGGGCGGGCTGTCATGCTCGACGAGAGGAGACTATTACGCGTTTGACGTCACGCCACGGGCACGGCCACGACCGTGCGCCCGGCCGAGCGCTCGACAAGTTGGTCGAGCGTCGGATGTGAACTCAACCATTTCGCGAGCCCGCGCAGTCTGCGATAACCGACGACGATCATGTCCGCGTCAACAAGCGCGGCGTGGCGGGTAATGGCGTCGACGACGCCGCCTTGGGAAGCATGGCCGCGCGGGACCGTCCCTTGGGCGGTGAGGTGAAGCACCGCTTCGTCGAGAATGACGGATGTCGCTCCCACCATGACGCTGTATGCGGCGCCACTCAGCATTCCCGCACTCGATGCGATTGCCGAGACGGTGTCGATGACTACGAGCACGTGAACTCTTTTGCCGCAGGACGAAGCCAGTTTGCCGGTGCGCTCAAGTGCACACTTGGCCTCGGGTGAGCCATCGTAGTAAACCAAAATCGATCCAGACTGGGTCATGGCAATGTTTGTGCCGCCTGTAGGGTTCAAGGCCGCTTCTATTCTCCATCACCTCGTTTGCCGAACAGTGTCACGTCGATTACCGATTTGTTATTTTCCCGAGAGGGGCCTGCCCCGTAGCCAACGAGAGGGGCGTCGGCTACAGTCCTCCACGGAGCGCAGCGGCCGGGCCATGAAGCGTCAGTCGCGGAATTGCTTCGATCTGCTGCCTGCTAAAAGGAGCCAGTCGTGTGCATTCAACATGGAGTATGTCGATCGCCGTCGCCGCAGTGAATATGAAAAACATGCCTGC
>NZ_JAQQEU010000135.1:0-9412 GCF_046026895.1 Paraburkholderia sediminicola
TTCATCGCCATTTACATAGACCGTAAACGACTGCAAGTACTTCGCTTTCTTCTGCGGATTTTCGATCGTGTCCCGAGTCCATTGATAGAGCGGATAGTTTTCCGTCCCCAGTCTTTCCGCCTCGCTGACGTAATCGGCGAACGCATCGAACTGGCATTTCAACGTTGCGCCGTGTCCGCGCAGAACGTCGCGCAGCGCGGCATGCGCCGCATAGGATGAGTCGGCGCGCAACGCGTGCGCCAGTTCAGGCGAGACGGTGATCCTCAACTGAAATTGCAATGGCGCGGTCATGTCTACCTCGATGATCTACTTCGACGCGGGACCTCAAGGCCGCGCGCTCGCGGTCTTGTTCACGGAATGCTCGGACGGGTTCGCCGCGATCTGCTCGATCTCGCTGCCACGCAGCGGCCTGCCCAACAGAAAGCCTTGCGCGTGCGTGCATCCGCACACGCGCACGAAATCCAGTTGCTCCTGAGTTTCGATCCCTTCCGCCGTGGTCGGCATGCCGATTTCGCGCGCCAGCGCCACGATCCCACGCACCACCGCCGCGGATTCGCGGCCATGCACGGACTCCTTGACGAACGAGCTGTCGATCTTCAGCTTGTCGAACGGAAAGCGCACCAGGGTCGACATGGTCGAAAAGCCGGTACCGAAATCGTCGAGCGCAAGGCCGATGCCCAACGCGCGCAACCTCGCGACGTTGCGCCGGGTCACGGTGTCGTCGTTCAACAGCACGGTCTCCGTCACCTCGATGTTCAGGCGCTCCGGCGGAAGCCTCGTCCTGCGCAGAATCGCCGCGACTGTCGATGCAAACGATTCCTCGCGCAACTGCACCGGCGACACATTCACGGCCACCGCGACCTTGTCCCGCCATGTCGCCGCTTCCGAGCACGACTGCAGCAACGCCCATTCGCCCAATGCGAGGATGAGGCCCGTGCGTTCGGCCGTCGGAATGAATGCGGCCGGGGAAAGCTCGCCGCGGGTCGGATGAGTCCAGCGCAATAGCGCCTCGCGGCCGGAGACCGCGCCGTCGCTGAGATCGACAATTGGCTGATACTCCATGCGCAAACCATTGAACGACTTCAGCGCACCTTCAAGGTCACTGCGCAGCAAGCTCAGGTTTTCATCCGACACGTGCTTGTCGGCATCGAAAACGGCGAACGCGCTTTTGCCGCTGCGTTTGACCGCATATAACGCGCGGTCCGCGCAGATCAGCAATTGCGGTCCCGTCTTTGCGTGCTCCGGATAGAGCGAAACACCGACGCTCGCGCCGATATGCACGAGCGCTTCGCTCAAGGCGAACGGCCGCGCGAGTGTCTTGACGATGCGGTCGGCCAGCACACGCATCTCGCGCACCTGGCTCATCCCATCGGCGATGGCGACGAATTCGTCGCCGGCAAGGCGTCCGACCAGATCGCCGCTCGGTAGTATTTCACGCAAGCGGCTCGCCACCTCCTGCAGAATCTGATCGCCCGCTGCATGGCCCAGGCTGTCGTTGATCGCCTTGAAGCCGTCCAGATCGATTAGGAGAACAGCGAACGGTTGATCCTCACGCAAGGCGCCCATTTCCGTGCGCTCCAGCAGCAGTTCGCTGATGCGCGCGCGATTGGGCAAGCCGGTGAGGCTGTCCTGACGAGCCAGGCGGTGGCTGTTCTCACGCGCCAGCAGCAATGCGACGGTATCGCGATTGCTGCGCAGCGCCACGGTGAAGAAACCGGCGGCGCAGAACGGCGCTTGAAACAGCAGCACGAGCTTGCCATTTCCGGGCGACAGCGCCGCACCGAGACCCAACAGGCTGAGAATGAAGGAAATCTGCAACAGCGCGAGCCGGGGTGTACCCGCATTCCGTCCGGCCAATCCGCCTATCACACCCACCGCGCAAACGTTGCCGAGCAGAAAAAGCGTCTGGCTTCCGCTGATATTGCACAGCAATGTGCCGAAGCCGAATAGCACGCTCCATAGCAGGCTCGCCAGTAGAAACGCTGAGGTCGGCGTCGGCCGGTCTTCCGAGTTGCGCGCACGGCATAGCCAGATCAACGTGAGACGCGCGATCAGCAAGGCGACGACGGCGATGCCCCACGCGGCGTAAAGCGGAATCGGATACAGATAGAAAGCGGTTGCGCACACGCTGATTTCGCAAATCGACGCGAATATTATCGAAGCGGTTCGCGTGAATAAATGCGCGAGCAGAATCTGGCGGTTGTCTGGGCTCAGATTCTGAGCGGAGGACACTACCCATTTGAAAAATGGAGACCTTGGTTCGCTGAAAGCCATGACCTGCGCATTTGACGGTTAGTGGAATCAAACGGGTATGCGCGGCAATTATTACGTAAACTTAAAGTACCAGGTTAATTCACGGCTGTGATTGTGTGCGGCATAGAGCGCACGGGCAAAGAAAGAGGGATATCAATTGGACTACCCGAAAACGGTTCGGACAGAAGCGAATCGTGCGATGTTTCTTCGGGAACCGATGGCCGTTCAACTGTGACGCGGCTACATAACTGAAGTGTTGTTTTTCGACGTAAAGCGCGAATGTGGCGGTAATGGCTGTGATGCAATGCGGTAATGGCTGGCTTTCGATATTAATTACCCGATTGCCACATCAGCGTGGCCAGCTTTTCGAATCGGGCTGTGGGCAACGTATTCGCATAGCCCACAGCATTTACCGGGAGGTCGATTGGCGACGGCTGCGGTTGCCGCTATCGCAAAGCATCCGCGCCTGCCTGCGCAACCTGAGCGTCCTGCTCGGACTGCATTCCCGACACCCCGATCGCACCGACTACCGCGCCGTCGAGGATCAGCGGAATGCCGCCGTCGAGCGGCAGCAGATTGGACATGCCCAGCAGACGCAAATGGATGCCCGCTTGCGACATCGCGTCCTGGAAGAACTTGCTCGGACGGCGAAAACGCACCGCCGTTTCCGCCTTTTGACGAGTGGAAGTGGTGCTGGCCGGGTTCGAGCCGGAAGCAGCGCCCGTCCATCTGGTGTGGGCGGCGGGACGATCCTTGCCCCGCCGCGTCAGGGCGCTGATTGATTTTCTGGCAGAGAATATCGCAGCGCGGGCGCTATAGGCGCGCGGAAACCTGACCGCCGAACGCGCTACGGATTGCCTTTGAGCGTGAACGGCGCCAGCAACGCCTGCACGTCGACTTGCTGCCCCTGCAGAAGCAGCAGCCTCGCGTGAAGCACCATGTTCTCGAGAACAAGCTTGGCGGTGCTCAGCAGGTACAACGCGTGGATGTCCGACACCGGCATGTTGCACGCCTCGACCGTGTGATGGCGTTCGACGAGTGAAGTCATGACGAGCCGCCGCAGTTCCTGCTCGCCAAACGGCAGATCCGCATAGTCGATCGGGTCATCCGCTTCGACTTCCCGCAGCATGTCCACCAGCGTTTCGGTGCTTACTTGCATATGTCCGCTCCATGTCGTCGTCAAGGACCAGCATCGCCCGGCTTCGTCATCCAGCGCACTCAGACTACCGCGTCAATTCGTCCGAGTCCAGCTTGAATGGTCAGACATGCAACGCGGCAGCATCGTGAGACACGGTTCAAATCGACTTGACTTCACCAGCGTCCATTCTCAACGTCGAGCCCGTCATCCAATGCGCGGCGGGCGAAACGATGAACGCCATCAACTCGGCGATCTCGTCGGGCGTGCCATAGCGGGCAATGCCCGCTTCGGCGGGAAACTTCTGCGTCGCCTCTTCGACGCTCATGTCATGCAGCGGCGCCCAATGCTCCAGGTAGGAGCGCCGCCGGCCGGTCATCACTGGTCCGGGCAATACGCTGTTGACCTGTACATCATCGGTGATGCCGCGGTCCGAGAAGGCTTTTGCGAGCGCGACGATGTCGACATGGCGATAAGAGATGGACGACATGACTTTCCTCCACATAGGAACAAGATTGATTGAGCAATGAAAGGCTCAGAGTGATTGACTGCACGACGGCGTTGCCGGCCTCCTCAACGAGCCGACACCGCTTGCGCCGCTTCGACGATGAGGTCGGTCACGGTCTGCGCCGCCGTGACGATCGGCGCATGATCGGCGTCGCACGAATGCACTTCGGCGCCCATCCGCTGCGCCATGAAATGTTGCGTGGCGGGGCTGATCATTCGGTCCTCTTCGGCGACGAGGAACCAGCTCGGCCGGTCATTCCACAGTGGCCGCGCGACCTTTTCGCCGATGCACGCCGCAGCAATCGGACGCTGAAACGCCGCAAGTAATTGCACCTCTTGCGCTGTCGCGTGTTGCGCAAAAGCGGCGGCGAACGCGGCTTCCGGCAGCCATATCAAGCCATGCGAATCAGGCGCCAGCTTCGGCGCCTGCGGATGCGTTTCGCCGCGATAGAACACATCGGCGACGGTCTCCCCTTCGTCGGGTGCGAGCGCGGCCACATAGACCAACGCTGCGACGCTTTCCGCGCGGACCGATGCGATCACTGCTCCCGCATACGCGTGGCCTGCCAGCACGACAGGACCTTCGATCCGTTCGAGCGTTCGATCGAGCGCGGCCACGTCGTCGCCTAACGAAGTCAGCGGCAACGCAGCCGCAATCGCGTTCATACCGCGCGCTTTCAGACCGTGGATCACCTTGCTCCAGTTCGATCCATCCGCCGATGCGCCGTGCACGAGCACCACATTCACCTCACCAACGGACATGTCCCTCTCCTCTGAAGAAAGCAGCCTCCTGCTGCGGCCCACGTGCATCCATCAGGGCTTACTAACGGTAACCTGTTCGATTCTATTAATCAGGTTACTGATCTTGTACGTAACTTGTCAACCGTGTATTTACCGGTTACACTTTCCCATTTCGTTTTGCTTTCACACGTCAGATGGACTACCGTCAAATCCCCCCCTATTCGTGGCCGACGCGCCGGGCCTGGACTTTCTGAACTCGGTCGCAACGCCGGTCGACGAGGAAGTCGACTGGATCAGCGACGGCGCGGGTCTGCTGGCCTGGCTGGAACAGGCTGGAGTCGCGTCTCGCGGCGTAATCGCGCCAGTGCGTGCACGGTCCACCGCCGCCGAACTCGACGCGGTCGCGGCCCGGGCGCGCGAGTTGCGCGAGTGGTTCAGGGCCTATGTTCAGAAACGCAAGGGCCGCTCGCTGGTCGCCAAAGACCTGCGTGATCTTGGGCCGCTGAATCAATTGCTCGAACGCGATGAGCAGTACGGGCAAATCGTGGCGGATGTCGCGGACGGTGCAGTGAGCTTTGAATTACGTGCCAACCGGCGCTGGAAATCGGCGGAGTCGTTGTTGATGCCGATCGCCGAGTTGCTGGCGAGGTTGGTGTGCGAGGAAGACTTCGCGCACGTCAAGGCGTGCGAAGGTCCACGATGCACGTTGATGTTTGCCGATCACACGCGCGGTCATGCGCGCCGCTGGTGCAGCATGGCGATCTGCGGTAATCGCGCGAAGGTTGCGGCTCACCGCGCGCGTCTCAAGGAACAGAAGAACGGCTGACATGACGGCGGCGGTGAACCGCACAGCCGCCTGCCTGCGAGTGTCTGCCCTGTGCGATCAAGTTCGATCAACGTCTTGCTCAAAGCGGGGGGACGCCATGCACGAAGTCAAGCTAACCGCGGAACGGCTGACCGCATTTTCCGATGCGGTCTTCGCCGTGATCGTGACCATCATGGTGCTGGAACTCAAGGCGCCGGACCAGCCGGCATTCTCGGACCTGTGGCCTCTGTGGCCGCAGGCCGTCAGTTATGCGGTGAGCGACCTGTTCATCGTCATTATCTGGATCAACCATCATCACCTGATGAGGTTCGTAGGTCCGCCGACGCTGGGTCTGATATGGATCAACTTCATCCATCTCTTCTTGGTCTCGCTTCTGCCCTTCGCCACTGCCTGGGTTGCGCGCACGCAATTCGCGTCGTCGCCCGTGGTGTTTTATGCATGACTGTTTGTCTGCATCGACATCGCCTACAACGTTTTCGAAAGGCAGGTGTTGTCGGGCGCGGATGCGAGCCTCGTGCCGGTGCGCATGCGTCGCGCGGCCAGGTCAAGATCGCTTGTCGTTCTTGCGGGGTTCATCAGCGCCATGCTGGTTGCAATCGTTGCGCCGCGTGTCGGTTTCGGCGTGATATGCGCGGCGCTGATGCTTCATTTGCGCCCGGACGTGTCGGGCAATCGGCGGTGAGTCCTTTTCGCGAGGCGCCACCCGTGAAGTTCAGCGAGCGGTCGCCTCGTCCGTCGCCGTGACCGATTCGACCAGGACGGCGGGCAGTCTGGAAGGCCCGGCGGTTTCCGCCACCCGGCCCCTGACGTGCACGACCCGGTTCTGCAACCGGCCCGCGGTCACACGGTCCACGCCCACGAGTTGCCACATATGCTTGCCGTCGGAGACGACGGGGTACGTGAAGGGCTCGTTACCGCGAAGGGTCAATGTGCCGCGCATGTCGACCCGATCGCCCGTATGCGCTGTTCCCGCACACGCGGTGACGGCACACAGAACGAAAGCGGCAAGAAGAAAGTTTCGGAGCATGGCAGCGACGTGAGCCTGTACAAATGCGTTATCGGAAACCCGTGGATGCGCGCCCAGCATGCATGAAAAAAGCCGTCCCTGGAAGGGGATGGCTTCATGCATCAGGCCGACGCAAGGCAGTCGCGATGTTGCGCCGCCGCGTTACTGCACGACCACCGACAACGTCACACCGGGCGGGAGCGTCACCGTTTCCGGGTAGGTGCTCGCGACATGTGAGCGCACGGCCGGGAAGCTCGCGTACCCCAGCAGGACGCCCGGCGAAGCCGACGGCAGCGCGCGGGCCATCTTCGACGGGTCGATGGAAGGCAGCGTGAAGCCGCCTTCCGCGCGCGATGCGAAGCCGTACTGTGCCATGCTCGCCCCGAGCGGCAACTGCGCGCAGGCCGCGACGGTGAAGTGACGCAATTCCTGCGCGACGCTCGAGTCCGGACGAACCTGCTTGATCGCGTCATTCAGAATGTCCAGCGATGCCGTCGCGCTTTTGTCGTTCAGCAGGCCTTGTAGAACGTGAGGCCAAGCTGCCGGTTCAGGAATCCGCCGAACGAGCCGTTGGTCGTATAGCTGTCGCATATCACGTCGCCCACGTGCCATGTCGTCAGACCGCAGGTATAGCTGCCCTGGTTATGTACGTCAGATAGCTGATGAAGCGGTCGTCGCGAACGGAGTTGTAGGTCGGGTCGATGTTGAAGCTGACCCAGTCCTCCATCATCATCGCCGACATTTCGTCGAGCCACGTGTCGTACGCGTACTGCATACCCATCAGCATGTCGCGGCGGTAGAAGTTCTGCATATGCGTGCTTTCATGCTCCATCACGGTCTGCATCGTCTTCATGCCGACGGTGCCCGCCAGATACAGCGTCTCCGAATCCAGATACAGCGACAGGTCCGCATTGCTGTAGGCCGTCGCGCCAGAGCCCTGATTCACGAAGTTGTTGATCCCCCAAAAATAGCCGACTGTGCTGTACGGCCGCGAATCGTGGTTGAAGTTCGCGACGACGAGGTCGATCGGTTGCGATGCGCCGATCAGGCCGGTCACGTTCACTGCGCCCCAGAACGGACCGCCGATGCCGGTGACCATGTCGTACACGCCGCCCGTGCCGACGTAGTTCTGCAGCAGGCTCGACCCTTACTCACATAAGCTGTTAAGGTCATAACGGCGAGTTTCTTTCGGCCATGACATTCGACGAGTTCCTGACGATAGACCGCGTTTTGATCGTGACAGGACGCGGCGCTGAAAACATGCCGCTTTGGTGATGAACCGGGGCCCGTCGTCTGATGCATGGCGATGCCCCGAAGCACCCGACGAATCGCCTAAACTAAAGAACCCGGCTACAACCATTCCCCCGACGTTACCCCGCCATGGCGCACATCTTCTTCGCTGCTTCGATTCAGCGTCATATCCCAACGCCCGAGCGCGAGATCGACGCGCGCACGCTCGGCGAAGCGCTCGAGGCCGTCTTCGCCGAGCAACCTCGACTGCGCGGCTACATCCTTGACGATCAGGGTTCACTGCGGCGGCATCTCACCGTGTTTGTCGACGGCCAAAGGGTGCGCGACCGACAGCATCTGTGCGACGCGCTCGGCGAGC
This sequence comes from Paraburkholderia sediminicola, assembly GCF_046026895.1. Taxonomy (GTDB): domain Bacteria; phylum Pseudomonadota; class Gammaproteobacteria; order Burkholderiales; family Burkholderiaceae; genus Paraburkholderia; species Paraburkholderia sediminicola_C. Next base: position 8,078 of record NZ_JAQQEU010000135.1, read on the forward strand.
AAAGCCGGGTTTACGTCGTACAGGCGCTGTCGGGCGGATAAGAGGGTTCCATCCGTGTACCCGAGTTTTGCATGGGACCGAAGTAAGCGCTAAGGCACCCATTCCGATAGACATCTGCTCAACAGGAGACACTCGACATGAGCGATCGATTGTTTGTCGCAACCCGCAAGGGACTGTTCATTTTGCAAGCCGATGGCGAGGGCGGCTGGAAGCTCGGTGAGCCGCATTTCGCCGGCGAGCCGGTGAGCATGGTGCTGCCTGATCCGCGCGACGGAACGCTATATACCGCGCTCAATCTCGGCCACTTCGGGGTGAAGCTGCATCGCCGGCGCGCGGGCATGGCGGATTGGGAAGAGTGCGGGGTGCCCGTCTACCCGCCGCAGCCTGCCGAAGAGACGCGTGCCGGTGACGGCGCGAACGCGAGCATGAACGCGGATGCAGACACCAGCGCGGACAATGCGAGCGCCGCCGCGCCCAGCCCGCCGCCCGTTCCCTGGACGCTTCAGCAAATCTGGGCGCTCGAAACCGGCGGCCCGGACGAGCCGGGCGCCTTGTGGGCGGGCACGATTCCCGGCGGGCTCTTCCGCTCCGACGATGGCGGCGACACATGGGTGCTCAGCCGTGCGCTGTGGGATCGCGCGGAGCGCCGCGAATGGTTCGGAGGCGGCTACGACGCGCCGGGCATCCATTCCGTGATGGTCGATCCGCGCGACAGCCGGCACGTGACAATCGGCGTATCGTGCGGCGGCGTGTGGCAAACCACCGACAGCGGCGCGACCTGGCGCGTGACTGCCGAGGGCATGGAGGCCGACTACATGCCGCCGGAGCGGCGCGGCGATGCCAATGTGCAAGACCCGCACCGTGTCGTGCAATGCGCGGCGAATCCCGATGCGCTGTGGACGCAACATCACTGCGCGATCTTCCGCTCGACCGATGGCGCGGCGCACTGGCAGCGGATCGAAGCGCAACCATCGAGCTTCGGCTTCGCGGTTGCCGTCCATCCGCGCGAGCCAGACACCGCGTGGTTCGTGCCCGCCGTGAAAGACGAGTGCCGGATTCCGGTGGACGGCCGGTTCGTCATCACGCGCACACGCGACGGCGGCCGTACGTTCCAACGCTTCTCGAACGGGTTGCCGCCGGCACCGGCGTATGACCTCGTGTATCGGCACGGGCTCGCTGTCGATGACACCGGCATGCGTCTCGCGATGGGGTCGACCACCGGCTCGCTATGGACGTCCGGCGATGGCGGCGAAAGCTGGCAATTGATTTCAGCGCATTTGCCGCCGGTTTATTGTGTCCGGTTTGGATGAGCGCGGGGACCGGCTAGTGAGACAT
>NZ_JAQQEU010000136.1:0-9344 GCF_046026895.1 Paraburkholderia sediminicola
AGAGCGCGGCAGCCGCCGCCGCACGGGTGCGTCGGCGGGGGGGGTTGAACCGGGGCTTTTTAAAAAAAAAGCCCCCCCCCCCCCCCGCGTTAAAAAAAAAAACCGGCGGCCCCCAAATCAATACGATGGCGCGCCGCCTTTGTCGTTAGTGCGGGTGATGATAGGCCTATTGCGCCACCAGCAGGCTTTCCGCAAAGCCCCATTCTTCTTCGATCCACTGATGACTGCACACGAAGCCCGCGCCGCCAGCCACCGCCGGCATTTCGTCCGCGCGATATTTGTGGCTGCTCTCGGTCCAGATCGTTTCACCTTGCTCGAGCGACACCCTCAATTGCGCGGCGCCGACATGCGCCGTGACATCGCGCTTCGCCCGTAGATGCATTTCAATGCTGCGCGCGTCCGGGTTGAAGCGCGCGACGTGTTCGAACGCGTCGAGCGGAAAATCGCCGTCCAGTTCGCGGTTGATGCGCGCGAGCAGATTCAGATTGAACGAGGCGGTCACGCCGATCGAATCGTCGTAGGCGGCCACTAGCACTGGCGTCGGCTTGATGAGGTCGGTGCCGAGCAATAGCGCGTCGCCCGGCGCGAGCATAGTGCGGATTTCGTGCAGGAAGCGCGTCGCCGCGAGTCTGCCGAAATTACCGATCGTACTGCCAAGGAACAGAACGAGTAACCGTTCGTCCGCCGCGCGCTGCTTGCTCACTTCGGCGAGACCGGCCAGATAATCGCGTTCATAACCGACGATCGAGATCCGCTCGATGTCGCCCAATTCGCGTCTGCACAATTGCAATGCGCTGCGCGAAATTTCAATCGGGCAGTAAGAAGTGGGGCGCTTTTTACACAATGCTTCAAGAATGCGCCGCGTTTTCCGGCCGCTGCCGCTGCCCAATTCGGCGACGGTCACGTCATGCGGCAGATGCTCGACGATCTCCGCGGCGTGCTTCGCGAGCAGACGTTCTTCGGCGCGCGTCACGCCGTATTCGGGCAATACCGTAATCACTTCAAAGAGGGCGGAGCCCACTTCGTCGTACAGATACTTCGACGGCAGCTCTTTCTGCGGCGTGTGGGTGAGTCCGGCGCGCACGTCGGCGGCGAAGGCGGCGCGGAGATCGGGTGACGCGTCGTGCGAGAGGGCTGGCTGGGTCATGCTGGCTCCAGTAGTCACATTCGGATGAGCGGGATTGCTAGCCGGGCGGCAGCATGCGGGGTGAAACGCGGGTGAAGCATGCCGTGGGAGAGTGGGCTGGCGGGTCCTTCGGACTGCCTGTGCCGGCCCGGCTCGTTGATGCTGCGAAAGCTGTTGCGGTCCACGTTGCCAACAGCGTGCAAGACTTCTTTAGCAAGATTCGCGCTTGAGTCGCCAAAGGCGACGCTTCGACGCGTAGTCAATTGAAACACCGCGGGTTCGACTGCGGCGCGTGAAAGTTATGTTCTAGTGCATCGGCGCGCGATGCGCACGGACAAATTGCAGCGAGGCGACGGAAATGCCGCCGACGCCCGCGACGAACAACCCGTCTAGAATGCATGGCTTGCCGTGCCAACTGAAAATGAAAGCGCGGTGCTTGTCTGATTTGCACTATCCGCATGTGGGGACTCCACTTCCAATGACAACAATCAACGCCGCGCGAGCGAATGCTGGGCTGCAGATCACGGCACCGCTGCTCGCACTGAACGCCGGAACATGTCTGCAACAGGCCGCGCAATGAACCAGTACGACCCCCGGCGCGGGATTGCTTTGTCCGTCGGCGCATCGGCAATGTTCGCTTTACTGTCCGCTTACGCAACGCTGCTCGCGCCGCTGAGCGGACTCGATATCTTCGCGTGGCGCATCGTATGGACCGTGCCGGGCGCGCTGCTGCTCGTCACGTTGCGCAAGCGCCTGCCGATTCTGCGCCGGCTTGCTCACCGGATGGTGACCGAGCCGAAGCTCGGCGTGGCGATGATCGCGAGCGCGGCTTTGCTCGGCCTGCAACTGTGGGTGTTTCTCTGGGCGCCGCTGCATGGCCGGATGCTCGAAGTGTCGCTCGGCTACTTCCTGCTGCCGCTCGCGATGGTGCTGGTGGGCCGCTTCTACTACCACGAACGCCTCGACGGATTGCAGTGGCTCGCGGTGGTTTGCGCGGCGGTGGGCGTCGCCCACGAACTGTGGATGACGGGCGCGTTTTCATGGCCGACGTTGCTGGTCGCGCTCGGCTATCCGCCGTACTTCGCGCTGCGCCGCAAGATCAACGAGGATTCGCTGGCGATGTTCACGATGGAAATGACGCTGCTGTTGCCCGTGGCATTCGTGTCCATCATCACCGGTGGTTCACTGACGTCGATCGCCGGCCGCATCGACATGTGGTGCCTGCTCTTGCCGGGCCTCGGCACATTGAGCACGATTGCGCTGGCGTCGTATCTGAAGGCGAGCCGTTTGTTGCCGGTCGCGCTGTTCGGCATTCTGGGTTATGTCGAGCCGGTGTTGCTCGTGCTGGTGTCGATCACGTTGCTCGGCGAAACGCTGAGCGCCGCGCAATTGGCGACTTATATCCCGATCTGGATCGCGGTCGGGTTGACGGCATTGCATGGCGTTCGCCTGGTTCGGCTGGCGCCGAACTGAGTCGCGCCCGGTTATCAGCGATGCGCGGTCGCGCGGTCCGCGTTGATACGCGTCGGCCCCACCTGCGCGTCGATCGCTTCGCGCAGGTGGGGCCGCCAGCCGAAACCGAACAAGGCTTCCGCGAGCACGAACAGCGGTCCGATCACCGCCGGTCACGTCGTCGATGAAGGCCGGTTTGCGATGTTCATAAGCAACGTGGCCGATGACGATGCATGAACCGCATCGCGGCGCAAACCCGCTGCCGAACGGCAACGCGCTAAGTCATCGTGCTGGCGAATTCGGCGCGCAGATCCTGCAACCTGTCGCGCGCGATGCGCAGGCGCTCGACGAGTTGCGCCGACGCGCGGGTGATGGGCATGCGCGTTTCGTCGGTCAGCGAATGATCGAAAGCCAGCATCGCCTTGATCGCGGACGGATTGGGCGCGGCAAACAGCAGGCGCAGTATCGGCAAGAGGCTCGCGAACAGATGGCGCGCGTCGAGGCCGTGGCCGTGGCCGCTCAGGGTCGACTCCCGCAGCGAGATCAGCAGATCCGCGCACACATGTGCGCTCGCCAGAATGCCGCCTGTGCCGCCTTGCTCCAGACACGCGTCGAAGGCTTCGTCGGTGCCGCATAGCACGGTGATCGGCAGGCCGCTCAGCCGAGCGAAGTGCGCCTTCACGCACTCCTTGATCGCGACGATGTTCTCGCATTCGACCAGCCGCGCGACGGTGTCCGGCTCGATCGTCACGCCGGTTCGATGCGGCACGTTGTAGAGAACGATAGGGCGTTCGGTGGCATGCGCGGCCTGTTCGAAGTGCCATTGCACACCAGCCTGATCGGGACACACGTACGACGGCGCGGAGATCAGATAGCCGGCGCAGTCCCAGCGTTCATAGCATTGCATCTCGTGCACGACGTCGCGCGTATTCGCTCCGCCGACGCCGATCAGCATCGGCAGACGCGAGCCGATCACCTCGCTCAGTGCGTGCAGAACGCGGAGGCGCTCGGCTTGTGAGAGCAGCGCCGCTTCGCCCGTCGTGCTCAGCGCGACGAAACCGCTGATCTCCGTGTGCAGGTAGTAGTCCGCGAGGCGCTGCAAGGCGTCGATATCGACTTCGCCATTGCGCAGCGGGGTGACGATCGGCAACCAGATACCGGAGTACATGATCAGCGCGCCTTTGCGACGTTGGCGCGGCGCTTCAACGGTCCGATCAACGCGGCGGGGACGGTGGAGATTAGCGTATGCAGCGTGAAGTCGAGATCCTCGGACGCGATGTCGAGTTGCACGCAAACCGCTTCCCGTGACGCATGCGTGCCGACGACATACACGCCAAGCGGCGAGTGAAGCAGTGCGCGCAATTGCGTACCGGCGTGATCGTGGGGCGGGTGGGGCAGCGTGACCTGCAGCAGCGCGCGTGTGGACGGAAAGCGAATGACGTTGTTGTGCTGGACCGGCGACGGCTTGGACGGTTGCTTGAGCGATTGCGTGGCGAAGTCGTCGATTGATTGCGTGAGTGCCATGTGATGTGGCGTTCGTTGACGCCATGGTTGTCAGGACAATTGCAGATTAGACTTGCGCGAGTAAACGCCGCGCAAAAATTGGTGTGTTCGCTGAAAAAAATCGCGCGGGCGCGATGTGCGTCTGTCTGCCTGAAGGCGGGCTGGTGCGCTTCGCGAAGAAAGTCGCCAGCCAGGTCGCAAGGAACGCGCGCATAAAAAAAAGCCGCTCCGGGGAGCGGCTTTGAAGAGCGGACGGGCACGCGGCCCGCCTCAGCATCAATCGTCCAGCAGCGACAGGTCGCGCACCGCGCCCTTGTCGGCCGACATGACCAGCTTCGCGTACGCCTTCAGAGCCGCGGACACCTTGCGCGGACGCTGCTTGGCCGGCTTCCATCCCTTGGCGTCCTGTTCCTCGCGGCGGCGCGCGAGTTCCTCAACGGACAGCAGCACGTCGATCGTGCGGTTCGGAATGTCGATGCGGATCTTGTCGCCGTCGCGCACGAGGCCGATGGCGCCGCCGGCTGCCGCCTCAGGCGAGCAGTGGCCGATGGACAGGCCCGAGGTACCGCCGGAGAAGCGTCCATCCGTCAGCAGCGCGCATGCTTTGCCGAGCCCCTTGGACTTGATGTAGCTCGTCGGATAGAGCATTTCCTGCATGCCGGGGCCGCCCTTCGGGCCTTCATAGCGAACGATCACCACGTCGCCGGCCTTGACCTTGTCGTTGAGGATGTTCTCCACCGCTTCGTCCTGCGATTCGGTGACGTGAGCCGAGCCCTCGAACACGAGGATGCTTTCGTCCACGCCCGCGGTCTTCACGACGCAGCCGTCCAGCGCGATGTTGCCGGTCAGCACGGCGAGGCCGCCTTCCTTGGAGAACGCATGTTCGTAGGAGCGGATGCAGCCCTCGGCGCGATCCAGGTCCAGGCTGGGCCAACGCGCGTTCTGGCTGAACGCGATCTGGGTGGGAACGCCGCCGGGGCCGGCCATGTAGAAGGTCTTGACGGCTTCGTCCCGGGTGCGGGTGATGTCCCACTGAGCCAGTGCGTCCTTCAGCGTGGCGGCGTGCACGGTGGGCACGTCCGTGTGCAGCTTGCCGGCGCGGTCCAGCTCGCCGAGGATCGCCATGATGCCGCCCGCGCGGTGCACGTCTTCGATGTGGTACTTATTGGTGTTGGGCGCCACCTTGCACAGCTGCGGCACGATGCGCGACAGGCGATCGATATCGGTCATCGTGAAGTCGATCTCCGCTTCGCGAGCGATTGCCAGCAGGTGCAAGATCGTGTTGGTCGAGCCGCCCATCGCGATGTCCAGCGTCATCGCATTTTCGAACGCCTTGAAGCCCACCGAACGCGGCAGGATCGACACCTGCTCCTGCTCGTAGTACTGGCGAGCCAGCTCCACGATGCGGCGGCCAGCGCGCTTGAACAGCTGCTCGCGGTCCGCGTGCGTGGCCACTACGGTGCCGTTGCCCGGCAGCGACAGGCCTAGCGCCTCGGTCAGGCAGTTCATCGAGTTGGCCGTGAACATGCCCGAGCACGAGCCGCATGTCGGGCAGGCGGACCGCTCCACTTCGGCGACGTCGGCGTCGGAATAGGCGGGGTCGGCGGCGATTACCATGGCGTCCACGAGGTCGAGCTTCTTGAACTCGAGCGTCTTGGTGACGGGATTGGCGAGGCGCGTCTTGCCGGCTTCCATCGGGCCGCCGGACACGAAGATCACCGGGATATTGAGCCGCATGGCGGCCATCAGCATGCCGGGGGTGATCTTGTCGCAGTTGGAGATGCACACCATCGCGTCGGCGCAGTGCGCGTTGACCATGTATTCCACCGAGTCCGCGATGATGTCGCGGCTCGGCAGCGAATACAGCATGCCGTCGTGACCCATCGCGATGCCGTCATCGACCGCGATGGTGTTGAATTCTTTGGCGACGCCGCCGGCGGCCTCAATCTCGCGCGCGACCAGCTGACCGAGGTCCTTCAGATGCACGTGGCCGGGCACGAACTGGGTAAACGAATTGACCACCGCAATGATCGGCTTGGAAAAGTCTTCGTCTTTCATGCCGGTGGCGCGCCACAGCGAGCGCGCCCCCGCCATGTTGCGGCCGGCGGTGGAGGTTTTGGAACGGTATGCGGGCATTGTGGTTGGTAATGAAATATCGCAGAAAGGAAGCGGGCCACGGGAATAAAGGCCCTTCTAGCGCCCGTGCGAACAACCTTTTGAGCCGCGCTCTGGGCAAGCCGCGCATTATCCCATACCCTCGGGCCCGTGCTGCGGACGGGTTGCGCGCCGCGCTGTTATTCATGCGCGCATTCAGAAGCGCCACTTTCTCCGCGGTCGGACGAAGAACGAAAAAAGGCGAGTCATGCGACTCGCCTCCCTGAACGGCACGGTTCGGCTTCGATTAACTAACCCCGCGTGGCCGCTGCATGCCGAAACCGATCACGTGTTATTGCGTCTTTGTCGTGTCGGTTTGTGCGCCGTCGGCTTTTGCCGGGGCATTGCTGGCCTCTTTCGCGCTCTCCGTTTTAGGCTTCGCGGCGCTTGTTTCCACTGCGGTTTTCTTCACGGCCTTGTGCGCTTTGGCCGTGTGTGTGACGGAAGTCTTTTTCACATGCGCCTTCGCCGTCTTGGCCGGCGTCTTTGTGACGGCTGCGCCTTCGTCCGTCGCGCCGGTTTGCACGGCAGTGCTCGCCTTCAGATTCGCTTGCCCGGCGCTCTGCGTTTGCGCGGATTGTGCGGGTTGCGCCGTGGACGGCGCGGCCGTTTGAGCAAAGGCGGTCGACACGAGCAAAGCGGAAGCGAGAGCGGCGAAAAGCGTCTTCATGATGTGACTCCTGGTTTTAACCGGTGGATTCTTGTGTCGCGACTGAATTGTTTCAGCGCTGCCGGTTTAACGTGAATCGGAGGACAGCAGTTGACGCTGCTCTGGTGACAAAACGTAACCGCCGAAACATATTGGCGTACTGAATCAACGTGATGCGTCGAAATGTGCGCAAGAGGAGTGCTCCCGCTTTGGCATCGCATGCGTCTGACTAGCGCATCATTGAAACGGATTCTGCACGACGCCGGGTTTCGCATCCGGCTCGTCTTCCACCTTCGCGGGCAGATTCTTTTGCGCCTGCAAGCTGGCGACGATCGCATCCACCGCCTCCTTCAGCGCAAGCGCCGCCTTCAATCCGCGCTGATCCCGCGTCAGTTCCAATGTGCCGTTCAGCACTACGCGCGTGGTGCCGTTGCTCACCATGAGCGCGTCGCCCTGAATGTTGAGTACGTCGTCGTCGTTCGAATAGGGCTTAAACACCTTTCAGTCCTCCCGGTCGCTGGTCCTTGAGGTTTACGCACAAGTAAACCCTTCCTTGCCAGCATGAGAAAGTATACGCAAAATGGACATGGTGCCGTCGTTTTGTGATTTGCCAACACTCTGCGTTCCAATAGCTCTCCCAATTATTCTTCGTGGGGCAAGCCGCGCAGCGGCGCGTCAGGCTGGAAGCTCGGCTCGCGGGGAGCCGGTGGGGAACGGCGGTACCGCCGACCATCGGGAGGTGGCTGTCCACAGCCTCGTGCTGTGGGCAGCGTCGTTGTCCACGGGCGGGCGCGGGTGAATCCGACGCGCGTAGAGCGGTTCGGGCGATGCAGGAGGTGAACATGCACAATGGAAACGGCGCACGGCGAATTCTTCTCCCGCGCTATCTGGTAACCGAGCTCTGCGATAAGAGTGACCCCGGGGCGGCCCTTGTCATTGATGCGAGGGAGGCATATTGCTGTCGCCCAAAGCTAGCCCGGACAGATGAACCGCAGCAGGACGGTCAGCCAAGATGGGTGAAGCGGGGATTCAATTTCTTTCCTGTTGTGCTCGATTCGGCGGGCGTTCCGTGGGCTGAGGCGTTCGTTTATATCATGTCTCGCCTCGAAGCCACTCCAACTCCAACGATGACCACGTACGCGAGCATTGCGGATGATCTGACGGCGTTTCGTCGCTTCCTTGATGACAGCAACGTGGATTGGACGGATTTCCCAAAGAACAAGCTGGAACGACCGACCTATCGCTTCAGAAGCCATTTGAAGTCTTCGATTGGCGCTGGCAAATTAGCTTCCGCTACCCCCAGCGTCAACAACATTACGAGCTTATCTACTGCCGTACGTGGTTCTTGCGTTTTGAACATGTCGAACGCGAGAACCTGATTAGCCTTTTGGCGCTCGTTTTTTTGCTGATAGTCGGCCTTCTGCTTCTCCAAATTGTAGCTGTCAATGTTTTTGGCGCGCTCAGCCCCCAAGTTCATAAAACCGAGGACAATGTTTCCAATGAGTGCGACTACAGCGGCGATGAGGGCAAAGAACGTTGGGGTGGCCCATCTCGCACGCTGTAACTCTTGCTTCCGCAGCGCGAAATCTCGATGCCGGGCCCTACGTTCCGCATAGGCCTTTTCTCGTTCCAACAGTAACCTGTCCTTTTCTAGCGCATCTTGCCTGTCTGCCTGCTGCTGTTCGAAGCGCAGGCGTTTAGTAAGCGCCTCGCTTGGACCGTTCGGGTTTTTCTGGACGACGCGATGTGAAGCGGGACATGCTATCTCCTTTGGGTATTTTGCGTTACCCGGTAACGAATTCAGACATATCGTTACCGGGTAACAACGACGAGGAGAAACCGATGGCGCAAACAACAGCGGAGCGGCAGGCCGCCTTCCGGGCAAGGCGGGCGACAGCTGGATACGATGGCAACGGGGAGCGGCGGCTTGATATGTGGGTGACCACTGAAGCCGATCTCGCGCTCGCACGGCTGGCACGCCGTTACTCGGTAACGAAGCGTGAGATGCTGGAGCGGCTGGTAGTGCGGGCGGACGCGGCTATCGTGCGCAGGCTCGATCCGGACTCCGCAGAATGGGATACCTACTTCCAGGTTCGACGGTAGCCCTTCAGCGTTACCGGGTAACGGACCGCTGTCCCAGGTGCAGTCGGCTACTGGCTCAGCGCGTGTGAGCCGTTCCGGGCGATCGGGGCGTGCTGTCCACCGCTGTTGTTCAACCGGTCGGAACCGCAGGTTGGGGCGGATTTTGCAGGTGTGCGGCAACGCGCCAGGGCAGCAATTCGTCGACGCGGTTGATCGGGTGATCGGCGATGCAGGTCAGCACATGGCACAGGTAAGCACGCGGATCGACGCCATTGAGTTTGCACGTGGCGATCAGCGAGTACATCGCCGCTGCCCGCTCACCGCCGCTGTCAGAGCCGGCGAACATGAAGTTTTTCCTCCAATGTCGTTATGTGCATT
>NZ_JAQQEU010000137.1:0-9209 GCF_046026895.1 Paraburkholderia sediminicola
CGTCAAGACGCGGCCCGGCGCGTCGACCCGGGCCGCTTCTTTTAACGCTTCTTTCAGTGTTTTTTTTGTGTCGCCGAGGCACTCGGTGCTACGCGTATCGGCGGCGCGCCCGAAGGCGCCGTGGCGGGTTGTGGCTTCTTCTCCTGTTTCGGTTTTTTGACTTCACGGTTACTGCGCATCTGACCTTTTGCCATGATGAACTCCCAGTTGGCGTTTCGCTCCACGCGGAAGCAGTCAGGAGTGTGCGCTGATTTTGCCGTCGATGCCGGGGTTTCTGAATTCGCTTCCCGGCCGGGCGCGGCAGCCGGATGGCGCGCGTGCGCGCCGCTTCGCCTGCTTGCGCGTAACTCCAGGGCGATGCCGCTAGTAGATCCGGTTGTCGTCGCTGCGTGCGAGCCGGTCCGATACATCCGCCAGCAGCAGCGCGAGGCCGAGCGCGCCCATCGTCGCGAAGAGGAAGGCGCCGATCGTCGCAGCCAGTATCAAGGTTGCCCACGCAAGGCCGGTCATAGAGTATTTCCGCAAGTTGTCCGGCATCCTAACCCGGCACCGCCAGCGCTTTCTGTGCGCAAGCGGACGCCGATCCTGTCACATTGCGCCGAACCATCATCAGATCGTGCCGGTTGCGCGCCACGTGGCTCCGGAATGTGGTCACTGCAACCGTTCTCCGCTCAGCGTTGCGGGAGAATGCTGCAAGCTGTGCATCTTCTTCTGCACTGTGCCTCGCGAGGGGCCGCAAGCAACGCGTCGCAGAACGGCTAGATCGCCAGGTTGTAAACGCCGTGATTCGCGCCGCATGGCGGTTTCTTGCGAAAGACCTGTAGCGCATTTCCGCAATTCGCTGGCGGAATGGAACTGTTTATGATTCAGCTGAATAAATGATGGTCCGTGAATTGCGACGATCGCAAACGTTTTCTCATATTCATGTTTCACGATTGCAACATAAATCGCCGGAGTTATTTTTGAAAACCGATAAAGCCAATTAAATAATTTTTTTGCCTTATAACGTGCCTATATTGGGCTCTGCATTTGTTCACTATCCCGCGTATGGCAATCGTCAGGAGGAAGCGAGGCGATGCCGCACTTGGGGAAGCCTCCGCTGCGATAAAGAAGATTGTCATCGGGCGACGCGTTTCTGAGAAAGAAATAACTTCAAACGCGCGAGATGATGGGTGGATCGATTTGTGGCTTCATCGTTTTCGAGTGGCCTCGCAGTGTGCGGTGGCGTACTTAAACATCCTTTTATGTGCACTAAGATTCGCGAAATGCCTATTCATTCGTGGGGCGAAGCGCAGATTAATCCGGTGAAAAAATGGGGTCGGTCAGTGCGGGATTTCACTTGACCATCCGCATAGGCAATGCGCCAACATGTCCACACTTTCGGTCATGGCGGTTAAATGCTGGATTAGCCGTCACTATGATGCTGTACAGAGTGGCGCGATTCGTGGCCGTGAAAGGTGAAAAGTGGATCTGTTTTCCGGCGAGAGGATGACTATGACTTGCGCGAGTCTCGAGTCTGCAATGCTGCGCTGGGTGCCCGCTCCGAACAAGGGTACCCGTCGCATCGCGCTACTGATGTTCAACGACTGCTCGCTGCAGGGCGCGGGCGTGGTGGCAGAGGTCTTCCAGGCAGCGAACGAACTGGCTTCGTCGGGCTCGGGCGGTTGGGTGTACGACGTTTCTTTTCTCTCCGCCGACGGTGGCATGGTGACCTCGTCGGCGGGGCTGCGCGTGTGGACCGAAGGACTCGACGCGCGGCATGACGGCGGCTTCGATGCGCTGTACATCGCGGGCGGCAAGGGCGCATGCGCCGCCGCCAACGACGAGCGGCTGATTATATGGCTGCGCCGTGTGCGCGGCGACACCGGCATGATCCGGCCGATCGCCGAGGGCCGCGCGCTGCTCGAGGCGGCTTATGTGTGCAACAGCAAGGTGCCCCACGGCAAGGTGGCGGACAGCAACCCAAGCGCCGATTGGCGCCGGGCGATAGCGCACGGCGCGCGGCAGGCCGAGCCGGGCGCCGATGCGGGCGACCGCCTCGAATCGATGCGAAGCGCGCTGGCGATGATCAAGCGCGATCTCGGCGGCGGCGCCGCGCGCTCGGTGGCCGAACGCCTGCTCGCCGATTCGTGCACGAACCTCGCGCCGCTGCTCGGCGAGGACGGCGGGCTGAGTCCCGGCGACAAGGTGCGCGCGGCGGCCCGCTGGCTGCAGGAAAACTGTCAGCAGGCGATTTCGATTGCGGACGCGGCGCAGTTCGCCGCGATGAGCGAGCGCAACTTTCTGCGCCGCTTCAAGATGGAAATGGGCATTACGCCGTCGAGCTTTCTGCTGCACGAACGCCTCGCGGCGACGTGCAGCCTGTTGACCGAATCGGAGTTGCCGGTCGACAAGATTGCCCGGCGCACCGGCATGGGCAATGGCGACAGGTTGGCGAAAGTGTTTCGCAAGCGGATGAGAATTTCTCCGACCGAATTCCGGATTCAAAGCCGCCGAATGGCAGGCGAATAGCACGCGACGGGGGGCGCCCTGACGGCTGCGCGAGGAACGCGGCAGCAGGGAAGGTTTTTCCTGACTTTTGAGAATTATAAGGATTCCAAATATGTTGACTCAGGGAACTGGGAACGCCACGTCGGCAGGACCGGACGACGCGGCCGCGACAAGCGCTGGCGCGCGTTGCACGCACCTCGTCCCGGTAATTCTTGCGGGCGGCTCGGGCACGCGGCTGTGGCCGGTGTCGCGCGAAAACTTTCCGAAGCAGCTGATCGACGTGGTCGGCTCCGACTCGCTGCTGCAGGCAACCGCGCGGCGTATGGACGGTTTTCCGGCCGGCTGGAGCGTCGACCCTGCGCCGATCATCGTATGCGGCGAAGAACATCGCTTCGTGATTGCAAAACAGCTTCACGGAAATGGCGTGGAGGCTCGTCTGGTGGTGGAGCCGGCGCGCCGCGACACGGCGCCGGCTTTGACGCTGGCGGCAACGCTCGCCCGCGCGCAGGGTGGCGACGCGATTCTGATCGTGATGCCGGCCGATCACTCGATCGCCGATCTGCCGGCCTTGCAGGGCGCGCTGGCGAGCGCCGCGCGCCATGCGGAGCGCGGCGCGGTCGCGACGCTTGGCGTGCCGCCCACACGTGCCGACACGGGCTTCGGCTATATCCGCATCGGCGCCGATCTGGGCGACGGCGCCCATGCAATCGACGCCTTCGTCGAGAAGCCCGCGCAAGAACTCGCCGCGCAGTACGTCGCGGCGGGCACGTATTGGTGGAACAGCGGCATCTTCATCGTCCGCGCGAGCGTGTGGCTGGAGACGCTCAAGCGCCTGCAACCCGACATGCACGCGGCGTGCGAGCGCGCGTTTGCCGGCGGGCTCACCGAGGGCGCGGTGTTCCGTCCGCAGCTGGATGCGTTTCTCGGCGTGCAGCCGAACTCGATCGACTACGCAGTGATGGAGCGCCTGACCGAAGCCGCCGAAGCGGGCGCGCTCCACGGCACGCACGGTGCGAACGGCACGCATGAAGCCGACCCGGCGGCGATGCCCACGGGCGTCGTTGTCAGACTGGACGCGGGCTGGTCCGATCTCGGTTCGTGGGACGCCGTGTGGGCCGCGATGGACAAGGATGAGAACGGCAACGCGGGGCGCGGCCGGGTCGCGTTCGAAGGCGCGGTGTCGAGTTACGCGCATTCGGAAGGACGGCTGGTCGCGTGCGTGGGCACGGCCAATGTGGTGGTGGTCGAAACCGCCGATGCCGTGCTGGTGGTCGACCGCTCGCGCGTGCAGGACGTCAAGGGGCTGGTCGCACGTATCAAGGCGCAGCACGCGCCCGAGGCCGACGCGCATCGCAAGGTGCACCGCCCCTGGGGCTTTTACGATTCGATCGATCACGGCGACCGGTTTCAGGTCAAGCGCATCGTGGTGACGCCGGGCGCGAAGCTGTCGCTGCAACTGCATCACCACCGCGCGGAACACTGGGTGGTGGTGTGTGGCACGGCGCTCGTCACGCGTGGCGACGAGCAGTTCCTGCTAAGCGAAAACGAATCGACGTATATCCCGCTCGGCACGCGTCACCGGCTTGAAAACCCCGGCAAGGTGCCGCTCGAAATCATTGAAATCCAGTCAGGCGCCTATCTTGGCGAAGACGACATTGTGAGGTTCGACGACAACTACGGCCGCTGTTCGTGAGCAGCACGCCGCGATTCATTCTCGTACAGGAACGGCAAGGATGAGGTAAGCAAAATGCGCAAGTTTCAGGATTTACTCGCGCGAGTTTTCGATGTCGCGTTGGTGTTAGTGGGTGCTGCGGTGGCGTCGCAGATCCGTTTCGACTATCTCGCTCAAACGGGCTTCTATTGGGCGCTGGTGATGTTTTCCGCCGCGTTCGCGCTGGCCATTTTTCCGGCGTTCGGCGTGTACGAATCGTGGCGTGGCCGCTCCAAGCTGGCGCTGGCGGGCCAGGTCTCGCTCGCGTGGCTGATCGTGCAGGCCTGCGCGCTCGTGCTGATGTATTCACTGCATCGCAGCGACGCCGTGTCGCGCCTGTGGTTCTCGTACTGGACCGCGGTTACGGGCGGGCTGATGATCGCGTATCGGCTGATCACGCACGCGGTGCTGGCGGGTGCTCGCGGCGCCGGCATGAATCTGCACCAGGTTGCGATCGTCGGCAGCGGCTCGCAGTGCGACGCCATCATTCGGCGCATCGAAGCCGCGCCGACCGCCGGCTTTCGCGCGACGGCCGTCTACAACACGCTGCCGGACGCGTCGGCCGTGACGAACCCGCGCGTGCCGGTGTTCGATAGCGTCGACGCGCTCGCCGGCTACATCCGCACGAACGACGTGCACGAACTCTGGCTGATGCTCGCGCTGAGCGAGGAGCCGCTGATCTGCTCGCTGATCAGCGAGTTCCGCGACGATCTGGTGAACATCCGCTTCGTGCCCGACGTGCGCAGCCACGCGCTGTTCGAAGGCAGCGGCGTGGTCGATCTGCTCGGCGTGCCGGCGATCAATCTGGTCGCCTCGCCGCTGTCCGCCAGTTCGATGCTGAAGAAGGAAATCTTCGACCGCCTGTTCGCGGCCTGGGCGCTGATCGCTCTCGCGCCGCTGCTGCTGGGCATCGCGATCGCGGTGAAGCTGTCGTCGCGCGGACCGGTGCTGTTCAAACAGAAGCGCAAGGGTGCCGACGGCCGCGTCTTCACGATCTACAAGTTCCGCTCGATGCGTCTGCATACCGAGGCCAAGGGCACGCTCAGCCAGGCCACGCGCCACGACAAGCGCGTGACGAGAGTGGGCGCGTTCCTGCGCCGCACGAGCCTCGACGAGCTGCCGCAATTTTTCAACGTGCTGCGTGGCGACATGTCGGTCGTCGGACCGCGTCCCCACGCACTCGAGCACGACGACCTCTATCTGAAAGTGGTCGCGGGCTATATCAATCGCTATCGAATCAAGCCGGGCATTACGGGTTGGGCGCAGATCAACGGCTTTCGGGGCGAGACCGACCGCATCGAGAAAATGGAGCGCCGCGTCGAGCATGACCTGTACTACCTGGGTCATTGGTCGTTCGCACTCGACATGCGGATCATCGGCGCGACGATAGTGGCCGGACTGGTGCATCGAAACGCTTACTAAGACGTAGTTAACAAACACGCTGGGGGATGCCTGTTCCCGGGAACAGGCGCTCCGGCGCACGGAGGAAACATCATGAGCTCACTTGGACTACGCACAGGAAGTCTCCTGGTTTTCGCTACGGCAACGCTGCTTTCCGGGTGCGGCATCGTGCCCGGTCAACGGATGGTCACGCCGGCCACGATCCAGGAGACGGGTGGCGACTTCAGCACGGAACCCCAGCAGCAGCAGACGATACCGATTACCGATATCAACCTGTCGCTGCTGCGCAAGATGAATGCGGATCAAACGTCGGCAACGCTGTCGCCGACGACGCTCGCGCTGTTCGGCAAGCCGCCGGTGTACAGGGTCGGCCCCGGCGACGTGCTGCAGATCGTCGTATGGGATCACCCGGAACTGGCCGCCGCGCTCGGACAGCCGACGCAGAGCTCGCGCACTGCGGATGCGATTCCCGGCTTCATGGTCGACGAAAACGGCGACGTGCAGTTCCCGTACGCGGGCAATCTGCATGTGGCAGGCAAGGACAGCGCGACGATCCAGAAGGAGTTGTACAACCGTCTGAGCAAGGTCTACCAGAAGCCCGAAGTGACGGTGCGGGTGGCGTCTTTCCGCAATGCGCAGATCTATGTGGACGGCGAACTGCGCACGCCTGGCGCGCAATCGCTGAACGACATTCCGATGTCGCTGACGATGGCGATCAACCAGGCCGGCGGCTTTGCCACGACTGCGGACCGGAGCCGCGTCCTTCTGATCCGTAACGGTGTGAACTACCCGCTCAACATCGACGATCTGATCAAGCGCGGCCACAACCCGTCGCAGATCTATCTTCAACCGGGCGACCTGGTGCGCGTGGCGGCACGTGAAGACAGCGGCGTGTATGTGATGGGCGAGGTCAACAAGCCGGCGACCGTGCTGCCGATGCGCAACGGCTCGCTGACGCTGTCGCAGGCACTCTCCGATAGCGGCAGCTTCGACTCGAACACGGCCGCGGCGCGCCAGTTGTTCGTGATCCGCAATTCGACGAGCGCTTCGCCGGAGATCTATCACCTCGATGCGACCTCGCCGGTTTCGATGGTGCTGGCCAATCAGTTCGAGCTTCAGCCGAAAGACGTCGTGTACGTCGGCCAGGGCGGACTGGTTCGCTTCAACCGTGTGCTGAACCTGCTGCTGCCGGCGATCAATGCGGCGGTGACGGGCGTGGTGGTATCGAAGTAACCCGCCGTGCAACCTGAAACCTGAACCGTCGGGCTTTGCTGGGTGAAGAACATGGCAATGAACTACCAAAACCGTTACACCGACGTGTCCGTGGCAGATGGGCGTCATCTGTCGGACTATCTCCGCACGATCGTGCGCGGTTGGCGCACCATTCTGGTGGTGACGCTGATCGCGCTCGCGGTGGGCTGCGCATACGCGTTTCTGACGCCGCCCACCTATCGCGCGGACGTGCTGTTCCACGTCGAGGACAGAACGGCGAATGCCAACGTCAATGCGAACGGCAGGGAAACGTCGCCGCCGCTTGGCGGCATGTTCGACACCAGGCCTTCCCCCGCGGCCGCCGAGATCGAGTTGCTCAAATCGAGGCTGGTCACGGAGGACACGGTCAGGAAGCTGCACTTGGACATCAGCGCGAAGCCGCGCTACTTTCCGGTGGTCGGCAGACTGATCGCGGGGCTGGTGAACGGCAAGTGGGGTTTCCGGCTGCCGTCGTCCATCAACCTGTCGGGCTTCGCATGGGGCAACGAGAGCATTGCGGTGTCGCGTTTCGATACGTCGAAGGAGTTGTACGACGCGCCCTTCACGCTGATTGCCGGCGCCGATGGCGCCTATGTGCTGCGCGACCGCAACGGCAGCGCGATTCTGTCGGGCCGGGTCGGCGAGACCGTGCAAACCGATACCGCCGACGGGCCGATTACGCTGCACGTCGACAAGCTGGTCGGCGTGCCGGGCTCGCATTTCGAACTGTCGCGCGCATCGACGCTGAGCACGGTCAACCGCTTGCAGAAGGCGCTGGTAGTGGAGGAGACCGCGGCGCAGTCGGGCGTGATTCGCGTGAGTTTTGAAGGCGGTGACAGCGCGTTGACGGCGGCGATCGTCAACAACGTGGCGCACGAGTTCGTGCGCCAGGACGTGGACAGCCGCTCGAACGAGACCGGGCACCTGCTGGCGTTCATCGAGCAGCAGTTGCCGGACGCGCGCAAGGCGCTCGACGACGCCGAGCAGCGCTACAACAAGTTCCGCAATGCGCACGGCTCCGTCGACATCGGCGAAGAAAGCCGCCTGCTGCTGCAGCAGATCGTCGACAACAAGACCAAGCTGCTCAATTTGCAGCAGCAACGCGCGGAGATGTCGCTGCGCTTCACGCCGAACCATCCGATGGTGGCCGCGATCGACGCACAGATCGCCGAATTGCAGGGCGCGCAAACCACCATGAACCGCAGCGTCTCGGTGATGCCGGATACCGAGCAGACCACGTTGCGTCTGTTGCGCGACGTGCACGTGAACACGGACATCTACACGAACCTGCTGAATAGCGCTCAGCAACTGCGCATGACGAAGGTGGCCCAGCAGGTGGGCGGTGTGCGCGTGGTCGACTTCGCCGAAGCGCCCGACGACCCCGTGCGCCCGAAGCGCGCGCTGGCGATCCTGAGCGCGCTCGGCGGCGGCCTCGCGCTCGGCATCATGCTGACCTTCTTCAAACGCGCGGTGTCCAGCGGCGTGGAGCGTCCCGACGAACTCGAAGCGATGCTCGGCGTGCCCGTGTTCGGGGTCGTGCCGCGCAGCCAGACCCAGTTGCGGCTGCAGGAGAAGGTCGCGCTGCGGCGGCGCGGCCAGCACGTGCTCGCGCAGCAGGCGCCGCAGGACATGGCCGTGGAAGGCGTGCGCAATCTGCGCACCTCGCTGCAGCTTTCGCTCAATCACGCCGAGAATAACGTCGTGATGATCACGGGCTCGCGGCCCGATAGCGGCAAGTCGTTCCTGTCGGTGAATCTGTCGGCGCTGGTGGCGTCGGCGGACAAGCGGGTGTTGATCATCGATGGCGACATGCGGCGCGGCGACGTGCATTCGCACTTCGGCATCGCGCATCAGCCGGGTTTGTCCGACGTGCTGAGCGGCGGCGATCTGCGCTCGATGATCCAGCACGACGTGCTGCCCGGTCTCGACGTGCTGCCCAAGGGCTCGCTCTCCATGCACCCGGCCGAGCTGCTGATGAGCAAGCGCTTCGAAACGATGCTCGACGAACTGAAGGCGTACTACGACGTCGTGATCGTCGATACGCCGCCGGTGCTCGCGGTCACGGACGCGGCGCTGATCGGCAAACACGCGGGCACGACGCTGCTGGTGGTGCGCCACGGCCGTCATCCGCTTAACGAGATCATCGAAACTGCCAAGCGGATGCGCAACGCAGGCGTGGCGATGCGCGGCGTGCTGCTCACCGACGTGCCGCAGGAAGGAGCGTTCCTCGGCTCGGAGTATCAGGGCGGGTATTACGGGTACGACAGCGTGGCCGGTTGAAGGCGGGGTGGGGGGCGGCGGGGCGCGCGCGGCCCCCCCCCCCCCAAAAAAAGACCCCCAAAAAACAACGCCCGCA
>NZ_JAQQEU010000138.1:0-8893 GCF_046026895.1 Paraburkholderia sediminicola
CACGCTTTCCATTGGCAGCCCGTGCGCAGTACATACGCAATGGCTTCAAACACTTGGCGAGCCGGCTTCGGCGGTCGTCCCGCGCCCGGCCTGCGAAGGTACTTTTTCTCCGGTGAGGGTGCACGTTGCGCAATCAGCGGCTCCACCCGCTGCCAGAACGCATCGGTCACCTCCCACGATTCGACTCTCTTCCTGGCCAAGCCTTCGCTCCAATGCCGCACTCGATTGCGGCTCCGAACGAAGTATGGATTTATTTACGGATAAGTTCTTAAAGGCAAAGGCGACGCCTACCATGTCGGCGCTGCGCTCAGCCTGGATTTTCAATCGCGCAGCGAGTCCGACGATCCGCATTTGCACGGGTTAGGAAACGTCAACGAGGGTCCAAAACTCAAACTTTTTGCCGACTATTCGGTTTCCTTGCTGACGGGTTCGGTGGCGGCCTACCAGGACATCGCAGGAACTGGTCAGTGCTGATCTGCTGGCCAATCTGCCGCTGACATCAAGGTTCCTGGTGTCATTCGGGCCGGGTGCGACATGGGCAAATGCAGAATACACGCGATCGTTGTTTGGCGTGAGCGCCGGACAGAGCGCTGCTTCAGGCCTGCCAACCTTCAACACCAGTGCAGGACTACGCGACGTTCACCTCAACGCATACGCGAGCTATGAGATCTCGAAGAAATGGGTCGGCTCGTTGGCCGTAACCGTTGGCCGTCTGCAGCACGACGCGGCACACAGTCCCATCACGGAGCGCCGCGATGAACTGAACGTAGTGGCCGCAATCAACTACCGCTTCAGATAGTCGATACTGTCCGCGCAAGGCGGCCTTTCGGCAACACCCAGTAGTCAGCCGGCGAGCGCGTCAATCAGCAACGGGGGGAGTTCGGCATTCGATGCTGCTATAGCCCACAGCATCGGGAATGACTGGACCTGGACAGATGCTGTTGAAATTGTCAACGCAATCGAATTCTGATACGCCCACTCATGCGCTTATTGGCGGGGTGCTACTTGCTGCCGTCAATGGCGACCAGCGCTTGTGAGAACAGCTTCAGCTCGCGGCACAGGAGGACGAAGCGGCGACACACGTTGCGAATGCCGACACCGTTGACACGACGAAAGTCAGCTATGGTCTTAAAGTCCGGCGCCAAACGGCCGGTGAGCCTCATCATTTCAACATTGCGTTGGCATTCACGTTCCAGGCGGCGGCTCGACTGGACCCGGTTCAGGTAGCCGTAGATATAGATCTTCAGCAGCCCGCCCGGATGATAGGACGGCCGACCTGTAGTCGACGGCATCGCGCCATCGAAGCCCAGTGAGCCAAGGTCAAGCTCTTCAACGAACGCCTGAATGATCCTGACCGGATTGTCCTCGGCGACGAAATCATCGAGGCATTCCGGAAGCAGCGTCACCTGCTTGCGGTCTTCACCTTCTATGAATCGCTTCATCCGGTCACCCATGTTGAATGAGTTGATCCAGTGTAGGTGATCAGCGTGTTTTCACACCAGCTCGACCCATCGCCGTCGGCTGCGCTTTAAGGAAAGCGGCCATTCAAGCGTCGCCGGCGCAGGCAGGCTCAGCGCCCCTTGCCTACGCGCGAAACCAAGCGCTATGCAATGAACCTTCCCCACCTGTAGTACAAGCCAACATGCTGTGCGAGGCCATCGAGATCTGGGCACAAGGACGCACGATTGAGCCCGCACCTGTCAATAACTCGCTTCACGTCGTAACCAGGGTTGCCTTCAGGAAACAGCCATACCTGAAGCTCGGGGAATCATATTCAGATGTCGGACAAGGATGAACTGTGAACATGCCGCTATGAGCCTGAATCCTCGGAGAGATGTGCGGCGGGTAGTATGTCCTTACCTCGGTGATGTTGTGAGCACTCGGCAGGCGCCTCTGCCCTTACATGGAGTTGAGGATCTCGCCATGGGCTTCCGTCATTAGCGCATTGAAGCTGTTGACGAAGCCGTGTTCGCCGGGACCGGGGTTCGCACGCAACGGCTTGGCGCCTTCAACCAGAATCTCATCTGAATCGGTACCGAGGACGGCGATCGTTTCGGCGATGAACGCGTCAAGCGGCATCGCCAGTTCGGCTTCGCGGCTGTTGATGAGGTCCGTGCGCACCCAAGGCGGTGCAATCTCGAGCACGCGAACCTTCGTATCCCGCAACATCAAGCGCTGCGAGAGGACGTACGAATGGAGTGCCGCCTTGGTTGACGAGTACACGGCGGTCATGGCCAACGGCACGAAAGCGAGCACCGAGCTCGTATAGGCGACGACAGGCTCGTTCCTCGTCTTGAGGTGATCGATCAGCGCCGACGTCATGCGGATTGGC
The DNA here is from genome assembly GCF_046026895.1 of Paraburkholderia sediminicola. Lineage (GTDB taxonomy): Bacteria > Pseudomonadota > Gammaproteobacteria > Burkholderiales > Burkholderiaceae > Paraburkholderia > Paraburkholderia sediminicola_C. The sequence continues at coordinate 2,333 of NZ_JAQQEU010000138.1, forward strand.
CCCATGAGGTTGGTCGTGATGGTGGATACCATCAACGCGTCGTCGATCCGGCCGCCCACTTGGTCCGGCTGCATGATGCCTGCATTATTGATCAGGACGTTGAGTTCGGGATAGTCCGCGATCAACTGCGCCGCGACCCGGTCGATGCTAGCCGCATCGGTAATGTCGAGCTCGATTGCGGCCATTCCGAGATTCGCCGCAATCACCTCGTCGAGATGGCCGCGCCGGCGGCCGGCGATTATAACCTTGTTGCCGCGCCTGTGCAGCGCCTCGGCAAGCCCCCGGCCGATGCCCGAACCGCCTCCCGTGATGAAGATCGTGTTACCGGTGAGTTTCATAGTCGTACCTTTGTCGGTGCTGCCGTGGTCCGGCAGGAAAGAGGTCGCGAAACACCGGCAGGCCATTAACGGATTGGGGCCTTGGTTGCTTCGCTTGGGGTTAGGCCAACGTCATATTCTGATGATAGGCGGGAAGGGTGACCGGACACTTACCGGTTCATTACCATTCTGAAATTCACGCTATTTATGGCTTGCGCACCGTTGCGAGAAACAAAGCACAGACGCCCACCGCGCTAAATACCGGCCGCACGCGGAGGCGAGCCTTGACGGAATCGCCCGCGTGACAAATTCATCGAACGATCGCCTAGACGTACAGCCCGCGATTTCATTAACTGAAGTTTCCGGTTAGAGTGCCGTTATACAGTTTGTATGTAATTGCTTACAATTAACAGACTGAAAGTTTCGTAATCCTATGAAAATGTCCTTTATACAAAAACTCTGGCTGCCACTGATCCTGAGCCTGCTGTGTCTCGCCGGAATATCGATCTACAACGCGTACCAGACGAGACAAGTGCGGCTGGATGAGCGCAAGGCCGACCTGATACACGCGGCGCAGATCGCCCTGAGTGTCGTCAAGACCTCTGGCGACGATGCGGCCGCCGGCACCCTTCCTTTGGCGGAAGCCCAGAAGCGGGCAATGGCTCGCATCCGGAACATGCGGTATGGCGAGGACGGCTATATTGAGATCATCAATTCGCAGCGGAGGGTCCTGATGCACCCAGCGAACGCGAAGTTGGATGGCAAGGACGCCGACGACTACAAGGATCCGAACGGCGTTTACCTCTTCAGGGATATCGTTGCTGTCATCAAGCGCGATGGCCAGGGTTTTACCGCGTTTAGCGCTCCGAAGCCGGGAGCCACCGGGGCCTCTCCGAAAATTGCCTACAGCGTGACCTATCGGCCGTGGGACTGGATTCTTATGACGGGCCTTTATGTCGACGACATCGACGCGGCATTTCGCTCGTCTCTGTATCAGAGCCTGGGGATTCTGGCGGTACTGGCCGGCGTTTTATCGGCTGTTGTAGTACTGCTGAACCGCGGCATCCTCCGCTCACTGGGCGGCGAGCCGTCCTATGCCGCGGAAATCGCCAACCAGATTGCCAATAACGATCTGACCGCTGTGGTGAATACGGCGCCGGATGACCGCTCAAGCCTGCTGTTCTCGATGAAGCGCATGCAGGAGCAGCTCGCACAGACGATCGGTAGGATCAAGGTTTCGGCCGACTCGATTGCCACCGCCACGCATCAAATCGCGGCGGGCAACCAGGACCTGTCGCAGCGCACCGAAGAGCAGGCCGCCTCGCTCGAGGAAACGGCGTCCAGCATGGAGCAGCTAACCTCGACCGTCACCCAGAATGCCGACAATGCCAGTCAGGCCAACCAGCTCGCTGCGCAGGCTGCTTCGGTGGCGGAGCAGGGCGGCACCGTGGTTTCGCGCGTGGTCGAAACCATGGAGGGCATCAACGCCAGCTCGGACAAGATTGCCAATATCGTCGGCATCATCGAGGGTATCGCCTTCCAGACCAATATCCTCGCGCTGAATGCGGCTGTCGAAGCAGCCCGTGCGGGAGAGCAGGGACGGGGTTTTGCGGTGGTAGCCTCGGAAGTGCGTTCGCTGGCGCAGCGCTCGTCGGCGGCGGCCAAGGAAATCAAGGATCTCATCCACGATTCCGTGGAGCGTGTGCAGGCAGGCGCCGGCCATGTACGGGAAGCGGGTGCGAAGATGCGCGAGATCACCCACGAAATCAGACGTGTGACCGACATCATGGGTGAAATCACCGCGGCATCACAGGAACAGAGCAAGGGCATCGGCCAGGTCAGCGAGGCCGTCACGCAGATGGACGAAGTCACGCAGCAGAACGCGGCACTGGTCGAACAGGCGGCCGCCGCCGCCGGTGCGCTGGAGTCGCAGGCGAGCGATCTGAAAGCCGCTGTTTCGATGTTCAGGCTGGACGTCTCGCATCACCCCGGCATGGGGAGCGACGCGCAAATGCGCACAACGGCCCCGACGCGCGCCAGAACGCCGACCACGGCAGCCGTGAAACAGTCCGCACCACGGCCCGTGCTGTTCGCGCAAACCGCCGAGGCAGGAGAATGGGACAGCATTTAAGGGACACGCATATCACGGGTAATTGGCGGGCAGAACACACTGTATCGGTCGGTGACGGCTCCGAAGGTTTGCACGCTAATTCCGGACAGTCCTGCCGGACTCTTTACCAGGTCAGACACCAGTTGTTCGACGACTTCCTCCGTCAGCAACTCAAAAATTCACGCATTCGTATGAAATCTGCATAAATCCAATTAGGTCGATCACTAAAACGTTTTTACATAGAAAGAGCGGAGCGATGCAAGAGACACAAGCGGAAAGAAGCATTGATGTCAGCGCGGAAGGAAAAGATCAACAGCAGACGTCGCATGGAAGTTTAAGTGCTGATATGAATATGCGAAGGCGGCTGTGGGGAATCTTTAGTGGCTCCATTGGCAACATGCTCGAATATTACGACTGGTTTATATATTCGGCCCTCGAGATTTATTTTGTCAAGGGCTTTTTCCCGGATGGTGACCAGACCGTAGCACTGCTTAAATCCGCGGCCGTGTTTGCCATTGGTTTTCTTGTTCGCCCGATTGGAGCGTGGATATTAGGAATTTACGCTGACCGCCGCGGCCGTAAATCAGCGCTGCTGGTGTCCGTTTCCATGATGTGTTTTGGTTCACTTATGATTGGCGTGACTCCGACGTATCAGAGCATCGGGATTGCGGCACCCGTTATTTTGCTCATTGCCAGAGTTTTACAAGGTCTCAGCCTTGGTGGGGAAGGTGGAAGCGCGGCCGCTTACTTGAGCGAAACAGCGCCCAAGGGGCGGCGTGGATTTTACTCAAGTTTCTTATACACTACAATTTCTCTTGGGCAGCTTCTGGCCATGGCGACGCTCGTACTGCTTCAGCAGTTCTTTTTGACGTCGACGCAGCTACAAAGCTGGGGATGGCGCATTCCGTTTCTTATTGGCGCATTAATTGCGCTCGTCGGAATTGTGCTGCGCCGGAACATGGAAGAAACGGAGTCTTTTGCCAAACATGTCAAAACTTCGCGAAAAGGGGGCGCAATTCGCGAGGCGATGCGCCATAAGAAGGCCTGTGTGATGGTTTTTGGTTTGACATTGGGTGGTTCTGTCGCGAACTATACTTTTGCCGCCTATATGCAGAAGTTCCTTATAAACAGTGCGGGCATGGACAGAAGTACCGCCAGCCTTATTTCAGTGTTGTCGTTAATTGGGTTCACAGTGATTCAACCGGTCTTTGGAGCTTTATCAGATAGTATCGGGCGTCGCCCCCTGCTTTTAACTTTCGGAATGGTTGGGACCTTCGGAACTATTCCTTTTTTCACGTTTCTCGCTGGCATAAAAAACCCGTTCATCGTCTTCGCCCTGGTTATGGCGGCACTTGTAATTGTGGCGATGTATTCGTCAGTCAGCACCATTACCAAGGCTGAGCTATTTCCTGTCGAAGTCCGCTCCTTCGGCCTGGCGGTTCCCTATGCCATTAGCGTTTCACTTTTTAGTGGAACGGTAGAATACATTGCGCTGTGGACTAAAAAGATCGGGCATGAAAACTGGTTCTTCTGGTATGTTTCCCTCTGTATTTTCTTCTCCCTTATTTGTTACCTTTGGATGCCGGAAACAAAAACCGCCTCGTTGATTGATTTAGATTAGGGTTACATTATTAATCAAGGCTTCGAGCGTGAGGCGCATGATTGTCGATACGACAGTCATAGAAAGGCGATCGCTCATACGCTTTGCTACGTGGCATCGCTTCACCGGGCTTACCCAAGATCCGTCCGATTTCTGAGCCAGCGGTGCGCTCTATCGGCTATCGCGTCATCAACACGCCAACGTGACAATGCCTCGGCGAGATATCAAGCGCATCCGAAGAGCAGGGCCGCGGCATCGAGCAGGTCAACGTGGCCGTTAGTCGGATGGATCAAGTGACCCAGCAGAACGCTGCTCTGGTTGAAGAAGTCGCGGCGGCGCAATCGGTCGGGGAACAAGCGGCCGGGTGCAACCAGATGGCCTCGGTGTTCGCAGTGCCGATGTGACCCGGGACGGGTGACCGTCCAGCCTGAAAAGTTCAATCGAGGTTCAGCGAGGCGAAGCGGCCTGATTTGCGTGGCTATGGGTTTCGTCAAACAGGGGCAACGTCAGTCGCATGGGGAGCCTGTGAGTTTTTTTGTGTTCTGAAATAATAAGCTTCGCTCACGACCGCGGCGGCTCACGCCCATGCAAACACCATCTGACGCCTCAGCCGGCAGCGAATCTGCCGGCTACTGGCGCGAACATGAAATGCTGCTGTTGCAGCAGGTAATGGCGCTTGTCGGCAAGAGCCTGTCCCCCGCCCCTGCGCTGCGCGAGATGCTGCACCTGATGTCCGAGCTGCTCGGCCTGAACCGGGGCCGTATCGTGCTCGCGGACGAAACGGGTCACAGCGGGCGCATCCGGTACGCGTACGGACTCACCGCCGAGGAAATCGGCCGGGGTGTGTATGCGTATGGTGAAGGCATCACCGGGCGCGCGCTGCAGCACGGTCAACTGACGATCGTCCAGGACATCGACCGCGAGCCGGATTTTCTGGCGCGTGCGGTTGAGCGCTCCCGGTTGCCGGACGGCCCGGTCTCGTTCATCGCGCTGCCGATCGTCGTTGAACGGCGGGCGGTCGGCGTTCTTGCATGTCACCGCATTCGCCACCGCTCGCGTGCGCTGGCCGACGACGTTACGGTGCTGCGTATTCTGGCGACACTGGCGGGGCAGTTGCTGCAGCTGGAAGCCGGCCTTGAGGAAAAAACCCGTGCGCTCGAAGAGCAGAACGCAGTGCTCGCGCGGGCCCTTGAATCGGCGGCCGCCCGCTATGGGATCGTCGGTACCGCGCCGCCTTTGCTGCGCGCGATCTCGGAGCTGGAGCGTGTATCGGATTCCGCCGCGAGCGTGCTGTTGCTCGGTGACTCAGGTACTGGCAAGGAGCTGTTTGCACGGGCCTTGCACCTGGCGAGTCCGCGACGCGACCGTGCCTTCATCAAGATCAACTGCGCGGCGATACCGGATACGCTGTTCGAGTCCGAGCTGTTCGGGTACGAACGCGGCGCGTTCACGGGCGCGAACAGTATGCGCGCGGGCTGGTTCGAGCAGGCCAGCAACGGGACGCTGTTTCTCGACGAGATCGGCGAACTGCCGATGACGATGCAGACCAAGCTGCTGCGTACGCTTCAGGAAGGGACCATCACGCGCCTTGGCGGCAAGGCGGAGATCCGGGTCGAAGTGCGGCTCGTCGCGGCCACCAATCGCGATTTGCAACGCGATGTGACGCGCGGCACCTTCCGCCAGGACCTGTACTACCGGCTCAACGTGATTCCGATCCACCTGCCGTCGCTCGCCGAACGTCGCCAGGACATTCGCGTCCTTGCGCTGCATTTCATCAGTCATACAAATCAACTCAACCAGCGCAACGTCAATCTCACGACGGCCGCGCTGGATCGGCTCGAAGAGTATCCGTGGCCCGGCAATATTCGCGAACTGACCAATTTCATCGAGCGGATCGTGTTGCTGGCGGAGAAGCCGCTGCTCGATGCAGCGGATATTGACCGGCTGTTGCCTTCACACGCGCCGGATGAGCCGGACGTTGCGCCCGCGTCTGCAGAGTCGGCGCCCGCCAACCACGGGCAGGGCGCTTCATCGCATGATCCCGTGGCCCACACGGTGCCGCTGCCAATGCGCCCCTACCGACGTGTCGGTTCGCACCCGGCGCAGGCGCTTGTCGACGCGCTCGAACAGTGCGGGGGAAACAAATCGCGCGCGGCGCAACAGTTGGGCATGACCCCGCGCCAGTTCAGCTATCGCTGGCAAAAACTTGGCCTGCCGAATGACTGACCACGGGGCCGGTCGCGCATCGCAAAGTGAACATTGTCGACAATGTCAACATTGTCGGTTCGCCCGTTGATCCAGAAGACGCCGCGCCGAACCGGGGCGCCTCTTGCTGTTTGGTCCAAAGGCCGGCCAGGAAAGCAGTGTGAGGATATGTGGTTAAACTGGCACGCCTGTTGCGTTTGGTGATGTGCCGGCGCCGCCCCCCTTTCGATGCGACGCCCGCGCCTTCACCATCCACGCTTCAGGAGCGTCACTTGAACACTGTCACCGATAATCCCACAACCATTTCCACCTACCTGCGGCCGATCGAC
>NZ_JAQQEU010000139.1:0-8739 GCF_046026895.1 Paraburkholderia sediminicola
TTCTCTCATGGAAATCGCACTGTCCGCGTTTCCGATGTTCGCGGCCAGGCTGGCGAACGATGCCGCTGCCGTCTCCATGTCGTACTTCCGGCGCCATCCCGATACAAGGACCAAGCCTGACCGCAGCCCTGTGACCATCGCCGACACGTCGATAGAAGCACAAATGCGTGGAACGATTCGCGCAACATATCCGCACCACGGCATCCTCGGAGAGGAATACGGCGAGCTTCAGTTGCAGTCGGAATACGTCTGGGTAGTCGACCCCATCGACGGCACAGCAAGCTTTATCATCGGCCTGCCGTTGTGGGGCACCCTGATTACGTTGCTTCACGAAGGGGAACCGGTGCTGGGCCTGCTGGACGTGCCAGCCCTGAAGGAGCGATGGACTGGCACACCCGCCAGCTGCCGGGCGCATGACGGAACGACATGCCATACCCGGCAATGCGCGAGCCTGGCGGACGCGACCGTATGCGCGACGTCGCCCGACATGTTCGCCGGCGAAGAGCGGGCAGTATTTGATGCACTGACCTGCCGCGCGAAAGCGCGCCGGTTCGGCGGTGGCCGCTACAACTACGCCATGCTTGCGTCGGGTTATCTTGGTGCGGTTGTGGAAGCGGGACTGGAACCGTACGACTTCCTGTCGATGGGTCCTCTCGTTGAATCCGCTGGCGGCGCCATCACTGACTGGGACGGCAAGCCGTTACGAACGGAGAGCGGCGGGCGCGTGGTTGCTGCCGCGACTTCCGCATTACATCGCGAGATACTGTTATTTACGGCCGGACTGTAGCGTGCGCTGCGAGCACGAAAGACCCGGGCAGGAGGCACGCGTTATGACCGTAATCATTCGCCGCGCGGGCGACCCGGACAGGAAAATGCTGGCGCATATGCTGGCCAGGGCGTTTGTCTGCGACCCGCTTGCTGCGTATGTCTTCCCCGATGAGCGGTCGCGCCAGCGAAGGTTAGTAGCGGTCTATCGCCTGTACCTTCGCGTGTTCTCAAGAAGCGGCGTTGTGCTCACCAACGACGACCGGAACGCGGCAGCGCTATGGCTACCTCCCGGCGGTTATCCGCTGTCGCTGGCCGAACACCTTCGTCTGCTACCCGGCATGGCAATGGCCACGGGCCTTGTGGCGCTCCCGGTGGCGCTATATGGATTAAACCGGCTCGCACAGATGCATTCTGCCGGTCAAAGATTCTGGTATCTGGGCGTTCTCGGAGTGGAGCCGAGCGAGCAACGCTCCGGTCTTGGCAGCGCATTGCTGAAGACCGGCCTGCGCGTGTGCGACGAGCAGGGACTGGGCGCGTATCTGGAGACAGCCGAACCGGCCAACCTGCCGTTTTATTCCGCGCACGGCTTCAACGTGCAAACCGTATCCGGGTTGCGGAATGGGCCGCGCGTTTGCAGCATGTGGCGTCCGCCGCGCAAGCTATAGTCTGTACGCGTTGCAAAAATTCCGCTTCTGCAGCGCACACCGGTCGCGACGGTGCGTCCCTTCATCGTCGATACGGTTTGCCGGGCGCCGTCTTAAAGCGCGTTGACGCCCAGGCATTGGTGGTCTACTGTAAAAAATGCTGGACGCCATCTGGGCAAAGGAAAAGTTGACTGCCGCGTCCAGCACCCAATCGGTGGAAGGTCCTCCGGCAACTTCTATGACAATTCTATCGACGGCCATCACTTCGGGCGCAGCAGAATTGCGCCGGCGCTCTACTCGCGCGCCGGAGTATGAGCGCGAGAACCGTGCACTCGTGCGCCTGGCGCGCGCCCAGACCGGTCCGCGCGATGTGCTGTTGCAGACTATCGTTGATGCTGCCCTCGAACTCTGTTGTGCCGGAAGCGCGGGCATCAGCCTGGTTGAAGAACTGGACGGGAACCGCTACTTTCGCTGGCTCGCCGTTGCTGGCGAGGTGGCCGGCCTCCGTGGCCACATAACAGCCTGGAAGGATTGCCCGTGCGGAGTTGCGCTCGAATTGCGCGAGTCGCTGCTGTTCGTCGACCCGTTGAAAACGTTCGAAGCGCTTCGGGGTGGCCCGGCACATATTCCGGAAGGGCTGGTCGTGCCGATTGAGACGGACGGCGCCCAGCTTGGCGCCATCTGGGTCATGTCACACTCCGATGACTGCCGGTTCCAAAGCGAGGACGTGCGGCTGCTGTCCAGCCTGTCAGCCGTAGCGGGTTCGGCGCTCATGGTAATGAACGCCCGGGACGAGAAGGCCAATGACAGCAGGCAGCGCGACGAATTCATCGCGATGCTCGGCCACGAACTGCTGGGTCCGATGGGACCGATAGATAACGCCGTGGCCGCCGCAAAGGGGTACTGCGCCGGCAACGACGACGCGCTGACCCTGCTGGACATTGCCCAGCGGCAGATTTCCAGGTTGCATACGCTGATGGATGACCTGCTTGATGCCGTTCGTCTTCAGCACGGCAAGCTGCGACTAGCCATCAAGACGGTGTCTTTGAAGGAGATTGCGGCGGACGCCGTGGTGTCAGTCCAGCATGGACTTGTACAGCGCCGACAGCAGCTGACGGTGATTGGCCTCGACAACGACATTACGCTCCATGGCGACTACGTCCGTCTGAGCCAGGTCATTGCGAACCTTCTCTCGAACTCTATCCGCTACACGCCCGAAGGCGGCCACATCTGGCTGACCGCAGCGTGTGAAGCCGATGAAAAGACGGTCAGAATTTCTGTCGAGGACGACGGGAAAGGCATAGCGCCGGAGGACCTGCCGTCTGTTAGCAAACTCTTCGTCCAGTGCCGACAAGGTCCGCAAGGTTTCAGTGGAGGACTGGGTGTAGGCCTCGCGGTGGTCAAGCGCATCGTCGAACTCCATCATGGGACATTTGAGGTAGCCAGCCAAGGAACAGGGAAAGGAACCACTGTTACGGTCCGCCTGCCACGATGGCACGATTCCGAGAAATCGCACGACGGAGATAGGCAGATAGACGCCCGCGCAAACACCACCCCCCGCAGGGTCCTTCTGGTTGATGATTGCCAGGACGCTCTGAAATCTCTATCCATGGTCCTCGAACTTGAAGGCCATTCAGTTGAAACAGCCAATAGTGGCACAGGCGCATTGCGCCGACTGGCGTCCAGTAAGCCGGATATCGTTATCGTAGATATCGGCCTTTCAGACATGGACGGCTTTGATATTGCAGGCGCTATCAGGCGCGACGAATCCTGCAAGGGTGTCTGCCTCATTGCACTCAGCGGGTATGCGGATGAGGGATACACTAAACGTGCGATTGCAGCCGGGTTCAACGACTATCTGATAAAGCCTCTCTCCATCAGTCAGCTGAGAGCCACTCTGGCGGGATGCGACTCCGTTAGAGCACCGTCCACAGTCGATTGATTCCGATATCGCCAACGGTCATTTGAGGTGCCGTTAGTCGTCGTGGCGGTAACGATTCGCCGCGCGGGCGAATCGGACAGGGAGATGATATGGCGAGCCTCCAACTGGAAGCGACGCCTCCTTCTTCCGTGTGCGACGCGCATTGCAGCAAGCGTTTATGCCACACATAGAGAAGCCGGGCCGAGTGTCGCGCCCGCTCCGTCACTCGAATAGGCGTTTCAAGAATAGTTGGCCGTCGAACTGGGAGACAACGCGGCGCCGACTGATGCACGCGCGTTGCGAGCACAAATGCGCGCCGTTACCTTGTCGTCAGCATCGATTCGACCATACCGACGCCATTACGTCGGAATGCTCCGGGTAACAACGCTAAGGAAAAGCAGGAGTCGTTCCGTTGAATATCGCTCGCAATACTCGATACGACTGCGCATTGTCTGCGAAAGCGCGGACGAGATGACCACGACCGCTCCGCGCACTATGGCACCGAGACGTATCCTTGTAGACGACAACGTCGATGCGACGGAGTCGCTCGGCACGCTGCTGAAACTGGAGGGCCACGTGGTAAAGCGGGCACAGAGCGGTCCGGATGCGCTCGCGATAGTAGAATCATTCACCCCGGACGTTGCCCTGATTGATATCACCACGCCCGGCATGGATGGCCTCGAACTCGCACAGCTGCTCCGTCTGAGGGCGCAATGCTCCCAGACGAAGCTGGTGGCGTTGACGGGTTACGCCGATGTCGCCAGTAGGCGCCAGTGTGATAAACGGGTATTTGACTGCCATCTCGTCAAGCCACTGTCGCTTGATGACCTCGCGGATGTTCTGCGGCATTAGTGCGGTCTGAACTGACCATGCCAGGCCAAAAGAGCTTCCGACGAAGCGCATAGACTCACGCCTGGGCTAGGCCCAGCGGACGCAACCCTATCTCGTTAGCTTCACAACATTGGACAGGTCCGGTCCCGGCGAAGCGGCGAAGCTGCAGGTCGACCGGCCATTGCCCTTTGACGCATATATGGCCGCGTCCGCGACGCCGAGTAGCCCCTCGAGCGTCTCGACCCTGTCCGGATAGCAGGGGCAATCTAGTCGGCGCGCAGGTAGCGCAGTTTCCCATCATGGATGTGGCGACGCTCGGAGCGGGTATCTAATCGCGCATCGTTGCGCCACATCGTTCTAGCCGCGGTGCTGACGGCCATCCGCCCGCGCGGGAACGCCGCTTGCGCGCCACCGGATTACCTTTTTTCAAAGGAGGTGAATCATGGGCTCAATCAACCCGCAAGGTGACACCCGACGCGGAGCTGACATCGTCGGCGCTGGTATCGGCGAAGGACCGGGGCCGGACATCATGGCCGCAGCAACGCTTGATGGAAACAAGGTCATGTCCTCTGATGGCGAACATGTTGGGAAGATTTCAGACATCATGCTCGACGTCCGCAACGGTCGCATCGCCTATGCAGTGCTCTCCGAGGGCGGTTTCCTCGGAATGGGTTCTAACCTGCACGCCATCCCCTGGAGCGCGCTGACCCTCGACACGGACGAGAAGTGCTTCGTTGTCGACATTGCCGCACAGCGCCTCAAGGAGGACGCGGGTTTCGACAAGGACCACTGGCCGGCAATGGCAGATGCGAAATGGGGAGAGTCGACGTATAGCTACTACAACCGGCAGCCGTACTGGTCAGCGACCAAGGAAGTGGTGGAAGGCGACCCCGCCATCAGGCCGAGCGAGCATTAACACAGCAGCCCCCTGGACCGACGCCGACGGATGTCTGGGGCGTAGGTCTGGCATCTACGCCTCCGCGCTCCGGCGCGGCGGCGTAGGTACGTCGGCAAGGCTCGCAGCAATGGCGAGATTGGCGGACCTGTTCGGACGGTCTGAAGGTATTGTCCAAAAGCGGCCGGGAAGGCATCAAGGCCACTGGCCCGCTGACGAAGTGACTGTCGGGGCGCCCTTCAAAGGAACGACAGTTGCATTTGCTGCAGCGCTGGCGGAAACGAGCGCGCGCGGGTCTCATATGCCCGTTAGTGCACATCGTGCGCTGTCGAGTCATTTTGACAGAGGAGACTGTTATGAGACTACTTGCAGTCGGTGCGCTGGCGCTGACCCTCGCAGGAGCGGTGCACGGGCAGGGAGCCGCTAGCGGCTCAGGAATGGGTCGCCAAGGCGGAAATGCAGGGTCGAAGAGCGGTGCGCACCTTTCGACGCCGGCTTCAGCTCCAACGACCGGCTCCCCCTCCGCAACGCCCGGGGCGGGCGCCACGGACCGCACCGGCGGCGCTGGGACGCGGCCGCGCCCTGATGCGTCGCCCGGCACGCCTGATAACCCAAGTGGCTTGAAAAAGCCCGATTGATACCGCTCTATCAGCCCAACGCGGCATCAGCGCTCAGTGCCCAGTCAGTGGACCGCTCCGTGGCGCAGCTCAAGCTCATTGGGAGTGTCGAATGTGCGGCAACACGAGGGGGCCGCACGGAAAGATTTCGTCATGACTTCTGTGACTTGCTCCTGCCTATCGCACGCGAGGGGAAACGCCTCCCGGACAATCGCTTCGACGCGACTCAAAACCCTGTCTCGCGGTTCGGCAATAGGAACAGGCCCGGTCTTTTCGCAGGCACCTCTACCGCCGCAGCCTTTCTTTCAGCGACCTTTTTCGCAGCTCCCGAGCTCCACGTCGCCACGCTGGCCAACGACAATCACTTCACGGGCGCCCCCTTCCAGATAGCTGTTGCTCCCGCCGTTTATCTCCCGTGTCCTGCCACTATCGAGAAACACCTCGACGCAGAGTTCTGGGACGAACGGCGTTGGGTCCTCGCGGCCGAAGCCTTCCTACTTTTCGCATCGCATCCAGACAACGTCGGGAACCCGGATGCCGAATGAGGGGTCGCGACAGCCGCGACATCGCGGTGAGCTGCCCATCTGCTCTGACACCTGACAGTAGACGTCCGTGAGCACAATCCGGCGTCGCGGAGGGCATTGCATTGCTTACCAATTCGTCGTATTCGTCCAGTTCGTACCATCCTCGTCGCCGGGATTGTGCAGCCGTTCCAAGGCTCCGCCACGCGCCAGGCAGTTCGTTGCCGGCCAGGAGAGGCAGGACGTCCATGGAGACCTCGCTGGGAGTTAATGGATACCAATTACTGGGGTGTGTGCGCTGCACAAATCAGGCGTCTTCGCCGGCTTGGCCTGCAGTTGTCGAAAGGGGCATGCTTGATGCGCAGAATCGGTATGTTCTGGCTTGCCGTACTATGGCTACCATCCTGCTGGTCGACGACGACGATGAATCACTGTGGATGCTTCAGCTGATTTTCGAGCGAAGCGGTCATCATGTGCTACTCGCCCAGAGCGGTGAGCCAGCCCTGGCAAGAGCGGGGCGCCATCTCCCTGATTTGATTATTACCGACCGGAACATGCCGGGAATGGACGGCATAGGCCTGTGCGAGCGGCTGAAGTTTTACCCCACACTTGCGCAAATTCCGGTGGTGATGACATCCGGCGAGCTGCCGCCAGCAGATAAGTCCACGCTGTGGAACGTATTCTTCTCCAAGCCCGTCGACTTGGAAGCGCTTGAGTCTGCTGTCGACTCGCTCCTGGCCCGGCGTTTGTGCGGCTCTAAAAGCCGCGTCAATGTGCCGGCTCCGGCGCCCTCGCGTTGGGCCCCGATGCCCTCGAAGTACTGGGTGTAACCGGGCCGGTTCGCGCGACCCGAGAGATGAACGCGAGCCTTGCGCCCCTGTTGAGCGCGTCATGCCCCGAAGTTCGCGTCGTCGCTACAGGTGACGACATGCCAGGTGCATCGCCGGATGCTTCGTGAATCCGGCCGAAGGTGGTCCCAGGTGAGCCCCGCATATCGCGAACGATTGCAGCTAGTGTGTAAAGTCGGGCGTGGGAGCGGGGTGCATCAAGGAGACGACGAATCGCCCCTATCAACCGCCCGGTGGGGCGGGCTTTAATAGCAGCACGTCCCATAACTTTTCCCTGCGTCCGGCGGCGAGGCCGCCGATAGCATGACCACCGGAATGGCGGCCGCGGCAACGTCACTTTCCAGGCGTCGGCACAGGTCCAGCCCGCCAAGGCGAGGCATCGTCCAGTCAATCGCGATGAGACTCGGCCTGCAAATAGCAACTTCGGCGAGGGCCGCCTCCCCGTGTAACGCCGTCAGCACGCGAAAACCTTCCTGCTCAATCAACCACCGCAGGGGTCGCAGGAGGTTCGGGTCGTCATCGACAGGAAGTATCTTGGTCACTGGTCGCGCCGCGCTGCATCGAAAAATCAATTGATGCATTGAGCAGCACTCGGGCCCGCTATTGTGGCCGCCGCGCACCCGGTTTTTTTATCGCGCACGATGATAATGTCGTGTGTCAGCTCCAGCAACTGTGCCTGAGCGCGCTGCGTCTTTTCAACGCGGCCAATCCGCCTGACAAGGGTGGTGATTGCGAGTGATGTGACGAGAAAGGCAACAAGGGAGAATAAATCCGCGGTTTTTCTAATGCCGAAGCTATTGATGAGTTCGGCGAAAAAATAGTTGAGCAGCGCGGCGCCAACCACCGAGAAAATGACCGATGAGATGAAGCTGTCCAGCAGGGACAGGAGAACAACGGCAACCAGAAGGAAGAAGCCAGCGGTGCTCTCTTCCTGGTTCAGAATGACACAGGTTGCAGTAACGGCTCCGAGCGCGATACAGCCTCCAAGCCGCAATGTCGCCAGGTACCCCAGGCTTCTGCTTTCACGTGAAGAACCCAGTGCCCGCACAAAACGTCTCCCCTTTGCGTAACTGCACCAGCCGCCTGCATTGGTCTCCGGATAATAGCCGACGCTTTCGACTTCTCCGACTGTTGGGTTCTCATTTCCGCGATAATTAAAGAAGGAAATATACTGCCGTGCGAACAGAGAAGCGCTGTATTGGTCCAAGACGCGGAGCGCTTTTGCGTGTTTCCTCGCAGTTTGACACCCGCTCGACAAGTCTGCGCACCGCGGTTATACGCTCGTATAAGCGAGGTACACTAACGCGGCGTCGGCAAGCCAATCGTAGAGTAGATTTGCCTTTCGCCAAAGCGTACTCTTGTCTCATCGAGCCAGCGCTCGCCGTGATGACAGCGCAAAGCTCCGCGAGTCAGCGGGCATTCGACCTCTGCAATACGCGCGAGCAACGGAATAGCCGTTGCCGGCAAACAGACGAAGTGAAAACCCACCGCTTTGAGGCCGGGTCATGGTGACGGTATTACTGGTCGACGACGACATGAACCTGCTTCAGGCGCTTGAGGCTTTGGTCTGCGGGGAAGGTTACGAGGTTATGACTGCGTCGAACGGGCATGAGGCACTGCAGGCAGCACGCCGAAGGCGCCCAGACATCGTGGTTTCTGATTTCATGATGCCGGTCATGGACGGTCCCGCCCTT
>NZ_JAQQEU010000140.1:0-8564 GCF_046026895.1 Paraburkholderia sediminicola
TTTGCCATGAGCAACGCTGCTTTGGACGACCGCGCACGAGCCTTCTTTGATTGGCGCTCGCTGCGAAGCGTCTGCGCTTTTTCCTGTCGCCACATGTCAATTGGATCACTGTCGATTTCACCGGTCTTAGCAAGCGCCGTACGGTTAAAGAGCTTGCGTTCTTGAAGCGAGTACGCTCGGCGCGACCAGCGGGCCTCTGGAACCATGGCGCCAAGCATCTCACCGGTCTCCACGACACTGCCGCATGCGATTCGGATATCGCGACGATCGATATACAGAAGCAATTTCTTGCCGACAAGGTTGTATCTGTTCGAGAGAATTGTGTTCGTATATCGGCATCTATCAGTACGCACATACGGTCGATGATGTTTTGCAATGTTTCCGCGGATAGTACACTCCGCTATGTGCCAGAACGTTCGACCGTACTTCCGCTCATCTAGCGGTAACGGCTGAGGTAGGTAGTCGCTCTCCACGCGCATCTGAGCCGACTCTAATACCTGCAATGGAGACGCACCCATCAGTCTTTCGGTCGGGCGAAGATTGAAAAGGCGCACTCGGAGGTGCACAACCTCCTGCTGCAACTGTTCGACGAAGGGCGGCTCACCGACGGCAACGGACGTCTGGTCGATTTCACCAACACGATCATCATCGCGACCAGCAACATCGGTTCACAGCTGATCCAGGACAACATGAAGGCTGACTCGAAGCAGCTCGACTATCCTGAGCTGCGCGACCGGTTGATGGAAATCCTGCGGCATCATTTCAGGCCGGAGTTTCTCAATCGCGTCGACGAGGTGGTCGTGTTTCGTGCGCTCGGCAAGGAGCAGATCCGCACCATCGTCGATCTGCAGCTTGCGCGCGTACAGCGTACGGGGCTGGCCCAAGGCATCGATCTGTCGTTCGACGACGGCTTGCGCGATCACCTTGCGCAGATCGGCTATGACCCCGAGTTCGGTGCGCGGATGCTCAAACGCAAGATTCGTCTTGAGGTGGAGTCGCAACTCGCCGATGCGCTGTTGCGAGGCGACGTGCGCGACGGCGACAAGGTCACAATGACCTACGACTCGGGTACGCACTCCGTGCGTGTGCAGAAAGGAGCACCGCCCACAGAAGCGCCCAGCGAGGCGTCTAAGGAGGCACCGGCGCCTGCGTGAGGCTCGCCTGCCGAAGAACGCGACGCCGCCCGGCGGGCGGGCGGCGTCGCCGTCAGGATTCAAGTTCACCTGCGACGATCTCGTCGCGATAGCACCAGATCCACGTTTCGCCGGGTTCGATTGAACGCACCAGCGGATGGCCGGTCGCGTGAAAATGCTTGCTTGCATGCCGGTTGGGCGACGAATCGCAGCAGCCGACGTGTCCGCAAGAAAGACAAAGCCTCAAATGTACCCACGGCTGGCCAAGCTTCACGCAGTCCTCGCAATAGTCAATGGGAGTGTGGAGAATGCGGGCTTCGCCCAGGTGCGTGCAACCAGGGGTCATGATCGTGCTCCTCGGACAGGTGCGCGCAGACGTGCGCGGATCAAGGTTGCGCTCGGCGCGCGTTCAAGCGGCCATTTCAGGTTGGCCCGATATTCCTGCAGGTCGGGACCGGTCACGAGATAGCCGCCTTCATCGCGGACAATGCCAACCTCCTGCGCCCATTCGGTCTGTGGCACGCCGCCAATGCAGACGAATAGCCAATTCGTACTTACCGTGCATTGCCCGCCGGTGCGCACATCGGTCAGCGTGATCTCCTGCAACACGTCACTGCCTGCGAGCGCGGTAACTTCGGCGCACATGCGCTCTTCGATGTTCGACGCCGACGAGATGCGATCCACTTTGAACGCGGCTGAATGCGTCCGTCGGGTTCTCTTCGTCATCTTCCAGGTTCCTTTGTCGGCATTATCGCCGGCTCAGGCCCCGAGCGTTCCACTTATCCGACTGTCCGAATTTTGCGCGGCCACCTCTGCGCTCACGCAACGCGAACCGATTGCCGACGCAATTACTGCGTACCGCGCGTTCGACTTGCGCGAGCCCGGATGGATTAAGGTCAAGCTCGACCCATAACGGATGCCTCAGCGCCGGTTCGCCGTGCAGCCTCGTTGGGACCGTCTGCTGTGCAACTCATACGTCATGGAAGCGAACGGGAAGCCGCTGGAGACGAGCGAGTTGCAGGACCTGCGCGTCGATCTTCGATTACAAGAACGGGCAACGCGCATTTCGCGTCCCTCACAGGCCTCGCTCGGAACCCGTCGCATACGCGGATTGGTGGAGTCCGCTGCGCTGTCCCTCTTTTGCGCACTGTCCCGCTGACGACAAGGAATGGAACTGAAAGACAGGCGCGCCCTTGTGACGGGCTCCGATTCGGGGCGTCGGGCTTTATTGGTCCAGTGGATCGTCGCTACCCAACGCGCTATCGATTTCGCGGCGGGCATCGTCGAACGCCGCGCCGATTGCGGTCGCACCACGAAAACGCGAGCGCTTCAGGCGCGGCGCGGCCCACTCCCCGCCGTCGGGTTGAGCGCCATCGCTACGTTCTATCCGCGTCGTCACCGTCGATCCGCCCGCAGGGTCATCTTCGGCCAGAACGGTCACCGTGAAGCCGCGATGAATATGCACTTCCTGCATCGTACTGCTCCCTTACATCGACGCTCCGCCACGCATCGGCATCAGAGTGACGGACGCAAGTCTACAAGCAAACCGCTAATGTAGTCGGCATGCTTGCGACGTCGAATAACGCAATGCGCGTCACTCAGCGGCGACGTCGTCACCCCAATGACGGCCGCCTCGCTGTCGAAGTGCGGCTCGGTGATACCGTCGCGCACCGCCATCACATCGCTGTCAGCACGATTTCTCTGCGCGAGAGCAACCAGTCGTTCCTTGTCGAGTGCATGATAGTCCGCCGCGCGAGCGCGCGGGCAATTTCATCCGCATGCGGCTCGTCTCGGCTGTATGGTCTTCATCCAGCTCTCGGTCATTCATCTTGTTCCGCACATCATAGCGGACCGCGTTATTGCGAAAGATCCCCGGCCGGTGCGATCGCGGGGTTCACGATTGGCGCAGGCGCGGGCCTCGCCGGGCATGCGGTCGAAGACATTCTCGACGGCAAACTGACGAAATCCATTTCCGGCGAACTCCTGCCCGGGAGCGTCGCGCTGATCCTGGAAGTCAAGGAGCCGCCGCTGTTCGAGATCGAAGACGTCGTGCTCGGCGATGGCGGCAAGGTGTTTCATCAGCCGCTTGCCTGGTGACGTCCGTAGCTCGTGGATGAGGAAATCAAGAGGTGCCATGCCGAATGACATCCAGACCCTCTGCCGATTCCACGTCGTCGCAACGCCACTGAGTCTGAGTCGGCAGATGTAGAAGGGGATGTCCTGATCGGACGCGACAGGCGGCCCTGGCCGCTGAGCCGCGGATTGAAAAGGGAGCAGCACAAGTTCTTTGCCGATACGGGCCGTCACCACGCCGCTTTGTTTTCCCCTCCCGTTTTCGATGGACGAAAAAATACGTCATGAAAAAATCTCGATCTGATTTCAGAGTGTCTTCTGCACTTACCCCCTTCCCGCAGATGGAAGAAACCTCAACGTCCCGATCGGACGCTTCTCTCGATGAGGCGCTCGAAGAAACGTTTCCGGCAAGTGATCCTGTTACTGTGGGAGGAGTGCGTCGCATCGAAACCGGAGCAATAGTTCCAACCTCGGTCAGGACTGACGGTCAGAAGCTATACATTCGCCTTCACTGACTTGACAGGCGCGCACCTATCGCCTTTGATGAATGGACAGCCAGCGTTGGGCTGACCGAACAGGCAGGGAGTCGTACGTGTCAATCACCCGGCATACGATCATGTGGGACACCGCCATCGACGCGCTCGAGCGCGCCGCGCGCCTGCATCGGCAGTTCTTCCGGCTGGCCGGCCAACACGCGAGGTTGCCGGTATGGGAGCCGCCTATTGAGGTCTTCGAACACGACGGCTTGCTCGCGATCGTGGTGGCGCTACCCGGTGTGCCGCCCGATCAGGTGGACTTGAACCTCGAAGGCGGCGCGCTTGTCGTGGCCGCTGAAAGGACATTGCCGCGCGCGCTGGCCGGGGGCGCGGTCCATTGTCTGGAAATCCCCTATGGCCGCTTTGAGCGGCGTATCCAGCTTCCGGCCGGGCGCTATCGCCTGATACGGCGCGACTCTGAACACGGTTGCCTGTTGCTGGACTTCGAGAGGCAGGATTGAGCCTGGCGCGGGCCGGCAAATCGAGGAACGAAGATGAGCACGGACAGCGAAAGCGACGCCCCTCAGTCCAGGCCGCCCGACCTGGAAGCTGCCACGATGCCCGCAGTGCCCGAGGATAGCCTGATCCTGCTTCCGGTTCGCAATGCGGTGCTATTTCCGGGCATGGTGATACCGCTGACGGCGGGACGTGGGCAGGCCAAGGAGGATGTGCAGGCCGCCGTCAAGCGTCAGCAGCCCCTTGGCATCGTGCTGCAACGCGATCCGCAGGTGCAGGACCCACCCTTCGATGGCCTCCACACGATTGGCACGGTCGCAAACGTGCTGCGCTATGTCACCAGCGCGGACGACGGCGCGCATCACCTGATCTGCCAAGGTGTGGAGCGATTTCGCCTGATCGCGCCGGTGGATGGCCTCGGGTTCCGTGCCGCCCGGGTGGAAATACTGCCCGAAACTGCGCAACGCGACTCCGCCATCGACGCGCGCGCGTTGGTCCTGAGACAACGTGCTGGGGAAATGGTCGGGTTGCTCCCCAATGCAGGGGCGGAACTCGTGAGGGCGCTGGACGCGATTGAGGCACCCGGGCTACTGGCCGATACCGTGGCCGGTCTGCTCGACATCCCCCCGGAGCGCAAGCAGGACATCCTCGAAACACTCGACATCTGCAAGCGGCTGGACAAGGTGCTGGACGCCGTCGCCGGACGAATTGAAGTGCTGCGTCTGTCGCGCGAAATCGGCGAGCAGACTAAAGGCCGGCTCGACCAGCGTCAACGCGAAATGATGCTGCGCGAGCAACTGCGGACCATCCAGCAGGAACTAGGCGAAAGCGGTGAGACCGGTGAGGAAGCCCGCAAGCTGACCGAAGCGATTGCAGCTGCCCATATGCCGCCGGATGTCGAGGCGCACGCGCGCAAGGAGCTCTCCCGGCTGGAGCGGATGCCGGAAGCCTCCTCCGAATACTCGATTAGCGTGAGCTACCTCGAATGGCTGACGGAACTGCCTTGGGCACTTCCGCCGGAAGCGCCCATCGACATCGCCCGGGCGCGGCATATCCTTGATGAAGCGCACTTTGGCCTCGACAAGGTCAAGCGTCGCATCCTCGAATATCTCGGTGTCAAGAAGCTCAATCCGCTGGGCAAGGCGCCTATTCTTTGCTTTCTCGGCCCGCCAGGGGTGGGCAAGACATCGTTGGGTCAGAGCATCGCGCGCGCGCTGGAGCGGCCCTTTGTGCGCGTCAGCCTGGGTGGCGTGCATGACGAATCCGAAATCCGCGGCCATCGGCGGACGTATATCGGCGCCATGCCGGGCAACATCATCCAGGCCATCCGCAAAGCGGGTGCACGCAATTGCGTCATGCTACTGGACGAACTCGACAAGCTCGGCCATGGTGTGCATGGCGACCCGGCTGCGGCGATGCTCGAGGTTCTGGATCCGGAGCAGAATGCCTCCTTCCGGGACAACTACCTTGGCGTGCCGTTTGACCTGTCCGCTGTCGTATTCGTCGCCACCGCCAATCAGCTCGAAGGTATTCCTGGGCCTTTGAGGGACCGTCTTGAGGTTCTGGATCTACCCGGATACACCGAGGCCGAAAAGTTTCAGATCGCCCAGCGCTTCCTGGTTCCACGCCAATTGAAGGCTTGCGGGCTCGCTGCCGAGCAATGTGAACTGAGCGACGAGGCGCTGCGCGCCATCATTCGCTACTACACACGCGAAGCGGGTGTGCGCAGCCTGGAGCGGCAGATCGGCTCAGTGTTTCGATATGTGGCGTTGCGCGTCGCCGAGGATCCGGCCACGCGCGAGCGAATCGACCCCGATCGCTTGCCGTCGATACTGGGACATCACCGCTTCGAGAGCGAGGTCGCCATGCGCACCAGTTTGCCGGGCGTGGTGACCGGACTAGCTTGGACACCCGTCGGCGGCGAACTGCTCTTCATCGAGGCGAGTAGCTCTCCGGGCGGGGGACGGCTGGTACTGACCGGCCAGCTGGGAGACGTGATGAAGGAAAGCGCTCAGGCCGCGCTGACCTTGGTCAAGTCGAAGTGCGAGGCACTGAATATCGATTGCATGGGTTTCGACAAGCGTGACATTCATGTCCACGTGCCTGCCGGCGCGGTTCCCAAAGATGGCCCCAGTGCTGGTGTGGCGCTCTTTATTGCGATTGCGTCACTCATGATGGGGCAAGCCGTGCGCAGCGATTGCGCTGTGACTGGTGAGATCAGCCTGCGTGGCCTCGTGCTGCCGGTAGGCGGCATCAAGGAAAAGGTGCTTGCGGCGTTGCGCGCGGGTATCAAAACGGTTTTGCTGCCCGCGCGCAACGCCGCGGATCTCGAGGACATCCCCGCCGATGCACGAAGCCAGTTGGGCTTTGTGCTGATGGAAACGGTGGATGACGCACTGCGCGAGTTGATCGAGACCAGAACGGGTAAGGCTCAGCGCACCGTAGACTGACGAGTCACCAGGGATGGACGACGATCCAAGGGATGCCGGTTTCCCGCGGAGGGCCTTGAAACGCAATCGGTGGCCCCTGGACGAACACAGTGGCGAACATCCCGGAGTTTTCAAACAGAATCGGCCGAACTGAGCCGACCGATTCAGGCAGAGGTCGGCCAGCAAGCGCCTCTCATGGGCTCGGGCCGGTTGACCGCTGTCGTGTCCGTACCGGCCCTCCACAGCCCGCTTACGACGTTGCGACTCCGTGCGTTTTGGGGCAGGCATTTGAGTCACCCGCCTCAGCTCGGGAGTTTCTATAAAGAGTCCGTGCGGTTGTTTTTACCGATTTGAACGCCACCGTACAGACCTACTGGGGTGCTCGGTTTTGCGGAACATGCGAGCGTATCGCGTCGATCTCTAGTGAAGTTTGATTCTGGGAGTACCTCTGGACACAGCCGCCCTCTTCGGTGCGCCGTCCTGACGGCATGGGAGCGGTGATCAAGACGGCCGATTTCAAGGCAGGTATGTCGATCGCCGTGATCGGTCTAGGTGGTGTTGGCAATGCAGCTCTTATCGGTGCGTCGCAGCCGGCGCTCGCCAGATCATCGCAGTCGATCTTTCTGACTCGCGACTCGAATTCGCGCGCTCGCTTGGTGCGACGCATGTTTTCAACGCCAAAGCCCCTGACGCCGAAGCCGCGATCCACACCGCGACATCCGGCGGCGTCGATCGAGCGCTGGCGTTCGCTGGCGCCAATCCCGCTTTGAGCCTTGCGTATAACGTTACGCGCCGTGGAGGAACAACTGTCACGGCCGGTCTCCCTCCGCCTACGTCGTCCTGCGGGCTTTCGGTCACAAAACTCGTCGGCGAAGAACGCAACCTCAAGGACAGCTATATTGGCACCTGCGTTCCCTCACGCGATATTCCTCGCTACATAAGCATATACATGCAGGGGCATCTTCCCGTCGACAGGCTGCTAACGGCTCGCCTGGCTCTCGAAGACATCAATCACGGCTTCGATCTCCTGCATGACGGCGCCGCCATCCGGCTAATCGTCGAATTCCCATCGAAGTCTTGAGGAAGCGAACCGAATTCCTGCAAAGTTGCCGCGCGCTAGCGCGGCATGGTTCCAAAGTTTGACACTGCACGGGAGACTGCGCTCACGGTCGCAGAGAAACTCGGTGACGAGGAATAGCGGTTGGGCCCGCCGTTGCGACTTGCCCCAGCCTGATGGATGCAGAAGACTTTCGCGTTCTGATACTAGAACTAGACTGTGAAAACACGCTACGGCGCAGCACATCGTTCCAGGAGAAAAGTCATGAGCATTCTGTTAATTGGCGCGAGCGGGAGAACGGGTCGGCTAGTAGCCGAAAAATTGCATGCCGCCGCCATCCCGTTCTGCCCGTTGATACGCAACGCGGCAAAAAGCGATGCTTTCGAGCGGTTCGGCGTCCGACCGCTCATTGCCGACCTGTCTGGCGATTTCTCGCATGTATTCAGCGGCGTACATACTGTCATTTATGCCGCCGGCTCGGCAGAAACCGAGGGCGCGGAGCAGGAACGCCTGATCGACCGCGACTCGATCATCAAGTCGGTCGATTACGCAAAGCAAAGCAGCGTGGGCCTTTTTGTCGTTATCAGTGCATTGCTTGCGTACGCCCCGGAACGCTCGCAGCAAGCACTGCAACACTACGCGCAAATGAAACGCGAATCGGACGACTACGTGATTGCTAGCGGGCTCGATTACCTTTTGCTGCGCCCCGGCACGCTGACAATGGAGCCGGGAGCTGGCGCGTGAAGATGTGGCCGAGGTCGTTCTCGATGCGCTCAAGGCGCGACTGGTGAACAAGGTAATTGGTTTTGTAGGAGGAGACGTGCCTATTGGAGATGCGTTAGCCCGTGTGTAGCCCTGCGGGTTTTGTCGCGATAAGGAC
>NZ_JAQQEU010000141.1:0-8355 GCF_046026895.1 Paraburkholderia sediminicola
GGGCGACCTGTTCGCGCTCCTCCTGCGTGTTGATCAGTGCCGCGCCGCGTGCGAACTGGTTCACAATATCGAAGATGTTTTCCTCGAGGTCCTCCGCGGGCGTCCGGGTCGCGAGAACGCGGCCAATTCGGAGATGCGCCATCGCCCGCGCGCCTTCGCGGATGAGTTCATACGCAGCCTCCCGGATACGGTCGTGAAGGAATGTATAGGTACGATCCGAGCGCACGACGAGGCCGGAACGCACGGCGTCCCACAGCGCTGCGCGCGTCGCCTCCTCGCCCTCCGCGTGCACCAGAGCGAGTGTGTCCGCGTTTGCGACATTCCCCAGGCAGGCCAGCTGTCCTAGGGCTTTCCGAGTCGCTCGTGGCAGGCGGCGCAGCTTCGCCGCCATGAGATCCGCGACGTTGTCGGTGAATCCCTTGAGGCGGATGTGGGGCAGGTCCCATGTCCAGGCCGCCATGCCGGAATCGAATGTCAGTAGTTCCTGCTCGGCCAGGGCGAGCAGGAACTGGATCGTAAAGAACGGATTGCCAGCCGTCTTCTCGAACATCAGGTCAGCCAATGGTCGTACGCGCCCTGGCTCCATGTGCAGCGCATCCGCCAGCAGCCTCGCCACATCCTCCGGACCCAGGGCCGCCAGCACGATCTCCCGCACCCGCCCGCCGGCGCCGCGGAGTCTCGCCAGCGTTCGCGCTAGCGGGTGCGCGGGACCAACCTCGTTGTCACGGTAGGCCCCGACCAGCAGCAAGTGGCGCACGTCGGGGTGCGCAATCAGATGCTCGATCAAATCAAGGGTTGCCGGGTCCATCCACTGCAGATCATCGAGGAACAGCGTTAGAGGGTGCTCCGGCCTGGCAAACACGCAGAGGAAACGCCGGAATACCATCTGGAACCGGGCCTGCTGGTCCTGTAGCGGAAGGTCAGGGGGCGGTGGCGGCTCACCGATTATGAGAGCCAGCTGGGGGACGAGAGAGACCATGAGCTGGCCATTCGGACCCAGCGCCTCCTGTAATGCGGCGCGCCATTGGCCCATCTCCGTGTCGCTCTTGCCGAGAATCTGTGAGACAAGCCTCTGGAAGGCCTGAGCCAGCGTCGCATAAGGGATATTTCGTTTGTACTGGTCGAATTTGCCTGATGCGAAGAGCCCGCGGCGCGGGACGAGCACCTTATGCAGTTCATTGCCGACGGAGGACTTGCCGATGCCGGAATAGCCAGAGAGCAGCACCAACGCCGGAGTACCTTCGTTGACAACACGATCGAAGGCGGTGAGCAAGGTCGCGATTTCGCGCTCTCTCCCATACAGCCTTTCGGGAATCAGCAGCCGGTCGGAGATATCGCGTTCGCCCAGCGGAAATGGATTGACCTGGCGAACCGCTTCCCATTCAGTCAAACAACGGCGAAGATCATGCTGGAGGCCAACCGCCGTTTGATAGCGTTCCTCGGCGGTCTTGGCGAGCAGTTTCATGACGATGCGTGAGACTTGCGCCGGAACGCGCTTAACCCGCTCGCCCGGTGGTACCGGGTTTCGCGCAATATGGCAATGGATCCACTCCATCGGCTCAGATGCAGTAAACGGCAGCGAGCCAGTGAGCATCTGGTAGAACGTGACGCCGAGCGAGTAAAGGTCGCTGCGCGCATCGATTGAGCGATTCATCCGGCCAGTCTGCTCCGGCGCCATGTAGGCGAGGGTGCCGGCAATGGTCTCGGGCGGTGCGGGCAATTGGCGCTCGCGCGGCAGGAGTGAGGCGAGGCCAAACCCCGTGAGCCGCACTGATCCGGTTGATTCGTCGACAAGGATATGGGCCGGCTTGAGGTCCTTGTGGACAAGGCCGCGCAGATGGACCTCGCCGAGCGCCGCGGCAATGCTGACCGCCAGTCGCACGAATCGGTCCGTTTCGAACGGCGCGCCCAACAGCCGCTCGAGTGGCTCACCGCCTGGGTCGTCGAATACCAGCACGGTCCGATCGCCTTGACGCACAAGCTCCAGCGGCCGCACCGCCCATGCCCTATCCAGCTGGTCCTTTAAGCCGTATTCGTGCGACAGGCGATCCTGGCTGGCAGCCGTCGGGGGCTCGCCTGTGGACCACGTCGCTAGCACGGAAGTTCGCGTGCCGTCAGCGCTTACGTGCCACCTCCTGAAGAAGGCACGATCGCCGTCCTTTCCCAATATCTCGAAACTGCTATCCACGGCTGCACTGACCCCGTAAGTCAGGTTCGACTGCTGGTCTTCGCCGTGGAGCCGGTTGCCACGCCAAGCGAAAAAAGTGCGTTAACCGCGTCGGCAGGTCAGACCGGTCTGCCACAGTTGAAGGTCGGTTCATGTTTCCAGGCGAATCCTAAGGACCCGTATTGGTTCGGATGGACAACGGTCCCCAATAGCGGCTGGCCGTCTGCTTCGGGGCTGCACTGCCGCTCTGCGACGGTCAAAGCGGCCGTCCAGCCGGGTTGATCAACCGTTGTCAGCTGAGGAACCTAACCGACGTTGACGTGTAGATGGACGAACGACAGCTTCGGCCGAAATCCTTCCATGGGCATCCCGCGGGTTTCGGAGTGGACCAGCCGTTTGAATGATGGCTTAGTGGGATGGACGAGCGACAACGATTGGCCGAACTCAGTCCCACTGCTATTCGCGCGCACACGTATCCACAGGCCATTTTGGTTTGGTCCTGGTGAATGATCCAAACCATCTCGCGCGCCATGTGCCGTCCCGCCTTTGAATTCAGCACCTGATCGCCGGAAGAATTCGACGTAGCGCGCGTTCGCCGTCGATACCACCAGTAGTACCTGCAGGTCGCGGAACCAGTGCGGGCACATCGTCACGGCGGCGGCCACCGCCGACGCGATGTTCCTCCGTGCAGTGATGCCACGCGCGCCATCACCGGTGGTCGGCTCCGAGTGAACGACCTCTCGCCAGCACTGCGGCAAAATCACCGGCGCTCCAGGCAGGAACGCTGCGATAACCGCCGACGCTGGTGTCGTGCATTTTCATCGCATCGCTTACCGGCGTCTTCGGCAAGTTGACGCGAGGCCGTCAGGCCACCGTGCCGGTCGTCTCGACCGCATTGCCCAGCTTAGGCGAGCCGATCACGAAGATCATCGTCAGCACGCCGATCAGATCGATAGCCGCGCCGAGCATGAAGCCGCTGCCATAGCCACCGAGGTACTGCACCGCGAAGCCCATCATCGTCGGGCCGACGATTCCGGAGATGTTGCTCATCAGGTGCACGAACCCGCTCACGCCACCGAGATGCCGCCCCGGCACGAGCTCGTGCATGGTGGCCCAGCACGCCTGCGAAGACGCCGTGAGAAACATCACGGCGCACGCGACCAGGACCACCGCTGGCGCGGTGGAATCCACCATGCTGACGCCGAGCATCGCCAGACCCGAGAGCGCGAGCGGCACCACCGCCGAGATCTTTCGAGCGAGCAGCTTGTCCTTCATGCGCTTGAAGAAGGCGTCGGCGGCCAGGCCGCCGCCAAAGTAGCCGATCCCGCCACACGCCCACGGCACCGCGCTCAGGACGCTCATCTGCTTCATGTCGAGATGGAGGGCGTTGGTGAAGTAGCTCGGCATCCACGAGATGAACACGAACAGCGTGTAGTTCACCGCGAACAGTCCGACGCCGAGCGCGAGCGTGCTCGGACGCATCAGGTAGCTGCGCAGCGGCATGCTGTCGTTGCCGGCTTCTGCGGGATGAATCGCGCTGCGGCTCGCTTCGATCATCTCGCGTTCCATTGCGCCGACGCGGCGGTTCTCGGCGGGCTTGTCGGTCGCGAACAAACGCCATGCAACGATCCAGACGAGCCCGAGCGCAGCGATGATCACGAATGAGGTGCGCCATCCGTACGCAACCGCGATCAGGCCGACAATCGGCCCCGCGATCGCGCTGCCAACGGTTTGACCGGAGAACGTGAAGCCGATCATCGTCGAGGTTTCGTGACGCGGAAACCAGTTGGTGATCGCGCGGTTCGTCGTCGAATTCATCGGACCTTCGCCGAAGCCGAACAGCGCGCGGGAGAGCAGCAGCGTGCCGAAACCGGTCACGGCCGCGGTCAGGCCGCAAAAGATCGACCAGCTGCCCATCGCCCAGCTGAACACGTGGCGCGGGCCATATTTGTCGGCCAGGTGGCCACCGACGAACGCAAAGATAGAATAGCCGAAGAAGAAGCTGCTGAACACGATGCCCAGCTCCGACGGCGAGAGGCTCAGTTCCTTGTTGATGATCGGCGCGACGACGCCGAGTGCCGCGCGGTCCATGTAATTGATGGCACCCGCGACGAACAGCAGCAAGGCGACGACATAGCGATATCTACCGGTCTTCATTTGTCTCCAACTTTTGTTAACCCTTCCATCGCTCTCAAGTAGTCGCGTGGCTTGGTCATGTTGCCGACTGGACAGCCGCCGCAGTAACCGCGATATGCGCCGCCGTTCCGCCAAGCGGTTCTTCGTAGCGAGTAGAGTAGGTTTTGCCGAAGCGCTAATCTACTCTACGGTGGGATATGCCAGTGCCACGTTAGCGTAACTTGCCTATACGAAGGTATAAGCGGTTCTGTCGCATCAAGGCGGTGCGATATAACTTGCGTCGACAAAACGAATCGCATGCGCAACGAAACAGCCCCAGACCGGCTGCCGACAGACCGGCGACTTCTTTTTTCCGCCAACTTGCTCATGGTGGATGGTTTGTTGGTTGCTGGTTTCCGGCTTCGACATCCGACTCTCAGCTGAAACCTCCGCGGTTTTGTCGCAGTAAGGCTCGCGGAGGAAAGTTGATCGATATGCGAAGTACTGCTTATGTTGCCAGTTCGTAGAATTGATCAGCGGCGGTCGATCCGCATTTTTTTCCGCGACGCCTTGATTCACGTTTCTGACATGCGCAAACGTTAAATTCTTCTGGCTGAGGGACAGGAAAGTTCAGCGCAAGCAGTTCCAAATTCTAGATCAGGAGTAACAGAACAGATCTGAGAGGTTCAGGAGCAGAGATTTCAATTCTGTTTGTTTTCTGGAAATATAAAATGAAAAAATGCAATCTGATTCAGTCTGGCATTACATTAGGATTACTGACTGGCTCTATACTCTTCCCATCCCTTCAAGCAGGCGCGGCACCTCAAAGCAGCATGGAACTGTTGCCCACCGGCCAGTTCATCTCCCCGAGAGCCATTCCGGGCGCCGTCCAGCAGTTGCTGAATCCGCAGCTTTCGGCCAAGTCGACCCAGGTGGTCAGCGGTGCCATCAAGTCGCAGCTCAGCCCGGACGGCAGCACGCTGGCCGTGATCACCGCTGGCTACAACACTGTCTACACGGGCGCCAACAACAGCACGCTGGACAAGGCTGACTCGACCCAGTACATCTTCATCTACGACGTGTCGGGCGCGAACAAGGCCAACCCGAGGCTGGTGCAAGCCATTCACCAGAACAACGCCTTCGACGGTCTCGCCTGGAACGGCAACCAGACCCTGTACGGCACCGGCGGCGCCGACGACACGGTCTATGCGTATAAACGCGCTTCGGCTGCCCCGTCGGCCCAATGGTCCCAGACCGCGGCCATCGCACTGAACCACACGAAGGGTATCGGTTCGGGCGTCAAGCCGAACGCCGGCGGTCTGGCTGTCTCCGCTGACGGCCGGAACCTGGTCGTTGCCAACAACTACAACGATTCGATCTCCATCATCGATACGGGCTCGAACACGCTCGTGTCCGAATACGACCTGCGTCCGTTCAACACGTCGGGCCAGCAGGGCGTCCCCGGTGGCGAATACCCGTGGGCGGTTTCGCTGAAGGCCGACGGCACCGCGTTCATCTCGTCGGTGCGTGACCGTGAAGTCGTGGTGCTGAACCTGGCGAACCCGGCCGCGCCGCAGTTCATCACGCGCATTCCGGTGAAGGGCAATGCATACGGCATGGCCTTCTCGCCTGATCAGTCGAAGCTCTACGTCGCCGTATCGAACGCCGACCAGGTCGCCGTCATCGATACCGCCAGCCACCAGGTTGAGAAAACGATCGACATCGCCAGCCAGAATGGCGACGGCAACGACCACGGCAGCGGCAACAACAAGAAATACAGCGGCCGCGATACGGTCAATGTGACCGTATCGAAGGACGGCAAGACCCTGTATGCGGTCAACAACGGCGACAACTCGATCGCTGTGATCTCGCTCACTGGCGAGAACGGCTACCATGTCGACGGTCTGATCCCGACCGCCTATGCGCCGAAGGACATCACGCTAAGCGCCGATGGCTCGCAGATGTACCTCATCAACGGCAAGTCGGTCACGGGCCCGAACCCGCTCTACACCGCGGGTACCAAGGACCAGTACCAGTTCGGCCTGGAACAGAGCAGCCTCGTCAGCGCCCCGGTCCCGACGGGCGATGTGCTTGCCCAGCTGACCACCCAGGTGGACGAAAATAACCACTACTCGGTGAAGGAAACGGACAGCGATCGCGAAACGATGAACTTCCTGCGCGCTCGCATCAGGCACGTGATCTACGTCGTCAAGGAAAACCGCACGTACGACCAGATCCTCGGCGACCTCGGCAATGGCTCGAACGGCGATCCGACGCTGACGATGTTCGGCAAGGCCACCACGCCGAACTTCCACAACATCGCCACCAACTTCGTCACGCTCGACAACTTCACCGATCCGGGCGACGGCTCGATGGACGGCTGGTCGTGGGTGCAGCATGCGCACGTCACGCCGACCGAGGAAGTTTCGCAGCAGGAGAACTACGCTGGCGTCAGCCGCGGCATGGCGTATGAATCCGAAGGCTCCAACCGCGGTCTGCCGGTTGGCCTCCCCACCACCGCCATGCGCGACTTCGCCACGAACGGCAGCTTCACGAGCACCACGTCGTCGCAGCCGGGCGGCGCGGCCAACGCGCTGCCGGGCATCGCCGACGTGACGGTGCCGGATGCGCCGTTCGGCTATCAGAAAGCGAGCATCTACGACGCGGTTCTGCAAGCCGGCGGTTCGGTCCGCAACTACGGTGGCATGGTCAACAACGTCGGCACGATCGGCACGATCGCCAACCCGCTGCTCAATCCGGCCGGTGCCAACATCGTCCAGGCCCACCCGCTCAAGCCTTCGCTCGTCAACCTGACGGACCCGTACTACCGCGGCTTCGACCAGGCCTATCCCGACACCTTCCGCGAACTCGAATGGAACCGCGAGTTCCAGCAGTACGTCGCGAACGGCCAGCTCCCGTCGTTTGAATTCGTCCGCATGGGCTCCGACCACACCGGCAGCTTTGCGCAGAACGTCGGCCAGATGGGTTCGGCTGAGCAGGAAGAAGCCGATAACGACTTCGCGGTTGGCAAGCTGGTCGAGACGGTCGCGCACAGCCCGTATGCGCAGGACACGCTGATCGTGGTGGTCGAGGATGACTCGCAAGCCGGTTCCGATCACGTTGACTCGCACCGCTCGCCCGCTTACGTCGTCGGCGCGTACGTGAAGAAGCACGCCGTCGTCAGCACCGCCTACAACCAGGTCAACGCGCTCCGTACCATGGAAGACGTGCTCGGTACCCAGCACATAGACCTGAACACGGCCTACGCCAAGCCGATGACCGACCTGTTCGACACGAAGTCGGACGGTTCGTGGACGTACACGGCCGCTGCTTCGACGATCCTGAAGGGCACGAACGTGGGCAACGTGGCGAGCGGCACCGACGGCAACCAGTTTGCCCAGGGTGAGGACATTCATCCGCTGCATGACGCGACGTACTGGGCGAACGCGACGAAGGACTTCGATTTCTCCAAGGAAGATCGTATTCCGCCGGAGCTGTTCAATCGCGTGCAGTGGAAGGGCGTGATGGGTGACAAGCCGTATCCCGTCCCGCACTCGATCTACTCGAAGGTCGCCGCCGAAGGCTCGAAGACAGTTGCTGCTGTCGACGACGACGACGATTAAGCAGGTCGTCGCGTGGTCCGGTTCGAGTGCATCGGGCGGCCTTGCATTGCCTGATGCGCGAGATCCGAAGTAGCCAGTCACGGCGGGTCGCTGTCCCTACGGACGGCCGCCCGCCGACCTTCTCACTACCGTCTACAACAATAACCGGCTGTCAAACGAACTAAATTTGGGACGCCAGTTCACGATTCAGCGAAGCTCACTGACGTTGCCTTGCACACGCCGGCGTCGATGTTCATTGATGTCACCGACGGCATGGATGCGCTGACCGCCATGCAAGTCTCCGCTGCCCAAGCGACGTTTAATGCCGCGCAAGCGCGCTCTCACTGGTTCGTAGGCGTAGCCGTTGCGGGAATTCTGATAGCGCTCGGCGCGGCGATGATGGCTTGGTGGACACTGCAGCGCGCGATAGGCGAGCCACTTGCGAGAACACTGGACCATTTCAACGCGATT
>NZ_JAQQEU010000142.1:0-8135 GCF_046026895.1 Paraburkholderia sediminicola
GGCGTTACGGATCTCGCAGACCTGTTTCACCTGTGTCCGCGCCACGCTTCTACACTCCGAACCGTATTCAGCGGGCAAGCTGATTCACTGGGAATCAACCGGCAGCATCGCGCCTCGACGCGCAAGGAGAACGGAAAATGAACAGGAAGATCATTGGCGCGGCACTGGGTCTGGCAGTTCTGGCGGCATCTTCGGCCGCCTCGGCACACGTCGATGTGGCCGTCGGGCTCGGCGTACCGATCGCGGTCGTGGCCGCCCCGCCTGTCTATGTCGACCATCCGGCAACGTATCGACCGGCGCCGGTGCCGGTGCCGGTCGTCTACCGTGGCTATGACGACTGGCGCGCACGGGAATGGCGCGAGCGCCGCGAGTGGCGGGAGCACGAATGGCGCCGCGAACAATGGCGCGAACATGAATGGCGTGAATACAACCGCTGGGGTGGCTATTGAAAAGAAGTCCAATAGCACCATCTTCGGGCATCTCAACCAAACGGTACTTTCAGATGAAAGCTGGTTTTATTAAGGCCGCTCTTGCAGCAGTGGCACTCACCTCGGCGATGGCGGGCACGGCGAACGCCGCCGGCTGCATGAAGGGAGCGGTAGTGGGCGGCGTTGCCGGACATTACGCCGGGCACCATGCGGTAGTCGGCGCGGTGGGCGGCTGCCTCGTGGGACGGCATATGGCGAAAAAACACGCTGAGGAGCAGGCCGCGCAGCGTCAGCAGGCGAAGATGCAATAAGCCTGGCGAGTCGCTGAAAACTCCGGTTAATTCCGGTGAGCCGCCGCACAAGTCTTGGCGCAGGATTCAAGACGTTGTTTGGGGCGGCACTTCTTCTTTTGCGCCTTTTCCCCTCAGTCACGCAATCCGCAGTCCGCGCGCAGGCAGGATTTCCTGAGTCGTGACGAAACGGTGCTGTTTCACAGCGTCGTGAAAGAGCCGGTAGTCGCTTTTCTCGAATGCGCTGCTCCACTCCGGTCTGTCCCCGGTGTCGTCGTCGCCTTGCAGGCCGGTCGCTTTGAATTTCCAGGAGCCGCGCCCTTTGGCGATATAAGCCGGAACCGCCTCTCTCAAACCCGGAATGCGGCCGGCTTTCACCCATTCGCAAACGATCCGCAAGCGCTCGTTATCGTCCATGTTCCGGTTCGTATCGAGCAGATGGGTCAGCGTGTCCTTTACATCGTCCGGCAGACCGGGCTGCGTTTCAAAATCGTCCCGCCCCGCCAGAAACGCGCGAACCGTGCGACAAGCCATCTCGGCCGCCTGCACGAAGTCCGGCAAGTTGTGCCGGGAAATGAAGTTGTTTCGACCATCGATGTAATGCCAGCGCGCCCAGGGCTGGTCGGGATAGTGCAACGCGGCGCCGTGGCCCACAGGCAGCGCAACCGTCAACACGTCCACCTCGATGCGCTCGATCAGATGTTCGGTGGCGAGCTGAAGGCTGGCCAGCCAGCCTTTGCGCGTGCAATCCTGGGCCTCCAGCAGATGCACCCGGTTCCACGGACTTTCGATACCGGCGAACCCCTGATGCGCCCAGGTGTCGACGTATGAATGCAGTGTCACACCCAGCCGGTGCAAACCCGTCTCCGAGTCGCGCTGCCGGATCGCATGCCGCACCACTTCGCGCGCGACCTCGCTATCCGGCCGGCAGATGGCTTTTTCTTCGAGCGTCTCGCCTTCTCCGGCCGGCAAGAAATGAAACGGTGTCCAAACGAGGCGATTCTGGTCGTTCTCGGTATTGGTGTAATCGAATAACTTGTGCGCGGTGGCGAAGCGTTCAAAGGTTTCGCCGCCTTTGAAACGCAGTATTCCCCGGGTAGTCGCATCGTCGACGTATTGGCACGCATGCGCGACGGTCAGCGCATCGGCCGCTGTCATTCCGCCGATGCGGGCGGCGATGTACACCACACCATAGTGAAAGTCGATATTCATGGCTGGCGCTCCTGACGCGCGGCGAATGACGGCGGGGGTCTTCTCGACCGCGCGCATGAGCGGACGCGGGGCCGGCGCGTGAGTAGATAGTAGACGAGCGAGCGCCGCACGGCTTTAAAAAAGACGTTTTATTAGTGTTTGCAAACGCGGCGAACGGGTGCGATTGACCCTGCCTGACGGCGCGGCGAATCGCGTCGAACCATTAAACTTTCGGGCTACTGAGAGAACCAGGCGCAATGCCGCAGCAGTTTAGGGCGGCGTTATAGAGAGACCGCTCCGCAGGCCACGCCGGACGCGTCAAGACAGGTGAGCAATCGTCATCCGGCCATTCCATTGCGCATTCAGATACTCGATTGCAAGGCGCCGGTGACAGCGATGGGGTAAATGTTCACTGCAAAGCAGGCAGGCCGAGCGAAATAGATCGACGTCCAGCGTGCTTTCCACCCGGCGTTTGGCAATCAGTTCGACGTACTCCGCCGTGAAATCTTCCCATTTCAATTGTTTGGCCTGGTAGCGTTTCAGCAGATCCGGCTCGGGCGCCAGTTCCGGCATTTCCACATACGCTGCGCCGCACAACTGATCGAGGAAGTAAGGCAGATCCTGCTTTTTCGCGAAGCCCGCCAGTTGCGACGTGTTATTCAGGCGAATGTCGAGAACGGTGCGCACCTTGGCGCTTTTCAGCAGATCGAAAAAGTGCTGCGCGCTCTTGCCGGCGAAACCGATCGTGGCAACCCGCACTCCGCTGTTTTCACGTTTCATCATGAATCCCCAACAATGGGCGATTCAGCGCCCAAAAACGAAAAGCCCCGCAACGGGATCCGGTGCGGGGCTCAATTCTCAAAACATGTCACGCAGTATTACTTTACGATATCGACCAGCTCGACTTCAAACGTCAGGTCGCTGTTCGGCGGAATCACACCGACGCCACGGTCGCCGTAAGCAGTGGCCGCCGGGCAAGTCAGTTTGGCTTTGCCGCCCACTTTCATCTTCTGAACGCCTTGCGTCCAGCACGGAATCACGCGATTGAGCGGGAAAGTCGCCGGGCCGCCATGCTTGGCGGAACTGTCGAACTCGGTGCCGTTCGACAGCGTGCCGCGATAATTGACCTTCACGACATCGGTCGCTGCCGGTTGGGCGCCTGTGCCCACCGTTAGATGCTCGACGATCACGCCGGAAGGCAGCTTCTCGGTAGTAGGCGCAGCGGCCATCGCCGTCGTGGAAAGAAGCGCCGCGGCAACCAATGCAACGATAGATTTCAAAGCAAGTCTCCAGTTGGGTAACCCGCGCCATTGTAGCGGATCACCGATGCATACCGGCGGCTCGCGTGCCGCTCATATCCGGCTGCTGCGCAACGAAAGCCTTGCGCACGCGTGTTAATCGAGGCGTTGCACCATGCATCGACCCGTTGCCGGCGCTTCATCCCGCGCATTGAAATCCGCGAGCACCGTTTCTCGCTCACGGGTGTCGGCCAGCACTTCTGAATGGAGTAGCGCGGTGACCACTTCATCGCGATCGCGGCCCGCTTGCGCGACCACGTCGCCGTAGGGATTCCAGATCGCGCTCGCGCCGCACGCGGCCCACCCGCCGGTCGTGCCGACATGATTCGACAGCAGCACGTACATGGTGTTGTCGAAAGCGCGCGCCGGGAGCCAGATGCGCGACTGGTGATAGCCGGTCTTCGCGCTGAAGAGCGCGCTCGCCAGGTACGCGTGCGCGCCGTTGAGCGCCGCGAGGCGCGCGTGCTCCGGAAAGCCAGAGTCGTAGCACACGCTGGGAGCAAGCCGCCATCCGTCGAGTTCCAGCAGCATGCAGCCTTGCGAGCCCGGCTGATAAATCCGCGACTCGCTGCTAAAGAGATACTGCTTGTGATACGGCTCGATCTGATCGCCGGACCGGTTGAAAATCAGCGACGAAATGTGGAGCGCACCTGGGTTGCGCTGATCGCGTGTTGCCGCGCCCACGATTACCGCGATCTCGCGCGCACGGCAAATCGCGCGAATCGGTTCGAGCCGTGGATCCCGCGCGTCGAACGCATACTTCGCGGGATCACCGGCAATCAGATCCGGTTCATAGCCGCTGAGGAATTTCTCGGGAAAAACCACCAGTTTCGCGCCGAGCCCGGCGGCGAGATCGGTCAGTTCGACCGTTCTCGCGATGTTGGCCGCGACGTCGCCGGAAACCGGTTGCGCCTGCGCGGCCGCGATTCGCAATGACGTTTGTGGCAGCGATGTCTGTGAATGATTCAACGTGAACTCCGTGATGAACGAGTCGTTGCATTGCGCTCGCGGGACCAGAAAAGGGAATGCAAGAGAGAGCAAAGCCCCGGCATTTAATCACGGACTGCACTCGCGAAGTAAGTGTGAACCTGCGGACGTGAACCACCGGCACGGTTCCGCAGTCCACATAAGAGAACCACCGCGAGCCATTCGTCGACACGCAACTCATATACCAGCGAGTACTTTCGATGACCGAACCGGCCGATTCCGACGCGCCCGACATTCCCGCGGGTGCCGCAGCGCCAGGGTCGCGGCGCGCGCCCCGGCCGCGCCGGATTCCGCGCAGCCGCGAGCAACAGGCGCGACTCGACGCACGCGAGCCCGCCTTCGAGCCCACCCCTTTCATGCTCGACGATGCCGCTGCGCGCCGCCCGTTCGCTGACAAACTTAATGAGTGGTTCGAAGCACGCCGTTGGCAGCCGTTCGCATTTCAGCGCGAAGTGTGGGCCGAAATCGGCCAGGGCGCGAGCGGCCTGCTGCATGCCACCACCGGCGCAGGCAAGACGTGGGCCGTGTGGTTCGGCGCGCTGGCCGCCTTCGCGAGCGCCCGATCACCGGCGCGCAAACGCACTTCAGGCACGCAACCGGAGCCGCTCACCGTGCTGTGGATCACGCCGATGCGCGCGCTCGCCGCGGATACGGCGCGCGCGTTGCAAAGTTCGGCGACCGAGCTTGCGGTGCCCTGGAGCGTCGGATTGCGCACCGGCGACACGTCATCGGCCGAACGTTCGCGGCAGAACCGGCGCATGCCGTCGGCGCTCGTCACCACGCCCGAGAGCCTGACACTGATCCTCACGCGGCCCGACGCGCGCGAAGTACTCGCACACGTGCGCCTCGTGATCGTCGACGAGTGGCATGAGCTGCTCGGCAACAAGCGCGGCACGCAAACGCAACTCGCGCTCGCGCGTCTCGTTCATTGGCGGCCCGAGGTGCAGGTGTGGGGCTTGTCGGCGACGCTGGGCAATCTCTCCTTCGCCGCCGGCGTATTGCTCGCGCCCGTGAAGACGCCGCGCGTCAGCGTGCATGGCGCGCTGCCCAAAACGCTGATCGTCGATACGGTGATTCCCGAGACCATCGAGCGCTTTCCGTGGGGCGGTCATATGGGCATGCGCCAGGTCGGCGCGGTGGCCGATGCGATCGGCGACGCGCGAACGTCGCTCGTCTTCACCAACACCCGCTCGCAATGCGAAGTCTGGTATCAGGCGCTGCTCGAAGCACGGCCCGAATGGGCCGGCCTGATCGCGCTGCATCACGGCTCGCTCGATCAGGCCGTGCGCGAGTGGGTCGAACGTGGACTGAAGAACGGCTTGCTGAAAGTGGTGGTATGCACGTCGAGCCTCGATCTCGGTGTCGATTTCCTGCCGGTCGAACGTGTGTTTCAGATCGGCTCGCCCAAGGGCGTCGCGCGTTTGATGCAACGCGCGGGACGCTCGGGGCATGCGCCCGGACGTCCGTCGCGCGTAACGATCGTGCCGACGCATGCGCTCGAACTGGTCGAAGCCGCCGCCGCGCGCGAGGCTGTCGAACAGCGCCGGATAGAAGGCCGCGAAACGCCGGAGAAACCGTTCGACGTGCTGGTCCAGCATCTCGTCACCGTGGCGATCGGCGGCGGCTTCGACGCGCGTGAACTGTACGGTGAAATTCGCGGCACCTACGCGTACCGGCAACTGACGCAAGCGGAGTTCGATTGGGCGCTCGGTTTTGTCGAAGGCGGCGGCGCGGCGCTGCGCGCCTATCCCGACTATCACCGCGTGGTGCGCGAAAGCGACGGACTGTACCGTGTGCCGCGTGAGGACCTGGTGCGCAGGCATCGCAACAATATCGGCACGATCGTCACGAACGGCACCTTGAATGTCGCTTATCTGTCGGGCGGCCGAATCGGCGCGATCGAGGAGTCGTTCATTTCGCGGCTCAAACCCGGCGACGTTTTCACCTTCGGCGGACGCGCGCTCGAATTGATCCGCGTGCAGGACATGACCGCGTGGGTACGTCGCGCGACCTCATCGCGCGGGGCGATGCCGCAATGGGCGGGCAGCCGCATGCCGCTGTCGTCGGAACTCGCCGACGCCACGTTGACGATGCTGGCACGCGCCGCCGCCGGCATCTACGACGAGCCCGAAATGCGCGCGGTACGGCCGCTACTTGAATTGCAGCAGAAGTGGTCGGCGGTGCCCGAGCCTGGCGTGCTGGTGGTCGAGTTGCTGAAGTCGCGCGAGGGACATCATTTCTTCTGCTATCCGTTTGCGGGGCGCACCGCGCATATCGGTCTGGGTGCCTTGCTCGCATGGCGCGCTTCGCGCGAGAAGCCCGGCACCTTTTCGATTTCGATGAACGACTACGGTTTCGAACTGCTCTGCGCGCAACCCTTCGATTGGGCCGCGCAATTGCAAGGCGGCCTGCTTTCACTTGACGAACTGGAGCACGACATTCTCGCGAGCCTCAATTCTTCCGAACTCTCGATGCGGCGCTTTCGCGAGATTGCGCGCGTGTCGGGACTCGTGTTCCAAGGACATCCCGGTCAGCAGAAAAGCGCGCGGCAATTGCAGGCGTCGAGCGGGCTGTTCTATGAGATCTTCCGCAATCACGATAGCGGCAACCTGCTGCTCAATCAGGCCGATGACGAAGTGCTGTTGCAGGAACTCGACGCGCAGCGCATTCGCATCGCGCTCGAACGCATGAACGCGAGCCGCGTCGTCGTGACCCGGCCCAGTAGGCCGACGCCGTTTGCGTTTCCGTTGATCGTCGGACGCTTGCGCGAGAAGGTGAGTACCGAGAAGCTCGCGGATCGCATTGAGCGGATGCTCGCCGAACTCGAAAAGGCGGCGCGCAAATGAAGCCTGCTTCGTTGACCGTCGAGATCGCCGGGCATCCGCTTGTCCTGTCGAACTTGCGCGCGTGTTTCGATCCGGTGCTGAATTGCCTGTTCGTCGCCGATGCGCATTTCGGCAAGGATGCGGTGTTTCGCGCGCGAGGCATCCCGGTGCCGGTCGGTTCGACGGCCGACAATCTGATGCGCCTGGACATTCTGATCGCCGAATTCGAACCGGCCATGCTGGTGTTTCTCGGCGACCTGTTGCACGCGCGCGAGTCACATGCGCAGCAGACGCTCGATGCGTTGCATGTCTGGCGCGTGCGGCATGCGGGACTGCGGATGCTGCTGGTGGAAGGTAATCACGACCGGCATGCGGGTGCGCTGCCGGGGACGTTGGGTGTCGAGTATGTGCAGGAGCCCTGGCTCATTGGGCCGTGGGCGTTGTGTCATCAGCCGCGACGGGTCGAGGATGCGTATGTGCTTGCGGGTCATCTGCATCCGGTTTATCGAATCTCGACGCGGACCGATTCTGTGCGAGTGCCGTGTTTCCGGTTCGGTACGGAGTGTGGCGTGTTGCCGGCTTTTGGAAGCTTTACTGGGGGAGCGCGCGAAGAAGGACGTGTGCCTGGGGAGAGGGTGTTTCTGGTGGTGCAGGAGCGGGTGATCGAGTTGGGTGCTGCGGTAAGGTGAGTGGACGGGGGCCGTCCACTCGTTCCTGTTCGTTTGGCCTGGTTTTGGGGCGGAGGCCGGTCGTTGCCGGCCTCCGTTTCTTCTTGCGTGACGTACTGCGTCGGTTTAGTGGTTGCCGCCGCCGTGACCACCGCCGTGGCCGCCGCCGTAACCGCCACCGTGGCCTGAT
The DNA here is from genome assembly GCF_046026895.1 of Paraburkholderia sediminicola. Taxonomy (GTDB): domain Bacteria; phylum Pseudomonadota; class Gammaproteobacteria; order Burkholderiales; family Burkholderiaceae; genus Paraburkholderia; species Paraburkholderia sediminicola_C. The sequence continues at coordinate 7,878 of NZ_JAQQEU010000142.1, forward strand.
CCGAAGCCACCGCCGAAGCCGCCGCCGTGGCCTGATCCGAAGCCGCCGCCGAAGCCGCCGCCGTGGCCTTGGCCGCCGTTGCCGCCGTTGCCGGGGCCGCCGTTGCCGCCGTTTCCGGGACCGCCGCGGCCGCCGTTGCCAGCACCACCGTTGCCCGAACCGCCACCATTGCCGCCGCCTCCCGGACCGCCGTTGCCCGAGCCGCCGCCGTGACCGCCGTTGCCAGCCCCACCGTTGCCCGAACCTCCGCCGTTGCCA
>NZ_JAQQEU010000143.1:0-7780 GCF_046026895.1 Paraburkholderia sediminicola
GTCCATCATGCGTGCCTATATCCATGTTTATATCGCGGGCCGCCATCAGGAAGTCTCGCTGAATGCGAACGAGATCCTGGACTGTACACGCGCAAGATCGCGATTTGCAAAGCAACATACGGCTCGACGAGGCCGCCTGGAGGGTAGGAAAACGCGCCGACCCGGCCCTTGTCGATCAATTCAGCGAAAGCGATCAGATGGCCTTCCTCGATTCACTTGCGCTCGCAGGGAGAAACTGATCTCAAAATAAATCGCCTTCTTGTTTTACTCGGCCGACTATCTGTCAGGTGGAGTCCAGGATAATAGAAACTACAACCGACCTTCGGGAGGCTGAACTGCCCTTTGCGAATACGATGCATCAACTCGATGCCTGCGATCGTGATCGTGCAATCCGCAAGACTTTCGAGATCGGGCCGACCCGAAGGCGTCGCGATGCTGATCGACAACGGCCTTCAGGACTTCAGACGGCGGTCTAGCTCCGCCGGGGCGAAAGACGCGCTCGCCAGCTTCAGAATCTTGTTGGCACGGCGCAGTTCCTTGATCTTGCGCTCCAGCGCCTTAAGGCGTTCACGCTCCGACGTGATCACGCCAACGCGCTCGCCGTTCTCGACTTGCTCTGCTTGACCCACCCCAGCAGCGTCCGGCTCGTGCATTCGATCGTCGGTGCAATGGATTCGACCACCGCCCCCAGCGACAGATGCTCACTACGCTGCTCTCGAACCAGACGAACGGCCCACTCTCGGACCTCGGGGGAAAACCTCGTTCTTTGCTCATGACTCTCAAGAGAGTAACCATCCACCAAATCCGGGGCGGTTCAGTCGTCAGCAATCCCTTCTTGAACATAGCCCGTTAGGGGCTGCCAGCCGGGCCTGACATTTCAAATTCGTACAAGTATGACTCAAATTTCACCACTATTAGCATTTCGTAAAATTGAGATGCAACGTTAACGATCGTAGTATTGATCTTGTCGTAGCGAAGGGAAGAGAAGGTGCGGAAAGCGCGCTATTCAAGACGAGACAGAACACATTCGTTCAACACTCGCAACGATTGCGAACCTTTGTGAAAGTTGATTGACGTGTCCGTTCATTTGCCCCGTGACCAGACAAAGCCCCGTTCCCAACCGGATTGATAGCAGCGCGGTCGCCTCGAGACACGTAGTCAGTGAGTTGAACATCGCGATTCAGATCCATGGCTTAGATAAGGGTCACCGAAGTATCAGGTGACATAAGTTGAGCGGACTGGATATTGGTATCCCGGTTGAGAATAGGCGGGTTTGGCTGACTAAGCTGGCCTGATGTTTAATATAGCATGCTTAATAAGTTCGTACAACTAAGTATGCGAATTTTTTTTCAGGAGATTCTGTTGTGCGTAGACTTAAAAGCTTGACTGCCATTGCACTTCCGCCGATTTTCGTGATCGCGAGTGCGGTTGCGAACGAATGTAGGGCTCAGCAGCCGGCAGCGAGCGACGTTTCGCCGCTAGCATTGTCGGTGCTGAGCCAGCGGGATAAAGACGTGGTTCGGTTAGCCGGCTCATCACTCGCCATGCGAGATTCTGACGGCAAGCCGACCGGCACGGAAAGCCCCGATGCGGCCTCCCTTGGCGGGATGACCGGCATCGCTGGTGCCATTTCGACCGCCCTGCAATCCTATCCGGGGATTCGAGCTGCTGGTGCCAGCGTGTCGGCCCAAGAGGCGAATGTCGATCAGGCGCGCTATGGGCACTGGCCTACCGTGGGCTATCAGGCAACCCGCCAGATTGCTAGCGATGATCCGATCAATTTGCCGACTGGCTTTAGCGGCTCCCCGGTGATGAAGCTCAACCTATACGCGGGCGGCAGCATCAACGCCACGATTCGCGCGCAACGCAGCAAGCTTGACGAGGTCAAGTACCAGGTGATGAGCGAGCAGGACACGACTGCGCTCAATGTCGCACAGGCATATATCGACTGGTTTCGCGCGTCTGAGTCGCTGCGCTATGCCTTGGAAAACGAGCAACGTCACGAGAAGCTGGTCGCCGATATTGGCGAAATGGCGAAGATCGACCGGGGGCGTGCAGCCGATTATCAACAGGCGCTTGTGCGCCTGTCATCGGCGAAACAGACGGTTGTCGACTATCAGGGACTTCAGCGTCAGGCGGCGAGTTCTCTGCTGCGGTACACGGGTTCCATGCCGAAGGGTGTCCCCAGTCTTGAAGATCCCGTTATCGATCGCATGCCCGTTCCGGACACGCTTCCGCATGCTCAGGAGAATGCCGTTTCGGCACATCCGGATGTACGGGCTGCGTTTGCCGATTGGCAGTATCAACAAGGGAACGTTTCGGTAGCCAAAGCAAGCCTGCTGCCCCGCGTTGACCTCACGGCTGCGACCAAAGGACGTTCGGTTGGCATCACGATGACGTGGACTGGCTTTGACATGGCAGCACGATCTGCCGTCAAGACAGCCCAGTATTCGGCGATATCGTCTCGCGAAAGTTATGAAGAAGCTGGCCGGAAAGCCGTCGACGGGGTAACGAGCGCATGGGCTGCATATGAGCGTGCGAAAGACCGCCTGCCGATGGCGCAAAGCCAGGATCAGCTGGGTCTTCAGGTTGCAGATTCGTACCGGCTCCAGTTTCAGATCGGGCGCCGAACCTTGCTGGATTTGCTCAATTCGTATTCCGAGCTTCTTTCGAATCAGGTCAATGCTGTCCAGACCCAGGCTGATCTTGCGGTAGCTCGCTATAGCCTGCAGGCGGCGTTAGGGCAACTGTACCAAGGCTATTCGGAACACGGCGGAGCCTAACGATGTTGATGTTAATTGATAGCTCGCTTGTAATTTTTTCGTGGAGTATTGCATGAATATGAATATTTCTGGTTCGGACCTTAAACAGATTGAAGAAATCGATTTCGATACTTCAAGTGGGGACGAACTGTGCCAGGCGGTGGCCCTGCTGACACGGTTGCACGGGCGGGCGATCCCTGCGGAAGCGCTGCGCGAAGGTGGTGGTCTGAACGACATCCAGGGTCGTGTTTCACCGACGCTCGTGATGCATAACCTTGAGCTGAACGGCTTTACTGCCAAATATGCGCGGCGAGCACTGGAGAGTCTGACACCCGAATTACTGCCTGTTATTCTGATTAAGAAAAATGGCGGTGCTCTGGTACTTGCGAGTCTGGATGCCGGTGGTGAGAAAGCTGTGGTCCTCCTCGCTGAGTCGGGTATGGGTGAAATAAGCCTGTCAGTTGAGCGACTGGCTCAGGATTACGGTGGCGTATGCATTCTGGTCAAGCCCCGGATCGACAAGCTGGACCGGGGGCTCGTCGCGAGCATCGAATCCAGGACGGCATGGTTGTGGAAGTTGTTGTTGCGTTACCGGTCCTACTACTGGCAGGCGGCCGTCGCAACAATCATCGTGAATCTGCTTACCATGGCGTCAGCATTTTTCACCATGATCGTGTACGACCGCGTTGTGCCCAACCGGGCATACGAAACACTCTGGGTGCTTGTCGTGGGCGTAGTCCTGTCCATGGTGCTCGAGTTTGTATTGCGCAATGTGCGGGCATGGCTGCTCGACATTGGCGGAAAGAAAGTCGATTTGCTGATCAGCAGCAATCTGTTTCAACGCACGATGAGTTTGCGTCTGGACGCAAAGCCGGGATCGGCGGGCGCATATGCGAGCAACCTGCGTGATTTCGAATCATTGCGTGACTTCTTTACGTCGGCGGCCTTGACGACAATCGCCGATATGCCGTTCGTCATTCTGTTTCTGGCAATGATCGGCATGATCGGCGGCTGGTTGGCGCTGGTGCCACTGCTGGCGATCCCGCTAGTTGCTGGCATTGCGCTGCTCTGCCAGGTTCCGCTCGCGCACTATACGCGCCTCAGCATGAGTCAAGCTGGCGAACGGAATGGCGTGCTTGTCGAAGCGGTTGATGGACTTGAGTCTGTCAAAGCAAGTGGCGCGCAATGGTGGATGCAAGAAAAATGGAATTCGGCGAATGCGTTTTCCGCCAACAGTTCAGCGAAGATCCGCGCGCTCACCAGCGGTGTGATGCACCTGAGCGTTCTCATTCAGCAACTGTCGACGGTTGTCATCGTGGCATGGGGTGTTTACATGATCGGTGACAACCATCTCTCGATGGGTGGATTGGTTGGAACAGTCATCCTGGCAGGGCGCGCAATCGCACCGGTCGCGGCGCTGCTTGGTCTGGCTGCGCGCTGGCAGCAAGCACGAGTCTCGCTCGACACGCTGAACAATTTGATGGAACGCCCGATCGATCGAGATCCGCAGCGAACCTATGTTTTGCCAGAACATATCCTTGGCCAACTGGAAACGCGCGACGCGGGCTATGTCTATCCGGGCACGCAACGCCCCGCTGTCCTGCCAACGAGTTTTGCGATTCCGGCAAATGCACGCGTTGGTCTGATCGGAAAGGTGGGAAGCGGAAAGTCGACCCTCCTGAAAGTTCTGGCGGGATTTTATGGTGCGTCGGAGGGCTCGGTGCAGCTCGACAAGATTGATGTCAGTCACATTGATCCTTTCCGCCTGAGAAGTGCTATCGGATACGTATCGCAGGAAAGTCGAGTGTTTCATGGGTCGATCAGGGAGAACCTGACCGTGGGCAATGCGCTGGTTGCGGACATCCGGATATGGGACGTACTAAACAAGGTGGGTCTGGGTGAGTACGTCAGTACTTTGCCGGAGGGTATCGATACGAAGATTGGCGAGAACGGAGCGGGTCTTTCGGGCGGGCAGCGACAACTGCTGGTTATCGCGCGGCTTTTATTGACGGACCCGTCAGTGGTGCTGCTCGACGAGCCTACCAGCGCGCTCGATGCCAATAGCGAACGACGTGTGCTCGAGGTGCTCAACGTGTGGCTTGGCCAACGCACCCTGGTGCTTACTACACACAAGCCTCAACTGCTGGCATTGGTCGGCCAGATTATGGTTATGGATTCAGGAAAGGTCGTGGCTGCGGGTGAGAAGGGAGAAATGTTAGCGGCACTGGAGCGCGGCTTGACTGTTCCAGTGCGTACTGCGGAGGTCGCAAAATGATGACGAACAACAGGTTTGGACAGGTTCCAAAGAGCGAAGATATTGCGTATATGCGTGATGTTTCGGCCGCGCTCCATGCAGAGCGCCATCCGTCTGCGCTTTGGACGGTAGCTGCGTGTGGGCTAACGGTTTTGATTTTTCTGGTGTGGGCGGCTCTCTCGCATGTTGATGAGGTAACCAAGGCGCAGGGGCGCGTGATTGCCTCGGATCGGGATCAGGTGATTCAGAGTCTGGACCCCGGCGCGGTTGCGCAAATCTACGTCAAGGAAGGCGATCGGGTTAAGAAGGGCGCACCGCTGATCCGCATCGACGATGCGCGATCAGGCGCCGGTTACCGTGAAGAACGCAGCAAAATGCTGGCGCTTGAGGCGGCAGTGGCACGGCTGAATGCCGAGGTCAGCGGCACCGATATCAAGTTTCCGGCAGAGGTGGCGGCCGAGCCCGATATCGTGCAGAAAGAGCGCGAGCTTTACGTGGCAAGGAAGCAGGCGCTGGACCAGGGTTTGGCCGAGATGAAAAAGAACCTGTCCATCATTGATCGCGAGATATCGATCACTGCGCCAATGGTGGACAAAGGGGTCGTGTCGGAAGTGGAACTGTTGAGACTTCGTGAGCAGGCAAGTGGGTTGCGGCTGCAAATGACAGACCGCGTCTCCAAGTATCGGGCCGAGGCCAATACAGATCTAACGAAGTTTTCGGCTGATCTTGCCCAGGCACAGCAGGCCACGGCCGGTCGGGAGGACGCCTATAAGCGCGCCACGATCGTCGCGCCGATGGACGGCATCGTGAAGAATATCAAGGTATCCACAATTGGCGGGGTGGTCGCGCCGGGTGAGGAGATCATGGAACTGGTGCCGGATAACGACTCCCTGATCATTGAGGCTTACGTCAAACCTGCCGATGTTGCTTTCCTCCGCCCCAACTTGCCGGCAACAGTCAAGGTTCTGGCGTATGACTATTCCATTTATGGTGGCCTTGAGGGCGTCGTATCGCAGATTAGTGCTGACACGATACAAAACGACGACAAGTCTCGTGCCATTTCGTTGTCCCCCAATGACCGTGATCAAAGCTTCTACCGGGTGGTTGTGAAGACCAAATCCTCTGTATTGAACCAGGGGAAGGCGCCGATTCGGATTTTTCCGGGATTGACGACTACGGTGGATATTAAAACGGGGCGCAAGACGGTATTGAGCTATCTATTGAAGCCAGTATTCAAAGCCCGCGACGCTTTCCACGAGCGGTGATTCGATGGGCCGGAGAGGAGCGCGAAGCGGCTGATTTGTGAACTTTAACGCTGCCTGATCCTTTCAGCCAGCGTTGACCAAGTCGAATGAACACACGCCGCTGTTTCCTCTCGCGCACCTTTCTACAAATTTCTATAAATAGTCTTTCGTGGTGTTCGCGAACGTGACCTGATTCTGACTAGTCTGGGCATGCGTTGCAGTGATTTCTGTCAAGTAAGAAATCGCTAAGCCTGGAATGCCGTCACAATTTAGGAAACTGCAGGTCAATATAACAGGTTGCACGCAAGCGTCGATTTGGTCGCGCAGGGCGGGTCACCTTCTGGTTAGAGAAGTAGTGCCAAATAATCTTTCAGGTAATCGCGGAGCAATTTTATGCTGGTAAATGTTAAGGTCGTTGATCGTGCGGATGGCAAGGTCGACCAGAATTTGACAATTGGAACTGCGCACGGTGTGGTTGTCCTGCACCATGCGAGCGTGGTCGAGCTCAATATTCATGCGGAAGAAGTGCAAAGCTACCGCCGTGAAGGCGCGGACCTGGTTCTGCATCTTAAGGATGGCCAGGAAATTGTGATTAACAATTTCTTTGTGGTCTCGGGAGAGCGGTCCGAAATCGTGTTTGTTTCGGATAAGGGCGGCTTTGACTGGCTTGACATGCATTTGGCTAACGTTCCTGGCGAGGCGGCCGCTGACGGCTCTTCGATCGCTGGCGGCGTTGACGCGCAGCCTGTTTTTCAACACATTTCCGATGTATCGGTCCTCCTGGATGCGGGTTCGTCAAGCTGGCAGGACTGGGCGCCGCTGGCCTTGCTGGGCCTCGGCGTAGCCGGCGCTGGCATTGGTGCTGCGGTTGCGTCGGGCGGCGGCGGAAGTGCGGCCACCGTGCCAGAAGTGCAGGTGGCAGCCCCGACCGCGACGGCCACGGGCAATCCTGATGGCACGGTGACGATTGCGGGCACGGGTGTGCCCGGCGGCACGGTGACGGTAACGTATGCGGATGGCACGACGGGCACCGCCAAGGTCGCCGCGGATGGTACGTATGCCATCACCTCGCCGACACCGGAAGCGATCGGAACGATCAATGTGACCGATACGGTCAACGGCCAGACCAGTGCACCGACCCAGATTAGCTACACCGATGGCGTGGCGCCCAATCCGCCTAACGCGCAAATAATCGGCAATGGCGAGGGCACGGTGACGATCAGCGGCATCGCCGTACCAGGTAGCACGGTGACGGTGACGTATCCGGACGGCACGACGGGCAGCACCAGGGTCGCGGCGGACGGCTCGTATGCGATCACCTCGCCGACGCCGGAAGCAAACGGCATGATCAGCGTGACCGACACGTTCAACGGCCAGACCAGCGCGCCGACGCAGGCAAACTACGTCGATGGCACCGCGCCGGCGTCGCCGGAAACAACGGCCACGGGCAATCCTGATGGCACGGTGACGGTGGCCGGCACGGGCATTCCGGGCAGCACGGTGACGGTGACCTATCCGGA
>NZ_JAQQEU010000144.1:0-7529 GCF_046026895.1 Paraburkholderia sediminicola
TAGGGCCTGGCCGAGAATCTGCGCCATGCCTACGGCAAGCGTCGGGGCGCCACCGGCGCGCGACAGGATGCTGGTTTCTCCTATGTTCGCGGCCGTCTGGTTGATCAGGTCCGGCGTGATGACGAATCCCCAGTTCGACACGACTTGCGCCGCCTGCCCGGCGGTCGTGCCGATGATTGCCGCCGGGGCGTTCATGGCGAAGTAGATGCCCGGGTGCAGTACGCAGGCTGCCGTCAGCGCCATGATCGCGACGAACGACTCGGCGAGCATGCCGCCGAAGCCGATCAGACGCATATGCGACTCACGCTCGATCATCTTCGGCGTGGTGCCGGAGGAAATCAGCGCATGAAAACCGGAGACCGCGCCGCAGGCGATGGTAATGAACAGAAAAGGAAAGAGCGCGCCGGAGAACACGGGTCCGGTGCCGTCGATGAAGCGCGTGGTCCGTGGCATCGAAAGCGTGGGCGCGACCACATAGATGCCGACCGCGAGCGCTATGATCGTGCCGATCTTCAGGAACGTACTCAGGTAGTCGCGCGGCGCGAGCATCAGCCAGACCGGCAGGCTTGAGGCGATGGCGCCGTACAGAATGAGAGCCCACGCCAGTTGCGGGCCGGTCAGGGTAAAGACCGATCCCCAGGTGGGATCGTTGGCGACCGTCTTCCCGAGTACGATCGAGATGAGCAAAAGCACGACGCCGAACAGGGACGCTTCTCCTACCCGCCCCGGGCGGATAAACCGCATGTAGACGCCCATCAGCAGCGCGATCGGTATCGTCGCCGCGATGGTGAAGAGCCCCCACGGGCTGGACGTAAGCGCCTTGACCACCACCAGGCTCAGGACCGCGAGAATGATGATCATGATCGCGAGTACGCCGACGAGAGCCAGCGAGCCGGGAACCGGGCCCAGTTCCATCTTGACCATCTCGCCAAGAGATTTGCCGTCGCGGCGCACTGACGCGAAAAGCACAATGAAATCCTGCACCGCACCGGCCACCACGACGCCCGCGAGGATCCACAGCGTGCCGGGCAGGTAGCCCATCTGCGCTGCCAGCACGGGACCCACCAGCGGACCGGCGCCGGCGATTGCGGCGAAATGATGGCCGAATAGCACCCACCTGTTAGTCGGTACGTAGTCCATACCGTCGTCGTGGCGCTCGGCCGGCGTCTGGCGAGTATCGTCGAGCCGCAGCACGCGCTCGGCAATGAACCTGCTATAGAAGCGGTATGCAATGAAATAGACGATGAGGGCAGCAGTCACGAGCCACACGGCATTCACACTTTCACCGCGCCCAAGCGCGAGCCTGGCGAAGGCGAAGGCGCCGACTGCGGCCAGCACGCCCCACACGAGAATGGACGCAAGCTTGTTCATGACGTCTCCCCCTTGTCGAACAACGCATGGCAGAACCATTCCCGCGCAACTCATGTGGCGGCATTCTTCAGTGTTCCGCCGCCCAGCAGCTCGCCCGCTCCGCGGCACTTCGGGTTCCACCAAAAAACAGGCTACACCCAGCCCCGAGGCGCCGCAATTCTCGATTCCCCTTCGTAGTCCGCCGTGAGGACAGCACCCAGCGTGCCGCTTCCATCGGTGTGGCCAGATCTGTTGCCGTGAGGCTCCCCAGCGTTTGTGCAAACGTCCGCTCTACCCGAACCACGACTGATCGGCAAGCCCCCTTCCGGACAAAGCCGAGATGATTGCCGGTGTAGCGCGAGCGCTCGATGGTTGGACATTTGCGCTCGCTGCAAAGGCGCGCGCTGACTCGCATCAATCACCCGAGTTCAAGGAACACGCCGGACACTCGTGTCCGTTTATATTGCGTGCCAATCAGTTCTTGTCCGGTGTTCTCAGCTCGATCAACATCCGCTCACAACCGCGTTGATCCGGCGCCATGCAGCCGAGCCAATGTTCACTGTTCGGCATCAGCATGTCGCCACCCGTCTGAATCGCCAACGTCATGCCGGGATTCTTCTCCCATACGATGAAACCGAAACATGCAAGCGCCAACAGCACGACGAGCGAGAACGCGATCCTCTCCAGCATCCAATAGATTTTCGGCATGGCGCCACCTTCAGCATGGCACAGGGTTTTGGGCGTTCGCGCACGGCCCACAAGTAACGGTTGAGGTATCGTCAACTCAAGCAAATCGGTCTGACTAATGTCCCGCTTCAATAGCATTCTTGGCTGACTGACGCCGGCCCGCGATTCCGTTAAGTTGGCAGTGCCGGAGTGACTGCAAGCGGAATTCGCCCGATGATAAATCCATGAGGCGACGAAGACTTCGATGTTGTCGATTGCGTGCCGGCTCGCGCTTCGCCCACTACGCCTGTATGTGTCGACTGCCGGACCACCAGAACGGGAATAGCGCTATGAGTCAGCACCTTCTGTGTCTCACTGCCGATCAACAGGCCACGCACACCGCTGCGGTCGTGGGACGCCATCACAATCAGATCGCAGTTTCGCTCGGTGGCGGTGCTGATGATCGCTTCATAGGGATGAGCGCGGGTGGTGGCAACGGTTTCGCATATCACGCTCGCCCCTGGGTTGCCACCTTCGTGACAGCGGCGAGAAAGGCCTCTGCACGCTCCCTGTGAACCCGAACGAACTTCTCCTCGGTATCCGCGAGCATTTCGGTTCCATACGCCAGAACAGGAAACTCCGGCATAACATGAAGTCCGGTAATGGAGGCGTGATTTTCGGCGGTGAACGTCACCGCCATCTGGACGGCGACTTCGGAAAGTGCCGAGCCGTGGGTCGGCACCAGCAGATGCTTGAACATGACACCTCCCCTCGCTCGACGTGCGGGCTCTATCCGAAGCGCACTTGATCACTCGCCGCATCGCCATTAATGCCGCCATAAATTACATTCTGCTTTCATAATAGACACTGCTGCCATTTGCGAAATATTTTCTGCTCGCAGTTCGTTTAACGAACCTTCCCACGAACCTGTCATGACGCCCCTGCAAGTTTGTCTCCGTTACACGGCCGTGCCGCGGCACTGTCAACTTAACGGAATCCACGAGAGCTTTTTCGGTTGAAGTGGGGCGCAATTGACAATCTAAGCGCGCTACAGGGCTTCGGATTGGCGTAAGTGAGCCAAAAATGCTCTCGAGCGGGATTCAGGATGGGCAGCACGTGCAATTGATCGCACGGACAGGGACTTCTAAGCCGCCACCATGGCGCACCCGGTGATCGCAGGCTTTGCAATCAAACACCCAGGCGGGCGCCCTCTGTTTCTGCGCTTTTACTACGCCGCACTGCGCTCGCTTGCATAAGCCAGGTCAGTGTTCTAATTTTTCTCGATCGTCTCGCCAGGAAGGAAGCATTGGGCGGGAAGCAAAATGCACGACGCCCCATCGTGTTCGACCAACTCACAGCATCGGGCAAAATTTTCCTTCGCCGTGCGGCCGTTTGGCTCCCTGCGCGACGCTCATGGACTTCTGACATGACCCTATCCAGTCCAGCCCGGAATGTGTTGACCAGACCGCCGGCCCCTCGCCTGTCGACGCTCAGTCACATACAGATCGCGTCGCTGTGGTTTGCGCTCTTTACCCAATGGATGACGGTCGTTCCGGTGCTCGTGCCGGCACAGGTTGCCGAAATGCTCGGACCCGATGCCGCGTTAAAGGAAGGCGTGGCCGGCTCCGTCATTGCGTCCGGCGCATTCATTGCGATGGTCGTGGCGCCACTGGCCGGGGCGCTTTCAGATCGCTGCTCTGCAAAACATGGACGTCGGCGACCGTTTCTCGTCGCCGGCGTGTTCGGCACCTCGGTGGCACTGGTATGGCTTGCTTCATTCAACGGCGCGGGGAGCGTATGGCTGTACGCACTCGCGTTCCTGCATCTCCAATTCTGGTGGAACTGGGCGGCGGGTCCGTACGCCGGGCTGGTGCCCGATGTCGTGCCGAAACAGGAAGCCAACCGCGCGAGCGCGTGGCTCAACGTGATGACCGTGCTCGGCACCATCACTGGCAACGTGGTGCTCGTTGCGTTCTATTCTCCGCGTCACGTGTATCCCACGGTTGCCACGTTCATTGCGATCATGGTGCTCTGCCTTTGGCTGACGATTTGCGGCTCGCGCGAGCCGACGCCTGCCGGATCCGGCGGACAGTTCGAACTCTTCGCGTTCATCCGTTCGTTCTATGTCGATCCACGTCTCCACCGAAACTTTTACTGGGTGCTGGTAACCCGCCTGTTCGGCAACATGGGAATCTGGTCAATCTTCACCTTCATGTTGTACTACCTGCAGGACGTGATCGGCATTCGTCATCCGACCAGTCTCCTGAATGGGCTGCTTGGTGTCGGCGTGGTGCTAGCGATCCCGGCCAGCCTGCTGGGCGCACGGCTCGCCGACCACCACGGCGTCGTTCCCGTCGTCCGCCTGACAAGCTGGATCATGGCCGGGGCTGCAATCGGCTTTGTCCTCCTGGCGTTGCATCCGAACCTGTTGCTGGTGATCACGGTCGGGCTGGTTTTCTGCGCCGCTTACGGCACCTATCAAGCCGTCGACTGGGCACTCGCGCTGCAAGTGTTGCCAGACGATGCGTCCAGCGGCAAGGACATGGGCATCTGGCAAGTGTCGATGGTGCTCCCGCAGATCCTCGGCCCTGCCGCGACCGGGTGGATGCTGTCATGGGTCAAGGGGTTTGCCGGTGCCGGACCCGCCTACGTCGCCGCGTTCGTCGTCGCCGCGATGTGGTTCGTGCTGGCGGCGTGGCTCGTCTCGCGCATCAGGATTGCTTCGCGGCAACACGGATCCACCGGCCTCTTCGGGCGATCATGATATGGCGCCCACGTCGCCCATTGCGTTCTCATCCCGGCGTCATGACCAGTAGTCAATGGCACGGCCCTCGAGATCGACGGTCACGCAGAATTGTGTGACAAGGAGCGGCGTGGCCGATTGTTCGGCCGGAGCGGTTATCCGCATCCGATCGAGTCCGGTGCTCAACGAATGGCCGGTTCCGAGCGAAATCCGAGACCGGAGTCGGACCCACACCCGCCCTTTGACCCGGCGCGCCTTCGGCGACAGGTTTCGGAGGCACAACGGCCATAGGAGCAGCCCGCTCAGACAGTTTTTCCAACTCGCGGGTTGCGTTGCAATTTTTCCTGAGCGGGTTGCGCGATCGGGGATAGGTTCGTGCCGCCAGCGGCAGCTTGTCCGACAGCGTCGGTCCCCTGAAGTTTTTCCTGAGTTCTGCCCGCAAGCGTACGCATGCGCGTCAGGTTGTAGGCCGCCTGCGTCAGGAGGAACAACTGCTCGACCCGCTCGCGGCCACGATACATCGCCTGACGAATCCGGCCGACCGTCTTGCTCCAGCCGAAGACCTGCTCGATGCATTTGCGCTTGCGCTGGCTGATGGCGTAGCCGGCCCAGCGCGTCGTGCGACCGTCAATCGCCGAGCCACTTCCGCGGCCGTCGTTTTGCGCCACATGCGGCGTCACACGATTGGCGCGGCAACTCGCCACGAAGCCCGCCGTGTCATAGTTCTTGTCGGCCCCAACAGGATCCCAATCCTCGAAACCTGGCGCCTGCGGCATTGTAGTAAACACAGCAGGGGTCCAGGCGGGTAGGATGCGGGTTGTTGTACTGCTTGCCAGTTCACGATCCATCTCCAATTTTCTGAAGACGGACAACCTTCACGGTTTTGTGAATTCCAGACAGGGCTACAGGGCAAACCATGGACACGATGTACTCGATTCCTGACAGTTTTCGATTCTCTCTCGTCCTCATCAAGCCGACCCATTACGACGACGACGGCTACCCGATCCAGTGGCTCCGCTCGGTCATGCCTTCCAATACACTCGCCTGTATGTATGCGCTCGCTGATGACGCGCGAAAGCGAAAGCTGCTGGGCCCTGGCGTCCATCTTGAGATCGAAACATGCGACGAAACCAACCAGCGGGTGTGGCCAGAGCGCATCATTCGTGACCTGAAGGCAAAGGGCGGGAGATCGATGATTGGTCTGGTCGGTGTCCAGTCGAACCAGTACGCGCGCGCACTCGACCTCGCCCGCCAGTTCCGTGCCGCAGGCTTGCCGGTTGCGATCGGTGGCTTCCACGTTTCTGGCTGCATCTCCATGCTGCCCGAGATGCCCGCTGAGCTTAAGGAGGCGCAAGCAATGGGTGTGGCGCTCTTCGCTGGGGAGGCCGAGGAACGGCGTCTTGATGAGGTCCTTCTCGACGCGTGGAATGGTGCAATGAAGCCCTTGTATAATTTCATGGACACGTTGCCCTCGCTCGAAGGTGCTCCGCGGCCCTTCTTGCCGCGCAAGCATATCGAACGCACGGCAGGTACCTATACCTCGGTTGACCTCGGTCGTGGTTGCCCGTATCAGTGCTCGTTTTGTACCATCATCAACGTGCAGGGGCACAAGAGTCGCTTTCGCACCCCCGACGATCTCGAAAAGATCATCCGCGAGAACGCAACGCAGGGCATCGACCGGTTCTTCGTCACGGATGATAATTTCGCCCGCAACCACGACTGGGAAATCCTTCTCGACCGCGTCATCGAACTTCGGGAAAAGGAAGGCATTCACTGCGGCTTCACGATCCAGGTCGACACGCTCTGTCACAAGATTCCAAACTTCATCGAGAAGGCAACGCGCGCGGGTGTGCGTCGCGTGTTCATCGGGCTTGAGAATATCAATCCCGAGAATCTGATCGCGGCCAAGAAGCGGCAGAACAAGATCACCGAATACCGCGCCATGCTGCAGAAGTGGCGCTCCCACGGCGCGATTACCTACGCTGGCTATATCATCGGATTCCCGGCGGACACGAAAGAATCGATCCTGCGCGACATCGAGATCATCAAGCGTGAATTGCCAATAGACATTCTCGAATTCTTCATGCTCACCCCGCTTCCGGGCTCCGAGGATCATCAGACGATGGCAAGGAACGGTGAATGGATGGACCCGGACATCAACAAATACGACACCAACCACCGGGTCACGCACCACCCGAAAATGTCGGACGCTGAATGGGAAGAAGCGTATCGGTGCGCCTGGAGCGCGTTCTACTCGTACGAGCACATCCGCACGATCGTCAAGCGGGCAGCGCAGATCCCGAACGGCCGACCGAAGACGATCATGCGCACAATCGCCTGGTTCAGACTGATGATCGAACACGAGGGTGTGCATCCGCTCGAAGGGGGAGCTCTGCGAATGAAACACCGCCGTGACCGCCGTTGGGGGCTACCGGTCGAATCGCCGCTTCGCTTCTATCCGCGCTACTGGAGTGAGACCGCTGTCAAGGCGACAAAATATCTGCGCTTCTACCTCAGGACAGAGGCTATCCTCAGGGAAGTCATGAAGGCACCGGAACGTTACGCCTACACGGATATCGCCATCACGCCGCTGCAGGAAGAGGAGTTCGAGCAGCTTGGACTGTTTCACGCCACGAGCGGCGGCGAGGCAGCGCTGGCTGTCCACCACCGGCGTATTGCCATCCGGTCATCGGGCCCGTCTGCAGCGTGATATCGTTGACAATGTCATCCAGTTTTCCTGGGAAACTACCTCCACCGATGGGCGACACCC
>NZ_JAQQEU010000145.1:0-7458 GCF_046026895.1 Paraburkholderia sediminicola
CCATCCTGCTTGACGTTATCCAATAGACAGTCCCTCGGCAGAAAAGGCGTTGTAGTCAAATTTTCGACGTCCGCGCTCTTCTGCTGGAAGGTAGTTCTGATTGTCTTCAGACGTTGGTTGAATTGTTCGTGGAAGTGTTGAACAGACTCGTCGACGTGCAATGGAGGCTGGGACTGGTCACCGCACAGTCCGGCGCTATCGCCCGTTGGCGACCTGCGTCCAGTTCACCCGCTGGTTCACCCAGTCGGGGAACTGTTGAAGCGAGCGCATCTCCCTTAGCGTTCAATGCGCATGCCCGTGGCCTCCGCCACCGCCCCAGTAATGGCCGCCGCCCATACCACGCCCGGGGTATCCGTGGCCACCCCAGCCCCCCTGACTGCCCCAACCGCCTCGATAACCGTGCCCCCAATAGCCGTCGTGGCCCCAGTAGCCGTGCCGGCCCCCGCCGTAACAGCATCCGCCCCAATAGCCGAAGCTCAGTGACACCGATGGTCCCCACCACGCGGGCCAGCCGTAGTACGGATACGCAACGGGGTAATACGCAGGCACGACGAAGACGGGCGCGGCTGGTGCGATATAGGGGTTCGTCGATGCAGTTACATCTGACGCGGCGGCACCGGTCGCGGCTGCGTCGGTCATCGAGAAAGGATATTGCTGCTGCGGCGCTGCCGCGGGCACTTCGCCGTACGGAACGTAGCCATAGGGCACGTAGTAGTAGCAACCGGACAAAGCTGCGGACAGGACCACCACTGCAACGACGCCGCCCGCGCGCGACGTTGCATCCAGCGTTTTCATAACCAGCTCCGGGGTCTGATGCGACGCAACATGCGGCGCGCCTTTAATACAGTTAGCTTACTTCAAAAAACAGGCGCCCAGCGTTGCCGGGTTCGTGCGCATCAGGTCGCGGCCGCCAGGAACGGTCGGAAACGGTCGCGAAACGTCGGCCATTCATCAGTAGTCGTCGGGGCGGAACACAGACTGGAAAACGGTGCCCGTTCCTCAATTCGTCAGCGGGTGGCTCTGGCGCTGGCTCGTAGGTAATTTCGATGGGTTGCCCGGGATTCTGCTGGAAGGTACCGTGGTGTTTGCCGCGCTGTCCGGCGATGGTGAGTGCCCACTCCACTGTCATGCGATGTGATGCGACCGCGTTCCGGCTTCGCGAGGTACCCAGATGACTGCTGGTCTGACAACCGCATGAGGACTGAAACCGCAGGAGCCGACGGTCCGGTCGTCTATGTCGTCGATGACGACAAGGGAATCCGGCAGGCCCTCGACACGCTTTTGCGCTCAGTAGGCTTGCGCGTCGAAACGTTCGAGACCCCGGACGAATTTCTCCGGTCTCCTCACTCCGCAGGGCCGAGCTGCCTCATCCTCGACGTACGGCTCCGTGGGAAAAGCGGCATGGCTTTTCACCAGGAAATCCTCAATAGCGGCATGCGTATTCCCGTCATCTTCATGACCGGTCATGGAGACATCGAGATGGGGGTGAAGGCGATGAAGGCCGGCGCACTCGATTTCCTGGCGAAGCCGTTCAAGGACCAGGACATGCTCGACGCCGTGGCTCAGGCCCTGGCGCGGGACAGCGAACGGCTCACGGCAGAAACTGCGTTAGCCGGTCTGCGCGCTTTGTATGAATCCCTGTCACCACGCGAGAAAGAGGTAATGGCCTTTGTGCTGTCCGGCCTGCTGAACAAGCAGATTGCCTCTGAGATGAACCTGAGCGAAATCACGGTGAAGGTTCACCGTGGACAGGTGATGCGCAAGATGAACGCGCGCTCGATGCCAGACCTTGTCCGCAAGGCCGAATCGCTTGGTATCCAGCCCTGTCTGCCCCACGGCGGTCATCATTGAGCGCCGTCGTGCGTTAGCACTTCTGTACAGCGTCGATGATTCGCTAGGGATTTCCGAGAGCGACCGAGAGCCAGTGAGTCAGTGCAGTGGCCTGGTAAGGCTTCTGCAGCAACACCAATGCGCCGTTACTCGCCGCTTTTGCCTGCAATGCCGGCGTCGGATAGGCGCTGATAAAGATGGTGGCCGGGGCATGTCCCTGGGCACGAAGGCGCTCATGCATCTCGATACCCGACATCCCGGACATCCGGATGTCGGAAATCAGGCAGGCGGTATCAGCGGCCTGGCCAGACAAAAGAAATTCTTCTGCCGACTCATACATGCGCGCGTTCCAGCCCAGCGACCGGATGAGGCTGCTTAACGCAACACGGACGGCCTTATCGTCGTCGACAATCGAAACCACAGGCGCTACTTGCAAAATGGGGCCCTCAATTATTCTCTCTCGGGATGACGTGTGGTCGGTGCCGTCCGCCTCTCCTGATTAACAGCTTACTTGACAACGGCGTTCAGTGACATGATACGAACGCATATGTAGACTGAACCACCTGCGCGCCGGTCGCCCCGTATATCGCTCTCTCACCTCCTCCTTCATGGCTGGCGGAAGACTGAACGAGAACGTTGCGCCGCCGTCAGGATTATTGGAGGCCCAGATTTGCCCACCATGGGCTTCAACAATGGAACTGGAAATGGCCAGCCCCATCCCCATGCCGGAGCTGCGTGTCGTAAAGAACGGTTCAAAGAGTCGCGGAAGATTGGCCTCCCGGACCCCAGCCCCCGAGTCTTTTACCGCCACGACAACATTGCCTTCCGGGTCAAGGCGGGACTGGACGACAAGTTCGCGCCTCCCGTCGACGCTCGCCATCGACTGCAGACCGTTGTTGATTAGATTGACGAGCACCTGCTGGAGCTGCACATGGTCGCCCAGTATCAGCGGTAGCCCCGTGGCAAGACGACGTGTCAGCGAGGCATTCTGGCGCTCAATATCACGCCTGATAACAGCAATTGCCTCCTCGACCACGCCGTTGATTGCAATCGGTGCCCGGTCCGGCGGCACCCCCTTCATGAGCGCCCTCACACGTTGCACGATTGCTGCTGCCCTGTTTCCCTCGTCTGTCATCTGGCTAACGCAACCCTCGATTTCTTCCATGTCCGGAGGCTGGCGATGGAGCCAGCGCAGACATGCTTCGCCGTTCGTTACGATGGCGGAAAGGGGCTGTCCCACTTCATGGGCAATTGATGCACTCAGTTCACCAAGCGCCGTTACCCGGCTGACGCGTTCAAGTTCGCTTTGCGCATGCCGCAACTGCTCCTCTGTCTGCTTCGCACGCGTCACGTCCATCACGGCCCCGATTAACAGCCTGTTATTCGGGTGGCCGTTGGTTGCGTGTGCAAGCACATGGAGGTGCTTGATGCGTCCATCGGGAAAAAGCAGACGATGCTCGACGTCAAAGTCGGCAGTGGAACCGCTCGCCTGTTCAAGTATCTCCTCGAGCACGCGTATATCGTCTGGATGCATCCGCTGCCTGACCAGCTCGATGGTGGGCGCGACCGCCGGGTCGTACTCGAAGATAGAAAAAGTCTGCTCGGACCAGAAGACTTCGCCGCTTGAGAAATTCCAGCCAAAACTGCCGGTCCTGCTTAGCTTCTGCGCTTCGGCGAAGTACTGCGCCTGACTCTTTCGCAGCAGGTCCTCGGCGCGCCTGCGCTGTGTGATGTCGTTGTTGGTCTCAAGCGTGGCCAACGGGTTTCCCGCGCCGTCGCGCTGCAAGGCCCAGCGGCTCGTCACGATTATCTCGGTGCCATCCCGCCTCGTGTGAATTAGCTCGCCCTCCCACTGGCCGTCGCGAAGAAAAATCCGCTGGAGCTGGTCGCGAGGCAGCGGGAACACCGAACTCAGAAGTTCGTCGATGAACTTCCCCATCGCCTCTTCCTTCTTCCATCCATAGAGTGTCTCTGCTGCCTGATTCCAGTACGTAATCACGTCATTTTTATCGCGCACGATGATGATGTCGTGCGTCAGCTCCAGCAGCTGCGCCTGCGCGCGCTGCGTCTTTTCAACGCGGCCAATCCGCCTGACAAGGGTGGTGATTGCGAGTGACGTGACGAGAAAGGCAACAAGGGCGAAGGAATCCTGGGGTTTGCTGATGTGAAAGCTATCGATGGGTGCCGTGAAAAAATAGCTGAGCAGCACAGCGCCGACAACCGAGAAAATGACCGATGAGATGAAGCTGTCCAGCAGGGACAGGAGAACAACGGCAACCAGAAGCAGGAAGCCAGCGGTGCTCTCTTCCTGGTCCAGAAGGACACAGGCTGCAGTAACGGCTCCGAGCGCGATGCAGCCTCCGAGCCACAATGTCGCCAGGTACCGCAAGCTTGTGCTTTCATGTGAAGAACCTAGTGCCGGCACAGAACGTTTCCCCTTTGCGCAACTGCACCAGCCGCTTGCATCGGTCTCCAGATACCGGCCGACGCTTTCGACTTCTCCGACTGTTCGGTTGTCATGCGTCAATTAAAGAATGAAAAATCTGCCGGGCGAACAGACAGGCGCTGTGTCGGTCCTGGACGCGGTGCGGTATCGCCTGTTTTTGCAGTATGACACCGCTCAACAAGTCTCCTCACTGCGGTTATACGCTCGTATAAGCGAGTTACGCTAACGCGGCGTCGGCCTATCCAACGGTAGGATAGATTGGCCCTTCGCCAAAGCCTACTCTTGTCTCATCGAGACGGCGCTCGCCGTGATGACGGCGCAAAAAGCTCCGCAAGTCAGCGGGCATTCGGCTCTGCAACTTGCGCGAGCAATGGAACAGCCGTTGCCTGCAAACAGAGAAGTGAAAACCCACCGCTTTGGGGCCGTGCCATGGTGACGGTATTACTGGTCGACGACGACATCAACCTGCTTCGGGCGCTTGAGGTTCTGATTTGCGGCGAAGGTTATGAGGTTACGACTGCATCGAACGGGCATGAAGCACTGCGGGCAGCACACCGCAGGCGTCCGGACATTGTGGTGTCCGATTTCATGATGCCCGTCATGGACGGTCCCGCCCTCATAAGCGCGCTCGCGGCTGAGCCTGACTTCGCAACTATTCCTGTGCTGCTCAACTCAGCAGTGGCGAAACCGCAGCCTCACCTGCGAGTGGCGGCGTTTCTCCGAAAGCCGGTCGCAGCCTCGCGGCTGCTGGAACTGCTTGAGTTGCACAGTCCGCAGGTCACAGTGGGGTCGTCGCCCTGACCGGTCACGTCGATACGCCAGCAATGGAAAGGCATATCTCACTCGTGAAGCATTGCCTGACGCTGAGTGTCTCAGGGTGCGCTTCGCTCATCTGGCCACAGCAGGTCCAAAATGAAACTAGATGCCGCGATGTTTGTGCGACTGCGTCGTCTCGCTCCGCTTCTCGATGACGTGCTCAACGCAGGAGAGGTCGAGCACGCAGACCAGGCGGCGGGCCTTGTGACTTGCGCAGCTATGTTCAAAACTGTTCGATGCGTACCATTGTCAATACCCGCGCGAGATTGCGCAAGCGCGACCCGACGCTTTCGAGTCGCAGTGATGTACCAGCTCTGAACCGACCCGTGGCTCCAGGTACTCGACGTCAGGTCCCTGCGGAACTACCTCCCCTGTTTGCGGTCGACAATTACGCTCGCCCGGACTGTCCCTCTGTGCAACGACCCGAGGGGAAGCAGATGAGTAAGCACATCGCGATATGGGACTTCCGTGGGAGAGTCAGCCACGGCCTGGAAGGGTGTGGCTGCACGTCAGGTGCATATTTTGAGGGCAAGCGCGCCGAAGCCCGGGCCTGCGATATCTTGAGGTCGGAGTCGACGTAGCCGAGTGGACTATGCCTGTGATGTCGTTCTCTACTCCGAATTCAAGTCAATGGATGCATGAGCAGTATGCTCCATCCAGTACACCTACAGACGAGAAGAAGATTGCAAGGTGTCAGCATCGCGCGTCATAGCTATGAAAGGACATTCACCCCATCATGTCTAGCAAATCGCGAACCCGAAACGACACCCGAGCTGCCATATCACCGCTGCTCCGAGCGCTTACGTTCAGTCGGACTGCACACGAGCCCGTAACGCAAACAATGCTTTTGCAGTGCTACACAGGGTTGGACGCGTTCCGGCGAGGTCATGGCTCGCGCGCGCTGTTTACGACTTTGGGCCGACGATTACTCGTTGCCGGAGAGCTGTGTCGGCTCGGATACCATCGAGACGAAATTGAGTACATACAATGGGCGCACGCGGCGATGCTGCATATCGACGCTACAGAGAAAGAAGGCGGCGTATGGCTAATGAGTGATGTCGACTATGCACGGTTATGTCGGGCGTTCGAAACCTTTGGCCGCCAGTTGTCAGTGGCATCGCTTGGTGGCATCGCCAAGGCCGAAGCGAGAATGGTGGGCGGCCTGCTCAAAGCCGAACGAACTCTCGCCCTCGCAGAAGCGGCGGCGTAGCGGCCAAGGTCTGCTCGACAGACTCACATCTGGTAGCGCGACGAACGTTTCAATCGTGCCTTTCTGCTTCAGGTCTTGACTCCGACGTGCGGGGTCGCCCAAATGGACGGTACAAGCGTCGTCCGTGTGCCGCATCACCACGATGCTCGCGGCGTTATTGAGCGACATGCGGCATTACTTCACGGGTCGCGTCCAATTGACAGAGCGTCGGGCGCCGCCCAACGGTTCACCCACAGACCAAAGACGGGCCAATTCCGTGGGCCTTTCGGGCTTGCGGGAGCCATACATTTGAAACGCTGTATGACGACGCGATTGCTTGGTTCTGTAGATGCGGCGATTTTGTTTACTGCCCCCATTGGCGGTTACAAGGCCGTAACTCAGCGGGGCAGATGTGCTCGTAAAGTCTGAGCATCAAATCGAGCAATGAGGCGACGAAATGATGTTCAAACACCAGACGTTTTCACTAGGGCTCGGCGCAATCGCGCTGACTCTTTCGGGCGGAGCGATGGCCCAGGTCCGTCTCGGAGTAAATATCGGGATTCCGGCTCCCGTGTATATGGGGCCCGCGCCTGTATATGCGCCACCGCCGCGCGTCTACGCACCGGCGCCGGTCATCGCGGGCCCTGGACTCTTCATCGGCTGGCATGGTGACCGGTATTGGGATGGGCACCGTTATTGGAGCAGGCGCGATTGGTATCCGCGCGGACATCACGACTATCGCCGCTGGTAACGGCGACATCGATGGCGGAGACAACGACGACAACAACGGCGGTGGAGACGGCGCGGATGACGTCAGCGAAGCCAACGTCGCACGAGGTCGCGCCACAGTTACAAAAAAATAGAAGGCTTGATTTCGGGCAGTTTTCTGGACGCCACCTCCCAATGCGAAATCATCACCCATGTTGCGCGGTATACATACTGCTGCCTGTTCCGCGGTGCAGCCGCGTGACTGGTCGGACATCAACGGCAGCGGTCGCGGGATAGCCGGTGCTGTGGGATAGCCTTGAGATACCGGACAGGGTGGCGAAGTTAGCGCCCTGAGGCGAACGGCTGACGGGCGACGCTGGCTCCGAGGGGCATCTCAATGATGCTTTGGAACGTGTCTGAAGGTCTCGCTCTGGATAAGGCGGGGCTCAACTTCACCAAGGGGCATTCA
>NZ_JAQQEU010000146.1:0-7346 GCF_046026895.1 Paraburkholderia sediminicola
ATGCAGCGATCAAGTGGCCACACTGAAAGTACTGTTCGATGCGTGCGGGCCATGAGTTCCTGGATGTCCATCTGTGTGTGTATAGTGGTCAACCTAGACTAGTTGCGCGTCCACCCTGGCTCGTACGAGATCACTTGGATGTAGCCTGAAATCTTCACCAGCCCGTGCTGCATGACAAGCTCGTCAATCTGCGCAGCGGGAACGGGCATCGAAATGTAATAACCCTGGCAGTCAACCTGCGGCATCGATTTCGCCCAGACAAACTGCGCTTCGGTTTCGATACCCTCGATAACGACCTGCTTGCCGAGAAGTTGCCCCAGTCGAACAAGCGCTTGCAGCAGGACCGTCGATCGGGCATTGGCGGGAATATCGCTAATAAAGCAGCGGTCGATTTTCAGCACATCGACTGCCAGTCGATGCAAGAGGCTCAGCGACCAGTATCCAGCACCAAAGTCGTCAATCGCGACTCTGACGCCCGTGGCCCGTACCGAATCGACGGCAGCCACGAGTTCGTCGGGTGGCCCGGGCTCGGTGGTTTCCGTCAGCTCAATCTGCAGTTTTGCCGTGTCGATAGCCTGAGCGGCGAGCACCCTGACCAGCTTGCCCGGCAGATCCTCCCGCGCCAGTTCCCGGACCGGCAGATTGATGGCGAGCGACAGTGAGCCATATCCGCATGCAGCCCAGTCTGCGAGGGTCTCCGCCGCTCTCGCCAAGAGGAAGTCGGTAAAACGACCTGAGAGTCGTGAGTTTTCCACGACCCTGATGAACGACGAGGGCATCAGGATGCCACGCACGGGGTGGCGCCACCGCAGCAGGGCTTCGAAACCAGACAGCGTCCCTTCAGGCACCCGCAGCTTCGGTTGAAACACCAGAAAGAACTCATTCTGAGCCAGTCCGCGCTCGACGTCGTCGACAATGTCGAGCTGATTGCGCTTCGCAGTAGCGTCCATCTGCACTTCCCGCGCGTGGCTATTGCGCACTTCGCCGAATGCAGTGGCGGTGTCGCCTGGCGAGTCCAACCGGGACACTGCTCCCGGTACACGAAAAATTAGCGAACCGCCGGGCGACCACTCGTACAGATATTCCTCGCTCATTCCAGGCATTTGCATGTCCTCCATCCGGACCATTCAACCAGAACACCTTGAAGCAAGTTCGACCAAACCTGACGACCACTGGAGTCACCGACTCTGTCCCGAGCGTCATACCGGTTGCGCCGACACAACGTACGGTCTCGCAGAGCGACAGCCCAATCAAACTGGGCTGCGGTCACAACATTACGCAGCAAACAGATAAACCAGTTAGCCATATCCCGGCATGCCAGGCAGATCGAGAGCGGCCGCACCGACGACTCATTAGCTGTTTGTCAGCATCATATCCAGACTTCCAGAGGGTTTTCTGAACTATTGAAACATCGTGGACTCAGTTGAACGCCACGTCTGCGATAGCGCCGACACTCTCGCGGATAATGACTGGCGGCGACTTCCCGAACCACCGAAGTCGCTCCCGACAGTCTTCGCGTGAGCACTGGATACGGTAGCGAACGCGTTCAATTCACGAGATAACGTCGAGTCTGGTGTATAGGCGTTTGCTGGCCGGCGACGTCAAGCGGCGAGGGCTTGGGATCATTGCACGCCTCCTAGTCGTAGCATGCGAGCAATCGCCCCGTGGGTTGTACACGATGGCAGGCCGCCTTCGTTCGGTGTCGGGGCAAAGCAAAGTGCTGACGGATTGGACCCAAAGCGAAAGAAACGCCGGCGTTCGCCGAGGGGTCGCAGAAACCCTGCATCTTGCGTTCACGCCGATTCGAGGCTCGCCGACCAAACACCGGATGAAGCACGCTTCGCTACGCTGCCAGCAATAAAATCGGCAGCTTGATTGCCCCAGCGATTCCACCTAAACGTAAACGAACGAGACCCCCTCTAGCTTCGGCGAGTATGCAAAGGCGCGCGGTATGGACTAACTCAAGCAGTTGAACGATCATGTCGAACCGTTTGTGCAAGCCTGGATCTGGCGGCATGGACGTGGACGAAGCGCTTACCGAAGGAGCAAGTTTGCCCATGAGGTGCGTAATTCCTTGCGCAGCGTTGAGCATCAGAAAAGCTCATCGTGCACGATAATAAAATCACCCACCGAGACATCCGGACCCTCCTACGGGTGGTCGTTTGTGGGGGTTCTGGAGGAAAGCAATCATGAACGCATCTTTAGACGGCACCGATCGCCAATGGAGCGTGTCGCTGATCCAGACCAAAATGATCCCGCCCCGCCTTCCGTCTGGCTGCGTGCAACGGCACGCGTTGCTTGAGCGGATACGTGAGCGACCGCCGCGCAGCATAACCGTCGTGACCGCCCCTGCGGGTTTTGGCAAGACCACATTGCTTGCGGGATGGAGAGAAGCGCTGCTGGCGCAAGAACATCCGGTTGCCTGGCTCAGTCTCGACGGAGAAGACGATGATCCGCAGCTGTTCGGTGCCTATCTGGTGGCGGCACTCGCCCGGGCGTCCGCAGAGATGGCCTGCCAGGCGCAACAGCTCCTGAATAAAGATGCGCTGACTCCCATCAAAACAGTCACTTCAGTACTCCTGAACGGGATCGCTGCATGTGGGCGGAGCGTATTCCTCGTGCTCGATGACGTCGACCGTCTGACCGCGAAACCCGTTCTTGCGATTGTGTCCCGTCTGCTGCGCTACGTCCCCGAAAACATGCTCGTGCTGCTCGGAGCGCGCGGTGAACCGGCCTTTAGGCTCGGTCAGCTTACGGCTCCAGAGAAGCTAATGCGTATCAATGCGGACGATCTCCGTTTTTCGATTGACGAGGCGCGGGCGTTCTTTGACCAGACAGGGACTGTGCCGCTCGACCGAACCAGTGTCGAGTTGCTGAACGGGGCGACTGAAGGGTGGGTGGCGGGTTTGCAGCTAGCTTCCCTTGCGCTAAAGCAGGTGGGTGATGCGGCCAGGCTTGCAAATAACCTTGCCGGAACCAGCTCCGGAATTGATCGCTACCTGAACGATACGGTGCTGGCGCATTTGCCGCCACCGATGCTGAAATTCCTGATGTACACGTCGATTCTCGAACGGCTCAGCCCCGCCGTCTGCAATGCCATCATGGGAGGGGGAAGCGGAAGCGGCGAGAAGCTCGACTGGCTCGAGCGGCATAACGTGTTCATCCGGCCACTGGATGAAACACAAGACTGGTACCGCTATCACGCACTGTTGTCCGAGGCGCTTCGGTGCCGCCTTATCCGCCTGATGCCACAACAGGTCCCTTTGCTGCATCACCGGGCGAGCCAATGGCTTGCAGGCGCACGTCTGTGGCCCGAGGCCGTCCGGCATGCGTTGGCCGCGGGGGAATTTGAGCAGGCGGCACAGTGGGCCGAGAACTGTGCGATGGAGATGCTCGAACGCGGTGACCCGTACGCGTTGCTGGGTTGGATTAGGAAACTTCCCCCGGATGTCGTCCAGGGGCGGTTACGCTTGCATCTCGCGAAAGCGTGGGCGCTCGCGCTATTGCTTCAGACATCTAGCGCCACGAAGGAAATTCGCGTTGTTGCGCACGAGCTTGATCGGAAGCGCCGCGATGACCCTGGCAAGGTCGATAAAGCTGCAGTGGCGGAGATTAACGCCATCCGCGCAATGATCGCCGCTAATAGTGACGACAGCGAACGTGCGCTCGAGCTGGGGCGTGCCGCCGAAGCCTCATTGGTGTCTGTGGCACCGTGGGTGAAGCGCTATGCCCAAACGGCGCAATTCTGTGGCTTGATGTATAGGGGAAGGTTTGACGAGATACGTTGCATATGGAACATCGCGAATGAACAGATGGAACAGAGTCAGCAGCCGATGTACTCAGACCTGAATCGGCACGCGATGTACGGTCATGCTGCTCTGCTACATGGTGAGTTGTCTGAAGCAAGGCGAATATTCGAGGAGGCGTTAGAGCGCGCCGAAAATGGTTTGGGCCACTTCTCGTCCTGTACCGTGATGGTAGCGGGTAGCCTCGCGTCGATCTACTACGAATGCAATGATCTTCCGCGAGCGCGGAAGTTGATCAAGGGGCGCACAACGATTGCCTTAGAGGTTTCCCGACTCGGAGCACTGGTCCGGCATACGCTTGCGACGTCGCGCCTTCTGTGGCGCGACGGAGAGAAAGGTGCGGCGCTGGCTATTCTCGAAGACGGTCGACAGGTCGCTGCAAACCGACAATGGCTACGTCTCAAGGTGGCGTGCGATGCCGAGACGGTAAGATTGCTCCTTGTAGACGGAAACGTCGCCCGGGCCAGACAGATTGCCGACGAACTGAGCGCGAGCGTGCCAATGATGTGCGAAGGGAGGGCGGGGTCCGCTGTGGAAACCTGGGCAAGCTATTGCCTTCTGCAGGCCCGCGTTCTGATTGCTGAGGACCACGCCGATGAGGCCGTCCCTCTTCTTGAGCGTTCGCTGGAAACTGTGGAACCTATCGGCTTGCGTTTTCATGAGACGGTTATTTCCGTGCTACTTTCCCGCGCATTAGAACAATGCGGAGCTTCTGAAAGGGCGCTTGTCGCGCTCGGACGAGCGCTATGCATCGGACGGGCGAGTGGCATGATTAACAGCTTCGTGGATGAAGGGCAACCGGTGCGCGTGTTACTGCAACGGTTTCGCCACGTCTTAGGGGACGTCTCTAACGTCGAAACGGCCTATGTCGACAGATTGCTGGCAGCTTTCGACGACCGTTGCGGGTCAGCTGCGGCATCGTCCCCGTCCCAGTCTGTTAAGTCCGTGCCGATGTCGTCGGATGTTCTTAGTGTGAGGGAGTTGGAGGTGCTCACGTGCGTTGGCCGCGGCCTTTCGAATAAGGAAATCGGCCGGTCGTTGAAACTGGCACCCGAGACGGTCAAGTGGCATCTGAAAAACATCTTCGAGAAGCTCGATGTAAGTTCACGCATTGAAGCGGTACAGAGAGTTTTTGGATCCGGGGATAGAGAGGGCCGTGCGGCCATGTAGGTGAACAAGGGAAATGAATGCCGACTCTCCGCGCTTCGGCATCATCATTCTCGTCGTTTTCTGGATGAAACCTGCCTTGGATGACATACTTTTGAGGAGCGAGATGCTCCTTCGCGCATGCGACAAATCATACGTCTGTGAACACGTATGGCTCGTATCACTGAACAGTGACGCGTCCGAGAATTTTCATTGGCGAAAGAAAAAAGCCGCTGATAACCGACGGCCCATTGGAGTCAACAAACGTCACTTCACATGACGCACACAACACGGAAAAATCGTGTGAATTGACTCACAAAAATGGACCATGCACATCGACATCCCATAGCCTATGCTCAACGAAAGCATTTTCTCTTGACTTCTGAAATTCACAATCGTTGCATTGATCAAACCAGCGACTCTGTGCGAGACTGCGCCGTACGAGAGATGATGAAATCGGTATGGGCGACTATAGAAATTACCATGACAGCACGAATCGATTCCCCTCAACTTCCCCGCCCAATTTCGAATCGGCGTTTCGCAGTGGTCCTCGCATTGCGGAGACGATGTTGGGTTTAGCCTTGGTTACATCTCGGCCTCGTACCTGGATACTAACCGGTCAGCAATTTAATTAAAGCAACTCGAATGTTTTTTTCGAAAGAAGTAAGCGCAAGACGCAAAAGTCGGCCACCGTAGAAGCGCGAGAATCACTGAGAAATCGCGACTTCATCATGCTTTATGCATTGATTAGTTATCTTAACCAGTCGAGGTTGAAATTATGGTACGTACCACCCTCAGATTCGCCACTGCATTGATCGTGTTCGGCGTCGTCACCTCTGGATCGGCAATCGCCCAACAAGCTGCCGCGCCTGCTGATGCGGCCCCGGCAGCAGCGGCTAGTGCGACTCACAGCGACTCCATCGTCCAGAAGCGGATGGAAGTTCGCGAGGCTAACCGCCAGCAACGCGCCGCGAATGCCAAAACCAGAGAGCACGCCCGGCAACAACAAGCTGAGGCCAGAGCCGAGCGCAACCAGACAGTGCAGCAATCACGTGCGCGCGCCTCGGCTGCAATGTCCGCATCGGGCCCACAGTAACAGGACGCCACCCGCTGCCGGTAACGTCAATCAACCATAACAGCCGGCTCAGCTTGTTCCGCTAGTCAGAGAAAGCGCCGCGACCGTGCCATATCACGGTCGCGGCGCTTTTGTGTGAATATGAATCGAGCATGTGTAAGCGGTCCATCATTGAAGCCTCTCGGAGGCGTGCCAATTTGAGAGACGTTGTTCTTGAGCGAAGCAGAATATTAATCGTGCTTACGTATGGGATACGAGGCAGGATGAATCAGCACGAGGTTCGCAGCTGAGGGTAAGAGCGAGAGCGACGTTGATCGGGTTAGCGCATTCATTTCTTCCTCCGACCGAGATTTGGAAACCCGACGCCCGCCCTACACCAGGATGCAAACCGGCCGAGGATCATCCGGATGCGACGTTTCCCATGAGACCTCCAGGGAGTCGCCTGACGGGAATTCCAGAACGAGGGAATCCACGGTAAGAGGTACCAGCTTTCCTGCTGCGTCCTGGATGTATGCTTTGATCTGTTTCGGATCGGCCATATTTGTCTCGGGTGGATCTTGGACGGTTGGTTAGTGGCAGCCTGTGGACATTTTCCACGGCAACAGCGCGTCGTAGTCATCGACGGTCTTCGCCAGCGGAAAGCGCGGCAACAACCCGGGCGAGATAGCGATACGGGTCGATACGATGCGATTCGCCTTGCACGACTCCACCCGGGAGTACAGGTTGGCGCTCGCGTTCGCGCCGTCGACGGTGTCGGAGAACGGCCATCCGCGGCGCCCGACACAGAAGGCGCGAATCGAGTTTTAGCACGGATTGCATCGCGCATCAGGTTGATCACGGGCTGCGTCGCGAGGGAGGATGCGCGGCGGCGCGCCGGCGTAACCTTGATGCCGAGATCGCGGCACGGACACGCATATTCGACGCGCTGCGCTGGGTCACCCGAAGCTGCTCAGGGATCACATCGAGTTGCTCGCTGATCTTCATGCCAAGCTCGACGCGCGCGTGACCGTCGTTCGTGCAGAAGCGCACGGCGAGCAGCTCTTTCAAATCCACGGCGGTGATCGTGACGTTGATCCGCATGCCGGGTCAGACCAGCGTACCGCCACCCCGTTTGGCTCACACGGAGAAATTCTCGACGCCGCAA
Source organism: Paraburkholderia sediminicola (assembly GCF_046026895.1). Lineage (GTDB taxonomy): Bacteria > Pseudomonadota > Gammaproteobacteria > Burkholderiales > Burkholderiaceae > Paraburkholderia > Paraburkholderia sediminicola_C. The sequence goes on from NZ_JAQQEU010000146.1 coordinate 7,172, forward strand.
CCGCGTGATCCTCAGCATTCCCCTCGTAGTCGAAGCTGAGTCCCATTCCCTAAAATGCGCTTCCTTTTACCTGTCAACTACCCTAATACTCCGCCCGGTTTCAGGGGCGGATTCAACCGGTGGATGCAACACACTAGAGGCTGCGTGAGCAGTGGGAGTGTTGCAAATGAAACAG
>NZ_JAQQEU010000147.1:0-7340 GCF_046026895.1 Paraburkholderia sediminicola
CTAAGTCCAATGCCCAGACGTCCGGCGAGACGAGTTTCGTCAGCGTCGAAGGATTGACCAAGCGCTATCGCGACGACCTGCCGCCGGTGTTCGAAAACGTCAGCTTCAAGATAGAGCAGGGCGAATTCATTTGCGTAATCGGCCATTCCGGCTGTGGCAAAAGCACCATCCTGAACGTGCTGGCTGGTCTCGAACCGCCCAGCGAGGGGCACGTGATCGTGCGCAATCGCGAAATTTCCGGACCCGGGCTCGATCGCGGCGTGGTGTTCCAGAACCATGCGCTGTTGCCGTGGATGACCGTGGAAGGCAACATCGCGTTCGCGGTGCGCTCGCGCTATCCGGACTGGACACGCGAGCAGATCGCCGAGCACGGCAAACGTTTCATCGAGATGGTCGGCCTGAAGGGCGCTGAAAAGAAGAAGCCGTCGGAGTTGTCTGGCGGGATGAAGCAGCGCGTCGGCATCGCGCGGGCGTTTGCGATCGAGCCGCGCATGCTGCTGCTCGACGAGCCGTTCGGCGCCCTCGACGCGTTGACGCGCGGTGTGATCCAGGATGAATTGCTGAAAATCTGCACCGCGACGCAGCAGACCGTATTCATGATCACGCACGACGTCGACGAAGCGATTCTGCTGTCGAACAAGATCATGCTGATGAGCAACGGGCCGCGCGCCCGGATCGCCGAGATCGTCGTCAACACGCTGCCGGCTAACCGTCAGCGCGAGACAATGCACCATGACCCGCAGTTTTATCGAATCCGCAATTATCTGGTCGACTTTCTGGTGCGGCGTTCGAAAGAACTGAGCGCCTCCCACGGCGACCGACCCGATACCGGACGCGTGGCCGCCGCCACAACGCGGCTCGTTTATCCCGGGCTCGATGACGGCGCAGCCGCGTCGGCCTCAATCGCGCGGGCTGCCGGACCCAATCTCAAGGCAATTGCCTGATTTCTTACCCAAGGAGCCACCTATGATTTCCAGCCGCAATGAAGTAACGCAGATGATCGTTTCCGCCAAGGTCGCGAAGGGCCTGAGGTGGAGTGAGATTGCCGGGAAGATCGGCCAGAGCAAGGAGTGGACGACGGCCGCGTGCCTCGGCCAGATGACCTTCAGCAAGCAGCAGGCCGAGATTGCCGGCGAAATTTTCGGGCTGCCGGACGAGGCCGTCGCGTGGTTGCAGATCGTGCCGTACAAGGGTTCGCTCGAGACTGCGGTGCCGACCGATCCGTTGATCTACCGCTGGTACGAAATCGTCAGCGTGTACGGCACCACGATCAAGGAACTGATTCATGAAGAGTTCGGCGACGGCATCATGAGCGCGATCGATTTTTCGATGGATATCCAGCGTCAGGCCGATCCGAAAGGCGACCGCGTCAAGGTGCTGCTGTCTGGCAAGTTCCTGCCGTACAAAACGTATTAACCGCGTTCTTTCCTTGGCCTCAATATGAATACCGCGAGCCCGATGCTGATCGAAGGCTTCTTCGACCCCCCCACCTGGACGGTCAGCTACCTTTTGCTGGATGTTCAAACGGGCGACTGTGCACTGATCGACAGTGTGCTCGACTATGACCCGAAGTCAGGCCGTACCGGCACGACGGCAGCCGAGAGGCTCATAGCTCGCGTTCATGAGCTTGGTGCGAAGGTCCAGTGGCTTCTCGAAACCCACGTGCATGCCGACCATCTGTCCGCCGCGCCCTACCTCAAGGAAAGACTCGGCGGAAAGATTGCGATCGGCGAGCAGGTGACGCGCGTGCAAGACGTGTTCGGCAAGCTGTTCAACGCAGGTTCGCTATTCGCGCACGATGGCAGCCAGTTCGATCATCTGCTCTCCGACGGCGAGTGTTTCGCCGTCGGAGCGTTGCAGGCGCGCGCCATCCATACCCCGGGCCATACGCCGGCCTGCATGACCTATGTGGTCAGCCACGGCGCGCAGAGCGTCGCCTTTGTCGGGGACACCCTGTTCATGCCCGACTACGGTACCGCGCGCTGCGACTTTCCCGGCGGCGACGCCCGTACGCTTTACCGGTCAATCAACAAGGTGTTGAGCCTGCCGGCGGACACCAAGCTGTACATGTGCCACGACTACCAGCCGGGCGGGCGCCCTTTGCAGTTTGTCAGCACGGTAGCGGAGGAACGCGAACACAACGTCCATGTACGCGGCGGTATCGGCGAGGACGCCTTCGTTGCGATGCGTACCGCGCGCGACGCGACACTCAACATGCCGGTGCTGATGTTGCCGTCAGTGCAGGTCAACATGCGCGCGGGACATCTGCCCGATCCGGAAGATAACGGGGTGCTGTATCTCAAGATTCCCCTCAACGCAATCTGAACGGGCGGCCGTAGTTAATAGAAGCAACACGAGCAGCCGCTGGACATCACGAGACTGATGCCCGGGCTGGCGGTATCGCAACAGGTTGCCGCATCCGACCTGCAAACAATCAAGGCCGCTGGCTTTCGCGCCATCGTCTGCAATCAGGCCGGCTGGGCTAACGCGACGGTGGCTAACAACCTGTCCGATTTCTCATGCTAACTTCACTTATCCTTGGCGCCATCGTTGGCGCGGTGCTCGGCCTGACCGGCGCGGGCGGCGGCATACTGGCCGTTCCGGCGCTGGTGGCCGGCATGGGCTGGCCGATGCAGCAGGCGACGCCGGTCGCGCTGGTCGCCGTGGCCGGCAGCGCTGCTATCGGTGCGCTTGAAGCATTCCGGCAGCGGCTCGTCCGTTACCGCGCCGCGCTATTCATGGCCGCGGCTGGTGTGCCACTGACCTTGCTCGGTGTGCGCCTCGCGCATGCGTTACCACAACGCGTGCTATTGGCGCTGTTTGCCACCGTCATGCTGGTGGTGGCCGGACGGCTGTTATCACAGGCTTTGCGGCGGGGGCGACCGGACCGCGTGGACTCACGGTTTTGCGTCGCCCGCATCAATCCCGACACTGGGCGGCTGATCTGGTCATGGACCACGGGCGCCGCACTTGCGGCAACCGGCGCGTTGACCGGGCTGATGACGGGACTGCTCGGGGTGGGCGGCGGCTTCATCATCGTGCCCATGCTGCGCAAGCTGACCAACGTGTCGATGCACGGCATCGTCGCCACGTCGCTGATGGTGATCGCGCTGGTCGGTAGCGGCGGTGTCGTCGCGACGGTACTGCACGGCGCGCCGTTGCCGCTCGACCCGACGCTGTGGTTCAGCCTGGCGACGGGCGCCGGCATGGTGACCGGGCGGCTGGTCTCGCACCGTCTCTCCGCGCAGCATGTACAGGTGGGTTTCGCGGGAGTGTTGATCTGCGTGGCGCTTGGGATGATGGCGAAGGCTGGACTAGGGGGGTGACTCTCGTTGGCCACACCTGAGGAACGGTCATATCTATCTATCTCGGGGCTGCACCATCTCTGCTTCCGACCATTGTGCGACTTTAGTGAAACCGCGATCAATCATGTACAAAGTTAAAAGTTTCGTAGCTACCGTAGCGCTCGCTGCCGCTTCGTTGTCCGTCCATGCAGGCACGATGGATGCGCCCGACTTCTGGACCACACCGACCGTTCACGATTACGGCAAGATGCATTTTCTTCCGAACGGCGCTTTCAAGCCGCAACCGGGTCACACCTACAAGGTGGTCTTCTCTTTGACGCAGGGGGCCAAGGATCCCGATGAGGTGAGTCCGGCGCTTGATCACGTCGCGCGCGCGGTGAATCTCTACGTGGCGTCGGGCGTACCGCTGAGCAGGCTTAAATTCGTCGCAGTCGCTTCTGGTTCGGCTACATCGTTGGCGCTCGACGACGCGCACTATCGTGTGCAGTTCGGTGTGCCTAACCCCAATCTGCCGTTGATTGAGCTGCTCAGGAAGGACGGCATCACGATCGCGGTGTGTGGCCAGGCCATGGCAGAACACCACTTCGAGTATGACTGGATCGACCCCAGAGTAACACTGTCGTTGTCCGCACTGACCACCGTGACAACCCTGCAGCAAGCAGGTTACGCGCTAATGCCGCTCTGACCAACGGCGCGGGATGTACCAGGGGCAGCACATTGTTCGATGTCGCTGTTCCCTGAGTGGGATACTTTGGACTCCCAGCGAATCCTGCGTCGAAGGTCGACACCGTACCGACCCGCGACGGCGCGTGCGTGCCGTGAACCGTCTCCCTCCAAGAATCTGGAAATGCAATATCATGGCAACCTTCCCACTAGACACGTCGACTGCCGGTGCCCAGCGCAACGACGCATTTCGAAGCTGGCGATTGGCCGGCATCGCCCTGCTTGCCACGCGTTTTATACAAGGGTTTATCTATTGGGGCGGTGGCTCGCGACGCTTCATCTATGGGCCAAGCAAGCTGGATCCGCACGCGCCACACTGGATGGCATATAAGTTTCAGTCGGCAATGCCGGGCGCACTATTTGGGCTCGATCATCTGATCGCGTTTATGCTCCAGCATTTCTACGTACTTTACGTGGGCGTAATACTGTTCAGCGCGGCAGAACTGGTGTTCGGCCTTATGTTGATGGTTGGGCTGCTCACGCGCCTGGCGGCGCTGGTTTCGATGTTGCTGTCTGTTGTGCTGATGGCACTGTTCGGCTGGCAGGGCGCGACTTGCATCGATGAATGGACCATGGCTGCCTGCAATCTTGCAATGGGCACCACCTTGTTGCTGGCTGGCGGCAGCGCGTATTCAGTCGATAACGTGCTGCTTCGCATCAGACCGGCGCTCGCCGACAAGCCCTGGTTTCAATGGATCGGGGGCAGTCTGCCGCTACCGCAGAAGGATCGTGGGTTTCGCACTCTCGCGTTGACATTGTTCGCTTTTGTCGCGGTGTACAACATTGGTACCTACAGCTACTTTCGCGGTTCAGTGGTAACGCCCTTTCACAACGGCCCGGTTAGCCCGACAGTCCACCACCTGACGATGCGAGACGGAAAATTGCTGGCGGACGGTCAGGTCAGCTTCCACGTCTACCTGGACGGGGGTACGCCTGAAGCATCCGTGCACGTCGTTGACGCGGCATTACTGAGCCCAGACCATACCGTTGTCGAGCACTGGGATGCTTCTGCGCTGTCAAAATTGCCTACGGGTGCGTTCGCCAATGATTTCGCCTACAACCGGTTTGCCGCGGGTCCTTACGGCATTCGTGCGTCGATGGGCGCGGCAGCAACGGTCACGCTACCACCGGTCCCTCATCCCAACGTGTCCCCTGGGACGCTCGCCACTTTGCGGCTGATCGACGTCGATGGCCGATCGTTCACTACCCAACTAGAAAGTATTCGTTGAATAATTTGGCAATCGGTTTTCATACTCAAACCTCGAACAGAAGGGGTACGCGCTAATGCATTGCAGCGCCCGACGTGCGAGATATATCAGGTCGTTTGCCGATGACCTGCGGGGAGACTGGAACGAATGGCCGCTGTACCACTGAAAGCTGCCGATTAGGTAGCTCGGGGTCCACCGTCCCTTGTGGGTCCGTCACGAACATTCGTCGGTGACTTTTCGTCCGGCATCCGAGCGCGGGCTTTGGGGTCGCCACGTGCAACGGCGAGTCATCGCGGTCGCCAGATGCGCGGTCCGACGAGTGGCGTCACTCGCCAAAATTCGCCGGCTCGCGATGCGGTCGCATAAGGCGTGCGGAACGCCCCGAGCTTGACCAGAGTGGAACCGCTCGTGCTCGTGTACTTGAAGCCCATGTGGATGAGGGCTTCAGTGCAATAACGGCGGCGGAGCGTTGCATAGATTTTCGGTTGTCGTCGACGCATAAGTGAGGTCTGCTATGGTTGGCACAACCCCGTTTTACAGCAGACCGCGGCGTGTCAAGGCAGCGCCGTCGTTGCGAAAAGGTGCCGATAGTGCAGCGTACGTTTGGCTTCGTCATAGCTGCCGCTGCCGCGACACCCAGTCGCGAACTTCGGCGCGCGAGCCGTACCTCGGTTCCGTCAGCCATGCCTCAAAAGCCTCTCGCCGCTCTTGCCATTCGCAATCGTTGAGATCGAATTCCTCATCCACCCGCCCGGTGTTGTCGTCGCGTAAATGAGCGAAGACGACATCCTTGCTGTTCCACCACGCGACACATAGGTCGTCGAGCTCTGCGACTGTTCCAGGCGGAAGGTCACGCAGCAGCATCCCCACTTGCAGCTCGAACGCCAACACCGCAACCTCGTCGTCCTCTCGCCTCTGCGGCTCGCTTTGTAACTCGCCCTCGCCACGTTGGATTCAGTGGAAATTTCTGCTCGCCGTCGGCAGTTCCCCAAGCAGGTGCGACACGTCAACAAGCCGTTGTGCAACGAGATGCTTCACGTCGCCCTGGCGCTGCCACACGCCGTAGACCGCAAGCAATGACGAGCCGAGCGCCTCGCGCCGCTGCCGCTCGAGCACCGACTGCCAGATGATCACGTTGACGGACCCCGTCTCGTCCTCGAGGGTCATGAACGTGACGCCGTTCGCCGTGCCGGGGCGCTGACGTACCGTGACAATTCCGCAGGCCCGCGCGAGCTGGCCGTCGCGGTAGCGCATCAGCGCTTCGGCGGGCATCAGGCGCATCGACAGCAGCTTCTTGCGCAGCAGGGCGAGTGGGTGGCGGCCGAGCGTCAGGCCGGTCGAACGGTAGTCGGCGATCAGGTCCTGTCCTTCCGTCGGTGCCGTCAGCGCCGGCGCGTCTTCCTCGCGCGATGTCGCGCGCAACAGGTCCTTGTCCGGGACGGCCGCGACGGCGGCCCACAGCGCCTGCCGCCGGTCACCGGCGAGCGGTTTCAATGCATTGGCGGCCGCGAGCACCTGCAGGTCATGGCGATCCAGCTGTGAGCGGTTCGCGAGATCCGCGACATCGCGGAACGGCCGCATCGCACGCGCCGCTTCGATGCGCCGCGCGGTTTCCTCACGCATGCCACGGATTACGGACATGCCGAGACGCACCGGCGCCATGCTGCCTTCGCCTTCCATCGTTGAATCCCAGCCGCTGATGGTCACGTCGACGGGCAGCACGCCGACGCCGTGGCGCTTTGCATCCTGAACCAGTTGCGACGGCGAGTAGAAGCCCATTGGCTGGCTGTTGAGCATCGCGCACAGGAACGCGGTCGGCTCATGGCGCTTCAGCCAGCAGCTTGCATAGACGAGCAGCGCGAAGCTCGCCGCGTGGCTTTCGGGAAAGCCGTATTCGCCAAATCCCTGGATCTGCGCAAAGATCGATTCGGCGAACTCGCGGTCGTAGCCGCGCTGGAGCGTCCCTTCAACGATGCGGTCGTGATAGTGCTGCAGTCCGCCCTTGCGCTTCCATGCGGCCATCGCGCGGCGCAGCTGGTCCGCCTCGCCGGCGCTGAAACCTGCCGCGAGCATTGCGACCTGCATCACCTGCTCCTGAAAGATC
>NZ_JAQQEU010000148.1:0-7062 GCF_046026895.1 Paraburkholderia sediminicola
TCCAGCGATACATTCATCCAGGAGCCCAGTATGCATGCCCTCGATGTCGGTGGCGGTGGCGTCCTGTGGGAGCAGAACAATAATTTCAGCTTTGCGCCGACTACACTTGCTCACGATGTGGTCTTTGCTGGCACACTTGGGCTCTTGTTGCCGCCGTCCTTGAACGCCTATGACGCGCGGTCTGGCGCATTGCTGGCGAGCTTTAAGATGCCTGGATCGGTAAATTCCGGAGCCACGCCGGTCGGCGACATGGTGTTCGTCGGCTCGGGAAATACGAACGATGGCACTGGTAGCGGGGTGCACGCATTTGGCTTGCGCCGGAAAGGCCCGGACTCACGGTAGCGCGGATGCCTGACGGCGGTTTGGTACGTTACGCATCGGGTGTCGCGGGAGGACCGTCGGTACAACTGTCTACGCCGTGCAACACGTTGCTTTTGCAGCCCCTGAATGCTGACACGACCCAAAAGCCGCCGCGCCGACCCGACACACGAGGGCTTGCCCGATGACTCTCACTTCGCGCTACACCGAAATCCTCGATCTCGCCGACGACGCCCCTTCCCTGCGCGAGATTCGCCATCACATACACCAGCATCCGGAACTCGCCTTCGAGGAACTGCATACGGCCGCTCTCGTCGCGGAGAAGCTTGCCGAATGGGGCTGGCAGGTGGCGCGCGGAGTCGGCGAGACGGGCGTCGTCGGCACGCTGAAGGTGGGCGAGGGTACGCGCAGCATCGGCCTGCGCGCGGACATGGACGCGCTGCCGATCGTCGAGCAGACCGGCAAGCCCTACGCCAGTTCGACCTACGGCAAGATGCACGCATGCGGCCACGACGGTCACACGACAATGCTCCTCGGTGCCGCGCGCCATCTCGCGCGCATGCAGCGTTTCAGCGGCACGGTGCACCTGTACTTCCAGCCGGCGGAGGAGCGCAGCGTCCCGAGTGGCGCGCAGAAGATGATCGCCGACGGCCTCTTCACGCGCTTTCCGTGCGACGCCGTGTTCGGCGTGCACAACCATCCGGGCAAACCGCCGGGTATGTTCCTGTTCCGCAAGGGCGCCTTCACGGCCGCGGGCGACACGGTGACGATCACGATCGAAGGCGTCGGCGGCCATGCGGCGCGGCCGCATCTGACAGTCGATCCAGTCGTGGTGGCGTCGAGCGTCGTGATGGCGCTGCAGACGATCGTCGCGCGTAACGTCGAACCGTCGAAGCCGGCGGTTATCACCGTGGGCTCGCTACATGCAGGCACCGCCAACAACGTCATCTCGAATTCGGCGAAGATGGAACTGAGCGTACGCTCGTTCAGCGAAGACGTGCGTGCGCTGCTGGAGCGCCGCATCGCCGACTTGGTGCAGGCGCAGGCCGCGAGCTACGGTGCGACGGCATTCGTGGCCTACGTGGAGGGCCATCCGGTCGTCGTGAACACCGACGCGGAGACGGAATTCGCCGCGCAGGTGGCGCGCGAACTCGTTGGGGAAGAACACGTCGTTGCGAACGCGGACATCCTGATGGGCAGCGAAGACTTCGCGTTCATGCTGCGCGAGCGCCCGGGCTCGTTCCTATGCATCGGCAACGGCGCGGGCGAGGACGGCTGCATGGTCCACAACCCGCACTACGATTTCAACGATGCCAACCTTCCGGTTGGCGCGGCGTACTGGGCGCGCCTCGTCGAAAGGTTTCTCCCGCAATAACTTTGATAAAACTTTATGCGCATGACACTTGTCACGCATGGCCGAAACGGTGGTCAGGCCGAAAGCGAAGCTCGCGGGGGAGACGGTGGCCAACGAGGGAACCGCCGTAAGGCGGCTGTCCACAGCCTCGTGCTGCGGGCAGCATCGTTGTTCAACGGGCAGGCGCGGCATAGTCGTCGTAGCGAGACGCAGATGTCGAACGAAAGATTGACAGAGCTACTCCGGGCATGATTCTACCGATTGCCTGTCGAACGGCAACCGCGCGACGGCAGACCACGCCATCGACGCAGCATCCGACCGGGTTCGGCCATCTCCAGTCGTTCGTCTGCGCGCTCAGACGGACACTCAAGCGTCGGCTCCGCCCCGGATAGCGGACTTTCAGTCGTCACTCGAACTCGCGTGGCCATCGTCTGACTCGGCGAACATTCCAGTCCTACTGGCTACGGGCAGCGACTTCTGACAGGTTACGTTGCTCGCTCTTTCTTTCGTGGAATGACGCAGCATCGGCACGCCGTGGGTGAGCGCGGATCCTTCGGTGCTCACGCTCGACCACAATGTCATCATCGACTTGGCAAGTGGCTCTATCAATATCGCCCGCGCATGACGCTCCAAATCGACGCCCTGCGGGCGCCGGTGCTGGACCACTCCGTGCAGCACGGCCAGTCAGACGACGCGAGTCCCCCGGGGTCTTGCAGGCCTTACCCGACGGCTTTGAGCTGGCCATGCTTGCATGGCGACGTCTGCGATCGCCTTCAGCTTCTGCGGGCTGCCTCCGTCCCGTGCCTGGACGGCCATTCCACGGGTCACGGCGCTGTAGAAGGCAGCAAGTGCCGGCACGTCGGTGTCAGGCGGTAAGTCGCCGTCTTCGACGCCCTTGCGCAACCGCTGCGCCATCATGTCTTCAGCCTTTGCCCGGTGCTCGGCCATCGTCTCGCGAATAGAGGCGAGTTCGGATGGCAGGTGAGTGCCGGCCAGAGAGATCATGCAGCCCGGCGGGTGGCTCTTTCGCGTGAATTCCACGACGGTGGCGTCGAGAAGTTTCGTGAACGCTTCTCGCGTGTCGGCCGTGCCGAACAGTCCGCCAGCAAACCAGACTTCGGACAGGCTCAGGTATGCGTCAGTCGCTTCCCTGTAGAGCTTCTCCTTGCTGCCGAACGAGTTATAGAAGCTCGACGGGCTGATTCCCATGGCCTGGATCAACTGGTCAAAGGAGGTTCCTTCGTATCCCTGCTCCCAGAACAGATCCATGGCCCGGTTCAGAGCTTCTGTGCGATCAAAGGTCGAGGGCCTGCCGCGGTTACGCCGGGGTTGCGTATCTTGTTTTGTAGTCATAGCTCCAAAAATCCTTGACATGCTGTAAAGACAAACCTATTCTGCCATAAAGGAGCGATCGCTCCAATAATCAAATCCTTGCGGAAGGAGTCTGTGATGCAGCGAATTGTTCACAACAACCACGGCGAGCCTGCCGAGGTGCTCAGGCTGGAGGCGTTTTCCGAGGCCCCCCCTCTTGCGAGCGGAACGGCTCTCGTGCGCGTGTCCGCCGCACCGGTTCACCCGGGCGACTTGCTGGGCGTCTCGGCTTCCCCGGCCTTTGGGGCGGCTCGCCTTATCCCGAGGGGAGGTCTAGTGCCCGGCGTCGAAGGTGTTGGGGTGGTGGAAGCGCTGGACGCTGACGTCGCCCCTTCACGCAGGATTCAGGTTGGCACACGGGTGGCCTTCTTTCCCGTAAACGGCGCCTGGAGCTCCAGGATCGCCGCGCCAGTCCAGTCGCTGATACCCGTGCTCGATGAAGTGAGCGATGAGGTCGTAGCGCAGATGTTGGTCAACACGTTGACGGCACGCCTTGCAATGCGGGCTGGTCACAACGCGTTGCCTGAAGACAGGCGCGAAGATGTCACGGTTATTCAGACGGCTGCCAATTCCGCCGTCGGAAAGCTGCTCACTCATCTGCTCGTCGAAGTGGGCGTCAATCCGATCCTGCTCGTCGGCTCCGCGGCGAGCGCGCAAGCGCTTAAAGCTGCTCGCCCCCACCTTTCTGTCATCGTCACGGAGAAGAACCAGGGCTGGAAGGACGAGCTTCGCGATGCGCTGGCGAACAAGCCTGTCTACGTGGCGTTCGATGGCGTCGGCGGCGCGCTATTGCCCGACGTAGCGAGCTTCCTCGCTCGCGGTGGAACGATCGTTAGCTACGGCTCCCTGGGCGGCGCTACGACGGACATTCGTTCCATCGCCCCTCGAGCGCTGACCATCAAGGGTGTGTCCTTGTTCAGTTGGCAATTCGAACCTGCGGCGGTGCACGAGGCAGACGTGGCCAAGGCGCTCGAGCTCGCACGCAACTTCCCGAGCCTTTTCCCCGTAGCGGAACGATATCAGGCGAGCAACTACCTGGAAGCGCTCGAACATACGTACCGCAGGGGAAGGACCGGCACGGTGCTGCTTGCGTTCTAGCGCTACGCGTCCTGCGCAATGTGAGGCGCTCCTCGTCATGAGGGCGGCCTGGTTGCGTTCAACCCGGTTTTTGCAGGATTTCGAAATGAGCGCCGAGTGCCGAAGTATTGCCTCTCGGCTTTCCAGCTGAGCATCTTATGAAAGGACGTAAGCCATGCGTGCTATCCAGAACACTGCTTTCGGCGACCCCGTCGAGACGCTGAAACTCGTTGACCTTGCGGAGCCGGCCAACCCCCGCCCGAATGAAGTCCTGATCGCGATGGAGTATGCCCCCATCAACGGCAATGACCTGGCCGTCATCACCAATCGCTTCGTCTACTCGACTCCACTGCCCTCGATCGTGGGCAACGAAGGCGTCGGGCGAGTTCTGCAGGTCGGCTCGAATGTCTCCAACGTGAAGGTCGGCGACCGCGTGTTGCCCCCGCTTTATGCGTTGACCTGGCGCGAGCGCCTGGTGATCCCGGCCAAGGGGCTGATTGCGCTGCCGGCCAACGTCGATCCACGTCAACTGGCCATGCTGCGCATCAATCCTCCCACGGCCGTACTTCTGCTCGGGCGCTTCGTTGACCTCAAGGAAGGAGACTGGGTTGTGCAAAACGCGGCCAACTCCGGCATCGGCCGCACGGTGATCGCGTTGGCGAAGAAGCGTGGTCTGCGGACCGTCAACTTCGTACGCCGTCCGGAACTGGTCAAGGAACTGGAAGAAGCTGGCGGGGACGTCGTGCTCGTCGATGAGCCGGGCGCCATCGACAAAGCCAGGGCCGCGGTCGGTCCGGGCAACGTCCGTCTGGCCATCGACGGCCTGAGCGGTTCGGCTGCGGTGCGCCTGATCGACGTGCTGTCGCAAAACGGTACGCTGGTGAGTTATGCGTTCACAAGCGGCGAGCTGGTAACGCCGGTCAAGGTCGTGGACCTGCATCTGCGCGGCATCGTCGTGCGCGGCATATACATCGACCTTCCCGAATATCTGCCGTACATCATGGACGCAATCAAGGAGTCCGCCGAACTGATGGCTCGCGGCGAGCTTGACCTGCCTGTGGCTGCCGTCTATCCGCTTGCGGACTACCAAAAGGCCGTCGCTCATGCAATCAAGGGTGGCAAGGTGCTGCTCGACTTGCGCTCATCGAACTGACCTGGCTCTTCTCCCAAGTGCCGTGCTCCTGGACGAGCATGGCTTCGTTGACTTACGTTGCCGCAGAGGTGTCGAAATGAAGATTGGTTTTATTGGAGCCGGCGTTGTAGCGCAGTCCGTCGCCAGGAGTGCCATTCAAGCAGGACATGAGGTTGTCTTGAGCGCTCGTCGTGGGCCGCAGGCTTTGGGTGGTATCGTGGCCGGACTCGGTCCGAACGCGTCGGCAGATACGGTTCAGGAGGTGGCCCGGCTCGAGCTGGTCATGCTCGCCGTTCCATGGCTTCAAGTCCCTTCGGCCCTGGATCGGCTGCCCAATTGGGCGGGTCGCATTCTGGTGGATACCACCAACCCTTTTACGCAATATGAGCCTCAATTGATTCTGGCCGACTTGGGGGACAAGGGCGCCAGCGAGATCGTCGCGGCACACGCGCCAGGGGCTCGTGTGGTCAAGGCCTTCAATGCCATCCGCATGGAGCACTACGACAAGGGCCCCAAGTTTCATGACGGAAAGCGCGTCATCTTCGTCTCCGGTGACCACAAGGACGCGAACGCGGTGGTGATCGGACTCGTCAACGATTTTGGCTACGCACCTGTGGATCTTGGCGATCTGGTTTCGGGCGGTCGCATGCAGCAAGCGGGTGGTCCGATTGCTGGTCACGACTGGATCGTCGCATAGGACTGCAAGGTATGCAAACCCATGTCGCGTTATTTCGGGGAACAGGGCGGCTGGATGTCCGGTTGCCTTTGTAATCTGCCGTTGGCGTGACGCTACTTCGAAACGTCGGCAACGGGTCGTTCACGGTCCCACAAGCGATGCACCGCCGGGAATCTCGCGCGCGACGGAATGAGGGCAAGCTTCGGCCCAGACTGTGTCAAAACGGCTGGTCACTGGGAATTGACGAAACCTGTCTCGGCGCAGGTCGCGGCTTTTCGATTGCGCCAACCCGAACGTCAAATCACAGCCGAACACATCGCGATAGTACTTGGAACGTGCTAGTGGCGGTCGATGGCTCCATCTGCGGACTACAATACCAGCAGTAGATATCGGCGTTGGCGACAATTGTGTGCATGCCGGTGGGAAGGCTAAAAGTAGCCTCCTGAGTGTTTGTCCCCGTCCAAACAAACTGATTCTGGAAGTCGACACCGTCGACTAAGACTTTCAAAAGCGTATAGGATGCGTTTCCGGTAATAACGACCTTCGTTTTTGAAGGAAGAGGGATCGTAGCGTTGTTGGCCGGTTCCTGAATCGAAATCGAGCAGGCACCCACCGCAACGGCGATCAGGACGAGAAGGAGCGCCTGAAGTGTTTGGCCCGGATGTCTATGTAGAAAAGGCATGGCATCGACCTCCACGTATGTTTGCAACCTCATACCTAACCCTCAGAGTGCAAGCCAGCATCGATTTATCGTCTACAAGACTGCACGCAAGCGTTGAAAATACACTGCTGCGACTTCGACGCTCCGACCCGCCAACTCCTTTTGAGCACGACCCCCGAGACTGAACCGCCCCGGGTATCGTGGAGGCTAGTTGGTTTAAGTTGATGCCGACACAGCAGCAGTATTGCTGAGTTGCCTGTAGTAGTTTGCCTCAGCTTCTCAGGCCTATTTTTGCTTGTAAAACGCCCAAGAAGAGGGCCCAAAATCTTTGAGCATGTCTTGGCCTGCAATCACGTCCCCGTTCTGTGAAACGTCCGGTCCCATCGTGCGTTGGGTTACCCAGAAAGAGGTGGCGCCGTTGGTTCGGACAGTCAGATCGAGTTTATAAGTGGAAGCGCCGGGGTCATCAAGCT
>NZ_JAQQEU010000149.1:0-6845 GCF_046026895.1 Paraburkholderia sediminicola
AATATCCGATGCGGCCGCCTGCAAAGACTGAACATGAGCTGGTCGAAAGAATACGGATAGTTTTGAGCTAGAGAATTTCCGGCGACACTCGTGCCCAAGGAGGGCCACTGGTCATGAAGAAGTCAAAGTCACCGAAAGGCAGGTCGCGTTCGCGCTGCACCAAGCCGACATCGGGGTATAGGTCGACGGGCGCTGACCGACCCACAGCGGCCGGCCAAACGGAATTGAAGGCAATGGCCGCTTCCGAGGTAGATCAGCCATTGCTCGACCCAGCACACAGGGATGCCCGACGATTCAGGAATTAATGAACGCTAGGAGATCCGCATTGATCGTATCGGCTTGCGTGGTGGGCATGCCGTGCGGGAAGCCCTTATAGGTTTTCAAGGTGCCGTTCTGCAGCAATTTCGCGCTCAACGGCCCGGAGTCGGCATAAGGTACGATTTGATCGTCGTCGCCGTGCATCACTAACGTGGGGACTGTGATCTTCTTCAAGTCTTCGGTGAAATCCGTCTGGGAAAAGGCCACGATCCCGTCGTAGTGCGCTTTGGCTCCGCCCTCCATTCCCTGACGCCACCAGTTCATCATCACGCCTTCGGACGGCTTGGCCCCTGGACGGTTATAACCGTAGAACGGCCCGGCAGCAACATCCCGGTAGAATTGTGAGCGGTTGCTGGCAACCTGCGCCTGAAATCCGTCAAAAACATCCTTCGGAAGACCTTCCGGGTTATTAGCTGTCTTAACCATGAGCGGTGGCACAGCACTGATCAGCACCGCCTTGGCTACGCGGCTCTCGCCGTGACGCGCGAGATACCGAACGACCTCACCGCCCCCGGTTGAGTGGCCAACGTGGATTGCATTTTTAAGTTCAAGATGCTCAGTAACAGCTGCAAGATCATCGGCATAGTGATCCATATCATGACCGTTGGCCGTCTGCGTTGACCGTCCGTGACCCCGACGGTCGTGCGCAATGACACGGAAGCCGAGGTTCAGGAAGAACATCATCTGGGCGTCCCAATCGTCGGCGCTCAGTGGCCATCCGTGTGAGAAAACTATGGGCTGCCCTGTTCCCCAGTCCTTGTAGAAGATCTGAATGCCGTCTTTGGTCGTAACCGTGTTCATCGTCATTCTCCTTGCTAAGGCAACCTGTCAAAGAAAAATGAACCACCGGCGCGAACTCGTGCGCTGTGAGGCATTGAGACGGGATAGGTAGACCGTCGGCGATCCGTTCTGGAAATGTGCTGGGACGTATCAACTAGGCAAACGCGCCTTTCAGGCCGAGAGTCTATTCGACTGTCAACCGATCTTACTTGTGCGTCATTCGATTGAAGCCACGACTTCGTCGGTAGTCACCACGCCGTGCGCGAGAAATGCGTAGTTGATCATCGCCGCCTTGTATCCGTCGCCCCAAACGGGATGACGCGGTCCGGCAGTGGCATCGCCAACAACATGAACCTCGAATCCCTGTTCGAGCAGATCACGCAGGTGTGACTCCACGCACATATTGGCAAGCATGCCTCCCAGTACCACCTTTCTCATTCCTCGCTTGCGTAGTTGAAGGACGAGATCATTGGTTTGCGGTCCGAAGACCTTGTGCGGACTCACAACAACCGTCTCACCGTCGTTGATGTAAGGTTTGAATTCGTCGAGCCAGTCAGCGCCGGAGCCTTCAAAACCTTCCAGACTCAACTGACCACTACGCGCAAACGTGCCGGTAGCGAATTCATCTGCCTCCAACGGTCCATTGAATTTCCATACGCGATCAGTCGGGAAAAAGTAGTGTGGCGAGATAAAGACCGCGAACTTCGCGGACTTTGCCGCCTTGAAGATTCGCAGCATGTTTTCTACCGTCTTGTTCTCTGTCACGCTTGCTCCCACCGCGCCCCAGTTCTTGCCGTTCTTGCTCAGGACATCGACTTGCGGGTCGATGAAAACCACGGCTGTCTCAGTTCGATCAAAGGACACTTCGGACCTCCAATAGAGAGCATGACGGCTAGGCGACTTCGTCGACCCGAGCCTGTCCGATCAGATTAGGAAACGGGGGACTGAAAAGCAACGGCAGTCCGACAGATTTCGATGGCGCATCCAAGTTCTTGCGCGGGGGGCGCCGAGCGACAGGGCGTATGAAGAATTCTGCATGTTGGCGCCGCGTGCATGCTATTAACAAGCTAATGATTAAGAAGCCAACGCGACCGATGGAATCAGGCCGCAAAATGCAATCGCCGAGTTAGCCTTTCTCTGCAGAGCAACGCCGCGACGAGCCCTGCGAGCCCTTTCCATCTATAGGCAGCACTGCTATGTTCCCGCCAGTGCCCATTTCACGGCGCGTCCGCTCGGACACGTGCACGTACTTAAAGTCCGCTGTCGGGTGACGAGCCGACGCCCGAATGACCGACCAATCGCGCGAACGAATGGCGGCAGATGGCCGAGGCTGTGTCAAAACGGAAAATCGCAAGGTTTTGAAGGGTCGCTTTACCGTTGCCGACACTCACCGAAGCCGTTGTAGGCCTTTCTCGCAAGCCGGTTTCGACAGCGCTCGAATGAAGCGCACGTTTTGACACGGCCTCGGCCGCGTGCTGCCTCACGCCGTCGGCATCAAGAGCTTCAGTTCGCTCGGTTTCGATCGGCAGCATGCGACCCGTTCCGGACACTGAACCAAGCGCCCACCTCAACGGCAGCTTTAGGCTGCAATGGACATTCATCCGTTCGATTCGGTCGGCGACTCACTAACGGAGAACGTGCGTCCGGATGGCCATTCTTGCGTGGATTGGAACAACGTTTTGTCTTTATTAGGGTTTTCACTTAGACGCGGCAGGCCTAGAGTTGTTTTCAGCGCTATCAGATCGACTTTGGCCGCCCGTAATACCCGCGGATGGAACCCGACCGCCCACTGGAAAATCATCATGAACGAATCCACCCACATCGAAGACTTTTCCGCCCTCGACGATTGGGCACCTGTGATTCCCGAGTGGCAAGCCTTCAGGCCCGAAGCCTATGAGCCCTGCTCGATCAAAGAGGACTGCGCCGACTGACGCGGCTCAGGCGGTGAGATAGGGTTCGGAAACGACAAAGCCCGACACGAAGCCGATTCGTGAGCACCCTTGGCGGCTGCTCGGCCGGCCCGGCGAAATCTCCGCAGCCTCAACCGTCACGTCCACACAGCATCAAGCGGAGTTTCACCATGAGTCGAGATCCCGCTCGTTCAACGAGCGTCGATTTCCTGCGCGGCCTGGCGCTGATCGTGATTACACTCGACCACGTCTCGCACAGCGCGCTCTCGCATCTGACACTGCATACCTATGCATTTTGCGACGCGGCCGAGGTCTTCGTCTTTCTCGGCGGCTATGCGAGCGCCGCCGCTTATTGCGCGATGTCAGCGAGCGGTGGCACAGCGCACGCGCATCGCCGCTTCCTTAAACGCAGTTGGGAAATTTATCGTGGCTATCTCCTGACGGCCGCTCTAATGCTGCTTTGCGGCCTGGCGATGCTCGCGCTGCACATCCACACCGCCATACTGACCTATACCGATGCGCCACGGTTTTTGGTCCGGCCGTTCCAGACGCTACTCGATATCGCCACGCTACGGCGCCAGCCTGATCTGGCTGCAGTGCTGCCGATGTATATCGGGTTCGCGCTGCGCGTGCCGCTGGTGGCGCCGGTTGCTCGTCGCCGGCCGGCCACCGCCCTGCTGGCGAGCCTGGCGTTGTGGCTGTGCGCACCCTCGCTCGCGCATCTGCTGCCGAGCGCCGACCCTATCGGCTGGTCATTCGATCCGTTCGCGTGGCAGTTGATGTTTATTCTTGGCATGCTGTGCCGGCTGCATCCGGTGTCCGCCGTGTTCCAGACTTCGCGCGCCGGACTACGGCTGACCTGGATTGCGCTCGCCGTGGCGCTGGCTTTCGCCGCTTACAAGTTGATGGTTGAGAACCAGCCGGAACCCGGCTATCTAAAACAGCACCTGAGTTCCCTGAGAGTCGTCAGCTTCGTCGCGATCGCCTGGCTGGTCGCGCAGATGAGCCGGCTCGGGTGGATCGACCGGCTGGCCGCGGCGCTACCGCCAGTGGTTACGGTCGGTCGCCAGGGACTGACCTGTTTTGTCTGGGGAACACTCATTTCGATCGTTGCCGACACCGCGCTGCAGGTCGCGGCGCCCGCTTTTCATACACGCACGCAAGCGGTTGCTGCGGCGCTATCGGCCGACTTGCTGACGATCGCGGGGGTGCTCGGCGTCGCCATCGCTGCGGCCAAGCTCAAATCCAATCGACCGACAGCGCGGCGGCAAGACAGAAATGGACAATACGGATGCCGCGCCGCTGCTCCGCACGTGCCAGTACCGACGATGGCCGCACCACGACCGAGCGGCCGCCACCGTCCAAGCGCTTGAGTGAGGTTGAGTGACAACAGATAGAGCGCCACCAACCGTAGCATTGCGTGGCCATCAGCACGCTAAACCGCCACCTCACGACATGGTTCCCGAACAACTTGATCGATCGCGCGGCGTTAGCGGCGCACGCTAATCAGACTGCTATGGACCAGGTAGATCGCGCTGCCGACATCGTGCCGGGGTCGCTGCGGGTCGACAGTCAGCATCTAAGTTCCGGCGGTTGCCGGATCGATGTGCAACAGGTGGCCAATTCATTCATCCGCATCATCTGTTCAGGTATATGTTGTGAACAAACAGCGTCGATTCAGGCTTACGATCATGATCGATGTTGATCATGTCCACGCCGCCCGGCAGGTTGTCCAGGAATTGCAGATTTGCGCGGGCGATGTCATCGTGCATCGCAGCCTGCAGGGCCTTGCGTGCGCCCTTGCCGCTCACGGACGATCCACGCGGCATTTGCAGAGGCGGTGCGTTCAGCGCCGGCGGGTTAGCAATCTGCGGTTGCAGGATCGACACGTTTTGGGCGTAACACGCGATAGGGGTGCCGCACAACAATGTCAGCAGGGTTGGCAGTAATAGACGCTTCACGATGGCCATCCTTTCTGATTGGAACCATCCGATTATGGCTGCCGCGCCTGATTCGACAGTGACGCGTCCATTAAGAATTTGTTATCCGAAGGGCAGACTCGTACTCGTGGCTGAGAAAAGCGACTTGGGTTTGACGAGGACGCAGTGGTTCGCGCTGTCCGGATTCGCAAGCGGAAGAACGTGCTCGTGGGAAGAGGCGTGAGGCCACTTGTCGCATCGAAAGGTGGGCAGTTAATTCGTCGAGAATTTGTTTGCTCAGCAATGCGTGGACGTCGACCTGCTCGCGTGGCCGCATGAGACGCGGGCGCGTAGAACGAGGTTCTCGACCATTAACACCGCAGGTAAGCTGCGTGCGGCTCCGGCGCGTGGCCACCGCCAGATTTCGCAGATTCGGACAATTTCCCCAGCGCGCGTTCGCGCCAACGGATGAGCGCTTCCAGCCGACGCGACAGGCGCTTGTCGACCCACACCGGTCTTACGACATATCGTTCGGGTAACGGCAGGCTTGCACCCGATAACCGGCCATTCGGAATGGCCGGGTTCGCTACGACGGCTGCGTTGTCCGATCGAACTTGTGTGCAAACCGCTGCGTCGCCCATTCGATGAAGACGCGCAACCGCTGGCTCATGTGCCTGTCTGGCGGATACACGAGGAAGAAGGGGTATAGATCTGGCTGAGTGGTGTTTGCCACGCACCTGATCTGTAAGGCCGAGAGCATCCAATACTCGCCCAGAAGAGTCGACGCCACGCAGAAGAGTCGCCTGGCCCACGCTTGGCTTCAGGGACCTCGAATCACTCATCCGTGGCCTGAACAGCGCATTGCCGTCAAACACCCAATAGGCCCGGTGCCCCATCAGGGACGCCGGGATCTGTGCGTGGGTATCGGGGAACCGGAATTCACACCGCGATTTGCTTTAATTAACGACCCCCAGAAACAATCTTTGAAATATAGCTTGTGTCTTGGGGCTTCTTGAATTACGTTTTCATTACGCGAATCTGACGTTTCGATTAGCGTTTCCGCTGCCTGGTGGCATGACATTTCCCCATCTATGCTCAGGTCGATCGCTGAGCTCTCGTTGGAGACATTTTAAGGATTACGGTTCAAGATAACTCGATGGAAACCGCCGCGCGTCGTACGCACAGTGCTTTACGTGCAAGCGTGAAGGAAGAAGCTGGCTCGTCTGAGCCGTGTAACTCAAGCAGCGAAGCGGGAGAGATTGTTTTAGAAAACGCTCCGAAGGGCATTTACGTATTAAAAGAAATAGTTGAAGAGATCAAAAAGAGGAACGGCTGGAACGAGCACCTCCCTGCCAATCAAGAAGAAGCCAAACTCAAGAAGGAAAAGCTGTTAAAAGCGGCCAATCTTGTAGCGGCATATTCTAAATTTTTGATGATATACGCATTCTTTGAAGCGGATCTAACGATTGACAAAGTCCCACTTAGACGCCTCACGACCACAATGGCGGGCGAGCAAGCCAAAGTATCCGCCACCGCACGTTTCGGTTTCGGCGGCGCAAAGTGGTACAACTGTTTCGCCGGGCTTCTTGCAACCGCCGGGCTTGCTGTGCGATTACCGAACAACGGACCCATAGCGCACGCAGGTTCGACGTGGGTGCTCACCGATGACGGACGCACTCCAGGCCCACGTGGGATTTTGGACGCTATCGTCCGCTTCAACGGCATCAACCCCGCTGTAGCAACTGCTAACCTGACGGACGAGAACGGAATGGTAAGCGTTGGCATTGAGGGCGCGCCGACGCAAGAATATATATCAGCCGAATCAGCGGTGGACGTCGACAAGCGGGCGACGGTTGTCGCCTTCTTCGTCCTCAAGCCCGCCGATTTCGTGAGAGACGTGACTGAAGCCACGGTCACG
>NZ_JAQQEU010000150.1:0-6834 GCF_046026895.1 Paraburkholderia sediminicola
AATCGAAAGGACACGGACCTTGCCCCCGTCCTTCGGTATTTCCTGCCGCCGGGATCGTAGCGGTACGTAGGCACGCCCGATCAGTTCGTCCCGTATCCGCTCAAGGAACGCCTCCACGCCTTGCGCCTCGATGACCTCGAACGTCACCCCGTCGATACCCGGTGCGCCGTTGTTCTTTCTGGCCAGCGCATACGCTTCGCGCAGCGTTTCCATCTTGCAGACGTGGACGTACAAACCCCAGAAACGCCAGGACGGTTCAGCCTTCGCCTTGACGTATATTCCTCGCCTCAGGTCCTGCAAACTGCTGGACGCCTTTGTCATCTCGTCCTTGCCTTGTCCGCGCCGACTGAATTTTGAGCCACCGCGCCGATCGAGTTTTGAGCCGGGGTGGAGACCGGTCTGAAGCAGGACCGGTTGTGGATAAGTGTATGGGTTTCGAGAGTGCTTGTCCTCCTTCGTGTGGGGCCTCGTTGCGCGGCGGAAGCTGCGAAGGGCGTAGCCCGTAGCGGCTTCCGCCGCGCGGCAAGCGACGATCAGGCCGATTCGTTCGCGCTCGCACCGTCGGCTCTGCGCGCTGCTTCGCGCGAGCGGATACGCTTCTTTGCACTGGCGCTGCTATGGCGGAAACGGTAGCTTTCGTTGCCGGTTTCCACGATGTGGCAGTGATGCGTCAGCCGGTCCAGCAATGCCGTGGTCATCTTCGCGTCGCCGAACACACTGGACCATTCGGCGAAGTCCAGATTCGTTGTCACCGCAACGCTTGTATGCTCGTACAGGCGACTCAGCAGGTGGAATAGCAACGCCCCGCCGGCCTGGCTGAAGGGCAGATATCCGAGTTCGTCCAGAATGACCAGGTCGAGGCGAAGCAGGCTCGCCGCGATCCTCCCGGCGCGTCCCTGCGCCTTCTCCTGCTCCAGTGCGTTGGCCAGATCCACGGTCGAGTAGAAGCGCACCCGCTTGCCGTGGTGCATGATGCCGGACACGCCGATGGCGGTCGCCAAATGCGTCTTGCCCGAGCCCGGGCCGCCGACCAGAACCAGGTTGTGCGCGCCCTCGGTGAACGTCATGCCGGCCAGTTGCGTGACGAGCTGACGGTCGACCGGCGAGCCATCGAAGTCGAAGCCCGCGATGTCGCGATGCACCGGGAACTTCGCCGCGTTCATCTGGTGGCTGACCGAACGCACGGCCCGATCCGCGACCTCGGCCTGCAACAGCCGTTCGAGCAGCCATTGCGAAGACGTCGCCTCGACATTCATCTGTTCGAGCAGTTCGGCCCAGCCGGCCGCCATGCCGTGCAGCCGCAAGTGTTTGAGTTCGACGATCAGATCACGCATGACCGGCCTCCGGCTGTTGCAGTGCCGGGCGCAGCCCGTCGTAGCGCGATGTGTCGGCCAGCGGCGGTGTCGTCAGCTGTAGCGCAGTATCGATCTTCGGCGGCATCTGCACGCTGCGCATGCGCGACAGTACGTTCACCACATGCTCGACGCTCACGCGCCCGGAGGGCGGCGCCTGCTCCAATGCGAGTTCGACTGCAACCACTACGGCATCCAGACCGCTTTCCGGGACCAGCGCCAGAACCTTAGCCATTACCCGGTCGCCACCTGGCTCAGGTAGTAACGCCCGACGCAGCCGTTGCAGCGGCTCGGGCATGTCATGGAACGGCGCACCGTTGCGCAGGGCTCCTGGCTTGCGCTGGATCAGCGGGATGTAATGCTGCCACTCGTATCGCACCTGTCCTTCGTCGGCCAGTCGATCGTGTTCGGCCACCACGGCATCGTCGGCAACCACCACGACACGGCCAGGATAGAGCCGCGTGCTGAGCATCTGGCCTGCGAATTCGCATGGCACGGAGTAGCGATTGCGGCCAATCACCACCAGGCAGGTCGACGAGACTCGTGCCGCACGCTCAACATAACCGTCAAACGGTGTTGGCATCGGCATCAGATGGGCGCGTTCTTGCTCGAACACGTCGGCAACACTCAGCTCACGATAGTCCGGATGCTTCACCTGATCCCACAACGACCGGCACCGCGTCGCCAGCCATGCATTCAGATCAGCGAAACTGCCGAAGCGTTGCCCACGCGCCTCAATGCAGATACGCAGGCGGCTGTCCTGCACGTTCTTCTCGACGACGCCTTTCTCCCAGTTATGGCCTCGAGGCCATAATCATGAATATGGTGCGGTAAAAAATATGTCGCAGTGGTTCTCAACAGCCCCGCATCGCCTATCGCGTTGACGTTTCCATGACGACATAATTTCAGGCTGATACTGATATTCCACTGATCAACGATGGGGAATATCATGTTCGAGACTCTCTTTACGCGTCCGCATGTTCTTGCTGCCCATAATCTCGCGTCCTGCGTGGAATCCAGGAAGCGCTTCCTCGTACATTGTCAGGAACTGGGTTATCCGCCCATGTCGATCCGGAAGATCGCCTGGATCCTGCTGGTTTTTTCAAAGAGCATGGATCTGTCCCGGCTGGGGCAAATAACGCACGAGGAAATCGCGTTTGCGGTTGACCATCGGATTCGTCTCGTTCGAAGCGAACGCACAAACGAGTCCCGCAGCTCGCGCCTTCTGTTCATCCATACTGCCACGGCCTGGCTGCGCTTCCTGGGGCGTCTGGAGGAACGGCATCCTATACAAGAACCATTTGTTCGCTATGTCGAGCACTACATCGATTTCATGCGCGACCAGCGAGGACTTTCCTCTGCTACGATTTCAACCTGTCGTGATGAGATCGGCCATTTTCTGGCAATGGTCTGTCGCCCTGACAAGGCACTCGATGCTCTCACTATCCACGATGTCGACACCTATCTCGCGTACCAAAGCAACCACGGTTGGACCAGAGCCTCATTACACGCGCTTGCGAGCACGCTGCGCAATTTCTTCCGGTACTTAGAAGGACAAGGGTGGGCTACCAACGTTGCGTCGGGCATTGAAGCACCAGTGGTGTATAGGGAGGAGGGTTTGCCGCTCGGGCCGAATTGGGAGGATGTGCAAAGATTTGTCACGAGTTTTGCCGGCGACAGCACAATCGATTTACGCAACCGTGCGATGATCATGCTGCTGGTCGTCTACGGACTGCGGCGCGGCGAGGTAGTGCGGCTTCGCCTGGAGGATATAGACTGGTGCGGCGAGATCCTTCATGTCAATCGTCCGAAGCAACGCTGCACACAGCAATACCCGCTAGTGGCAACCGTTGGAAACGCCATTCTGCGCTACCTGAAGGAAGGGCGTCCGCGAAGCGCCCATCGCGAATTGTTCCTGTCGGTCGAGGCGCCGATCCGACCGCTGTCACCCGGATGCGTAAGCGGCATTGTCCGCTCGCGTCTCGCGACGCTTGGCATTGATATCCCGCGGCGCGGCGCACATTGCATGAGGCATGCCAATGCCCGGCATTTACTTGACGCTGGTTTTGCGCTGAAGGAGATCGGTGATCACCTCGGCCATCGCAGCGCTTCGTCGACGAGAACCTACGCAAAGGTTGACCTGACCGGACTGCGGTGTGTGGCCGAAATCGATCTGGGGAGTCTGCTATGAAGCTCTCCGAACTTGTCGCCCAATACGTGAGCCACAAACGGGCGTTGGGCATGCGCTTCGATTCCGAGGCGGCCACGCTTGCCTCATTCTGCCACCGGGTTGATGGCAACATTGATGTGGAGTCGGTCACGGTCGAACAGGTACAGGACTTCCTGACTGGCAACAGGCCGCTGACTAACCATTGGCGGAAGAGAAGGTCAGTACTTGACTGCCTGTTTCGTTTTGCCCTTTCGCGTGGGTATGCCACGGCTTCTCCGCTTCCTCGCTACAGTCCGAAATTGCCGCCACCGCTAACACCCTATATTTATTCCCAGGAAGAACTAAAGCGCCTGCTCGACACGGCATCAATGGTATGCAGTCCACACGTTCCGCTGGATGCATATGTTTTGCGCGCACTCATTCTGATTCTGTACGGCGCTTGCCTCCGGCATGGCGAAGCCTTGCGGTTGACCATGCAAGACGTCAATCTT
The DNA here is from genome assembly GCF_046026895.1 of Paraburkholderia sediminicola. Lineage (GTDB taxonomy): Bacteria > Pseudomonadota > Gammaproteobacteria > Burkholderiales > Burkholderiaceae > Paraburkholderia > Paraburkholderia sediminicola_C. Next base: position 4,014 of record NZ_JAQQEU010000150.1, read on the forward strand.
GACGAAGCCGTCCTGCACGTCCGCGAGAGCAAATTTTTTAAGTCGAGGCTGGTTCCGCTTGGAGCAGATCTGAACGGTGCGATGGAACGTTACGCCCGGCAACGCAATCAGAAATTTGGGCAGGAACCAGACGCGCCGTTCTTCTGTTTCCGCGATGGCCGTCCCCTGACCCAGACCGCTGTGCGCAGGGCCTTTCAGCGACAGCGCATTCTGGCAAATATCCAACGCGAAGGCGGTGTGTCCTGCCAGCCCAGGTTGCATGATTTGCGGCACTCAGGCGCAGTGCACCGGCTAGTTTACTGGTATCGCTGCGGCGCGGATTTGCAACTGTTGTTGCCGCAGCTCGCCACCTATCTCGGCCACATTGATCTCGCGGGCACCCAACGCTACCTTACCCTGACGCCCGAGTTGTTGAATGAAGCGAGCACGCGCTTTGAAGCTTACGTTCTGGAGGCGCATCATGAATAACTCATCCTTGCTGGGTCCGTGGATCCGGCGTTTCCTGATCGAGCATCTGGTGGGCGAACGTAACCTTGCCGTCAATACCCAAAAAAGTTACCGCGACATGCTCATCCTGTTGCTGCCGTATCTGGCCACCAAGGTCGACAAGCGGATCGACCGCCTGACCGTTGATGATCTCTCTCCGCAAATGGTCCGCCTGTTCCTGGCACACATGGAAGAACAGCGTCACTGTACGGTCAGCACACGAAACCAGCGACTCGGCGGCATTCATGCGCTGGCCCGTTTCATCGGCGAACATGCACCGGAATACGTCGACTGGTGGGCGCAGATTCACCTGATTCCCGTCAAGAGAACCAGTCGGCCAGAGATCAGCTATCTTGACAAGCAGGAAATGGACGCCCTGCTTGCTGCCACCGCCGTGAATACGGCGCAGGGGCAGCGCGAACACGCGTTACTGCTGTTCATGTTTAACTCAGGAGCGCGTGCAAGCGAAGCTGCGCAGCTCAAGATTGGCGACATTGACTGGCACACGCGTTCGGTCAGCATCGTCGGCAAGGGGAACAAACATCGCCGCTGCCCGCTCTGGAAATCCACGCTCGATGCGTTGCGCACACAGTCCGAGGGAAGGGACGCCGCCGCGCCGGTGTTCCTCAACCGGTTCCACCAGACGATGACGCGCTCCGGCATTCATTCCCTGGTCAAGCGCTGCGCTATCCGCGCTGCAGCCAACGCGCCGTCACTTGCCGGCAAGAATGTACACCCACATGTGATTCGGCATACAACCGCCTCGCTACTACTCCAGGCCGGTGTCGACATCAATACGATACGCGGCTGGCTTGGGCACGTTTCGTTGGAGACGACCAATATCTACGCCGAGATCAATCTGGAAACAAAGACGCGGGCGCTGGCGACATGCGAAGTGGAAGGTGATGCCGAAGGACAAAAGCAATGGCGGGATCAGCCCGACCTGATGGCCTTCCTCCGCACCTTGTAACCGAATAATATGTGCTGTTCGCTTTCCACAAAGGCGCTGCCTTGGCCTAGTTCGTTATCGAGCAGCACATATTTTTTACCACACCATACTCCCAGCCACTGGCGACATTGCAGAAGTCCGGATCGAACAGGTAGTGCGAACACATCACTGCGAAACGCGGATTGACTGTGCGACCCTTGCCTTTGTGCACCTTGTCTACGGCCGTTTTCATATTGTCATAGATGCCCCGGCGGGCCACCCCGCCGAAGGCCGTGAACGAGCGCGTATGGGCGTCGAACAGCATCTCGTGACCCTGGCTTGGGTAGGCCACGAGCCAGAACGCCCGCGACGCGCACAGCTTCATGTGCGACACCTGGAGCTTGCGATAAATGCCGCCGACAACCAGTCCTTCCTCAGACCAGTCAAACTGGAATGCTTCGCCCAGCTCGAATCGCAACGGCACAAACGCCGACTTCGAAACCGCCTTGCCTTCGCCTTGCCGCCAGGCCCGGATGAAATCGGTCACCCGCGAGTAACAGCCGTCGTAGCCGCCAGCCTTGATCTCCTGGAACAGCATCCAGGCGGTGCGGCGTTCCTTCTTCGGTCGCCGCGCGTCGACACTGAGCGCCTGCACCAGCACCTCATGAAACGGCGTCAACCGCGTCGGCTGCGAGCGCCGCTGATACTTCGGCTCCTCCTGAACATCCATGTTCAGATATTTACTAATCGTGTTGCGCGACAGGCTTGTGAGACGCGCTATCTCGCGTACCGACTTGTTCTGGCGGTGGAACATCCGCCGCACCTTGCCAATCATCGTCATCGGGATCATCCCCAAACACCCTGCCAGAAAAACTAGCAGGATAGGTTGATTGCCCGGCTCAATTTTCAGTCGGCGCGATCCCTACATGTGGCTGAATTTTCGGTCGGCGTAAACAGTCAGCGTCAAAACTCGCAACCAGTCGTCTACAACAAGGCCGTCGAAAACGGCTGGCTCGAAGAGAACAAGGTGATCAACCTCGTGAGCAGAGAAGGCGTGCAGCTCGCGGCGATCGGCTATCCGCATCTGTCACGCGACGAGATTTCCCATCAGCTCGAAAACTTCTACAAGTGTTTCTATTTCCGCCCGTCGAAGATCTGGGAGATCCTGCGCGAGATGTTGACGAGCTGGGACATGATGAAACGGCGCCTGCGCGAAGGCGTCGAATTCTTCCGTTTCCTGCGTGCCCACCAAGCGTGAGCGCCACTCATCTGCGTCGGGCAATCCGTGCGAGGCGCCGACGTGAAGCGCCTTGACTGGATCATCTTCCCGGCCGCTCTGCTGCTCGTGACCGGGCTGGTCGCAGTCGAAGGTCCGATGCGTGGGGCTCATCTGCTGCTCCTCGCGCT
>NZ_JAQQEU010000151.1:0-6340 GCF_046026895.1 Paraburkholderia sediminicola
TGAATAGTGCTCAATGCGAAATCCGTACCGATGGGCAACGGCCTGACGGCGGCCCGCTAACGTTGCATCGGCGAAATCAAAGACGCGTTTGCAGTGGACGCAGATTAAATGATCATGCGGCGCACCTCGGTTCAACTCATACACCACGCATGCCGCGTCGAGCATAACGCTTGAAAACACTTGGACGCTGTAACTCGTTCAAGACCCTCTATACGGACGATAGATGAAGCGGCCGCGAACGCTTGCCAACTTCTTTCTGTACCTCTTCAGCCCTGTAGTGTCCGCGTTGATCGGTCAGAATGAATCGCGCGACAGCGATGCGTGTTTCTGTTACCGCAAGGCCAGAGGCTTTTAACTGGCCGACTGCGTGATCAATATCGTCGACGCCGCCAGTTAGCGTTACCGTGTACTTCCCGGTGTGTGAATTGTCATTTCCCATTCGTGCGATCGTCATATTTGACGCCAGAAGATCTGGCCAGTCGATACAAGCACGAAAAGCCAGGCCCGATCGACGTGGCACATGGTGCTGTTAACGGACCACGTGGGTTGGATATTCCGACGGCTGAGGATTTCTTTCGTCGCGGTCATCGGGACGGCGAGTCCCGGAGCGCACAACAAAGCGCTAGTTGTCTCCACGCTTCGGGAGGGGTAACGGGCGCACTCGCGGCTAGAGTGACGGTCCGCAATGGGTCGAGGCGGTGTGAAAACGAAAAAGTACTCGGTTTTCTGGTGTCGCTTTACCCTTCCCGAGTTGCTACCAAGCCAATACTCTGACGGCTCGACCGGCGGCCTCGGGTCGACCACGGAAGTTGGCCGAGGCCGGCCGCCGCAGTTTGCAGCGCTGCCCCCCGTACTTCCGGGTTGGGCCAGATTCGGGCCTTCGTCGGCGCGTTCAAGTGGCCGCTCGAACGTCTCGTCCGTGTTTGCGGAGAAGACATTCCACCGCCGCCGACGCTGATGGTTCAAACTTCCATTACCCAGCCCTCCACGCCCTCCGATCGAGGCGAGCCAATAACCGAGTCCTGTAGACCTATGTCGCCGACTACGCCAATCTGGAATTTTGCTGAAACCGTGGAGGCTGACAGGCGTGAGCGACTATTAAGCTATGGCGGTTTCGACGAAATCGAACACATGATCGGAACGGCCGAAATAGCCGCCGTCACGTGGGAGGAATTCTCGGGCAAGCTACTCAACGGCTGCCATCGGGCATCCTTTCTCCTTCGAGTAAGCACAGAAGCTTACGACGCATTCTTCAATTCGACGGTCGGGTATCGCGCGCAATTTGCCGTCGGCATGGTCATGGGGGAGTATGCGAACCGCACGCTATTGGCAACGCTTGAAGGGCGCCTTATCGCATTTGGACTAGCACACAGTAGCATTCCCGAGCATCAACTGATCGCGTCATTGCGCGGCGAAGAGGCGAAGCTTTGGATCCACGAATCCGAAGTTGAGGCGCAGCTAAGCGAGGACTGCCCAGCCATCTTATATCCGCCGTGGCAGCACGCGACCGACAGCGGCGTCGGGCTGTTAGCCCCGGTGGGTGAAAAACTTGAAGTCTGCGGCAGCTGGCTCGACGCCCAGGGCGACCTACACCGAAATCCGCTCAAAGCTCACCGCAGCGAAAAAATCCATCGCACCGGTTATTCGTGAAACGAGGGCTACCACTTCTGCAACCGGGTCACTTCGTCGCTTATACCCGCATCGAGCAAGCCCCTTGATCGACTGTTTCAATCGAAAACCGACCCTTCGACTTGCACAGCGGGGACCGGCAGCGGAGGGTCACGAGCCGATCGCATCAGGCAGAAGCCGGCCACAAAACGGCACTCGCTCGACGGTAACATATGGCTGGACCTCGACGAGTTTCGGTCATTCGCCGATTTGATGTCGGCTATGCGGCCCTGCTCGTGCGGGAGGGCGAGCAGCGTGACATGCGTGACCGCTTCAACGCGCATCGCTGCATGCGCTAGTACAAGCCGTAGAGGCGCAGCGGGGGCCACGTGATGTCTGAAGCGACGAAGGACGCCATTCAAATGTCCTCGATGTCGTCGACTGCGTGAACGATCGCCAGATCGCCCGCAAGATGCGATGCAAACATCATTGGAACGGGATGGCTGAACATTAGATGGCTTTCAATTACTGGGATTGTGTTGGTCCCGAGGACGCGCGCCAGTCGATCACTATGTGTGCGGAGAAGTTCGACTCGGTCGAGATGCTTCCTGAGGGAGTCGCGTTTTTTCCCGTCGGACGAGGTCGTGCCCCTGTAATCGGATAGTTGTTCCGCGATTTCACCGTAAGTTTTCTTGAACTGTAGGTCTTTGCACTCGATGATTAGGCAGCGGTTCACCTCAGGCTTGAAGGCGAGCACGTCAACGTCGCCAAAGTCTCGCTCAAATCCCATTGTGAGAATTTTCTTCACATTCATCTCAGGCAAAACAATCCAGCCGAACGTCTTCATCTTTTCCGCGACTTGATTGTTGAACGCGTTGCCATCGCGCCGCCGCGCATCTCCAGCGTATTTCCGCATCGGAGCTTGCAGGTGGTCGTCGGAATAAGACCCCTCGTAGTAGTTTGACAACATGGAGCGCAGGCATTCGCGAACGAGACCTGGATCAATCAGGAATTGAGGATCTTCCTCTTCGGTGACCTGCAATAGCGGCCGACGTACGAGGCTAAGACGTCTCTTGAATTTCCAAGGGGAAATGTCTTTTAAGGCGTAGCCGTCGGGCGGCACTTTCCAGTTTGGCCTGGGTCTCGATGTTAGAGATTTCACGATGAGAGAGCCAACGGCTGGTTGGCCCGTAATCTCCGTCAGGCTCGACTGCGGCAAGAGGAAAGTCAACCGCCCACTGTCGCTTCCGTGGTTTTCCAAAGCGTCGACAAATCTCCGGAACTCGTCGAGTTCTACGCCGAACTCCTGATGCCACGCCTTGAGGAAGTCGAGCGAGATACCGCTGTCGGCAGAGTTCTCGAGGAACGACTGTTCCTCCAGGCCTTTCTCGTATGTCTTGGCCGACGATTCGAAGCGGGTTTCACTGGTCAATTTTCCAAGAGGACCCATCACCTGCTCTTGGAACTGGTGCTCGCCATGAACATCGCCCAGCGGCGTCACCAAGAGCGTGGGCTCCATCATGTCCCAGAAGATAAGGTCGGACCATCCTCCCAAATGGAAGATTTTCGTACTCTGGGCAAGCAATGAAGAAAGCTCGAGCGCGCCAGCCTCCACGTTTCCTGTGAGGGGGCATTCGCAAAGCGCCATTTCAATCAGATTGCGGGTCGACTGCAGCACGCCGTTAAGCTTGAATTCGCGTGCTGACATGGCCTCCATGGCGGCCACCTTGTCTTCCCGTAGCGCCAAGACGGACGCAGCGGTTCTGTGCCACCAATCCCGACTATGACTGGCGCGCTCATAATTCTCGAGCAACATTTCGAGTAACTCCACGCGGCTGAAAAGCTTCAGATTTTCGGCCAACGTTTCCTGTAGCTTCGTTACCACCGACCGAAGATACGCTAAGCACTCTGGCTTGCCTTCAATTCGAGCGCCGTGTGTCGGACCTCCTGTCTGCCAACCGAGGCCGAGCTTGATCAACGCGTCATCGAATTTGCTGATCTCGACCGGGGAGCGGGACACTTGTTTCTGAAAGAGGTCTCGGTAGCAATTCCCAGTGAAAATGTGACTGTGGCGAGCGCGTGGATCGGCAAAAGCAGGTGCGGCGGATTGTTCGAGCGCCTCTATCGAGACCCCCGTAAGTTTCGACACGCCATAAAGAAACGCTCGAATCAGGCCAATCTCCGCGATGTTATCCGGATGATAGATCGCCTTATCAAAGCCTTGTTTGACGGATATTTCGACGGTCCGCGTCTCGGGAAAGGTAGTTACCTCGAACGCATTATCTAGGTCGCCAGGAGCGCCCATGACACCAGGGTCGGGAAGTTCGACAGTAGCTTCGAACGCGCATTTCCAATGCAGCGGTCCATCGCCCAGCGCAGCATTGTGGTCTGCTTCAATCAGATCGGCTATACGTGCGACCCAGACGCCCATCATCATCCACCGCTCATAAACTAGACGACTGTAGGTTCCATCTGCTGCGAGAGATTCATACCACCAGCATCTGTTATCGGTGATGCGAGCGCCGAGCGGTGCTTGACGATCAGGCAGGCCTAAATGACCATATAGAGGTCGTCGATTATCTTCCTTGAAATACGAATCGGTCTGCCGATGAACCAGCTTCCACGTTTCATCAACGAACTTGGCCACATGGTTGTCGCCGGCCTGAAGCGCCCGGTAACGTAGATTGAGGAGACCGTTTTGGGTAACGGGCATGATGAGGCCGTGGCCTTCGGCCGTTCCAAATTCCTCAGGAACGTCGCCGTGAGGCACGAGATGCCCGTCGAGAGAGTCCGCCCAAGCGTATAGATTCAAAAGCCCGTTTATGTTCTGTAGCATTACTCCATGCTGTTCGAGATAGCGCTCCATTGCGCGTATCCGCCAGAGGTTAAGCACATCGATGCCCTTCGTTTGGCCGAGCGTGAGCAAGTCTGGAGCGTTGATGACTTCCTGATCCCAATGATTATTCGGTTCGACCAATCTCTCGAACATGAGCCCCCGTCCGACCCCGCACGACACCATCAATGTCAACCCATCTTTAAAGCCAGGCCGTTTCTCGTCGGATTCTCGCATGGCCGTGACGCATTTCTGAAGCTCGAGTTGGAGTTCTGTCGGTGCTTTGCGAACGTCTTTGAAACCGCTGATTTCGAAGTCCTGGAGGTCATCGAGGAATGCAACGACCTGCAGATACCTGCCCGTGTCGATCTCCTCTGAAAATGCGCTGAGCGAGCCCCAACCATGATGGAAGAAGCGAAGGCGCGGTCCGGCGTTGCCGAAAAAAGGCGATGTTGCAAATGTCTGGCCATACTCTTGACCAATTACATTGATGAAGGCCTTGTGACTTGGCCTATGCGCTAATTGATCGATCACGAACCGCCGGACGGCGACCGTGATGGCTGTCGGCAACAGCACAAAGACTTCGTCGGCAGTTACAGCCAGAGGCGCCGCCTCGAGGGATGTATGGCCGATGCTCTGTTCAAGGAATTCGTTCCTATTCGCCGGGTCGAATAGGAAGGGCTCAAGCGCCTCAATATCGACGTTGATGGCCACGAGTTCTTCGAGCTCGAAACGGACTGTTGATCTCGTTCTGTCAGTTCTGTCAAGCAAACTGCTGGGAAGGTCGCGATTGCGGCCGTTTGAACCCAACATATTACGAACTAATCCTGCGCGCTCGCAAATCGTGTCCGAAACCTTGAGCAGCGCGTGCACCGAAGTCTTGATAAATTTGAACTGAGCCCTGTCCGGTAGAGAATCAACCACGTTCACGATTCGTTGCAGATAGAACGTCGAGCTTTCCCAGATGCCCTCGAGCACCCGGTAGTTTCCCTGCGAAGAACTTATGTTGCCAACGAACACGTCCTCAGGCGGGTCTTCCATATGGCCCCAGAGAGAACCAGTCGAGTTAAAACCTTGCTTGATGAGCGACTGAGCGGGCGCCCGGGTTCCATTGCCGACCGCGACACACAGATGAACGAGCATCTCTAGTCGTAGGCAGTTCGATTGAAGACGTGTTTTCGTCAAGAGCGCGCCGAACGTGGCGGCAGTTTTGATTGGGCAGTTCTGGCGCAGGGTCCGTACAAGGTCAGGCAAAGCCTTGACGGAAGACCCAATAGAGGCTCCGCTTCCAATCATCGCGAATGCCTCAGCGAACTTTTCGAAACCTTCATCTGGTGGCCACTGCAGTTCCATGACTTGCGCAACTTCGGTGATTGTCAAGCCGGCTATCGTGACACAGTTCACGGTTTTCGGGTGCCACCTCAGGCGATTGAGCAACCCTTTGCTAACCGCAAAGGACCTTGCTAGGACTATTAGCTTTTTGTGGTAAGTGGCTCGTGGGCATGGACGATTGCGTCAACGCGGCTGACGATTGGCCTCGCGGGCCAGCTTATCGTCACGGAAACCGTATTCGCCACGTCGTTCGGTCTGGTGGCGAGTCACCGATGGCCGGCGCTTAATGAGGCAGCCGGAGTCGGAGCCATCGTCTGTGGCGTCGTAATCGCTCTCAAACTCCTGCATTCGTCGACGGTCGAGCCGAAGCAGATCGCAAGTTAGATCGATTTCTGGCCGCTTGCGCTGCGGGTGGGTTCAATATGCGAATGCCCGCTTGATTTCGGCAAGCGGTCGCCCGCTGGCTTTGGAACAAACGACCGCAACGGGTGGCGGATTCAACCGGTGGATGCAATAGTTTGCTGGAATCGTTCGGCTGGCGTTTCGTAGTCCAGTGTCTTTCTTGGG
>NZ_JAQQEU010000152.1:0-6310 GCF_046026895.1 Paraburkholderia sediminicola
GGCTTTGTCGCGTGCGCGGCGTGCTGGCTCGGCGCGCACGCTCATCGAGCCCGGCTAGCCCGCCGCAGCCCTAACTCTTCTCGTCGAGCCGCTCCTCCTTGTAGCGGTTTTCCATTTCGTGCAGGCGCGCATCGACGGTCGCGAGATCGTAATAGCCGATCGACTTCAGATCGCGCGCGTCCTTCAGTTGCCGGATCGCCGACGGCCAAGCCCCTTCCAGCGCGAATTTTTCCGCCATCGCCCGGTGCTGCGTCAATGCATCGCCGCTGCCCGCGCTCGCCTGCGCGAGATACAGCCACCAGGCCGGCTGATCCGGATGGGCGCGCGCCTCTTTCTGCGCGAGCGCCTGCGCATCGGCGAACCGCCGCATGGTCAGCAAGGTGCGGATGTGCATGTCGATCGCGGCATTCGACTGCGGCCAACGCTGCTGCGCGAACTCCGCGAGACGCGCGGCTTCGTCGTTGCGCCCCGCGCGCCGCGCGATGTCGGCGGCGAGCACGTCGAGGCTCGGCGAGCTGCGCGCGGGCTCGCCCGCGGTACGCTCGCCGGTCGCGAACGCCGCGCGGGCAGTCGCGAGCGACGCCGCCGCATCGTCGTAACGTTCGAGCAGCAGCTGACCATACGCGATCCCGTACCAGTTCGCCGCGACGTTGATCGCCGTGCGGTCGTCGATTTCGGAGCGCAAGCGCGAAATCTCATCCGCGTACTCGCTGCGCGAGCGGTCCTGCAACACACGCGCGCGCGCGCGCACAAAGCCGTATTCGGGCGCCTGATGCGGCTGCCGGTACGGCGCCCGACGCGCGCGGTCCTCCATGTCGGCGATCCGTTCGCCCGTGAGCGGGTGCGTGCGCGCGTAGGCCGGGACGCCCGTGTCGTTCATCGCCGCGCGGTCGAGCCGGCCGAAGAAGGTAGGCATCGCGTACGGGTCATAGCCGGCGCCGGCCAGCAGCAGAAAGCCGACGCGGTCCGCCTCCTGCTCGGCCGAGCGCGAGAAGCGCAACTGGTTGTCGACCGCGTAAGCCTGGCCGCCGATCGCAATCGCGCTGCCCAGGTCGCCGCTATGCGCGAGCACGCCCGCCAGCACGCCGAACAATATGCCGGCGAGCGCGGCGTAGCTGCTGCGCTCGCCGGCTGAGATCATCCGCGAGATGTGCCGTTGCAGCACATGTCCCATTTCGTGGCCGAGCACCGACGCCAGCTCCGACTCGGTTTGCGTCGCTGCGATCAGACCGGTGTTCACGCCGATGAAGCCGCCGGGCAACGAGAATGCGTTGATCTGCGCGTCGCGCACCGCAAACAGATCGAAGTCCGGCCGATAGCCGCCGATGTACAGCGCGCTCGCCGCCGCGGCGAGTCTGGCGGACACCGAGTTCAGATAGTCGCGCACCAGCCAGTCGTCGAGATAGTCGGGGTCGCGGCGCACTTCGCGCATCACGCGCTCGCCGAGCTTGCGCTCGGCTTGCGGCGTCAGCGAACCGGAACCGCCGTTGCCCAGGTCGGGCAACTGCTGGGTGACGATCGGCGTGCGCCAGTCGCTGTTCTCACCCGAGCGTCCGGACAGGCGGTTCTGCGCGCCGCCGTACACGCCGAACACGCCTTGCGCGATCTCGGGCGGCACGACCGGGTCGGCATAGGCGTCCGACGGCCCGCTGACCAGTGGCGGCTCGGCCGGTTGCATGTTGAGCGCGACGCTCGCGCCGGCATGCGATTGCGCGAACGCGCCCGGCGGCGCCGCGAGCGCGACAGACAACAACGCTGCAAGAAACCGTTTCGGACGCATCGCGAGGTCGGTGACGAAGTCGGAAAGCGACGCCCGCCACTCGGACTAAGATAGCGGGCACAGCGCAATTGTAATCAGTCGCCGCGGCGAAGCGGACGGCTGCGCCACGCTGTTATTGCACTGCTACTGCACTGCTATGATAGGCGCCCTCTGAAGGAGCCCGACATGCCTGAACTCACTCATTTCGATGCCGCCGGCCAGGCGCATATGGTGGACGTCGGCGGCAAGCAGGAGACCAAGCGCATCGCCGTTGCGCGCGGCTCGATCCGCATGCTGCCGGACACCTTCGCGCTGATCCGCGACGGCAACGCCAAAAAGGGCGACGTGATCGGCATTGCGCGCATCGCGGCGATTCAAGGCTCGAAGCGCACCGCCGATCTGATTCCGCTCTGCCATCCACTCGCGCTGACGCGCGTCAAAGTGGATTTCGAACTCGACGAGACGCTGCCCGGCGTGCACTGCACGGTTCAGGTCGAAACGCTCGGCCGAACGGGGGTGGAGATGGAAGCGCTGACCGCCGTGCAAGTGGGACTGCTGACGGTGTACGACATGTGCAAGGCAGTGGATAGGGGGATGACGATTACCGATGTGAAGGTGCTGGAGAAGCACGGCGGGAAGTCGGGGGATTGGGTGGCGGATCAGGCGGGGCTCGGCAAGCACGCGCAAGACTGACGCAGTACACGCTCCGCAATCTTCCCTTGCCGCACTCCGGCAGCTTCGCCGCGAGCACCATCTGATTGGCGACACTCGACAATGACACCGATCCACGAGACACGTGGCGAGTCGCCACCGATGCCACCGATCAATGGCGCCCCGCGGACGTCAATCAGTCTTCGCCGCTGTCGTCGTCCTGGTTCACGTCGGACTGCGGCAGGCCGTAGCGCTTGACCAGTTCCGCCTTGAAGCCGGCAAGCGACTTCTGCTCATCGGTCAGTTCGTACAGATAGCTCAACTGCGACGGCCAGTCCTTCAACTCCTCCGCAAAAATCCTCAGGCGCTCGACGGTGTCGAGCGCCGCCGCCGTATCCCCGCTCAGCGCCTGCAACACCGCATAGCGGCGCAGCACGGTTTCGCCTGGCAGCAACGCGATAGCCTGCTTGTGCATCGCGAGCTTGTGTTGCAGGTCCATCGAGTTCATCGGCTGCAGCGTTGCGAGGCCGTACTCACCCCATGCCTGGAACAGGAACGACGGATTCGCCGTGTATTGCTCGGCAGGCCGCGCGCCGTAGTACAGCACCTCGGCGCGCGCGTAATCGCGATACACCGGATACAGCGAGGCCAGCCCGCCGAACACGACCAGCGCGAACGCGCCGAGCGACAGTCGCCCGGGCACGAGACGCAACGGCCGCGTTTCCAGCAAGCCGAACACGAACATCGCCGGCAACAGGAAGAACATGTACTGCTGCGGATATTCGACCAGCGCGTGCATCGTCAGCACGCCGATCAACGCGATGCCGAACACGCGCCCCGCGCTTTGCGGGGCACGCACCACACGCACGAGCCACGCGATCAGCCCGATGAGCACGATCGCAACGCCGATCAAACCGGTCTTCGCCAGCAGGTCGATGAAGATGTCATGCGAATTGTTGGCGATCTCGACACCGCCGAGCGTCTTCACCAGCTCGTACTGGTAGCTCGGAAATTCGCCCCAGCCGACGCCCAGCAGCGGATGCGTTCTGAACATCGTCCAGCCGTACTTCCACAGCGCGAGACGCGGCGCGATCTGGCCGGCGTCCTTGAAGCGGTCGGCCGCCGATTGACCAAGCTCCAGGTGATAGTGCACATTGGCCCAGCGGATCAGCGCATTGACCACGAAGAACAGCACCGCCAGCGCGATCGGGATGAGCCACTCGCGGTTGCTGCGGCGAAGCTGCGGCTCGTTGCGAGTCTGCGCGAACGCCATCCAGAAACCCGCGACGACGATCACCCCCATTTGCAGCCACGGACCGCGCGACACGGTCAGCGCCAGCCCGACCGCGAAGATCGTCGATATGAGCAGCCAGATGCCCAGGGCGAGCCGCCGTGTCTGCACGAGGAACAGCGCGCCCGCCATCGCGAACGCGATGTACGTGGCGAGGTGGTTTGCCTGCGCCATGTTCCCGAACGGCCGCCGCTCGACCGTCACGTTATACGCGACGACGAACGGCGAGACCCGCGTCTCCAGGTGAAAGAGCTGGATCACCTGGCTGAACACCGCAAACAGACCGCCGACGATCAACGCCCCCGCCGCCCAGCGCAACGCGGTTTCGTCGAGCTTGGCGCGTGTGAAACCATAGCCTGCATGCGTCGCCATCCATGCCGCCAGCAGAAAACCGCCGCCGAGCCAGTTCATCGACGGTTGCGCGACGGGCAGCAGGACCGACTGCGCAACCAGCACCACGCCGAACAGCAACGGCACCAGCGCAACCGTCGGCGATGCGAACGTGATGCGCGGCTGCGCGGTCGCCAGCAGCAGCACGATCCCCGCGCCGGTCAGCAGATGAAGCGCGAGCGCGGTGAATTCAGCGTAGAAGGTCGGAATCGGGTACGTATGGTTGGCGACTGCATAAGGCAGCACCAACGCGAGAGACAGCAAAACAAGAGACAGATAGCGTGCAAATGGGGAAGGCATCGAATAACCGGAGGGCGTCAGCAACCGGCGCACTATACAAAAAATTCCTTCCGCTGTGCGCCGGCTGGCCGAAATAGGCCGGAAATCAGCTTTTTATGTTCACTGTGCGTGCGAAGGGCGACTCGTGTGCCCGCTTGTGGCGCTCAGTCACACGCTAGTCACGCATTCAGTCACGAACGGCATTCCGGCGGCGCGAGATTCGACGCCAGGGTGGGTGCATCGACAGGCGCGGGCCCTGCGCCCGGCGCGGGCAACGATGACGCCGCTTTGCCGCCAGCGAAACATTCCCACGTCAGCGCGCCAGCCTGCACGGAGTCCTTGCTCAACGCGACGCGCGCGGTCGGCGCGTCCGCATTGTCGGGCACCGATGGCACCAGTGTCAGCGTGTTCGAACCGGCCGGCGCGACGCGTGTGGTGAACGCGATCGTGATCTGGCCGGTGTCGTCGTCGACCCGGATCGACTCGACGTTGCGGGTCGCGGGCGGCGACGCGTAGCCGCCGCTGAACGCATTGCCGCTCGCGGCGTTTTCGGCCACCGCGAGCCGCGCGGACGATGCGAGCGACAGCCCCTCGCCGACCCGGCTGCGCGCCAGATAGTCCTGATACGCGGGAATCGCATAGGCCGCGATCACGCCGACGATGGCCAGCACGATCATCAATTCGATCAGCGTGAAGCCGACACCGAAACGACGGCAGGCGCTCGCGAGCCGCGCGGACCAGCTCGCGCGGCGACGCGCGCAACGCGTTGAAAGCGTGGAATGGGAATAAGGGGGATAGGGCAAGGTAACGGTCATCGGCAGGCTCCTGAAACGAAAAACGCCTGCCCCGCGGATCGGGGACAGGCGTTTAAATCGTAGCCAGCGACGCTCGCGGCGGACAGTCAGCCGAATGGCTAACGTTGCGTTCATTGCGAGCGATCGCGCCGATACGGCGGCGCGCTCCAGTGCCGCGGGGCGACGCGCGCGTGTGCCGCCACAGCACCGCGCGCCTCACACCGTCGCGCGATTGGCGTTGCGGCGCTTCAACAGATATCCGAGGATCACGACGAACAGCGCCCCCGCGACGCTCATCCCGTATTCGGCGGCAGGCGTGTCGAGGATGGGCCAGCGGTCGCCGGCCGGGTCGTTGATGATCAGACCGCCCGCGATCCAGCCCAGCAACCCGGCGCCGAGCACGATGACGATCGGGAAGCGGTCGAGCAGCTTGAGGACCAGCTGACTGCCCCACACGATCAGCGGAATGCTCACCACCAGGCCGAAAATCACCAGAGCGAGCCGATGCTCCTGATCGGCGGCTTCGGCCGCACCCGCAATCGCGATCACGTTGTCGAGGCTCATCACCGCGTCGGCGACGACGATGGTCTTGATCGCCGACATCAGCTTGTCGGCCGGCTTGATGTTCTCGTGCACGTCATGCGCCGGCGCCATCAGGCGCACGCCGATCCACAGCAGCAGCAGGCCGCCCGTGAACTTCAGCAACGGCACATCGAGCAGCACGACGGCGAACGCGATCAGCGCCACGCGCAGCGCGATCGCGCCGGCCGTGCCCCACAGCACGCCGCGGATGCGCTGTGAGGGCGGCAGATTGCGGCAGGCCAGCGCGATCACGACGGCGTTATCGCCACCCAGCAGGATGTCGATCACGATGATCTGGAAGACCGCGCCCCAATGGAGGGTGGCGAAGAATACGAGCATGATTGAAAGAATAAGAAAAAATCTGACGCACGGACAATAAAAAAGCGGGGGAGTCTAAAACTCCCCCGCTTTTCAGGACCGCTCGCTCAAGAAAGGACTTCGTAAGCGTAACAAAAATCGCGCCGCTACAGCACGCGAATTTCGATTTACAGCATGGCCTTCAGAAGACGCGCCATTTCCGACGGGTTCTTCGTGACCTTGATACCGCATGCGTCCATGATTTCG
>NZ_JAQQEU010000153.1:0-6125 GCF_046026895.1 Paraburkholderia sediminicola
GTACCAACGCACGCACGTCAGCATCACATCAAGCGGGTAATGCTGGCGTTTGAGCACTCGGGCCACGGCCGGATTCAGCGTCTTCATCAAGCTTTCAGTCGTTCATCTTGTTGCGCACATCATAGCCGACCGCCTTATTGCAACAGAACCCGAGCGCGCGATACAGCAAAGCCTCAACCGGCTTGGCTCGCATCAAAGATGCCGTGCTGTGGCCCAGATTCGAATCGAGCGCAACGCCTATGTCCTTTCTGCCTACGGGAGCTAGCGCGATGACCTACAAAATCGTCGTTTTCAGCTCGACGCGAGTGAGCGCGCTCATCCGCGACTCGGAATCACCCTGCGGCTCGCGAAGCGCTTCAGCGGGCGTCTGACGGGCCTCTGCTCCGTGCTCACCCCCGTCACGCGCTTGTTGCATGTGATGCGGGCGCGGCCGAATTCTTTCAAAACGATTAAAAGCGTGTCTTGAACGGGGTTCGACGGCGGCAGCGCAGAAAGATGGCCCGAGGACGGCAACGCGGACCTGATCGCCTTCGGACGATTGTTCATCGCCAATCCCGACCTGCCGGAACGCTTCCGGTCGCACGCTCCGCTCAATTCGCCGGATCCGTCCACGTTCTACGGAGGCGGCGAGCGCGGGTATACCGACTATCCGTCGCTCGCGCAGGAGCGCGGGGAGGCCCCACCGTCCGTCATCGATGGGCGTTGGAGATAGACTGTCGTTGACCGTCGGGCTCGGCGGCGTCACGCGACGATTTGCGATGGCCGCCGAGCCGGCGACCGATCACGCTGAGAGGCGCACCATGGCTGTCACTACCTGGGTTGTCGTTGCCGACGGCAGCCGTGCACGAATCTTCGAGACACCGGGACTTAAACCGGATTTGCGGGAAATCGAAGACCTCGTCAATGTCGTCCCGAATGGACCGGCACTGAGCGAGAAGGATCGCGAAAAATTCGCGAAGACCGTCGCCGACTGCGTCGCACAGGGACGGATTCATCACCGGTATCAGCGATTGCGATTTGCCGTGGAGCCCAAGTTTATCGGGATGCTGCGCGAGCGTCTGAGCGAGGAGACGCGTCAGATGATTTTCGAAGAGATCAACGAAGATCTCTCGGCCCTCGATGCGCGCGATATTCAAGCGCACCTGCGAAGGCATTGACGGCGACCTGCCGTAGGCCGCATTAATTGTGTCATCCGTTGAAAGCCCAAGGTCAAGAGATAGATACTTCTCTCTCAGACTTTACCCTGCCTAGCTGAAACATTTCAGCCACCCCGCGTCGGCGCGTATGAGCATGCATCCGATTTTTCGCTCCCCTGGTTGCAGAGCTGCTCTGCGCCACTCATCCATCGGGATCACGGCGAGAGCCGGTGTTCTGGCTTCCGCCCGTGGCTCATAGCGAGCCCCAGAAAACCATCGGTGCCAGACCGGCGTCCATGAGAGTATTTACCAATGATCGGCTTGCTGCGTTAGCGGTGCCAGGCTCGCTTCGGCTCATGGTCTGGGCATCACCTCGCCCGTGGACAACAGCGCATTACAACGGCCGCAGCCTCGATGAGGGCCCAGGAGAGATACTTGCTGCCATTCCTTGCATTGCCTTCTCATGGATAAGCAGGCACTGCTTGAGACCGTTCGTTAAAACGGCGCCGATGAAGACGTTGCGGCTGCATGTGAGGCGCTCCCGATGGCGAATATGCGAGTCCGGCCGAAATGTCGAAAGGCGTGGGTAACGAAGAATAGCGCTTTACCAAGCATGTTGATCCGCGATGATCACGCCCCTTCCCGAGTTCTGCCAGCGCTTGAACCATTCGCTCCCGATACGTAGGCCGCGTGCGTCGGCAGATATCGAGCAGGTGGAGGTCGCGCCCAGCGAGTAGAGCCGCCCTCCAGTTACATAGCGTCGGCCATTTGCGATAACCGTTCCTCGCCAAAGGAGAAAAGTGGGTACCGTCCCCCCCCCCGCCCCCGACGTTGTTTTTGTTCATCCACTTTGGTCTGCTAGCACTTTCTCATAAGCCTTCAGATATGCGTGCGCCATCCGGGCGGCGGTGAAACGCTCTTGAAAGGCTTGACGGCAGCGTCGGCGGTTCAACTGGCCAGTGCGGCCAACGGCGACGACGGCCTCTTCGATGGTGTCCACGATGAAGCCGGTGACTCCGTCGTCGATGATTTCGGGAACTGAGCCGTTCCGAAAGGCGATTACGGGTGTGCCACAGGCGAGGGCCTCGACCATTACTAGCCCGAATGGCTCAGGCCAGTCGATGGGAAAAAGCAGCGCGCGTGCATTGCCGAGAAACTCGTCCTTCTTTGAGTCTGTGACCTCGCCGCAAAACTTAACCAGCGGATCGCAGAACAGGTCTTGTATAGAATGCTCGAAATACGATCGATCGGCATTGTCGACCTTGGCCGGAATGACGAGTGGCACGCCCGCGCGGCGCGCGATTTCGACAGCCCGGTCCGGACGTTTCTCCGGCGCAATCCGGCCGAGAAACGCGAGATAGTCTCCCGGCCGTTCACGGAACGTGTATAGATGGTCGGACAGTCCATGATAGACGGTGGCCTGCCAGTTCAACCAGGGTAAGGGCCGTCGTTGCGCGTCGGAAATAGAAACCAACGGGATGTCCGCGAACTCATGGTAAAGCTGCTCAAGACCGGGGGTGTCCAGACGCCAATGCAATGTGGTCAGATGTGGACAAGCCAGGCGGCGGGAAAATGGGAAATGCAGGTACTCAACATGATAATGAACCGGATCGAACTCGGCCGATTGGCGCACTACCCTTTCCAGCATTGCAAAGTGCCACGCTTGCGGATCGACCGTGTCTTCAATGAGGCGCTGGGGGGCGACAATGTGGCGTTCGTGATTGACGTGTTCGCCCGACGTATCGTCGGTTGGCACGTCAGCTCGTCGATGACCACGGACTTCGTTCTGGATGCCCTTGAACAGGCGCTGTACGCTCGACGGCCGGACAATGACGGAACACTGATCCACCACTCCGATAGAGGTTCGCAATATGTCAGCATTCGCTACAGCGAACGACTGGCCGAAGCAGGCATCGAGCCCTCGGTCGGCAGCCGGGGAGACAGCTACGATAACGCGCTGGCTGAAACGATCAGCGGCCTGTACAAGGCGGAAATGATTCATCGTCGTGTGCCGTGGAAAACGCGTGAGTCTGTCGAACTGGCGACGCTGGAATGGGTGGCCTGGTTCAGCCATCATCGGCTGATGGAACCGCTCGGCTATATCCCGCCCGCAGAAGCTGAGGCAAACTACTACCGGCAACTCAACAATACTGCTGCTGTGCCCGTATTAACTTAAACCAACCAGCCTCCACGATTCCCGGGGCGGTTCACTCCGGGCCAAGCCCGACGCGTCGGGAATGTGCTGCGAAGCTGACGGCGACGTCGGCGATCCTATCTCCGTCTTTGCAAACGCCCATTTCCTTTCGTATCGCTCTCTCCTACCTGGTCCAGGCTCAGCCGCATGGACGATGCCGTTCCGGCGGCATCGCCTACGGCCGTGCATCGCGTCAGACGTGCGCCGGCTTCTTGGTCGACTTGTTCGGAGCTCCGTCTCTGGTGACTGCTTCTCTACGAGCACGGCGTTTGCGCCCTGTCGTAGGTCATAACGACTTTGTCGCCTTCGCGCACGTCGCCGCGCAAAACGGCATCCGCGGGCTGCGACTCCCCTTCCTGAGGGATTTTTCGCTTGAGCATGGGTGCGCCGAACTCTGGGTCATAGCAAATGTCCGCGAGATGGTCGCGCAACGAATCGTCGATCGACAGGTCGATGTTCCGAGCGGCAGCAGTCGTCTGCACGCGCGCGAGTCTCAGATCGACGATGCGACGAATCTGCTCTTTGCCGAGCGCACCGAACAGCACGACCTCATCCACGCGATTCAGGAACTCCGCCCCGGAGTGATGCCGCAGCAATTCCATGAGACGGTCGCGCAGTTCGGGATAGCCGAAATGTCTTCTGTCGGCCCTCATGTTGTCCTGCATCATTCGCGATACCAATATTGCTGACGGCGATGATTATCGTATTCGTAGAATCGACCCGACGTCCCTTGCCGTCGGTGAGTCGCCCTTCGTCGGAGAGTTACAGAAGCAGGTTATGCGCCTCCTAATGCGCTTTCTCGAACTCATCGAGCAGCACCACGCCATACGGCCGGCGCCGCACGCGCTCGGTGAACTGGCCGCATTCCTCATAGCCCACATGTCCGGGACGCGCACCGACGAGCCGCGCCACGATGTGCCGCTCGCCATACTCGCTCATGTCGATGCGCACCAGCGCGTCATCGTCGCCAAATACCGAGGTGGAGAGCGCCGTGGCGAGTTCGGTCTTGCACACGCCGGTCTGCCCGAGAAAGAGGAAACTCGCGGTCGGCTTGCCGCCTTCGGTCAGACCAGCGCGCGCGAGGCGCACGGTCTTCGCGACCGCGCTGATCGCTTCGTCCTGGCCGACCACGCGCTCCTTCAGCCGGTCTTCCAGACACAGCAGTTTTTCCGGGCTCTCGGCGGTGAGTTCCGACACCGGCATGCCGGTCAACGTCGACACAATGTGCGCGATGTCTTCCGCCGTCACTTCCTGCGAACTGGCGCCTCGTTCTTTTTTCCACGCCTCAGTGGCATCGCAGCAATCGCCCTTGTTAGGCAGGAAGCGCGCGGCGATATAGCGGTCCGACAACTTCGCTGCGGCAGAAATGGCCGCTTCGGAGATCTTCACCTTGTGGGGCGCTTTGAGCCGGTGTCGAAGACGAGGACACTTGCTTGTCGTTGCGATGCTGGTGATTGGGATGTGCCCTTCCCTGCTCGGCCTCGCGGGCTCGCTCAGGGCGAGGGCGACAAAACCTGAAGGGGTTCCACTTCTCTAGATCGGGAAGCATGACTAACCCTTGTTTTAATAAACAGATCAAACGGTGAAAATCGGATTATCGGCAGCTGATTTCAACCCTTGGCGTATTCGAATTCCGGGAGCTTGCTCAGCGCATCCTTGCTCGCGCCCTCCAGTATCATCTTCGGTGTGATCTGCTTGAACCGCTGCATCGGAATAGCGACGCGGTGCGCGGCGAGGCCGAGAAATCCGCCAACATCAATAATGGCCACGGAAAGTGAGCCGTCGGGCGCGATAATCAGGTCGTCGATCCGTCCTATCTTTTCGTTTTTGTCGTTGTACACGTCGGTGTGGACTAGCTTCGATGCACGCCACCCCTTCGCTACGAGTTGCGTTTGGGTGATGCTCACCCCGAGAGGCACCGCGCCTGCAACCGGGGCTGCGGGCTGCTGCCCCGTCGCGGAGCCGGCCGGGAACACGGTGGCCGTCACGGCGAGCAAAAGTGAGAGGATTCTTGTAGCATTTTCGATTTTTGCATTCATGATGTACTCCCAATGCGCACGAATAAGAATGGGGCGCCCTGTCCCGCCGCGGCCTCCTCGTATGGGTGCAGCGGCCCGTTCGGCTTGCCGGAGAAGTCGCTACGCTGCCAGCCGCCACCGGTCTTTTTGGCTCGAACGATGCTGGAACCCTGTGACGACCGCCGCGGCGCGTCCTAACGGCGTGTACGCCGTGAAGCTGGCGATGAGCAGAACAACCGTAATTCCACAGGCGCCAAGAGCGCGAGCAGGCCCAACAGCAACCCCGCGATGCCGCGCACCAGGAGCAGCATCCGCCATGCATGTGCTCACAGTTCGTCCATCGCTGGTGCTCCGATCTCAACCAAAGTGAACTTCCTCCAGGGCGTCAGGTTTTGCACCGAACTGACTCGGCCCATGACGTCAATCCTAAGCTCGCCAAGGGCGTACTTCTTTCTCTTTTCTGCCTAGAGGTATCGAAAATCTGCAGTGTGACCCGCACGCGAACCGGTCGTGAAACCGGGACGAAAGGATCGGCGGAGGCGATGTTGGTCGCCTCCCGCAACTCGCGAGGAAAGTGTCAGGCTGACCGATTTGAGAGCCGACGATGAGAAAGCTTAAGAGCATGGAGGATCTATTCGCAGGACGTCACTTTGAGCGCAATGTGATCATTCTTTGCGTGCGCTGGTACCTGCGCTACAAACTCAGCCTGCGCGATCTGGTCGAGATGATGGCCGAGCGGGGTTTGTCGCTGGCTCACACGGCCATTCTGCGTTGGGT
>NZ_JAQQEU010000154.1:0-6103 GCF_046026895.1 Paraburkholderia sediminicola
ACTCGACCGGCAGCAGATCGGCCTCGCGCGCTTCGAGCCAGCGGCGTGCGGCACTTGCCTGACACTTCGGGCAATGTCGATTCCGGCATGAGTTATATGCGATCTCGGTTCGCGAGCAGCCTGAACAGCGCAGCACATGCCCGCCGAGCGCCGCGCTGCGGCACTGTTCGATGGCCGACATCACCTTCAGCTGCCCGAGGCTCAGTGCGACCGTGCTTCGCCACGTGGTCCCGCAGGCGCGGAAGATGTCCGCGACCTCCAGCATTGGACCGGACCGCGCGTCCGCTATTCGAGGCGCAGGCGCTCCAGCGGACTAACGACTTCATGCAGCAAATCGGTGGCGACCTGGGCGTAAAGCGCTGTCGTTTCGAGCTTCTTGTGGCCAAGCAGCACCTGAATCACGCGGATATCCACCTTCTGCTCGAGCAGGTGCGTCGCGAAACTGTGGCGCTTATATCGCTGGGTAAATAAGCGCCACTATGTACCCTTCCGGATTATGTCGGGTGGCGGATTGAACTCCAACAATTGACCAGAGATTGCGGGCCGTCAAAGAGATGCGCTCAAGCGATCACCCGATATAATTCGGCAGCCTAAAGACTGTTCAGGAAGTCGAGGAGCTCGTCTGTTGGCTTGAAGCGGCCTGGCTTGCCGCGTCGCGGAGTTGCCTTCTCAAGGGCCTGTTCCTTCATCGCAAGGGTCGCTTCGACATAGATCTCCGTGGTTTCCACCGATTCATGTCCGAGCCACAACGCGATGACCGAGCGACGAACGCCTGATTGCAGAAGGTCCATGGCCATGGTGTGTCTTAAACAGTGAACAGTGACCCGCTTCTGATTCAATGACGGGCAAACTTCACACGCGGCCTTGCGGTGCTTGTTTAGCAGATACTGCACACCATGAACACTGAGGCGTTCGCCGCGCTCGCTGGGAAACAGTACTGTGCCATCACCACGTTGTGGTTCTCGCAGCCATGCTTTCAGTACAGCGCGTGTGGATCTCGCGATGGGTGTACAGCGCTCTTTTCGACCCTTTCCGATGACCCTCACGTGTGCGCCGGTGCCAAGCACCACATCCTCGCGATTGAGTCCGGTCATCTCGGACAGGCGCAGACCGGTCTGGACTGCGACCAATAGAAAGGCGTGGTCGCGCCGGCCAGACCACGTGCCCTGATCAGGCGCAGCAAGCAAGGCGTCGACTTCTGGAGGCGTCAGGAAGTGGATCAGCTTACGGGTGAAGCGCTTGCTGGGGATGGCAAGCACCCTCTGGATCTGGGCAGAATGGGCCGGTGCTTCGAGAGCGGCGTAGCGAAAGAAGGAATGAATCGCCGCAAGGCGCAGATTTCTGGTGCGAACGCTAACGCCCTGGTTCTTCTCAATCTCGTCCAGGAACGCGACGATCAGTGGAGCATCGATGTCTTCGAGGTTTAGCTGCGACGGGGACTTATGCAGGCGCTGCTGCACGAACTTAAGGAATTGACGATAGGTATCGCGATAGGCACTGATGGTGTGAGGGCTCGCCTGACGCTCTTCCATCAGACGCTGCGTGAAGAAGCGCTCCAGTAGCGGAGCAAAGGTGGCGGTATCATTCATGGCCGATCTCCCCAGAGTTGTTCGAGCCGGCGCATCGCCTCACGCATCAATTCGGGCGAACCGTTCAGATACCACTGCGTATCCTCGACGTGAGAATGGCCGAGGTAGGCTGACAGGATTGGCAGACGGCGCTCCGGGTCATCTCCGGACTTGTACCAGCGTACAAGTGTATTCGTGGCAAACACGTGCCTCATGTCGTGCAGACGCGGCCCGTGACTGTCGGATGCCCCGCGTAAGCCAATCTGCCGCGACAATGAATAGAAAGTGCGATGAATTGTACCGGCATCCATCCGGTTACCCCAGCTGGAAACAAAGAGATAGAAAGATACCGGTCGACCCGCCCAGTGATGCTCACGCCGCGTGATGTAGGCTGCGAGCACCTTGCATGTTGAGGCATGCAAAGGAATGAGTCTCGTCTTTCCGAGCTTCGCGCCGCGGATCGTTAATATCGCCCCCGTCAGATCCACGTCCTGAAGCTCGAGATTGCGCGCTTCACCCAGGCGCATGCCCGTGACGCTCAACAGCCCGAACAGGCAGTGATAGGTCCATGGCAGCAGTGCAGCCCGTTCATCGTGGTATGGCATCTGCAGCGCCGCCTGTAGCAGGCTACGGATCTCGTCGGCCGAGTATAGGTATGGTCGGGCCCGCTTCGGTCGAAATGGCAACAAGCCTGGTGCTGGTATTTCCGTGCGGGGATCGGTAGCACTGCGATATCGCGCGAACCCACGCAACCAGCGCATTCGTTGCGCCCATCGGTCGGGCTGGACATTTGTGGGTTGCCGAGCCCAGGCGAGCGCCAACGCCTGCGTAACGTAAGAAGCACGATGCTGTTCCATGAACGCGACGAAATCGGGTAGCGCTGTGCTCTCCTCCCTCAATTTGAATCCCAGGCTGCGCCGCAGGTCGAGGTAATCCTGAACAGCCTGCCGAAGCGTATTCATCGTACACCTCCGGGCCAAGGCAACGCGAGTGCGCGCAATGCCTTGATGTCGACCCGAGTGTAGATCATCGTGGTCTGTGGGTGACGATGACCCAGCACCTCGCCAATCTCCGTGAGCGAAGCTCCATGACTCAGCATCTGGGTAGCCAGTCCGTAGCGGAACTGATGGGCACCGGTTGTGGGCGCGTCAATGCTGGCACGCTGAAGTGCACGCCGAACGACGCAGCCGAGGCTACTTGGCCCACGAAAACCGGTGATGCCCGCGCGTGCACGTAAAAATACGCGGCGACTGGCGCTCTTCGGCCGCCCGTGCTGCAAGTAGGCGGCGATGGCTTCGCCGACGTCCGCAGGTAAGGGTAGCTCGATGCGTTGTCCACCCTTGGTGTGAACGCTCAGTTGACCTGCGTCCCAGTCGATATCATCGAGTTCGAGGAAAACCACTTCACTGGATCGCAATCCCAATCGCGCGAGCATCAACAGGATCGCGTAGTCGCGACGACCGACTGTAGTCCGTCGATCGATACTAGCCAGCAACTCCCGAGTCTGGTCTGCTGAGATTCCCCGGGGAATTGACGGGCTCGACCAGTTGGCGACCACCGGAACGGCGGCAGCGAGGTCCAGCGTGATGTCGCCGCGATAGCGCATATAGCGCAGAAAGGATCGCAGAGCAGTGGTCATAAGCTTCGCCTGCTTTAGATGCAGTCGTGGCGCCTGGACCTGCACAAAGCGCACGACATCGGCCGCACGTAGTTTCGATAGCGTGACCCTCCCATTCCCGAACCGATGTTTGAGAAACTCGCGGACGAACGGCACGTAGTTAATGATCGTGGCTCTGGCAAGAGCTTGAATATCGCGCAAGTACGCCTCGTACTCCTGTACACAGCGCTCAGCCGCCGAAATCCGAATTGTTGCCATCTGCTCAGGCGGAATCACGCCTTCGCCGCGAAGGAAACCAATAAGCTGTCTGAGCGCTGCCCGATCATCGTTGCGAGGCCGGAAATGCCGGGCACGATAGCGCAAGTATCGTGTTGCGTGATCGAAGCAGATATCCCGTACCCCCACACCTCTCTGTTTAAGCCATCGACTGAAACATGCGGCGATCCGGACCTTCCGCTTCAGGGACCATACGTTGTAACCCTGCGCGCAGATGGCGTTGGCAAAGGATGATAGATGGGCTGCCAGTGGACCTTCAGGTTCTCGCGAGAGAACGACCTGATCATGAATGGTGTACTTCACGACGAACTCCTTCCCTACGTGGGTGGAGGAGTCAAGATTATCTCTATCCGGCGTTGTCCATTTGCCCAGAAAAATGGGCTATCAGGAGGCTACAAGACATAATCCGGAAGGGTACATAGTGGCGCAGCGTGTGCATCGATACGCACTTGTCGATCTGTGCGGCTTCGGCAGCGGCGCGAATCGCGCGATTCAGTTGCCGGGGAGTCAGTGGGTCGACAGGATCGAGCCCCGGAAATAACCAGCCGCCATCGGGCATCCTGCCTTGCGAGCGGGCCACCCGCCACCAGACACGCAAGCGCTCCAGCAGCACCGGCGAGAGCATCGCGTAGCGATCCTTACGGCCCTTGCCCTGTTCGACGCGCAGAGTCATGCGTTGGCTATCGATGTCGCCAACCTTGAGCGCGACCACTTCGCTGGCACGCAACCCCGTGCCGTAGGCGAGCGACAACGCCGTCTGATGCTTTAAATTGGAGCGGTACCCATTTCGTGGACGCCATGAACTGGCTTCGAGAGTTATCCACGGCCGGTCGGCGGGTCGCCTGTCACGACCATGACGTCGACCGGCCGTGGGTAACTCGACACTCGTTATGTTATGACGCGGGTTCCTCCTTGCGTTGATTCTCGGCGCGCCAGCGCCGCTCGAATTCACTCGGGCTCACGTAATCTAACGATGAATGCAGGCGTTCAGTGTTGTAGTACGTGAGGTACTCCGTGATGGACAACCGGGCCTGTTCGCGCGTGGCGTAGTGCTCTGGATACACGCACTCGACCTTTACCGTGCCGTTAGCCGATTCCATCGGTGCGTTATCCCAACAGCTCGCCTTGCGGCTCATTGAGACGGTAATGCCACGCGCAGCAAGCACCTTGCGGTACTCGTTGGCCGCATATTGCGACCCCCTGTCAGAATGATGCATGAGCTCGCCCGTGGGGCGGCGCCACTCCAGCGCCATGACCAGCGCCTGCAGTGCCAGGTCTTCATCGATGCGCTCGCTCATCGCCCAGCCGACGAATTTGCGACTGAACAGGTCAAGTACCAGGGCGAGATACAGCCAACCTTCGTCGGTCGCCACGTAGGTCAGGTCGACCAGCCACTTGCGGTCGGGCGCGCTCGCCTCGAAGTCGCGAGCCAGCACGTTGGGCGCTACCGGATATGCGTGCCGGGAGTCGGTGGTCACAACCCGGAAGCGTCGACGCAACCGGCTTTGCAAACCGTGTTGACGCATCAGACGACCAACCCGCTTCTCGTTGATGCGGCCGACTTCATCCCGCAGTGCCCGATGCATGCGCCGGCGACCGTAGCGGCCGCGATGGCGCCGCTGCAGCGACTGCATCCGTGTAACAAGACGCGCGTTTTCCACGGCCCGTTGCGACGGCGCGCGCTTGCGTGCGGCGTACCAGCCGCTCTTCGACACGCCCAGTGACTCGCACATCAATCCGACCGGGTAAGCGTTTCGGTGTCGCTCGATCCAGGCGTACCTCACAGCGACTCCTTCGCGAAGTACGCCGCTGCTTTTTTCAGTATTTCTTTCTCCATTCGCAGCCGTGCATTCTCCTGCTTCAGGCGTGCGTTCTCAGCCTCCAGATCCGTGACCGGGGGCCTTTGCCCACGCTTGACTGGGGCCTGCCCCTTACGCGCATCGCCAACCCAGTTCGCCAGCGTCTTATCTGACATCTCCAGACTTCGCGCAACCTCCCGCAATCCTCGCCGGCCTACAATCACTTGCTCGACCGCTGCTGCGCGAAACTCCTCCGTGTACTTCCGTCTCGGTACTGATTTCATCGCTTTCTCCACAAGGCTGATTATCAACCTTATGGCGTCCATTTTTCGGGGACCAGATCAAAATTACCTGTTGCCGCGATCAGTCGCCGGACCTCGTCGGGGCTGAGGACCACTGGCAGTACGCGCGGCACGCGCACCGGCTGCATCCGCGCCATTAATTCCGGCTTCTGAAGCGTGATCTCGAAGAAGAACTTCAGCCCGGTGATCGCGGCATTAAGGGAGACGGGAGACGTTCCGCGATCGACCAGATACAACTGGTAGTTTCGCAGGTCTTCGACAGTCGCTGTCGCGGGCGAGCGTTTAAGATATCGGGCGAATTCACGCACAATGCGCAGGTAGCCCGCTTGAGTCTTCGGAGAAAGCTGACGCATGCGCATGTCGTCGGTCATACGCTGACGCAGAGGGCTGACGCCCGGTTGATTGGAGGTCATGATGCAGCTCCGTTTGAAGAACGAGGCGGATTGCCTCGACCTCCAACATACGGAACTGCGCGGCGGACTTCTCTGAACCCTTTACGCCTGGCCGTAGCCCCCTACCGCGCGAGCGGTTTCGTTCGCC
>NZ_JAQQEU010000155.1:0-6078 GCF_046026895.1 Paraburkholderia sediminicola
GACAAGGCAGGCATTGATGAAAGCGTGCAAAAGGCGAAGGACTGGATCACGAAAAACGCCGAAAGCACGGGCGTGGGCGCGCCGGAGATATCGGAGGGATCAGTCCTTATTCACCTGAAGTAACTTTGACTTTCGACTGGCAGCGCGTGAGTTCAGCGGGCGGATCGGGACGTACGCAACCGGCCTCACCGTCCACTCCTCACGCCCAGGTCTTGCGTGGTTCGTCCAGACGTGCCTTTTGCAAATCCTCCGCGCTCATCACAATGCGGCACTTCTGGCTCTCATGCGGCCTGACATGCATTCAACGGACCCACGTCCGTACTATTCAGAAAAGCGGAGCGGGCAATCTGCTTTCTTTTTCATCGAGCGGCGAGTCGCGAACAAGCGGACGTACGCTACTCATGTCAAACGTTGAACGGCTGCTTCGGAGGGGAATGACTGGCCGGAGTGGGGTCGGCTTGCGACAGCCACCAGCCGAGCGACAGCGAGCGTCCTTGGCGCTTCAGCATCGGACCGCAGTCGGCCAGGTGCGGGCGTTCGCCTGCGCTTTCACATGGACGTTCGAACGTCCCCTCCGCGCGGACAACGGACTTTTTTGTGAGCCGATCACGCCCGTCGCGTCATCGCGATCGCGCCAAGCAGGACGGTCAGGGACGCCTCCTCCCTCTCAGGATACACGTCGTCGAAGCTAGCTCGCGGCTCTCAACTGGGACGCCGCGAGGCGCAACTCACCGAGATACCGCTGAACCGCGGTTTTCTGGTCGAATTGCCCCGTGGGAAGGCTGACATTTACCGCCGCTATGGTCAGGCCGTCCTTATCACGTACCGGGACCGCAAGCCCGCAAATGGAATCATCGAGTTCTCCATCAATCCATGAGTATCCGTCGCTTCGTGCGGCAAGAATTCGTTCCCGCAAGACTGTTTTGTCCATCACGGTGGCACCGGTCAGATGCTTGAGCGTGGCCGTTTCGAGGTAGTGGTTCAACTCGTCGTCAGGGAGGCCGGCAAGCATCACCCGCCCCATCGACACGGCATGTGCGGGTAACCGGCTTCCTAGGGTCGGACTCATGGGCAGGATCCGTTTCGAATGCTGACGCTGGATGTAAACGATGTCCTCGCCATCGAGTACGGAGAGGGCGCATGACTGCTTGATGCGCGTGCAAAGTTCCTCAAGCGCCACCTGCGCCTCGCGCCAATAGGGAAGTGTGCCCAGATAGGAAAGCCCTAGCCGGAGCACGCGCGGCGTGAGCCAGTATTGCTTTCCGTCGGACTTCACGAAAGACAGCTCAATCAGAGTCATCAGAAATCGCCGCACGGCGGTGCGCGGCAGACCGACACTGTCGGCAATCTCTCCCAGCGTCTGGTGCGTTGCGCCGCGTCCCATCGCTTCGATCACCGCGATGCCACGTGCGAATGTGCGGACGAACGATTCACTCTCAGGCGTTGCCATGCTTTCTCCGTGACCCTTGACATCGCAGATTTTAGTTGCGATGATGACCATCAAGCGGACCGATATATCCGCTTAGCGGACATTATAGCAAGATGATACCAATTCATCAACTCGATATGGAAACCTCATGAAAGCCGAAACGTTCGAGACAGATTTCTGGAAGGACGCCGAACTGCGCAAGACCTGGGACGACATCATCCCTGGCGAGCCGCGCAAGACGTTGCCTTACACGCTCACGCTGGAAGCAATCCAGAAGCTGTGCCGGGTGTTGGGCGACACGCATCCACTGTACTTCGATGAGGAGTACGCGAAACAGAGCCCCTACAAAGGGCTGATCGCACCGCCTTCTGTTCACATCCTGCTGATGTTCTCCTGCACGCCTGCCGACGACTGGATGCGCAGTCCCGGCACCATCAACGCCGGTCAGTCGTGGAGCTACAACGTTCCCGCACGCCCGGGCGACACTATCCGCCTTGAAGCGCGCGCACTCGACAAATTCATCAAGAAAGATCGTTTGTTCGTCGTTCATGACAACGTTTTTTTCAACCAGCACAACCAGGTGATCTGCTCCGGCCGCGGCTGGACGATTCGCGCCTTTTGAGGATGACCATGACAAACGCATTTGACACCTTGCAGGCGGGGCAGCAGATCGACGGCACCCCGTTTTCGCCCACACGCGAAACCATCCGGGAATTTTGCGAAGCATCGCTGGATTTCAATCCGCTGCACCTTGACGACGAGTACATGAAGGGCAGTTTCGGCCGGACAAGTTTCGGTGGAATCATCATGCACGGCATGAACAACTTTGGCGTTATCACGAAGATGCTGACCGACTGGCTCTATCCGCGCGGCGGCGTTCAGCGCCGGTTGGAAACCCGCTGGAAGGCGCCGGTCAAACCGGGCGACACGATCACGCCGACCGCCACGATCACGGCGGTGCAGGTGACTAAAAAAGGACACTGGGCGACGCTCGACGTCCAGGTGTCCAATCAGCGCGGCGAAACCATTGCGGTTGGCGAGGCGATGGTGGAGTTTCCGGCCGCGCTTTGATCGATGCCTCCCAGGCCGGGGCGCCCACGTTCATTCCCGATAACAACATTGAGACAGCCCGACCATGTCATTGGAAGAAACGCCAGTAGCCGAGGGGCGCCCACAGGCCCTGTCGCACATCCGTGTGCTTGATCTTTCCCGCATTCTTGCCGGACCCTGGTGCAGCCAGAACCTGGCCGATATGGGTTCCGAAGTCATCAAGGTCGAGCGGCCGCGCATCGGCGACGACACTCGCGCCTGGGGGCCGCCCTGGATCCGGGACGCAAGCGGAGCTGATACTCGCAACTCGACGTACTATGCCGCGGCTAACCGCGGCAAGAAGTCGATCACCGTCGATATCGCCACGCCGCAAGGCCAGGCGCTAGTACGCCGGCTCGCTGCAAAAAGCGACGTGGTGATTGAAAATTACAAGGTCGGCGATCTGAAGCGCTATGGCCTCGACTACGAGTGCCTGCGCGAGGTCAACCCCCGGCTCGTCTACTGTTCGATCACCGGCTACGGTCAGGACGGTCCCAGCGCGAACAAGCCCGGCTACGACTTCGTATTCCAGGCAAAGGGCGGCCTGATGAGCGTCACCGGAGAACAGGACGCGTTGCCCGGCGGTGGACCGCAAAAGGCCGGCATCGCGATTGCCGACGTCATGACGGGCATGTATGCCACGATCGCGATCCTTTCAGCGCTTCACTACCGGACAGTATCGGGCAGGGGGCAGTACATCGACATGGCGTTACTTGACTGCATCGTGGCATTGGGTGGCAACCAGGTGACCGGCTTCTTCGCCAACGGCAAGGTACCGCATCGCTATGGCAATGCCCACGCGAGCCTCGTTCCTTACCAGGTGTTCACCGTCAGTGACGGAGAGATGGTGGTCGCCGTCGGCAACGACACCCAGTGGCAACAGTATTGCGATGCAATTGAGCGTCCGGATCTGGCCGGCGATCCGCGCTGGCGTTATGTGACTGGGCGCATCACCGGACGCAATGAACTCGTGCCCGAACTGGCGCGCGCGATGCTGACCCGCTCCAAGGCGGAATGGATCGAACGCTTCGATGCACGCGGCGTGCCGTGCGGTCCTATCAATGACTACCGGGAAGTGTTCGAGGACGAGCAGGTCCAGCATCGTGCGCTGCGAATCGATATGCGCCAGGCCGACGGGGGCACTGTCTCCACCATCGCCAGCCCACTACGGCTCTGCGATACCCCGCCGTCCTATCGTCGACCGCCACCGACTCTCGGCGACTCAACCGATGCGGTGCTTCAGGAACTGCTCGGTTGTACGCAGCAGGAAATCGCCGACTACCGTGCGAACCGCGTCATCTGAAGGACACGTTTTCATGACCAACACCGTCAATATTTCCCCTTCCGCTTCGGGTTCGCCATTGGCGGTCTTCCGTGACTATCTGGGTAAAGGACAACTCGCCTACCAGCGCGACGCCGCAACGGGCGAGGCTGTGTTCTACCCACGCGTCATCGGGCCCGGTTCGGGCAACCCGGATCTGACATGGCATATCAGCACCGGCCTCGGGACCGTCTATGCCGTCACCGTCATCAGCCCACGTGGGGAACCGCCTTACAACGTCGTGCTTATCGACATGGACGAGGGCTTTCGCCTGATGAGCCGGGTCGAGGGCCTGCCGGCCGAGTCGGTCCGCATTGGCATGCGGGTGCGGGCTCGTGTACATCATCCCGCTGACGGACAACCACCGCACCCCGTCTTCGATGCGGAGGTAGCATGACCGGATCCGTACTCAAACGCGGCGCTTGCGCCATTGTGGGTGTAGCAGAATCCGATCTCGGCGAAGTTGGCGCGGGCCTTTCGGCCGTCGATCTGATGGCGCAGGCAACACACCGTGCCCTGCAGGACTGCGGCCTGTCGTTGCGCGATGTGGACGGCGTCTTTGCGACCACCTCGCAAAGTCGAATGCCCACGCTCGCGCTTTGCGAATACCTCGGTGTCAAGCCGCGCTATCACGATGGCACGAATATCGGCGGGGGCAGCTTCATGTCGATGGTCGCGCATGCGCAGGCCGCCATCCAGTCCGGCTTGTGTGAGGTCGCATTGATCGCCTACGGCAGTACGCAACGTAGTGTCGGCCGAGCGAACGTTGCCGCTCCCGACGCCAATCCGTACGAGTCACCGTACCGGCCGATCTACACAGCGAGTTCTTACGCACTGTCGACAGCCCGCCACATGCATCAGTACGGCACCACGCGCGAGCATCTGGCACACATTGCCGTGGCGGCAAGGCAGTGGGCTCTCCTCAACCCGTCTGCATGGGAAAAGCAGCCTCTCACGATCGACGAGGTGTTAGGCGCCCGCATGGTCAGCAGTCCCCTGACCGTGCGTGACTGTTGTCTCGTCACCGATGGCGGCGGAGCACTCATCATGACATCGGCCGAACGCGCTGCGAACCTCGCCTCGCGTCCCGCATATGTGCTCGGGGTCGGGGAAGATCTGAGCCACTACAGCATCAGCAGCATGCCGGATCTGACCGTCACCGGCGCGGCGCGCTCGGGCGCCGCCGCGTACACGATGTCCGGGCTCACGTCGCGCGACATCGATGTGGTTGAAGTCTACGACGCCTTCACGATCACTACACTGCTGTTCTTGGAAGACCTCGGGTTTTGCCCGAAGGGCGAGGGTGGTCGCTTCGTTGCCGACGGTGCCATCGCACCGGGTGGGGCGCTTCCCGTGAACACAAATGGCGGCGGTCTCTCCTACTGCCATCCGGGCATGTACGGCGTATTCGTTCTCATCGAAGCCGTGCGTCAGATACGTGGCGAAGCAGGCCGCCGCCAGGTCCCTGGCTGCGAGACCGCGATCGTGCATGGCAACGGCGGCACATTGTCGAGCCAGAGCACCGTGATCCTTGGCAGTGCAGCCACGGTGTCCTGAGATCAAAGGCCGTCGACGACATGAAAAGTACGAGCGACAAAACGCTCAAATAACTACCACTCTGGAGACCAGGTATGTCATCTATACCAGCTGTTGTCGTACCCGCGGAGCATGCCGTGTACAGAAAGATTGCATGGCGGCTAATACCGTTCCTGTTGCTGTGCTACATGCTGGCAACGATAGACAGGTTCAACATCGGCTTTGCGAAGCTCCAGTTCTTGCACGACCTGAAGCTTGACGACGCTGTCTATGGTATAGCTGCGGGTGTCTTTTCGATCGGCTATGTTGCTTTCGAAGTGCCAAGCAACCTTCTGCTCCAACGCGTGGGTGTACGGCGCACGCTGCTACGGATCATGGTGCTCTGGGGCATGGTGACGTGTCTGCTCATGTTTTCACAGAGCGCACTGCACCTGTACATCCTGCGTTTTCTGCTGGGCGTTGCAGAGGCCGGTTTTTTCCCGGGAATCCTGCTGTATCTGACCTACTGGTTTCCGGATCGTCTGCGGGGCCGGATGACCAGTCTGTTTGTCATGGCGGTTCCCGTCGGCGGCATCATCTCCGGGCCACTATCGGGATGGGTGATGGCGCAGTTCCAGGGCGTCGGCGGCTTTCATGGCTGGCAATGGCTGTTCCTGACGGAAGGCGCGCCGGCTGTGGTATGCGGAGTCGTTGCGTACTTCTT
>NZ_JAQQEU010000156.1:0-6048 GCF_046026895.1 Paraburkholderia sediminicola
CTAGGTATCTGCGTTTCTGCGGCGGCTCGGCATCCGTATTGTCCATTTCTGTCTTGCCGCCGCGCTGTCGGCCGATTGGATTTGAGCTTGGCCGCAGCGATGGCGACGCCGAGCACCGCCGCGATCGTCAGCAAGTCGGCCGACAGCGCCGCAGCAACCGCTTGCGTGCGTGTATGAAAGGCGGGCACTGCGACCCGCAGCGCGGTGTCGGCAACGATCGAAATGAGCGTTCCCCAGACAAAACAGGTCAGTCCCTGGCGACCGACCGTAACCACTGGCGGTAGCGCTGCGGCCAGCCGGTCGATCCACCCGAGCCGGCTCATCTGCGCGACCAGCCAGGCGATCGCGACGAAGTTGATGACTCTCAGGGAACTCAGGTGCTGTTTCAGATAGCCGAGTTCCGGCTGGCTCTCAATCATCAACTTGTAAGCGGCGAAAGCCAGCGCAACGGCGAGCGCAATCCAGGTCAGCCGTAGTCCGGCGCGCGAAGTCTGGAACACGGCGGACACCGGATGCAGCCGGCACAGCATGCCAAGCATAAACATCAATTGCCACGCGAACGGATCGAATGACCAGCCGATAGGGTCGGCGCTCGGCAGCAGATGCGCAAGCGGGGGTGCGCACAGCCACAACGCCAGGCTCGCCAGCAGGGCGGTAGCCGGCCGGCGACGAACAACCGGCGTCACCAGCGGCACGCACAGTGCGAACCCGATATACATCGGCAGCACTGCAGCCAGATCAGGCTGGCGCCGTAGCGTGGCGATATCGAGTAGCGTCTGGAACGGCCGGACCAAAAACCGTGGCGCATCGGTATAGGTCAGTATGGCGGTGTGGATGTGCAGCGCGAGCATCGCCAGGCCGCAAAGCAGCATTAGAGCGGCCGTCAGGAGATAGCCACGATAAATTTCCCAACTGCGTTTAAGGAAGCGGCGATGCGCGTGCGCTGTGCCACCGCTCGCTGACATCGCGCAATAAGCGGCGGCGCTCGCATAGCCGCCGAGAAAGACGAAGACCTCGGCCGCGTCGCAAAATGCATAGGTATGCAGTGTCAGATGCGAGAGCGCACTGTGCGAGACGTGGTCGAGTGTAATCACGATCAGCGCCAGGCCGCGCAGGAAATCGACGCTCGTTGAACGAGCGGGATTTCGACTCATGGTGAAACTCCGCTTGATGCTGTGTGGACGTGACGGTTGAGGCCGCGGAGATTGAGCCGGGCCGGCCGAGCAGCCGCCAAGGGTGTTCACGAATCGGCTTCGTGTCGGGCTTTGTCGTTTCCGAACCCTATCTCACCGCCTGAGCCGCGTCAGTCGGCGCAGTCCTCTTTGATCGGGCAGGGATAGGCTTCGGGCCTGAAGGCTTGCCACTCGGGAATCACAGGTGCCCAATCGTCGAGGGCGGAAAAGTCTTCGATGTGTGTGGATTCGTTCATGATGATTTTCCAGTGTGTGCGATCGGGCCAACCGCGGGTATTACGGGCGGCCAAAGTCAATCTGATAGCGTTGAAAACAACTCTAGGCGGCGCTGTCAACTTGCCAAACTTCGTCGATGAAGATGCATGAGGGACTGCGGCTTAGAAAGAATTCGACAGAGTTTGGGCGACGTTGGTAAATTCACGCCATGCGACGAACCGGGCCGCGAGGTGTTTGCGGTGCAGAAGTGATCCGCTAGTGCGCCTGAACGGCTCCCTGCGTCAAGAGAATTTTGACGGGGCTGCACCCACCCCGCCCAAATTCGGAATCCCCCTGAAGGGGGAGGTTTTAACCGGTACTGCCTTTGATAAAGAGAAGCACGCATCAGATGTCGTTTCAGTGCGAAGTGCTGCGCGGATCGGACCGAAGCTCGACAGGAAGGCCTGCGTGCGCTTCGGGTCGCGAAAGCCACGCACGCCCCGAAGGAAGTCCCCTTGGGGGATGCGCCGCTCGCGCCCCCGCGTGGGCTGATGGCTGTTCTCCGCACGGTTGTTGACACGAGCCGCAGCCTTGACGAACACGTGTCTCACGTTGACCAACTCCGGAATGTCGGCTTTCGCTGCCGGATAGCTGCGCAATTGATCCGTGACGATCTTGCGTGGCACCGGGTTGCAGCGCAGCAAACGCTTGAAGAATCGTTTGGCGGCGGTCTTGTCGCGCCGCTGTTGCAGCAAGAAGTCGAACTCGACGCCGTGCTCGTCGACTGCACGCCAAAGCAGGTACGGTTCGCCACGCAGGGTGACGAACATTTCGTCGAGGTGCCACGTGCTACCCGGCTTGCGGCGTGCCGCTTTCACCCGATGGGCGAAGCCCGCGCCGAATTTCTCGCACCAGCGGCGAATCGTCTCGTAGCTGACCGTCACGCGGCGCTCGAACAACAACTCTTCGATGTCGCGCAGGCTGAGCTGGAACCGGAAGTACCACCGCACCGCATGGCTGATGACCGTCGCTGGGAACCGGTGGCCGTGATAAAGCGATTTCGTCTTCGCAATCCCACTATGTTACGCGAACACCTCCGCTAACGTGACAGCGCCCGCGCGTTCAATGGTGAGCGTAGATCGGATCCGCGTCGTTCGATGCGAGCAGCGCGCCGGCCTGCGAAGCGCCCGTCGTCACGCCGCCAAGTGACGACGCCTCGGGCGTTTGGCTGTGCGCCGCGATCTTCGCCTCGGCCGTCTGAAGGTCGGCGGGATAGTACGGATCGGTCGCTGCTGGACGATATCCAGCTTGTTCGACCAGGACAAGATCGGCTTGCACCTGGGCGCGGGTCACCGGCGCATTGGCGGTTTGGGCAAACGCGAATGCAGGCGCACTCAGCGCGCAGGCAATCAGTACGGCCTTGATCAGTGCTTTCATGATGGTTCCCCTTCGAGAGCGTAGTGGCCGCATTCACCATGAACGAGACCTCGAGCCTCTCCATCGGCGTCGATGAAGAGTTGCCTTCATTCTCGGCTGCGGCGCCTGTCCCGATGCTGACCCGCCCGTTACAAGATCGTTATCATTTCCGGCCGCGGGGCGCCCCTGCTGCCACTAGCGACCGTCGCGCCGACTTATAATTTGCCGGTCAGTCACGCGATTACGCACCATACGGCTCTGTCATGCATGGACGCCCCCGGTTTGCCAAGCTTCACGTTGCGATGGTTCAAAGGTCTTGATTGCAGCCATGCATCCGGACTTCAGTGCCGAGCGCAGGCCGGTGCTGTCCCTGATGGAATATGCTGACGAGGTCCCGATCAAGTTGGCGAGCTTGGTGCTCTTTGACAGAGTTGGGTTTGACTCGTCACGGTCTGACCTATCTTGCCATCACGTCATGATTGCCCAGGCAATCGGTGGAAGTGTCCTTCTCTTTGCTACGAACTTGATGCTGTTTGGGGCTACATATTTGGCATCGCGGATTCATGGTCGCGCCGATACGTTCGGTCGTGAGCCAGCAGAGCCCACACGATCCGCGCGTTTTTGTTGGCCAGCGCGCACCCAAAGAGTCAGCTGATAGCAACAGGACAGGTCAACCAGATAATACGCCTGTACCGCGAGCAGGGCGGCGACGTATTGTCGCGAATACGCCGCGCGGGAGTGATTGCTCGACGCGCGTCCCTATTGTGGCTTCACCAGTGGGGCGCGAGAAGGACGTCGATGCGCGACGCGACGTGCGAGGCGCCAGCGTCACGGGGGCGCGCGGCGCGAGCGATTACTCATTTCTGTGCATAGTAAAATATAATTGACGTCGCAACAAATACCCAACATAAGCCCCATGAAATACCCCCTTTTTTCGAGCCTCAGAGACCATGGCGGCCAAACTGCCGCCTCGGGCGCAAAAGCCTGACCAAGAGCGCATGCGCGCTGCGTTCTGGACCAAGCCGTTGACCCGGTGCGCGCCGGCGAAGCCCTGACCAGAGATCCTCGCAGCCAGCGGCCTGGTCGCGCCCTATCGCTAGCACCCTGCCGGGGGCACCCTCCCGGGTTGTGCCGGGTGCGTGGACTGTCTTACAAATAGTTGATCCATCATTTAAGAACGCTTCGGAATTAAATCAATAAAATTACGGTCAGTAAGGTTTTGGGCGAAAGTCCGGACATCGAGATGACTGAAGCAGTGAGGAAGGAGGGTGGCTGGGATCCGCTGGCTGCCATCGCCAGCGAGGAGTTGGAATCCGCTCCTTCGCGGAGTCGGGAAAGATTACTACAGACGTCCGGCTCGTTCGGATTTCCAGTGTCGAGCGGGCTCTTGAGCGAGCCTACGATTTTGGCCTGTTGATGGGGCACACCGTAAGTCGGGCCGAACACCCGAACACGAAGCGCTCCAAGCTGAGGTGTCGCTCGGAACAGGATTGGGTGCGTGCCGCGGCGAAAGACATTATTCGACTGCGATAGCGGCCTTTTCCACCGGCTTGGTGCTGCAGACGATCATAAGTGACGCGCAAACGCTCGCAGGCCGGATCAACGCAGCGGGTGATCAGTAGGACTGGTTGGGCCAGGACGTCAACGCGCAGCTTTCGGAGGCGACCTCTCAGGCCCATACCTACACCGCGGGGTTCTGATGGGATGGAATCGCTGACTTCACGGGCCTGCTTCATGGTCGTCTGCCGATAGCTGTCGCCCGGAATCTCTCCCGCTAACGCGATAGCGTCGCCGGTCGCGGACCCGTCCATCACTTTTCCGTTTTCGCTGTCTAGTGCTCCAGAACCGCGCTCAGCGCAAGCTCGTCGGCAATTTTTTTCAATCGCTTGTCCCGCGTCCAGATCGTCACGCCAGGCTGGAGCTTCGCGGATGCGAGCAACGAGGTATCGACGTAGCCGATCCCACGGCTAAACAACTGCTGTCGCTCAACCAGAAATAAAACTTCGTCTGGTGTAGCCACGGGCACGCGAGGCAGATCGTTCAGAGCACGAAGCACGGTAGGGCGGTTGCGCAAACTGCCCAGCGATATTTCGCCTATCACATATGGATGGATCCGGACACGGTCATTGAGCAGCAGCTCGACCAGAATCGGCTCCGATTGCCCGATGTGATCGATCCACACAGACGTGTCCACGAGGATCATTCAACCTCCTGCCGACGGCGCGGCGCAGAAGTGATACCGGGTTGGCTGCCGCCCAACGCGACGAGCCTGCGCGCGGCTTCACGTTCAATAAGTGCTTTCAACGCTTCGCGGACAAGAGCCGACTTCTCGCTCAAGCCGGTATAGTCCTGCGCCCGGGAGACCAGATCATCGTCCAACGCGATTGTGGTTCGCATAGCAGCCTCCGTTTATCAATGGCACGATTATAGCATCATTTGATGCGTAAATTTGTGCCTACCAACCATCGCACGGACGGCGCGCGCGTCTGTCGCCGGTGTGGCCGTGCGGCAGCTTCGCTGGATCCTTGACCTTGTCCAGCAGGGTACAGAGATGGAACCAGGGCAATGGTGCAGCAGGCTGCTGCACAAATTCCGCGTCCGGCCAGGCTTGCGCCGGCGAGCGCATAAATTTCAGGTTGCGCGGGGAAAAACCCCGCACGTCGGGAAACGCTGCTTTTCAGATCCCGGGCAAGCTGGTCATCGCGTCCCGGGCGAGATCGGACTGTTGCGGGGCTAAGGTTTCCCTGAAATTCGTCACTGCGCTGCCGGCTCTCGCGTATCGGCCGCGGTCTCGATCTGCATCGTCAGCACTTGCCGCAACCAGCCGTGTTCAAGCGCCTTACCGCGCTGCTATGTGGTCGTTGAACTGAAAGCGACCCCGTTCCGCCCAGAGTATGCAGGCCAGCTTAACTTTTACCTTTCTGCGATCGATGCGCAGGTCAAGGCGCTCGATGATTAACCCACAATCGGGTTGCTCCTGTGCAAGGGAAAGAACCGGCTGGTCGCGGAATATGCGCTGCGAGGCGTCGCCAAACCGATGGGCGTTGCGGAGTATCAGTTGCTTCGACAGGTGCCCGAATCCCTGGAAACAACGCTGCCGTCAATCGACCAGATCGAAGCAGAGCTGCGGCCAGATCTGCCGGACGCCTGATACGAAGCGCACCGGGAGGTGCGCGAGTCAGCGAATATCCTCAGACTCAGTCAAATCTAATTTGACATAATTAACATTATCACCTAATAAAAA
>NZ_JAQQEU010000157.1:0-5936 GCF_046026895.1 Paraburkholderia sediminicola
GACAGGGGCATACCAACCTGCCAGGCGGTCTCGCGCCCCTCTCCTCCCGCACAAATCCATCCTGCTGTAATGGCGGCTTCTGAGATACAACGGGCATCCTCCGCATGACGGCGAACGCCTCGAACTCGGCCGAAGCCGACGCTCAGGCAACGACGTGGGTGAGGCAGCTAAATGTTGCTTTCCTGCCGTTCGCACATCGATGGCACCCAATGTGAGGTATCAATGTCAGCGAACGCGTGCTCTCGATCCGGAGCCGCCCTTCGACATAAGCATGCGAATGGCCGAAGTTCGACCACTTTTTGACGGTCGGGGCAGGCATGACAAAAATGCAATCTCGACGACCGGATCATGTCATGTTGGTGAAGGCACACTGATCAAGTATGGTGCGGCAGCAGGATCCAAAACAGAAACGGGATGCTCATGATTCCCGGGTCCTTTGGGGTCCTCTGCCGTTCGCCCGAAGTAGTCGTCTGATGCAACACCCAGCAGCTTTACCGCATCCGGATCATACAGGCCATGCAGGCAACGGATCGGATACTCGCCAAATCCAGGAAATAGTGTGGTAGATGCAAATGAAGCTGCTGAAGTATACGTACCGCGGCGATCGAGGTTGTCGCAAATGACCGGGATTATTGGCGTCCTGAGCGTGAACATTGCGGAGAGCGGCCGCCTGTCCGAAATCTTCGGTGATGAAACAGCCCGCCAGGCGATGGCCGATTTTGGCGCAGCAGCAGATGGCTTGCTCACGCGTTCGCTCGCTCAGCATGCGGTGATTGACCGACATGGTTCTGCTGCCGATGGAAGGTGGGCCGCATGCTTTCGTGTCCTTTGGGACGGCCTACCGCGAGAAGCCTGGGAAGTGGCGGAGGCCATAGAGCACGCAGGACGCAACCTGATCCGGGAGTCGCTGCTGCTTGTTTTCGGCGGCGCGACGGGCGCTCGCATAACCGCCGACTTGTCCGTATTCCTCATGTCCCCCGAAACAGGCGAGCGGGATGCAAGGGCGTGCTGGATTCAATGGACCGAAGACCAGTTGAGGTCGCAACCCCAACGTCAAGTTGTGGACCAGGCAGGATCTTCTGCCGACGTGACAGCAATTCTGGCGGACCGCTCAATACGGACAGTGCTGCAGCCGATCGTGCGCGTCAGCGATCGTGCGGTGGTTGGTTTCGAAGCCCTCTCCCGAGGTCCGCAGGGGTCACCTATTGAACGCCCGGATCAGTTGTTTGATGCGGCCCACGCCGCCGGGCGCACCGTGGATGCGGAATTGTTGTGTGCCGAACTGGCTCTCGAGCGCACGAAAGACATATTACCGCCAGGAGTCTTCCTGACCATCAATTTGGGCCCGGATGCCTTGGCACTTGCGGCGGACAAGCTGGCGTTGGCCGGTAGAACGGAAGTGATGATCGAACTCACCGAGCACCTGCCCCTCAACGAAGCAGAGGGTTTGGTGGATGTGGTCAAGCGTTTGCGCACCTTGGGGATTCGGCTGGCTTTGGACGACACAGGGTGTGGGTTCGCCGACTTCGATACCGTCCGCCTGTTGCGGCCGGACATCGTCAAACTTTGCATCACGGTGATACGCAACGCCGACAAGGGCTCGCACTTCACGGCGGAAATCCGCGAGTCAGCGGAGCGGCTCTGCACGTTGGGTTGCCTGGTGCTCGCCGAAGGCGTGGAAAGAGAAAATCAGCATGCCGCATTACAGGGTTGCGGTATCGAACTCGCCCAAGGCTGGCTTTATGGCAAGCCGGAGGCCGTAGAGTCTGTCCGACGCTGAAGGTTCTGATCGCGTGGCACCGCAAGACAATCTGGAACGACCGGGAGCCCTGCCGGACGCCCTATAAAGCGACGACCGTTGTACCTCGAATGATGCCGTTTGCCCGATGAGAGGGCGAGCGGTTGGAAAGGAACCCCATGAACACAAACAACAAGACATTGAGCATACGGGCGCCGTTGATCGCAGGGTTCGGCGTGGTTCTCATTGCGCTCGTCGCGCTCACCGTAATCGCGATCAGCCGGGTTGAGATGGTTCGAGCGCGGCTCGACGACATTATCGACGAAACGGCGTAAAGGAACGTTACGCGACTAACTTTCGCGGAACTGTCCACGACCTTTCCATCGACTCTCGGGGGAAGTCCTTGCAAAGCAGCCTATTCTATCGATATAAACTATTAATACTACACTAATAATAGTACGGGTATATACTTACACCCCTTAGCATCGCAGCACACAGCCCGGCACTTAACAATCGCCCTTCGCGGCCCAACAACTGGAGGTTTCGCCATGCTCAGGTCACTCATTTCCGCCGTCGCTCTCGCTTCGGCCCTGGCCGCGCCAGCCGTATCGTTCGCTCAATCGAACGGGTCTGTCAGCCACGCTCAGGTGCGCGCCGAGCTCGTCCAGCTCGAGAACGCCGGCTATCACGTGGGCGACGGCGACCACACCACCTATCCGGCTGGAATCGAGGCCGCCGAAGCCAAGGTGGCTGCGCAAAATGAAGTGACAGGTAGCTACGGTGGCGTAGCCGGTGGTGTGTCGGCATCCGGTGCCCCCACAGCGGCCCGCTCTGAAGCCATTGGCAACACGAAGTCGATTTACTTCGGTCATTAAAGCGTCAGGTTGGCCGGTGCAGTTCGCCCCGGCACCACAAAGTTTGCCGAGCATCTGAATGACTGCAAGACCAGGCGTCAAAGCAAATGACAAATCATGAAAGTTCGTAATGCGAGCCGCTGGGCGCCCCGGGGCCTTCGCGGCTGGTATTTCGCAGCGCTCGCGCTCGTCGTCGCAAGCGGGGGCCGGCTGTTGCTGAGTCCGTTGCTCGGGCCCATCATGCCCGGAACGGCCTACTTCATCGCTGCGGCGCTGATCGCATATTTTTTTGGAATGGCGCCGGCGCTCGCCGTCATGGGGTTTGGCCTCGTGATAGCCGACTACATGTTCGTACCGCCTTATCAGCAAATTGGCGTTCTCGACCAGTCCGACATCGACCTGATCGTCTCGCTTCCGCTCGTCAGCATTTTGGTGATCTGCCTGATCGAGAGATTGCGCCGCTCGCAGTATCGTACCGAACTCATCGGCCTCGTGGCGCAATCACGCTATGAAATGCTTTTACGTGCTGATAACGAGCGGTTGTTGGCCAACCGTGCGATCGATGAGACGCATCGGCTGCTTCGACATCTTCCTCATTACCACGACGACATTATCCTGATCCAGGCGCTCGATCACCGGGTAGCGCTCGACGACCCCGGCGGCGCCAGTGTGGCGAGGTCGGAGAGGATTGCAGCGGCCACCGCGCCGGGGCTGCGCTATGAGCATGTTCATTCCGATGACATCAAGCTCCTGTTGCCGAAGCTCACGCCCGGCAACCATCGCGCGCGCGTCCATATGGGTGCCGGAAAGTTCAAGCCAATGGACTGCATCTGCGAGCGCTTTACGACGCACGCAGGTGACTTTCTGGTCTTACGCCTTGGGGGCTGAATTTGTCAGATACAACGTCGTTGCTCAACCCAGGCGGGGATCACGCCGTCCTCCTGATCCATGGCCTCTCCAGTTCGCCGCTCGAGATGCGGTTCCTCGCCCGGGCTCTTGAGCACAACGGCTTCGCGACCTGCGCGCCCACGTTTGAGGGCTATAGCGCAGGATCGCCTGAACGCAAGATGGAAGCATGGCTCACGGCAGTCATTCGAGAATTTGACGAGCTGTCCGGCCGGTATGCACGCGTTTCTGTTTGCGGTCTTTCGATCGGGGCAACATTGGCGCTGGCGCTTGTCAGGCATCGCCCGGCGGCTCAAGCCGTTGTTCTTCTGTCTGTCACGCTCGCCTACGATGGATGGGCAATACCGTGGTATCGATTCCTGCTGGGGGCGGCTTATTACACACCTATGCGCGGAAGGTGGCGATATCGCGAAGGGGCGCCATTCGGACTCAGGAACGAGGCACTGCGAGCAAAAATTACTCGGGCAATGCAGAAGGACGCGTTCAGCGAGGTTGGCCCTTCCACCATTTCCCTGTCGGCGCTGCACGAAGCATCGCGGCTCGCCAGGAGCGTGCGTGGCTCTATCCGCGATATCAAGAACGACTGCCTGATCATCCACGCCATCGACGATGAAACCGCGAATCCCCACAACGCGAGATTTGTCAGCTCGCATATTGGCTCCGCGTTCCTGCGTTCGATCTATCTGGACGATTCGTACCACATGATTACCTCAGACAACGAACGCGAAATCGTCGCACGGGAAGTGGGCCTGTTTCTGCGCGATAGTGAAATGGCCCGAAGCGCTCCAGGCGGAGAACCCGCGCCGGTCGTCTCGCGGGCGCTCGCGAGACGTTTGCGGCACATCGCAAAAGGCGGGCAAAGCGGTGCTTGATTCGAGGCGTAAGACTTTGCATGCGGACGTGGGCGACACGGCACTCGCACCGACGGGAAGGGCGTAGTGAAGATAAGCCGTGCGCTGCAGTGCTTGCCGGTTGCATTCGGGTGCTTTTGGCTCACGCACGCGTTCGCCGACGACCAGGATGCGAGCGTGAGTCCTTCCGGGGCCGATAAATGGAAGGTATCGGTGGGACCGGGCCTAATGCTTTCTCCCAGGTATCCGGGCGCGCGGCAGCTGCGACTCCTGCCGATTCCATCGCTCGATATCTCCTACGATGACCGGATTTTCTCGCAGGGTCTCGATCTGATCGGCCTCAATGTGCTTAAAGGCAAAGGCGACGCCTACCATGTCGGCGCTGCGCTCAGCCTGGATTTTCAATCGCGCAGCGAGTCCGACGATCCGCATTTGCATGGGTTAGGAAACGTCAACGAGGGTCCGAAACTCAAACTTTTTGCCGACTATTCGGTGTCGTTGCTGACGGGTTCGGTCGCGGCCTACCAGGACATTGCGGGAACGGGCCAGGGACTTCTGGTCAGTGCGGATCTGGTGGCCAATCTGCCGCTGACCTCAAGGTTCCTGGTGTCTTTGGGGCCGGGCGCGACATGGGCAAATGCAGAATACACGCGATCGTTGTTTGGCGTGAGCGCCGGACAGAGTGCGGCTTCGGGCCTGCCAACCTTCAACACGAGTGCAGGACTACGCG
The DNA here is from genome assembly GCF_046026895.1 of Paraburkholderia sediminicola. GTDB lineage: Bacteria > Pseudomonadota > Gammaproteobacteria > Burkholderiales > Burkholderiaceae > Paraburkholderia > Paraburkholderia sediminicola_C. The sequence goes on from NZ_JAQQEU010000157.1 coordinate 5,080, forward strand.
ACGTTCACCTTAACGCATACGCGAGCTATGACATCTCGAAGAAATGGGTCGGCTCGTTGGCCGTAACCGTTGGCCGGCTGCAGCACGACGCGGCACACAGTCCCATCACGGAGCGCCGGAATGAACTGAACGTAGTGGCCGCACTGAACTACCGCTTTAGATAGTTGGTGCTGTCCGCGTGAGGCGGCCCTTTCGACAGATGTCGAGCTTCAGGCCTGGCGTGACGACCCTGCAAGACGCGACAGCCATGCTCGGCCCGGCGTCGGTGCAGACCGCGCTGGACGCGCTGGTTAGCGGTGCCGACACGCGCTCGTCGGCGGCGATGTTCCTGTTCGATGCGCACGGCATGCTCAAGAGTGCAAGCACCACGACCTCGAACGTCGGCACGGGCCTGAGCAGCGGCTTGAGCACCGACCTGCACAGCGCGCCGGTGCCAGGCGTTGAGCCGTCGTGGTCAAGAGCATTCAGCCACCCGCCGTGCAGAGCATTGATGCGTTTCCGGAAGACGAAGTCCGGCCGGCCCCGGAAAACAGCGTCGAACCGTCACCAGAACAAAGCGTCCAACCGGCTCCGAGCAAGTAGCGGCGGACCTAAGCCACTACATCAGCACTGAGTGTCCGCGGCAAGCCAATGCGATAGGACGACCGTGAAGCCAGGGCTGCGCTCGAAGGCCAGCTGACCAGCCTCGCAGCTTGAAAGCGGCCTTTGCCACAATATCGGGCCAGCCTCTGCCTCACGGAAAGTCATTGTGTCTTAAACGACATGAGGCGGTCGCTGATCGCGCGCTGAGCTTGCCGTCCGCCATTCCAGGGCATCGCGAATTGCGGACAAAGGGTGACCTGCTGTGTGACCTAACG
>NZ_JAQQEU010000158.1:0-5917 GCF_046026895.1 Paraburkholderia sediminicola
GTCCTGATGCAAAACCGCGCACCGTGGCGTGGACAGATAACCACGTCGCCTTCCACCACCCCGCCCGTCAGGATGCCGCCGTCGTGCGGGCAGATATCCTCGATCGCATAACAGGTGCCGTCGACATTGAACACGGCAACCGGCGCGCCATCGACCTCGACGCTGCGGCTAGCACCGGGCGGAAAATCCTCGATCGCGGCGACATCGACCCAGTCGGACATATCAAAGCATCCCCAATTGCAGGCGTGCCGCGTCCGACATCAGCTCTCTTGACCACGGCGGATCCCACACCAGTTCGACGTGCACGTCGTTCACGCCGCTCACCGAGAACACCGCATCCTCCACCGTCGCCGGGAAGGTTTGCGCGACCGGACAGCCAGGCGCGGTCAACGTCATGCGGACCTCGACACGGCCTTCGGCTTCGTCCACGTCAAGACCATAGACAAGCCCCAGGTCGTAGATGTTGACCGGAATCTCCGGGTCGAACACGGTGCGCAGCGCGTCGATCACGCGTTCTTCAAGACGTTCTGTTGTTGCGCCGCTGCCAGGTTGTGCGGTCTCAGCGCGCTTCAGCCAGTCGAATGGACTCATCGTCTGCCTCACTCTGTCGAAACGGGGCGTTCCTCGTCGTGCAGCGCCGCATGCAACGTATGCCACGCGAGCGTCGCGCACTTCACGCGCGCGGGAAATTCGCGCACGCCGGACAGCACCGTCAGTTTGCCCAATGTCGACGCGGCTGCCGCCTGCCCTGCAGCGGGTGTTGTCACCATGTCGTGAAAACGTCCGAACAGCGCTTCGGCCTCCGCTTCTGTTTTGCCTTTCAGCGCCTCGGTCATTAGCGACGCGGACGCTGTCGCAATCGCACAGCCCACGCCTTCGAAACTTGCGTCCTTGACGACGCCATCTTCGATTCGCAGATACAGCGTGATCCGGTCGCCACACAACGGGTTGTAGCCCTCGGCCTTGTGATTGGCATCGACCAGCCCATGACAGTTACGCGGCCGCCGGTAGTGGTCGAAGATGACTTCCTGATACAGGTCGCGCAGATCACTCATGAGCCAAATACCTCCCTGACCCTGCCGAGACCTTCGATCAGGGCGTCGATATCCTCGTGCGTGTTGTAGAGGGCGAGTGACGCGCGCACTGTCGCCGGTACACCAAACCGCTGCATCACCGGCATCGCGCAGTGGTGGCCCGCCCGCACGGCGACGCCGTGATTATCGAGAATCGTGCCGACATCATGCGCATGCACGTCGTCGAGCACGAATGACAGGATGCTCGCCTTGTCGCGTGCGGTACCGATAAGACGCAAGCCCGGTATCACGCGCAATGCATCCGTTGCATAAGCAAGCAGGCCGGCCTCGTGCGCGGCGATGACTTCCATGCCGATGCGCTCGACATAGTCGAGCGCCGCGCCCAACGCAATCGCGCCGGCAATGTTCGGCGTGCCTGCCTCGAACTTCCACGGAATCGCGTTGTATTCCGTTGTCTCGAACGTCACCGAACGGATCATGTCGCCGCCGCCCTGCCATGGCGGCATCGCTTCAAGCAGCGCGGCCCTGGCATACAGCACGCCGATGCCAGTCGGCCCGTACACCTTATGCCCGGAAAACGCGTAGAAATCACAATCGAGCGCGCGGACGTCGACCGGCAGATGCGCGATCGCCTGTGCGCCATCCAGCAGCACCGGCACGCCCTTCGCGTGCGCCGCTGCAACAATGCGCTCTACCGGATTGATGCTGCCGAGCGCGTTAGCCAGATGCGTCATCGCGACCAGCCGCGTACGGTCGTTCAACAAGCGCTCGTACGCGCCGGCATCAAGTGTGCCCGTATCGTCAATCGGCACGACTTTCAGCACCGCCCCGGTTTGCTCGCAGACCAACTGCCACGGCACGATATTCGAATGGTGCTCCATCGCGCTGATCAGGATTTCGTCGCCAGGCTTGAGCTGCGGGCGCGCAAAGCTCTGGGCGACGAGATTGATCGCTTCGGTCGTGCCGCGTACAAACACGATCTCGTCCGGACGCTGCGCGTTGATGAAGCGTGCGATCTTCGCGCGTGCTGCTTCGAACGCATCGGTCGCACGCAGCGACAGCAGATGCACGCCGCGGTGCACGTTGGCGTTGCTATGCCGGTAGTAGGCGTTTTCCGTGTAGATGACTGAGGCCGGTTTTTGCGTAGTCGCCCCGTTGTCGAGATAGACCAATGGCCGGCCATGCACGCGCTCGCCCAGAATCGGAAAATCGGCCCGCCAGTGCTCGACATTGCGCGGATCTGGCGCCTTCATCTGTTCAATCGGCTTCATATCAGCTCCCTGATGCGCTCGCCTTCCGGGGTGCGCGCGAGCAGCAGGTTTTCAAGCCGACCGCGCAGAGAATCGATGCGCACACGTTCGACAATGTCGCGCGCAAATGCGTAGGTCAGCAGCGCCCGCGCCATCCGTTCCTCGACGCCGCGCGCACGCAGATAGAACAACTGGTTCTCGTCCAGTTGACCGACCGTCGCACCGTGTGTGCATTTCACATCGTCGGCATAGATCTCGAGTTGTGGCTTCGTGTCGATTTCCGCGTCGCGCGACAGCAGCAGGTTGTAATTCGCCTGATGCGCGTCCGCTTTCTGCGCATCGCGATGCACAATGACGCGCCCGTTGAACACGCCGCGCGCGGCCCCGTCGAGCACGCCGCGGTAGTATTCGCGACTCGTGCCATACGGCTCTGCGTGATCGATGCGCGTGTGGTGATCGACGTGCTGCCGGCCGTCAACGACATAGAGACCATTCAGCGTGGTTTGCGCGTTTTCGGCGTTCAGGCACGTGTCAATGCCCGTGCGCGACAAAGCGCCGCCGAACGCGAACGCATGCGAGGTAAAACAGCTGGCGCGTTGCTGCGCGGCAGCGACCGACGCGATATGAAACGCCTTCGAGCCTTCCTGCTGCAACCGGTAGTGCTGCACGTCCGCCTGTTCGTCTGCGACGATGCGGGTAACCGCATTAGTCCAGTACGCGTTGTCGCCCAGCCCTACAAAGTGCTCGACGATCACGCAGCCTGAGCGAGCTCCTGCAAGCACGGCATTGAACGGCTGCACCGCAAGACCGGCTTCGTCGGTCAGGAAGAGCATATGCAGCGGTTGGTCGATGACCTCCCCTGGCGGTAGCACGACGACAAATCCATCCGTCAGAAACGCCGTGTTGAGCGCGGTAAAGCCGTCGGCATACGTCCGCGAGGCGAATGCCGCTTGCAGTCGTTGTGGTATTTCTCTTAGCGCCCGCGCGAGCGAGCCCACAAATACCCCATGCGGCAAGCCATTCAGTTTCGACAGCCGCGGCACATGCCGACCGTTGACAAAGACCAGCCGATGACCAGCCGGGTCCAGCACGAGTTCATCGACGATGCGTCGCACGCCGCTATCGTCGGTGGGGCCGGTGCGTTGCGGCGCGAAATGCCAGGGATGCTTGCCGATCGCCGACACGTTCGTGTACTTCCAGTCCTCGTGGCGTGTGGTCGGAAAGCCGAGCGCGTCGAACTGTTCGAAGGCGCTTCGGCGCGCGGTACGGAGCCACGGCAACTCGGCGCCGGGCAACGTCTTCGCGAGTTGTCCAAAAGCCTGGTGGAAGAAGTTGAGCGATTCGTTTTTCATGGATGTCCCGCACTCATTGCACTGGCTGCACCGGCTGCTTGCACGGCCTCCCCCTCGATCCAGCCATAGCCCTTGCGTTCCAGCTCCAGTGCCAGTTCACGCGACCCCGACTTTACGATCCGGCCGTTCGCCAGCACATGCACGCGATCCGGCACGACGTAATCCAGCAGTCGTTGATAGTGCGTAACCAGCACAATCGCCCGCTCAGGACTGCGCATGCTGTTGACGCCCTGCGCAACGATCTGCAGCGCATCGATGTCGAGCCCGGAATCCGTTTCGTCAAGAATGGCGAGCCGGGGCTCCAGCACCGCCATCTGCAGGATCTCGTTGCGCTTCTTTTCTCCCCCGGAAAAGCCTTCGTTGACTGCGCGGTACAGCAGGGTCTCGTCCATCTGCATCAGCGTCATTTTCTCCTTGACGAGTTGCAGAAACTCCATCGCGTCGAGTTCCGGCTCGCCACGATGCCGGCGCTGCGCGTTCAATGCCGCCTTCAGCAGATAAACGTTGCTCACACCGGGTATCTCAACCGGATACTGAAACGCGAGAAACAGACCTGCGTGCGCGCGTTCCTCGGGCGGGAGCGCGAGAAGATCGCGGCCGAGATACGAGACCGTTCCGCCGGTCACGACAACGTCCTCGCGCCCTGCCAGCACGTGGGCAAGCGTGCTCTTGCCCGAGCCGTTGGGGCCCATGATCGCGTGCACCTCGCCGGTCTTCACGCTCAGATCGATGCCGTGCAGAATTTTCTTGCCGTCGACTTCGGCTTGCAGATTGCTGATTTCAAGCATGGTTCCAATCCCTCGCGACTCACCGTGGCCAGGTGCTAACGGTTAGCCCACACTGCCCTCCAGGCTGACACTGAGCAGCTTCTGCGCCTCGACAGCGAACTCCATCGGCAGTTCCTTGAAGACTTCCTTGCAGAAGCCGTTCACAATCATCGACACCGCATCTTCCGCAGACAGCCCGCGCTGCCGGCAATAGAACAGCTGGTCTTCGCCGATGCGTGATGTCGACGCTTCGTGCTCGACCTTCGCAGTCGGGTTCTTGACCTCGATATAGGGGAACGTGTGTGCGCTGCAACGGTCGCCGAGCAACAGCGAATCGCACTGTGTGTAATTGCGCGCACCTTCGGCCGCACGGCCGACCTTCACGAGGCCGCGATACGCATTCTTTCCGCGGCCCGCTGAAATGCCTTTCGACAGAATCGTGCTGCGCGTATTGCGACCGAGGTGAATCATCTTCGTCCCGGTATCGGCCTGTTGATAGTGGTTGGTCAGCGCCACCGAATAGAATTCACCGACCGAGTTATCGCCCTGCAGGATCACGCTCGGGTACTTCCACGTGATCGCCGAACCGGTTTCCACCTGAGTCCACGAAATCTTCGAATTCGCCTCCCGGCAATCGCCACGCTTGGTCACGAAGTTGTAGATGCCGCCCTTGCCCGATGCGTCGCCCGGATACCAGTTCTGCACGGTCGAATAGCGGATCCGTGCCCCTTCCAGCGCAATCAGCTCGACCACAGCGGCATGCAGCTGATTTTCGTCGCGCATCGGTGCAGTGCAGCCTTCCAGGTAGCTCACATACGCACCCTTGTCCGCGATGATCAGTGTGCGCTCGAACTGCCCGGTGTTCTGCGCGTTGATGCGGAAGTAGGTAGACAGCTCCATCGGGCAGCGCACGCCCGGCGGGATGTAGCAGAACGAGCCGTCGCTGAACACGGCGGAATTCAGCGCAGCAAAGAAATTGTCGGTATGCGGCACCACCGAGCCGAGATACTTCTGCACCAGTTCGGGATGATGCTGCACGGCATCCGAGAACGAACAGAACACGATGCCGAGTTCCGCAAGCTTTTCGCCGAACGTCGTTGCGACCGACACGCTGTCGAATACCGCATCCACCGCGACGCCTGCCAGGAGTTCGCGTTCTTCCAGCGGCACACCCAGCTTTTCGTAGGTACGCAGCAGTTCCGGATCGACTTCATCAAGATTCTTTGGACGATTCCTCTGCGCCATCGGCGCCGAATAATAGACGATGCGCTGGTAGTCGATCGGCGGATGCCAGACCGTCGCCCAACGTGGCTCGGTCATCGTGAGCCAATGCCGATAGGCCGCGAGCCGCCATTCGAGCATGAACGCCGGCTCGTCTTTCTTTGTGGAAATGAGCCGGATCACGTCCTCGCTTAACCCGCTCGGCAACGCATCGGCCGCCAGGTCGGTCACGAAACCATGCTGGTACTCGCGACTGATCAGTTCGTCGAAACTGGTTGTAGATGCGCTCATGC
>NZ_JAQQEU010000159.1:0-5769 GCF_046026895.1 Paraburkholderia sediminicola
GGTCGTCTACGGAAGTTCGCGACGAGCCGGTTAGCGCCATGAGGCGTGCAACGCGCTCTGTGAGCACGTGAGGTATTGCGGGCGCCGCGCGCCCATTCATGCGTGGCTTTTTGTAGGTGTCTCGTAAAGTTGTCGGTAGCGTCCGCGTGACGAGGCGAGTGGCCCGTGCGCGACTCAAGGTTCTGCGTTTCGGCGCCGTTATACCGGGTTGTAGCAGCCCCAATATCTCAGGCAGGAAAACGCAATGAACAACAGCGGGTGTCTTAGGCGCGAATTCTATGTGAACACAGCTTCCTACTGCAGGGTCATGGGCGTTGTGTCGGCCGTCACCTTCGGTCTCTACCGGGTGGAAGGCGGCGGAACGGTCGGTATGCTTTCCGTCTGCTGGGAAAATCTCGGCAATGATGTCGTACCGCAAATGCACGCCTACTACGACAGCTGGCGCGTTCTGGCTTCGTTCTCTGATGTTCTCGCCCGGATGAGCGAAGTGACGGGAAAACCTTGCTCTCCGGATGAGTTCTGTCAGATCCTGCTGGATTGCGGGTTCGTGAATCGAGTCGAGCCAGGACTGGCTGATGGTGTCCAACTGTCCTGAAAGAATCGACCCAAAGTCAGCGAAACGGGCTTGAGCGCGCGAGGTGCTTTTTTTTCGAGCAGCACGCCTTGCTGATATCAAGCGTTTCAGATAGGAGCCCGTTGCCGCCGGGCTGGTCACGCGGCCGCGGCATGCCGTGGCACGGGTATTGGCCCGCGCATTGGGTTGGTGACTGAGCGCACGCCTGCGTTGCTTGGTTACCAGCTAAGCATAAGTCTTAAAAGGAAGGAAGTCTTAATCATGTCAGTAACAGTTCGCATCGAATTTCAGTATTGCCAGCATGGCAAGAGAACGGTCCAGACAGGAAACGAGCTGGTAACTGTATCGGAGAATACCAATAGCGCAATCCTGGCTGTCCTGCGGCTCCTGCATCCGCATTGGGAGTCGATCAAGCTGCTCTCGACGTCCTCTCCGACGTCTCCAGCAACGACCTCATGTCCGTAAGCCGGCGTTGCCGTGCGTCTCCGGCAAGACGCTGATCAAGGCAATGACCAGTCTCGAAGCTCGATTGGCAGGCCTCCAGCATGACCAGTTGCAACGCGGCTCGGACTGGTGCGACGCTGTGCAGCGAGCACTGGAGGACTTGCGCGACGCGTGCAACGCCTCATCCGAATGCAGCGATCTGGATGAAGTTTTGGCTGATCTGTGGCACGCCAGAGGGATCGGACTGCCCTTTCAACGATAGGGGACTGCACATGAAGGTGGGCCTGAACAATGCCGCGCCGGACTGCGACAGGCCCGGACATCTGATATGCAAAAACGTCTGGCGGACAGCGGCCGCCTCAAGGCCGGTGCGCAAATGTCGGATTTGGCCGATCAAGGGGCGTTCGTCTTCGACAATCGGATGACCGGTTACGGGGCGGAACCGACGCCTGAACGCGATCATGCATCTGATCGGCAAAGCGGGATTTGCAAGCTGTACCGCAAGGCGCCCAGAAACGCGGCGGTGCTCCAATATCGACGAAAAGACCCGCCTTCAGGCCATTGAGCGCAAGCACCCGGGACTTGCGCCCGCGCCCGGACGGCTGCGCCCGTCGTGCGATTGAATATGTTCGTCACGGCACTCAGGCGTTGATTGCCGCGCTCGATGTGCATACCGGATAGGGGTACTGGCAGAGTGCCGCGAGCGGCGTACCCAGGACGATTGCAGTCGCGCTTCGTGCGTGATCCGTGGCGGACGACCACTACGCTCGCCCTCGCGAATGCCTTGCGCACCCTGCTGGGCAATGCGCTTGCGCCACAGGCAGACTGTTTGCACCGATACACTCAGTTCCCGCGCAATCACCGTATTGGAGTGGCCCTCGTGGGCCCCACAACGCGATGCGCGCCCGCATCACATCTCGCTGCGCAGCCGTCTTCCGCTCAATCAGCGATAGCAGATCATGTCTTCTTTGTTCGCCAGCTTCACTGGCGTTGCATGGCGGCCTCGATTGCATGAGAGCGGTTGATCAGGGTGTCCAACGATAAACAACCACGCTAGAACCGTTGTAGTTGTCTTTTGTAATGACGTACTCTCCGGTTGTTCGACGGTACGATCGCAGGCCGTACATCGAATCCACGTCATTGCCGACGTACACGGTATCGGGGCTGCTGTTGGTCAACGTGGCGTCCAGGCTGCCTGTATTGAGATTAAAGGCATCGATATTGGGCACTGTGTGTACGTATCCGACAAAGAGATAGTTGCCCGTAGCCGTAATCGACTTGGGACTGGCGCTGGTAATGTTGATTACCGGATTCGCAGCGGTGGTGTTGCCAGCGCGCCAGCCGTGATACACCTCGACCCGCGATCCGATCGACGTCCAGTCTGTGCTCCCGACAATGCCTTGCGCGAGGATCATGGTGTCGCTTTCCGGCAGGTAGATGATTCGCGTCAATGGCTTGATAGTGCCCGGAATCGGAGTTGGAATGCCAGCCCCCCATGTCGGTTTGCCGCTGGCATCAAAGCCGGTGAGCGCATAGTGCCAGATGGCGTTTGTCCCGTCCAAACCGGCCCAGACGTCGCCGTTGCTGTCGAGGCAGAATCCATCCCTGATCCTCGCGGCCGTATTGAACGCTGCACCGGGAAGCGTGGCATCCGGTATGGCGACGTAGCCATTTGCAGCGTTGAAGTGGAAGAAGTAAAAGCTATCTGGGTCCTGGCCGCCCGCCACAAGAATCCGGTTTGCGCCAACCGCGGCGAGTTGACCGAAGTGCTCACCGCGTCCCAGATCGTTGATGTTGAGTCGTGGATCGGATGGGTAATCGATCGGGTCAACGGTGTTCGCGACGAACGTTCCGCCAGCGGAGCCTGTGTAGATGTTGGTGCCTCCATAGAAATAGGCGCCGTCTGTACCCGGGTCCGGAGCGGCGACCCCCTCAAAGTTGAGAGACTGAAGCTTCCATTGCAGGCTGCCGGAGCGGCCGTACGAATGAATGTCGGTGCCACCGTCGCGGCCGAGGTCCCAGGTGCCGCCCCAAGGGTTATTGAGCACATACAGGTTGCCGGCGGCGTCCTTGCCGATGCCCACGACGCGGGTGAACCGCTTGGCCCCTACCTGACCTTTGATCCCGGTCGTGGTGTCGAGGTATCCGCCCTGAATGCCAAACGTGCTGACAAGATATGGAGTGCCCGAGATGTTGTAGGTCTTGATGTTCATGTCGGGTCCCTCGTCGCCGGCCATGAGCTGCACAGTCGTCGAATCGAAATACAGCGCCGACGGTCGGGAGGCACTGGACATCTGGATGGTGTTCAGCGGCCTGCCGGTTGGATCGAATTCGAGGATTGTGCCCGCACTCTTCTGAGCCACCCAGATGTTTCCTGCTCCGTCCACCGCGAGCGCGCCGGGACCGGAGACGTTGATATCCCGCTGCCACACGCCGGCAGTGGTGTAGACGCGGACGCGATTTCCCGGAAAGTCGCTCGCATAGAGGAGTGAGCCCGACGTCGCGAGTCCGGTGATGACATCAGCCCGCTTCTCAGCCGTTGTCGCGCTGACCGAAATGAGCAGATCGCGGGTTTGACTGGTTCGGCCGTATCGGCCCACCGTGCCGCTGCCGTAAGCGACGTTATATTGCAAGGCAGCGAAGATTGACGTTGCATTGCCCGTTATGGCGCCGCCCTGAAACTCGCCGTGCCCCCCTACGGACCCGATGCCTTTACCGTTCGCGTAAATTGCGACACCCCCTTCGTTTTCGTCCCACATGGACGCCGTATAGATGACGCCCTCGGGCGCTACCCACATGGAACGGGCGACGCTACCCACGCGGGTGGTGTTGGTCCCGAATGTGTTCGCCAACCAGTCGGACGTGTACGCCGCCTGACAATGTGGCGCGATCACAGCAAGCAGCATTGCGGCAACGATTATGGTAAAGATGTTTTTCTTGATCATTAGTTATGCTTTGCGTCTGCCGATCTGGCTGCGATGGTCGATAGTGAGAGATCACCCGATGTCCCTCCCAACTCGAAGCGATGTCGCAGAAACGCGAAATCCATGCGAAAGGCGCGACGTTTTCGTCCTCGAGTGAATGTGTGATCTGCCGCCCCATGTTGTCGTCCGGTCATCCGGCGTGGCATCGTGAGGCCCCGCCGTTGCCGCCCCGTGAATGGGCGAAACCGATCCGCCGCGCGATTGAGTCGCCTTCCCGGGAAACGCGGCGGGAATTGCGTGCTCGGCGAGCGGACCTGAACTGGATATCGGCGGAAACAGTAAAGACTTAAGGCAACTACAAGATCCTATGAAGCGTAGGGCAACGACGAACAGATACTAGAATCAGCACGTCGACCCCGGCCCACAGGAGGGCATCATGCGCAAAGATCCGGCATCCATGGCAGAGAGCACTCAGGCAATTGTGCTTGCGGTCTCACTTGAGCTTGCGGCAGCCAAATGGAAGATCGCGCTGCACGACGGGCAACGCGAACGTCCAGCCGTGCATACTGTTGCCGAGCCAGTCGCCGCCGCTCGCCTGCAGGCTGCGCTGGATCTGATTGAGCAGCAGAAGCTGAAATGGCGTTAGCGGCAGACACGCGCCTGGTCGTCAGCTACGAGGCCGGTCCCGATGCGTTCTGGATCTATCACGCATTGCGAGCTCGCAATATCGAGTGTCATGTCGTCGACCCTGCGAGCATTCCCGTCGAGCGCCACAAACGACGCGCCAAAACCGACCGGCTCGATGCGATCAGGCTGGTCAGCAACCTGCGGGCGTGGCCGCGCGGCGAACGCGATCGCATGCGCGTCGTTCGCGTGCCATCGCCTCAGGATGAAGCATCACGCCACTCGATGCGCGAACGCGCCCAGTTGCAGAAGGAGGTGCTTCAGCATCGCGATCGCATGCGCAAGTTGCTGTGCACCCTTGGCTGCTGGGACGACATCGCGCAGAAAGCGTTCGCCGAACGACTCGCGCACAATGACGTGCGATGCCACGACGGCACACCGCTGCCGCCCGAACTACGTCAGCGCCTGCAGCACGAGTGCGAACGGCTTGGGTTCGTCGAACAGCAACTCGCGAAGCTTGACCGCACGTTGCGCGCCGCTTTGCCCGAACCCGTACGCGAGCGTATCGAGCATTTGAGCCACCTCAAAGGCATTGGCGGTATTGGCGCCCAGCGACTGGCGCTCGAACTGTTCTGGCGCAGCTTCAACAACCGTCGTGAAGTCGGCGCATGCGTGGGCCTCGTGCCACAGCCTTATGACAGCGGCGAGAGCCAGGTTGACCAAGGCATCAGCAAACAAGGCAATCGACGGGTGCGTGCCCTGCTTATAGAAATCGCCTGGGTCTGGCTGCGATATCAACCCAATAGTGGGTTGACGCGCTGGTTCTATCAGCGCACGCAGGGTACGCCCGCCAGTCGCCGAATCCGACGCGTCGCCATCGTGGCCGTTGCCCGTCGCCTCGCCATCGCGCTGTGGCGCTACCTGAAGGACGGCATCGTCCCCGAAGGTGCGCAACTGAAGTCCGCGTAGCCCCGAAAAACATTGCACAAAGGAGGCAGTGTCGCAGTTGAGCACACCAGCACAAACGGTCTGACGTGCATGCGTCCGTGGGAAGCCCTGGTTGCTATTAATGCAACCGACTACAAGATGGGACGCATGCCCCGGCGATATCCGGGCAAAGCGCGCATGCAGGATGGGGCTGGCCATACGCCAGCGGATAGAAGGTGAGTGCAGACCTCAGGTCTCACGGGCGCGATTAACGGG
>NZ_JAQQEU010000160.1:0-5643 GCF_046026895.1 Paraburkholderia sediminicola
GCGATTGGGAGACTCGGACCACTGAGGCGTTTGCAGAGACTTGAGGTTGGCCGGCTCAGGTGCGCTCCCATGTCCGCTAGAGGAGGTTCAACATGAAACTGGAGTCCGCCATCTTTGCGCGACTACGCCGTCTCGCGCCAGTTCTCGATGATGTACTAAGCGCGGGCGAGGTCGAGCATGCAGACCAGGCCGTAGACCTCGCTTCGCTTGCACAGCTCTGCTCACAGTTGTTCGACGTGTACCACGACCAGCACCCGGTCGAGATTGCCCAAGCGCGCGATGACGCCCTTGAGTCGCAGTAACACACGCTACCTGTGGACTGGCTAGCGGCTCGATGCACGTGCTTAAAGTCGCACGGCACGGCTTAGTGACCGTCACTCCAATCTTGCCGACATCTAGCGGTACCCCATTAGCGCGGAAAGTAATTTACAAGCTCCTCGCGGACTATGTCGAAGTAGACGCCTGGCTGCTCACTCAAGCTTTAGCGCACTTGCCAAAGCGTTGCATGCGAACGTGCTCGCCAAAGGCGTAGAACGTAACTCTTCGCCGAACGACTGACAGGTAGCCGAAATCACTTCGGCGAGATTATCCCCAAAGATGTCATCCGACCGCATCGTAGGTACTTTGAGGATTGAAGTCTTCTGCCGTCCTTCAATTTACCCTAGACGCTATTCCGCATTTCGCGTCTCAGCAGTGTCTCGCCTTCCTCATCGCACCGCCGGGAGCTATCCAGAGCTGGAATCGGCCATCCAGGAACTGCCCGGCTTTCATCCAGTGCGAAGAAATTCAGGCGGCGTCAGCTCCCTCGACCCATCGCCGGTGCGCAGTCCGCAACATACTTCGCATGCAATCGCCCCTGTGCTGCCTGCAGGTTATTGGGATAGTAGTAATCGATTCTGTGGGGGTCGTATCCAACGGATTCCAGCTCCGCCAGCTCCTGCATCAACTGGGCGTGGGTTATCTCACCGACGACCGGCTTGAACGGATAATCGTTACATTCCTCCGCAGTCAGTTTGGTATCAGCCATCGCAGACACACTACCAAGCAGAAACATCATAAGAACAGCTGCCTTTACGCCTCGTTTCATTTTCACTTTCCAAACAGGTAAAATTCGAAGGCTTTTCGCGAATAACTTACGCAAGCCTTTTAAAAAATAACCCTGGTTCAATGTAGATTGAGACCAGGACGAGTCCCACCCATACGCTGATGGCGAGTAGAGTCAGAACAGGGGAAGGTGTCAGCGGCCGCCGCCATGCCCACCTCCGCCGCCATGCCCACCTCCGCCGCCATGTCCGCCCCGGCCTCCACGTCCACCTTCGCCGCCATGTCCGCCCCAGCCTCCACGTCCGCCGTGCCAGCCACCGTGCCAACGGTCGCCGTGCCAGTAATTGCCGGACCACCCGCCCCAGGGGCCGCAGTCGCCCCAATTGCTGCAAGTCCCGTACCCCGGCCCGTAGAACGGATAGCCGGAGACCGAATCGTATGGCTGCGCTTCCCCGTATCCTGGTACGACGGCGCAACCACCCAGGCTCGCTGCCACAGCGAGCAATGCAATCAACTTACGCATGAATTTCTTCCGAATGATGCCGCGGGTAAGACACGTAGCGGGAGCGGAGAGTAACGGGAGTGGTTGCGATAGCCGATACCATCGAAAGAATGCTGCCGGGAGTTGAATCTTCGATTTGCTCACGCTCATACCACGCCTAAGGACGACAAGCCACCATGTGGGCACTCCGTCCCCTTCACCTCTACTGTGCTTGCCGAAACAGCGGGCACAGCAAAATATAGAGCGGTGTCCATGGCGTACGGATGAATGCGAGATTACAAACAAGTCATCAACGGCACACCCGACGCTGGACTCGCACAGAGGTTTGCTCTTCTTGCCCGTGCTTCAATCCCTTTCGCATAGCCGTTGACGCAGGCGCAGCCTTCTCCGGGAGGGTACAGGTCGTTGTTTTTGCGTTCCCTTGTTCAACCCCTTGTTTTAGGGCCTCGCCCGTTGCCCATTCAAATCCGTGTTGCTACGCGAGCGCCAGCCTGAGGATTTGGCTCCTCGCGACGGGAATCTGGGGGGCTTTTTTGCTTCTATGCCTGAGACGCACGGGCCTTCGTTTAATCTGGCTACTGAAGATGAGCTGGGCGATAACAGCCGAGCAATGGCGCGCACCGCGAGGAGCAATGGTTGCGCGGACGTCCACGACACCGGCGGTGTGTTGCATTCGGCTCCTTCCCGGCACCATCCAAGTTATCCCCAATTTTTGTTGGCAAGGCTGTGGACAACGTCCTGGCATGCGGCCTAACGGCTTGATGCCAAAGCAGAAAGATTCTGTTGACGCACTCGCAGCACAAGCCTGCTGTCGGGGGCGCCTTACCTCGGCCGGCGTCTGATTGAACGGGTTGGCCCTCACCGGCACCCTTCTCTTCGGGTCGCGCTTGCACTGTCTCTTGTCACCGGGACAGGTGGGCCAGCGGACTACGAGACCGGGCACGTAATTCTGGGCGACGTGCTGAAGGACGATACGGCGAGCGAGCCTCTGCGAGGCCTGGCGGCGGCAGCTATTGCGGACAGTGCGCGGCTTGGTCGCGGCATGGACGTCGACCTCGAGATGGCCAAGGACATGTATGCCACGGCCCTCGAGCTTGGACACCGGGCGGCCGCATACAACCTTGGCTTGTACTGGGAGGGGCACTGGGAGAGGCATGCTCCTAGCGACCTCGTCCCCGACCGCGCAAAGGCGGCACATGCCTACAAGCGCGGAGGTGCGAATGCAAAATGCGCCGCCCGTCTCGACGCGTTGCGTGCCTGTTAGCGGTAAGCCATGACAATCGCTCCTGTCGGCGCGGCGAGAACCGAGTTCTGCGTGCTCGGTTACACGGTTGCTTGAGCAGGCGCAGCTTCCGGTGCCGCCGCGACACCCGGCTTTGTAACGACGTTTTTGGCGACAACCGATTTCTTGGCCGGTGCCTTCTTCGCCGCCTTCTTTAGAGCCGGCGTCGCACCGTTCGCTACAACTTTCCTGACGGTGGCGCTTTTAGTCGCAGCGACCTTTCCGCTCACCGTCGCCTTGCCGGCAGCTTTCTTCGCCGTTGTTGCCTTCTTCCCTACCGCCGTCTTTGTCGTGGCCTTCTTCGCGACGGCTTTCGGCTTGCTCGCAGCGCCAGCCTCCCACGCGCCCGCCCCCGCCCCACCAACAATCAGAAACTTCGTCCGGTCCTTGGCACCAGCAAGCCATGCCGGTGCCGGACCTCGTCCGCTCCAGGTCGCGCCAGACTTGGGGTCACGATAAAGCGCTGGCTGCGGACCCTTCCGCTGGCCTTTGCCACCAGTCGCACCGACCGACTTCGACGTCGTCTTCTTGGTCGCAGCCTTCGCCTTGCTCACAACACCTGCACTCGCCACGACCGCCGCTTCAGCACCACCTGCAATCAGGAACTTACTTCTGTCTTTGGCTTCAGCAATCCAAGCGGGGGCGCGACCGTGACCGGTCCACGTTGCGCCCGTTTTGGGGTGCTGATACTTCGGCGTAGCTTTGCTTTTGAGACCGTCAGAGGCTTTCACTTTGACGTGGTCGGCGCTCCCATTCGACACTTTCGCTTGGCGCTTCGCCTTTGCTTTGGCCTCAATATCTTCTGTCGTCAAACCGTGCTTCAGCATTAATTCTCGGATTTGGTCGACAGCCGCTTGAGCTTTCTTTGAAATCAAAGCATCGGCTTGCGCCTGCAATTGGTTCATCTTTGCCTGAATCTGTTCTAGTTTTGCCATCAGAACCTCCCGTTGTAGTTAGAAGCCGCACTATGCCACGGGTCGCGTTCACGTGACAAAAAGTCCTGCGCCGTCCAGCCGTTCACGCATAGAGCAAAGACGTGACGATTCCGTGGGCCTTTCGGGCTTGCGGGAGCCATACATTTGAAACGCTGTATGACGACGCGACTACTTTGTTCTGTAGATGCGGCGATTTTGTTTACTGCCCCATTGGCGGTTACAAGGCCGTAACTCAGCCGGCCAGATGTGCTCGTAAAGTGTGAGCATCAAATCGAGCAATGAGGCGACGAAATGATGTTCAAACACCTGACGTTTTCACTAGGGCTCGGCGCCATCGCGCTTACTCTTTCGGGGGCAGCGATGGCCCAGGTCCATCTCGGAGTAAATATCGGGGTTCCGGCTCCCGTGTATGTGGCGCCCGCTCCTGTATATGCGCCACCGCCGCCCGTCTACGCACCAGCGCCGGTCATCGCGGGCCCTGGACTCTTCATCGGCTGGCATGGTGACCGGTATTGGGACGGACACCGTTATTGGAGCAGGCGCAATTGGTATGCGCGCGGACATCACGACTATGGCCGCGGCTAGCCAACATGAAACCAATGTCACTGCTTCTGGTCGGCATTGTTGTCTCATCGATGGCCGCAGCAGTTTTTTCGCAAAAAAAGGCCGCAGGAACGCAATTGGCGCCCGGACCGGCCGGTCACGGTCGAGGCTTGGCAACAGGGCGAGCGCGTCCGCGATTTCACGCCGCAGGCGCCGCGCGGCGATTTGCGTGGCGCCATCGCGAGTAACGTTCGCACGCGGCCTGAACCGACAAGCATCCAATAGGAAATTGCTGCGATGAACGCCTCATCGTGTCCGATTCAGGGTACAGCCGTGTCGACCGTTGGTCGCCGTGGGTGCAATTTTGCGCAGCTGCGCTGTTTAAGTCTGTCTTAACTGTTGCTTGCCATCATAGTTGTCAGGACTCACGTCCAAGGTCCCGTTCGCCGCCGCTGCATCAACAGCGTGTTTTGGCGGCCAGCAGCGCTACGGCGGCAGGACCGAAGAGTTATGGAAGGAGCCCACCATGTCTAGCAGATTGCGAACCCGAAAACGCACCCGACCTGCCATGTCGCCGCTGCTGCATGCGCTTACGTTCAGTCGGGCTGCACACGAGCCCGTAACGCAAGCAATGCTTTTGCAGTGCTACACAGGGTTGGACGCGTTCCGGCGAGGTCATGGCTCGCGCGAGCTGTTTGCGACTTTAGGCCGACAGTTACTCATTGCCGAAGAGCTGTGGCGTTTCGGATATCGTCCAGACGAAATTGGGTACATAAAAGGGGCTCACGCGGCGATGATGCATATCGACGCTGTGGAGAAAGAAGGCGGCGTATGGCTAATTGACGATGCCGATTATGCATGGTTATGCCAGGCGTTCGAAACCTTCGACCGCCAGTTGTCAGTGGCATCGCTTGGCGGTATCGCCAAGGCCGAAGCGAAAATGGTGGAAGGCTTGCTGAAAGCCGAAGGAACTCGCGCCCTCGCAGAAGCGTCGGCGTAACGACCTTTGTGCACAGAAGTGTGGACCCGACCAACCCGATTGAGTTCGAGGTTCGCACGAATCGGCGCCACTTCAAGCGGCTTGTGGCGAAGCCGCGAAAGCCTCTAATGCCGCGACGCCGCGAGTGGGCCCGTGTCGGTGCATATCGCCGATTGACGCAGAGAGTGCTCGGCGAGTCGGCAGCGGGAAGAACCGGCAGTTGTAGCGCCGGTCATGCCGCGCTCATTGCTTTCGTCCAGGGTGCCTCGACCTCGAGGAAGCTCGAAGGTATTTTGACTGACTGGTTGCCGACTAAGACCCCGAGCGCTTTGACCGACCGGCGGCGAATGCTGCGCTA
>NZ_JAQQEU010000161.1:0-5353 GCF_046026895.1 Paraburkholderia sediminicola
TAGAGGGGTACGGACGAATCCGGGACAAACTACGTGCGAGCGCACGTTGTGAGCGGCACCTTCCTTGGCCAAGGTCCGCGACAGGCCAAGGAGCGCATGTTTGGCGCTGACGTATGCGGACTTCAGTGGTGAGGCGAGATGCGAATGGACGGACCCCATGTAGATGACGACCCCGCCACGATTGTCCTTGTACATATGCCGTAGGGCAGCCTTGGTTGTCAGAAATGCACCGTCCACGTGAATTGCCTGCATCTTTCGCCAGTCGGAATACGAGAAGTCAATGATGGGACTGACTATCTGAATGCCTGCATTCGATACCAGAATGTCCAAGGCCCCGAACTCCTTAACGATGGCGTCGACACCAGCGTTTACGGCTTCCTCGGAGGTAACGTCCATGAGCACGCCGATGGCGCGGCCGCCAAGCTCACGAATTTTCTCCGCAACGGCATTGGCCCCGTCGGCATTCAGGTCAGCAATCCCAACTGCTGCACCCGACCGAGCCATCTCGAGTGCAATCTCCTTTCCTAATCCGCTTGCGGCGCCTGTCACGAGTGCAACATTGCCGGACAAATCAGCAGTGAGCTTCGTCATCTAAATTCTCCATGCATGCAAATACGAGCAGCGGCCAGCAAGGCTGGATGCCGCGTGGCCATCAAGTTCATTCGTACAAGTACACGCCTCGCCGAGCCTTCTTTCCGAGCCTTCCGGCCGCAACCAGTTCGCGAAGGGCGGGCGCCGCGCGGTACTTTCCGTCGCCGAAATCCTTCAGCAGGACATCCATGACAGCGAGGCACACGTCGAGACCAATAAGGTCCGCCAGCGCGAGGGGGCCGATTGGATGATTTGCGCCGAGCTTCATTCCTTGGTCGATTTCTTCAGCCGATGCGACTCCCTCGCCGAGCAGAAAAAATGCCTCGTTTATCATCGGGATGAGCAATCGATTGACGACGAAGCCAGGGGAGTTGCGAACTACGATGGGTGTCTTTCCACGCTCCCCGACGAAGCTCGCAGCCCGGGCGCTTGTTGCGTCGTTCGTGGCGACGCCGCGAACCACCTCAACTAGAGGCATGAGCGGAACCGGATTGAAAAAGTGAATGCCGATGAAGCGGGTGGGGTCAGGAACATCTGCCGCAAGGAGCGTGACCGATAGCGAAGACGTGTTCGTCGCAATGATTGATTCGGGACCGGCTATTTCAGCTAGTTTGCGAAGGATGCTGCGCTTCAGCTCAAATGCCTCCGTCGCAGCCTCGATAAGCAGGTCTGCGCCGGCGAGGTCCGCGTAATCGGTCGAAAACTGAATGCGACCAATTGCGTCCTTCGCATCGCTATCGGACACCGCCCCCTTCTTTACCATGCGGCTTAAGCTATCTGTGATGGAAGCCTTCGCTCGTTCGAGGGACTGCGGCTGAACGTCGACTGCGATTACCCGTTTTCTATTCAAGGCGGCGACCTGCGCAATTCCACTGCCCATGGTTCCGGTCCCGACAATCCCTACCAACTCGTTGTTTGCCATTTCAACCTCTCGTCATTGCTGGGTGTCCGGGCGTTGATTCGCTCGCGGGGCAGCCACAGTCGTGCACATTTTGAGATGCTTATCTGCAGGCGCATCTCCGTCATCAGGCTCAGCCTTTCGCGTCCACCAGCACCGCCATCAGTAGTGCGTCTTCGGTGCCACGATTCACCCAGGCATGATTTGTTCCGCGTTGCACGACGACGTCGAAGGGCTTCAGGTCATGCTCTGTCTTGTCGAGTACGAGCGTAATTTGCCCGGACAGCAAGATGATGTAATCCGTCGTTGAGCTTTTGTGCATGCCTGGGTCGCGGCTCGTGTCGGGCTGCGCATGCGGTGCATGCATCTTTTCAAACAGGTCGCGCCACGCCTTCTGTTTTTCCTCGAGGCTCAGGTGCGCCAATTGGGTTTGAGGTGGAATCTGAAAGTAGCGAAACACAGTGCCGCCAGGAACCGGCTCCAGACTCTCCGAAGTGGCGCCAGCGTCGTCAGTTGACCTGAGATTGTGCGGCGTCGGGTCGGTCGTCCATAGCTCAGTCAATGTCCCAATCACGTTGGTCGCCACGCCATCGAGCAAAGCGTACGAACGGCCCTCTTCATCGTTGTGAGTAACGATACGGCGAACGGGAAGTAGCATGTCTGTCTCCAGTTTTAGTATTTGGCCCCGTCGGGCCCATGGTTCTATGAAGCGCGCTTTTCGCGCATGGCAACCACAGCTGCAAGCACAACGAGACCGTACACCACGCCTCTGGCGGCGACCGGCAGCGATGAGCCGGAAAGCAATGTAGAAAGCGCTGTCAGCATCAGGGCGCCCCCCAGCATGCCTGCATAGTGACCACGACCGCCGGTCATCAAGGTGCCACCAACGACAACCACGGCGATAGATGTAAGCAGATACGGGTCACCCATGTCATTGAAGGCTTGACCTGTGAAGCCACTCAGCATTACGCCGACGAGGGCGCTGCAAAGCCCGCTGAGTGCATAGGTCAAAATTAGCACCTTAGTAACCGGGACGCCGGAAAATTTCGCCGACACCGGATTACTGCCGACAGCAAACAGGCGTCGTCCGTACACCGTCCGATGCAGCAGGTACAGCGAGAGTAGTCCGAACGCGCACAGAAAGAAGATGACCGGGGGAATGCCCAGAAGCTGTCCGGTCATAAGCCAGCGGATGGTCGGAGGTGCGAATCCCGTTGGCGCACCGTTGTCGTAGACGAGTGCAGCGCCCTGCAGAATTCCGTTCATGGCTAGCGTCATGATGAGCGGTGAAATCCGGAGTACCGAGACTCCAATCCCGTTTATCGCGCCTATCGCAGCGCCGAGCAGGAGTACCGCCGGTACGCCCCAGAGCGCCGCGATGTCGGAACCGTTAGTCATGCCAGTGAGGACGACTCCGGCCAGCGTAATGGTAAAGGGAACCGAGAGGTCGAGGCCGCCGCTCAGGACCACTGCGCCCTGACCAAGCGCGAGCACTGCCAGGAAGGACGAGAGCACCAGCAGCGACTTCAGATAACCCAAGGTGCCGATATTGCCGCTGAACAGGACCAGCGTGACTGCAAGCAAAGCAAGCAAACCGACATAGGAGGGCACGCAGAGTCGCAACGTTTCACGACTGTGACGCAGCCGCTCACGGAACGTCGGCGCAGGCACGGCCTCCTGAACAGCAGCTGTCGCTTCGTGGGAAGCAGGGGCTTGGCGAATTATCGTGCTATTCGATGCCTCAGCCGCCACTGCGCGGTTGCGCTGGATAGGTGACCAGTTGAAAAGACCGGACCAACGCAAACCCGTTGATGTCCCCAGTACGGCAAGAATGAGAATGCCCCCTTCCACAATCGTGCTGTAGTAGGTCGAGACATTAAGTACCAGCAGCATGTTCGCGATAAGGGTGACTGAGAATGCGCCGATGACGGTTCCGAGGCAGCCTCCACGTCCGCCTCCAAGCGGAGTGCCTCCCAGGACGACAGCGACGAAGATTGGCAGAAGCATTCCTGCACCGACGAGGGGGTCACCGCCGCCTGTCTGGGCAGAGAAAAAGACCCCAGCCGCACCATAGAAGCAGCCACCCAGGACGTATACCCAGAACTTCGCTTTGCGCGTCGGAAGCGCCTTGAGGTGCGCCGCCCCCTCATCGCTTCCAACGGCGTAAATCATGGTGCCGAACCGTGACTTCTTGACTACGTACCAGACAAGCAACGCAACGCCAATCACGACAAGCGGCATCGGGATATGGCCGTTCGCGATGTCGCCCGTCAGGGCCGTCGTAAACTCCGGAGGCACAGTTCCGCCCGGCTGCTTCAGGATAAGCAACGTCACACCCTGAGTGATAAACATGGTGGCGAGCGTGACCACAACCGGTTGCAGGCGGACGTAAGCGACAAAGAATCCGTTGACCGCGCCCACGCAGCCGCCGGCGGCAATCGCGAGGAGCGTCCAGAGAACCACCGAACCGGCCGAAGTACCAACCTGGGTAACGAACAGACAATTCGTGAGGGAAAGCACGGCACCTGCTGACAGGTCCAGGCCGCCGCTGACGATAATCGCGGTCTCGCCCATTGCAGCAAGCGCAAGACTTGCGGTGCCGGACGCGGTGGAGCTCAGGTCGCTGAAACCAAACGGCTGTGCGAGACTCAAGTCGAGGGCGGCGAAGACCAGCGCTAGCACGGCAAATGCGACAAGCAAGCCTCGAAGCGGTGCAAGCCTGATGCCCTTCAATGAGTGGTGCCCGTTGCGATGTAAAGTGGCGGCCATCACGATGCCTCCCTCTCGAAAGAGTCGTTGGCAGAATGCCCCGATACCCCGAGCATCGCCGTTGTAATGGCGTGTTCAGTTGCAGAGCGACCATCAAGCTCTGCGACCACGCGCCCCGCGTACATAACAAGGATGCGGTCGAATAAATTTGCAACTTCAGGAATCTCAGTCGAATGGAGCAGCACCGCGCCACCGGACGCGAGGTAGTCGTGCATGACCTGATAGATTTCCAGCTTCGCACCGACGTCTACGCCTCGTGTCGGGTCGAAAAGCAGAAGCACGCGACTGTCGGCGAGCAGCCATTTCGCGATAACCAGTTTTTGCTGGTTGCCGCCACTGAAAGCGGAGGCCGGCTCGTAAAGCGCCCGCATCTTTCCGCTGACACGCTTTAACGCACCGGCAACCGACTCCATTTCTTTTTGCCGGTCTATCTTGCCCCAGCGTGCAAAACGTTCAATCGTGGGTAAAGACACATTCGCGCGGCCGGACAGATTCAGCGCGAGTCCCTCGGTCTTCCGCTCTTCGGGTACGAGACTGAGCCCCACCCCCGCCGAAATCGCATCTCGAGGCGACCTGACCGTGACTGCGCGCCCGCCGACTGCTAGCGTTCCAGACGTCATCGGCGCGAGCCCGAACAGCGACTTGAAGAGTTCAAGCTGTCCCATGCCCTGGAGCGCGACAACACCCACGCACTCGCCCGGGTGAATGTCGAAGGAAACGTCATGTAGCCGGCTCCCGGAACGCAGGTTTTTGACAGAGAGGCGCGGCACGCTTCGCTGTTCAATGGGGGCCATGCGCGCTGGGAACGCTGCACCAAGCGTACGCCCCATAATGAGTCGGAACACCTCGTCGTTGGCGATTTCGTTTGCTTCGAAAGAACCTACGCACGCGCCGTTGCGGAGAATGGACATGCTCGAACAGAACTCCCGGACCTCAGGCATTCTGTGAGTAATCAGCGCAACGGTAATGCCACGCCGCGTGCAATCCGCGATTTGGCGTCCCAGCCAGTCAACGTCGGAACTCGTCAGAGCCGATGTCGGTTCGTCGAGAAGCAGGACCTTCGGATGCTTGGAGATGGCGCAGACGATTTCCAGT
>NZ_JAQQEU010000162.1:0-5231 GCF_046026895.1 Paraburkholderia sediminicola
CAGCCAGCTGGCTTTATGCCGGCGGCGAAAGACGTCTGAACTTTTTCCACAGCTTCTTCAAGGTCTGGTGATCGGCAGCGACACGTGAAGCGAGATAACCCCGCGCGAAGGCTGCTCCCGAGGCCGTGTCGGGTGATACTCGCGGCACCGACCTGAGAAGCTGGTCGGCGACCACCGCATCGTTGCGCCAACCCAGATCGTCCTGCAGCGCGGTCAACGCATCGATGTAGTGCCGCACGGCGCGCCTGGGACACAGCGACGCGAAGAACTCGGTGGCATATCGGACTTTCTTCGCTGCAATGCGGGCACGGTGGCGACGGTGATCGTCGAGATCGGCAAGCCGCTTGCCACGTTTGATCAACTTCCTGTGCCGACGACGCAGGACATCCGCGGCGAACTGCCCGGCGGGCCGGTCAAGGCTTCCGCGCTGTTTGTCGGACATTCCGTCGCGCCATCCCTTTCGATTCAACCATACCGCGAGCTGGAGTACGAGCCGGGTGTAGCGGGCCGACTCCACCGCGTCTGCCGCGCGCTGCCGATTGTTGGCGGCGATCTGCTCGCACGCCTGACGTACCGGCAGGATTTCATCCGCGCTTGCGCTCGTCGCCGCACGATCGAGCGTCGATCCCGCGAGTACTTCCCAATCACGCGCCGCACCGAGCTCTGCTGCAATCCAGCGCAATTCCTCGTCAAGACCGGCATAAGCGGGAATCTCGTCTGCGAACAGGTCAAGGGCCGAGCGCAGCCGACGAAGTCCCACGCGCATCTGATGAACGCTAGACGGATCATGGCCGGACACGACGCCACGTTCGTTCGCGTGAACCTGATCCAGACAGTTGCGGGCGATACTGCAGAACGCGTCCTCGACCGAATCGCGCCTGTTCAACTGCACCGGTTGAGCCCTCACCGCGTCGCTGTGCTCCGCTACGAGCAGTTCGTAGCCGAGATCAGCTTTGCTCATATGGTCGATGCGCACAGGCACGGTTTCCAGCAGTTCGAGCGCCACGCCGTACAAATTCTCTGATTGCCCTTGCTTCAACTCCAGTTCCACAGCCGCAATCGGAACCGAGCCCGAATCCGCCTCGATGGTGCCCTCGTCGAGCGCCACTTCGAGTTCGTCTCCAGACGGCAACCGCAATGGAATAGCGGATCGATTGATACGCGTGACGAATACGGGCTTCAGCCGCGCGGCGGTCGCCTCGTCACGAATCAGTTTGCCGCAATCGGTATCAGCGGAAATCTGGTCCAGCAGCAGCTTCAGATCGGGCGTGTCGCTGTCGACGGGCATCTCGAACTCGGCCCTGTCGAACAGGCCCGCCCGCGCGGATCCTTCAAGCTTTAACGTCTGGAGGCGCTCGCCGCCGATGACCCGCACCCGCAGCGAAGCGCCGCACCAGTGAAAGGCAAGCTCGGGCGTATCGAAATAGGTGCTGGTCAGCAATTTGGGAGGATCCGCCGCGCTTGCCGATTGCGCAAGCAGAGGTGCGTGACGCAGCTTCTCAAGATCTTCAATAGGAATTCGTAGCTTCAACTCTCGTTCCATACCGCCTCCCCCTTGCGTGCTGGACCGTCAGGCTACACCCAAAGCATCGGAATGCGCGTGGGTCGTGGGGCCCGCTGGCGGGCGATGCCCGCCTATCGATACCTGGCCTGGCGCATCATCTTCATTGCGGACAAAAACTTATGTGTGACCGGCCAGCGCAGCGCCGTCGCGGCACCGTCAACTCTCCGCAACCATTCCGTCGGCGCGCGGGAGTGACACTGAAAATGAGGTCTCTGTTTCGTCCGACCACGCTTCGATTTTTCCGTGATGGGCTCTGGCGATCTCGTTCACAATGTACAACCCCAGTCCAAGATTACCCGCTCCATCGTACGTGTTCTGATGGCTTTCCCCCCGCGTCAGGGGATCGAAGATGCACTTCAGCGTTGCGCTCTCTATGACCGGCCCGCGGTTGCTGACGTCGACCCGGACATGCGTTGTGTTGCCGGTCAACGTCACTTGAACCGGAGTGTCCTGTGCTCCGTACCTGATGGCATTGGTGACAAGATTTCCCAGCAATTGCTGCAGGCGCTGGCCATCCCAGATCCCCTGTAAATCACCGCTCACGTGCAACTCAATGTGCCTGTCAGGATGAATGGCACGCAACTCGTCGATCTCGTCGGCGCGCACATCCGCCAGATTCAGACTCGTGGGCGTGATGTTGATGCCCAAGCCCAGTTTGGTCCGGTTTGAATTCGGTCAGGTCGTCAAGCAAGGCCTGTATCCGGGCGCCGCTACGTATCAGGCGGCCGGCGGCTGCCGATACTCGCTCCCCGGCATTCAGCGCCGCCAGATAGGAAGCCGTGACCTTAACGGCTTGCAGAGGGCTGCGCATGTCGTGCCCCAGCATGCCAAGCAGGAGATTACGGTCCTGGTCGACCCGCGCACTGAACATAGCGACTGATTCGGCAAGTGCTTGATCGATCGCTTCGTTGAAGCGAATCACGTCGTCCAGGTCGGGGGCACGGGGCGCGCAATCATCCATCCACAAGCGAAGCACGCTAGCGCGCAGCGCGCGATATTCGGCTACGAGCTGTTTGATATTGAAGCCGGACCGTGCCCTCAGAAGGGCGTGCGTTTGGGCGGCTGTTTCGCTCGCGTCGATCGGACCGGGGGCTCGGCCAAGGGATTTTTCGCGCTGTGCTTTCCGGGTTTGCGAAGTCCGCAAATCCTTCGCCACCGCGAGCAGGATCTGGTGCGCGTGGTCGCGTAACGCCGGCGATTCCATGTTTGCCGCCGCAGGCAGGAGGCTGGCCGCGAACACCTCCCATTGCAGCAGGATCGGCTCCATGTCTCGCAAGATAAAGTCAGCAAGGCGCATGAGGGCATCTCCGGCGCGTAAAACGGGTGCCGAGGTCCAAGGCACTGTACTTATGTTACGCCCAAATCGGGGACAAACTTTGACCGGTCGAAGCGCCGTTGAAGACGAACGAGATCGTCACGTCAGGACGGTCGCGGCTGCGGTCCTGCGTAAGCTACGCGGAAGCGGGGCCGTTCGTGCGTCGCAGCAGAACGCATCAGATTGCCTGCGCGTCGGTGTCCTCTTCGACGCTGGCCGCGTATGCTGCGCGGCGTCGCGCTTGCGGCGCTGCGATCATGCGTCGCTGACGCAGTGGCCGGCATCGTCAAGGCTTCGTGGCCAGCCACATCGATTGACTGACCGAGCCGCCGCGTCTACGTGTCAATCAGCCGCCGCCGCGGCGCGCTCTATCGCGCTGATATCGATCTTCTTCATTTTCATCATCGCGTCCATTGCACGCCGTCCGGCGTCATGATCGGTCCCGCTGACGAACTCCAGCAGCCGCCTCGGCGTGATCTGCCACGAAAAGCCCCAGCGGTCCTTGCACCAGCCGCAAGGCGCTTCCTCTCCGCCATTGCCGGTAACGGCGTTCCAATATCGGTCGGTCTCTTCCTGGCTATCCGTCAGGACCATGAAACTTACCGCCTCGTTAGCCTTGAAATTGGGCCCGCCGTTTAGCCCTATGAAGCGCCGACCGAGCACGGTGAACTCAACCGTCAACTCCGGACCCTGCCCAATGCCCGGTATAGGGGATACATGACCTGCATCGACACGGCTGTCGGGAAACGTCGCGGCATAAAACTCCGCCGCCTCGCGCGCTCTACCGTGATCGAACCACAAGCATGTTACGAGCTCAGCCATCGCAATCTCCTTTTCAGAAACGCACGCCGCTATCTGCCTTTAAGGGTAGGGATTCTAATGTTCACGCCATCCAGGCAGTCGGCATCGACTTTCGATAATAGCTTGGCTGGAGTGTTTCGAAATACGTGAAAGTTCGAATTCCAAAACATCGGCCAAACAGGCGGCGGAAATGGCAAACGTCGGCGTGCCTTCAAAGTTGGGCGAGCCGAGCCAGAAAGGCGTCGACCTGGCATTCTTGTGTGGCCCAGGACGTAACGAGGCGAATCACAGAATGATCGTTGTCCGACTTTCTCCAAATATGAAAAGCAAAGAGCTGCTCCAATGCGGGAATGAGCGACGATGCGCTTGTGGCCTGCCGCCTCGATCGCACCGGCTTCTCCGACTACGATATGTCCCGAGCTCACTGCAATGACGGCATCGTGCGGACGCAGGCAGCTAGATAGTGAAACGATGTTGGCCTTAGTCCCGCTTGCGACGTAGTCGATCGCTCCGTCGAACGCCCTTCCCAAATGGGCCTTGATCCGGGTCGCATGACCTGAATCGCGCCGTGCGTGAGCAACAGGGTTTCCCCACGGAACGATTGACGTTGCACCCCGCTGGCAATGAGCGCGATATGGCAGTCGAGATGAGAGCGCGGCTCAAAGCGAAAGCCGGCAAACCAAGCCGTACTAAGAGGTCAGTTTCCAAAATCACTCGGAGAATGAAATGGACTTCCCCGTCCCATGGCTGCGGTGGAAGCCGCAAGTCGGCATCAACGCGCCATGATGAAGTTTCGAACGGTTCGATCAGTGCTCCACAGGTCGTCATCGATGATCGACGCTTCCATCCTTGGGCTTCCGTTGTTCAGGTGCCCAAGGTTAACCGGTCGCCGAAAAAGTAGGGGCTGTAAGCCGGAGCCCAGAAAATTCCGTTCTGCTCGTAAAGCCGAGGTAAAAGGTTCACGCGCTGCGCCGAAGTGCAGAACTCAAGAGCGTTTCCGAACGTCGTTTCACTCTGCGCGAACTCGGATACACCGCCTGACAACCGTGTCAGCTACGGCGGGCATAGGAAAAGTGCGGGTGTACTACGTCAACCTTGAGGAAACAGTGTGAAATGGGTTCCACGTCCCTTTCGTCCAGATGTGGAAGTCAATGTTATGAAAATAGATAACACCCCTCTCTATGTGCCACCTACACAAAATGACAATGAAAATGACAGTTCCGCCAGCAGTGAAAGAGACTCTGCTTTCCCGCAGCCACCCTTAAAAAATCGATCCTCTTTGCGCAACAGTGTCGGTCAACAGGCCTTCCAGCAGTTGACGAATAATTCCCGGAGCACCGGCATTGCTTCCCGTACCAGGAGAGAGGCTGATTCGACTCCTGCTGCTCCCACACATAGCGCGAAGCTCAGAAGTATTGACAGCACCCCCTCTCCACTCAATCAGATCGGCGAAACGCCTGTACCCCTCAGAGATAGCTCTACGTTCACGATCTTTGGGACAAGCGAGGTCCTGCAACCCAATTCGAGCTATTCTTTGCCGCAACGCGAAAC
>NZ_JAQQEU010000163.1:0-5126 GCF_046026895.1 Paraburkholderia sediminicola
GGGTGGGGTTTCTGTTCACTGCTGGGGAGCCTGACGATTACCTACTTTCACACGGGCAATCCGCACTATCATCGGCGTGGAGTCGTTTCACGGTCCTGTTCGGGATGGGAAGGGGTGGGACCGACTCGCTATGGTCATCAGGCATGACTGGTTGCCGCGCTGGTTTTCCGGCCAGCGAAGCCAATCGGGAAGAAGTAGTTTCTGATGAGTCAACATCAGGTAGTTCGGGCTGTGCTGTTTCTGGCACAACACTGATCTCAACCGTGCGTTCTGCTACCCCATCTGGGGGTTCACACGCATCCCCTTCGGGGATCGGACCGGAGTAAGCGCTGAAGCGCCAACTCTGGTCGAGACACACCTGTTATAGGATCAAGCCTTACGGGCAATTAGTATCAGTTAGCTCAACGCATTACTGCGCTTACACACCTGACCTATCAACGTCCTGGTCTTGAACGACCCTTCAAGGGGCTCGAAGCCCCGGGGATATCTCATCTTAAGGCGAGTTTCCCGCTTAGATGCTTTCAGCGGTTATCTCTTCCGAACATAGCTACCCGGCGATGCCACTGGCGTGACAACCGGTACACCAGAGGTTCGTCCACTCCGGTCCTCTCGTACTAGGAGCAGCCCCCTTCAAATATCCAGCGCCCACGGCAGATAGGGACCAAACTGTCTCACGACGTTTTAAACCCAGCTCACGTACCTCTTTAAATGGCGAACAGCCATACCCTTGGGACCGGCTACAGCCCCAGGATGAGATGAGCCGACATCGAGGTGCCAAACACCGCCGTCGATATGAACTCTTGGGCGGTATCAGCCTGTTATCCCCAGAGTACCTTTTATCCGTTGAGCGATGGCCCTTCCATACAGAACCACCGGATCACTATGACCTGCTTTCGCACCTGCTCGACTTGTCGGTCTCGCAGTTAAGCACGCTTATGCCATTGCACTATCAGCACGATTTCCGACCGTACCTAGCGTACCTTCGTACTCCTCCGTTACACTTTGGGAGGAGACCGCCCCAGTCAAACTGCCTACCATGCACTGTCCCCAGTCCGGATAACGGACCAAGGTTAGAACCTCAAACAGATCAGGGTGGTATTTCAAGGTTGGCTCCACGCAGACTGGCGTCCACGCTTCACAGCCTCCCACCTATCCTACACAGACCGGTTCAAAGTCCAATGCAAAGCTACAGTAAAGGTTCATGGGGTCTTTCCGTCTAGCCGCGGGGAGATTGCATCATCACAAACACTTCAACTTCGCTGAGTCTCGGGAGGAGACAGTGTGGCCATCGTTACGCCATTCGTGCAGGTCGGAACTTACCCGACAAGGAATTTCGCTACCTTAGGACCGTTATAGTTACGGCCGCCGTTTACCGGGACTTCAATCAGGAGCTTGCACCCCATCATTTAATCTTCCGGCACCGGGCAGGCGTCACACCCTATACGTCCACTTTCGTGTTTGCAGAGTGCTGTGTTTTTATTAAACAGTCGCAGCCACCAGTTTATTGCAACCCCTTCACCCTTTGCGCGCAGGCGCATCAGGCTACCGGGGCGTACCTTATCCCGAAGTTACGGTACCAATTTGCCGAGTTCCTTCTCCCGAGTTCTCTCAAGCGCCTTAGAATACTCATCTCGCCCACCTGTGTCGGTTTGCGGTACGGTCTTGTTGAACTGAAGCTTAGAGGCTTTTCCTGGAACCACTTCCGATTGCTTCTTCACCGAAGTGAATGGCCTCGCACCCTTGAATCCCGCGCCCGGATTTGCCAAAGCGCCTTCTCCAATGCAAGGACCGGGACTTCCAACACCCGGACAACCTTCCGCGATCCGTCCCCCCATCGCATTCAACAATGGTGCAGGAATATTAACCTGCTTCCCATCAGCTACGCATTTCTGCCTCGCCTTAGGGGCCGACTCACCCTACGCCGATGAACGTTGCGTAGGAAACCTTGGGCTTACGGCGAGGGGGCCTTTCACCCCCTTTATCGCTACTCATGTCAGCATTCGCACTTCCGATACCTCCAGCACACTTTCCAGTGCACCTTCGCAGGCTTACGGAACGCTCTCCTACCATGCATATAAATATGCATCCGCAGCTTCGGTATATTGCTTAGCCCCGTTACATCTTCCGCGCAGGACGACTCGATCAGTGAGCTATTACGCTTTCTTTAAAGGATGGCTGCTTCTAAGCCAACCTCCTGACTGTTTTAGCCTTCCCACTTCGTTTCCCACTTAGCAATATTTGGGGACCTTAGCTGGCGGTCTGGGTTGTTTCCCTCTTGACACCGGACGTTAGCACCCGATGTCTGTCTCCCGTGATTGCACTCTTCGGTATTCGGAGTTTGCTATGGCGTAGTAATCCGCAATGGACCCCACAACCATGACAGTGCTCTACCCCCGAAGGTGATACACGAGGCACTACCTAAATAGTTTTCGGAGAGAACCAGCTATTTCCAGGTTTGTTTAGCCTTTCACCCCTATCCACAGCTCATCCCCTAACTTTTCAACGTTAGTGGGTTCGGACCTCCAGTACGTGTTACCGCACCTTCATCCTGGCCATGGATAGATCACCTGGTTTCGGGTCTACACCCAGCGACTGGACGCCCTGTTCGGACTCGCTTTCGCTACGCCTGCCCTAATCGGTTAAGCTCGCCACTGAATGTAAGTCGCTGACCCATTATACAAAAGGTACGCCGTCACCCTCTTTCAAAGGCTCCGACTGTTTGTATGCATGCGGTTTCAGGATCTGTTTCACTCCCCTCCCGGGGTTCTTTTCGCCTTTCCCTCACGGTACTGGTTCACTATCGGTCGATCACGAGTATTTAGCCTTGGAGGATGGTCCCCCCATCTTCAGACAGGATTTCACGTGTCCCGCCCTACTTCTCGTACACCCAGTTCTTCCTCACTGTTTTCGTCTACAGGGCTATCACCTGCTAGGGCCGCACTTTCCAGAGCGTTCGACTAACAACGAAGATAAAGAGTACAGGCTGGTCCCATTTCGCTCGCCACTACTCTGGGAATCTCGGTTGATTTCTTTTCCTGCGGTTACTTAGATGTTTCAGTTCACCGCGTTCGCTTCTCATGACCTATGTATTCAGTCATGGATACTCCATTCGGAGTGGGTTTCCCCATTCGGACATCTACGGATCAAAGCTCGTTTGCCAGCTCCCCGTAGCTTTTCGCAGGCTACCGCGTCCTTCATCGCCTGTGATCGCCAAGGCATCCACCACATGCACTTGTTCGCTTGACCCTATAACGGGTGTGTCTCTTTCAAGACGCACTTCGCTACAGGTTGAGTATTCGTGTTGCGCCGTATTCCAGGGCAATCTTCCGATTCCCCTTTCATACATTGATACAATCACAACCCTGACTCACCTACTCACATACCCATCTCCAGGTACGCTTTCGTGAATCTCTTTACTACTTCTTCCTGATTGTTAAAGAACGACAGCCGATATCGCAGTTGCTATCACCGCGTATCACTCTGACTGGCTCAATCGCCAATGCACAACCCTCTGCACTTACTCCGCAGAACGCTACGCATTGAAGATTGGTGGAGGATGACGGGATCGAACCGACGACCCCCTGCTTGCAAAGCAGGTGCTCTCCCAGCTGAGCTAATCCCCCAGTCATGCACAGATACTGCTATCTGTTTTTACCCAGGGGTTGATCGGTTAGCTGCAGCCACCGCAGAAACAGTGGTGGGTCTGGATGGATTCGAACCATCGACCCCCGCCTTATCAAGACGGTGCTCTAACCGACTGAGCTACAGACCCCTGAGTCTGTCTTTTTCACAGCCGATAAGCGTGAGCGCTCAACGTTTGACACGTTCAGCTCGAGAAAGGAGGTGATCCAGCCGCACCTTCCGATACGGCTACCTTGTTACGACTTCACCCCAGTCATGAATCCTACCGTGGTGACCGTCCTCCTTGCGGTTAGACTAGCCACTTCTGGTAAAACCCACTCCCATGGTGTGACGGGCGGTGTGTACAAGACCCGGGAACGTATTCACCGCGGCATGCTGATCCGCGATTACTAGCGATTCCAGCTTCACGCACCCGAGTTGCAGAGTGCGATCCGGACTACGATCGGTTTTCTGGGATTGGCTCCCCCTCGCGGGTTGGCGACCCTCTGTTCCGACCATTGTATGACGTGTGAAGCCCTACCCATAAGGGCCATGAGGACTTGACGTCATCCCCACCTTCCTCCGGTTTGTCACCGGCAGTCTCCCTGGAGTGCTCTTGCGTAGCAACTAGGGACAAGGGTTGCGCTCGTTGCGGGACTTAACCCAACATCTCACGACACGAGCTGACGACAGCCATGCAGCACCTGTGTTACGGCTCCCTTTCGGGCACCCCGACCTCTCAGCCAGGTTCCGTACATGTCAAGGGTAGGTAAGGTTTTTCGCGTTGCATCGAATTAATCCACATCATCCACCGCTTGTGCGGGTCCCCGTCAATTCCTTTGAGTTTTAATCTTGCGACCGTACTCCCCAGGCGGTCAACTTCACGCGTTAGCTACGTTACCAAGCCAATGAAGGCCCGACAACCAGTTGACATCGTTTAGGGCGTGGACTACCAGGGTATCTAATCCTGTTTGCTCCCCACGCTTTCGTGCATGAGCGTCAGTATTGGCCCAGGGGGCTGCCTTCGCCATCGGTATTCCTCCACATCTCTACGCATTTCACTGCTACACGTGGAATTCTACCCCCCTCTGCCATACTCGAGTCCGCCAGTCACAAATGCAGTTCCCAGGTTAAGCCCGGGGATTTCACATCTGTCTTAACGAACCGCCTGCGCACGCTTTACGCCCAGTAATTCCGATTAACGCTTGCACCCTACGTATTACCGCGGCTGCTGGCACGTAGTTAGCCGGTGCTTATTCTTCCGGTACCGTCATCCCCCCGGGGTATTAACCCGGAGGTTTTCTTTCCGGACAAAAGTGCTTTACAACCCGAAGGCCTTCTTCACACACGCGGCATTGCTGGATCAGGCTTGCGCCCATTGTCCAAAATTCCCCACTGCTGCCTCCCGTAGGAGTCTGGGCCGTGTCTCAGTCCCAGTGTGGCTGGTCGTCCTCTCAGACCAGCTACAGATCGTCGCCTTGGTAGGCCTTTACCCCACCAACTAG
>NZ_JAQQEU010000164.1:0-5077 GCF_046026895.1 Paraburkholderia sediminicola
TAAGCCGCCACGATTGACGGCGCCAAGGTCGTGCAATGCCGCTCCTTATCCGTCGACGGCGTTTACACGTACCGCGGCGCCGATGTAAAAACTTCGTATGCACGGGTCGATGTGCGGCAGGCGGGAGCGACCCGTTCTCCGTCAGAATTTATGACGGATACCAACGTACTACGAAATCTGTTTATCGGTTGTTGAGGGCGTCAAACCGCTGGTCTGGGCCACGGCGCTCCGCCCAGCAAGTCAGAGATCGCCGCGTTGGCCTGCACCGCGCGTGCAAGCCGATCGACCTGATCGACGTTCGTCACCTTCGGACCCGCAACCGGGACGGTGATATTGCCGCCCGTCGCATCAAAGCCCCTCAGGTTGCCGCCTGCATCGAGCAGCGGCGTGCCGGTCGTGAGGACGCCACGCGTGGTATTGATAAAGCCCCAACGTCGACCATCATGCCGGAGCGGGAGCCCCTGCTGCACACGCTCGCTGCACTGTCGCGCACCAGCGAAATTCCTGAACCTTGAGACCTCATGCGACGATTTGTGGTCGCGACGGGAGCCTCCATGACCATCGAACCATCCGTTGTCACCGCCTTCACGCCCACCGGTAAGCTGCGCGCGTCGATCAATCTCGGCAATCCGATTCTTGCCAACCGGCATCCGGAATCCGGTGAGCCGTTCGGCGTATCAGTAGACCTTGCGCGTGCGTTCGCTGCGAAGCTCGGTGTCGAACTGGAACTGGTGGTATTTGATGCCGCAGGCAAATCGGTCCAGGCAGTGAGCGAGGAACGCGCCGATTTCGGCTTTTTTGCCGTCGATCCGTTGCGCGGCGAAACCATCGCTTTCACCGCGCCGTACGTGTTGATCGAAGGCTTTTATCTGGTGCGCGACGAATCGCCGGTCAGAACGAATCAGGATGTCGACCAACCGCACAATCGCGTCGCCGTCGGCAAGGGAAGCGCTTATGACCTGTTCCTGAGCCGCGAACTGAAGACCGCGCAAATCGTTCGCGCACCGACCTCGCCGGATGTCGTGCCAACCTTCCTCGAACAGCAGCTCGACGTGGCGGCCGGCGTGAAGCAACAACTCGAAGCCGACGCACGGGAAACGCCCGGGCTTCGTTTGCTCGACGAGCGGTTCATGGTGATCCGGCAGGCGATGGGCACGTCGAGGAGTCGAGGCGCCGCCGCGGCCAATGCGCTGGGCAATTTCGTCGAGGAGATGAAGGCTTCGGGATTTGTGGCCGATTCGCTGGCGCGGCATGGAATCGCGGGCGCGTCGGTTGCGCCTAAGTGCCGCTCTTGGAAAGCCGGCGGGTGAGTATTCATCCGATGCAGATGATCGGCATACGTTACTGACCGCATCCCGCCCAAAGATCGTATGCGCGTCCTCGGCATACACAAGCGGTCGCCACCAGTCCTGGCAGGCGCGTTCCGCGCCGCCCCATCGCGCGGCAAGACCCGCAGCAATCCCCGCCGTAAGAACTGTCTTTTCGATCCGTTTTGTTGCAGCGCATACCGGCGCCCGCCGGAACCTGGTTGCACCTTTCCCTCGAAAACCCAAAACCCGACTTAGCAAATATCCGCCGGCGACCAGCGTGTGGTTGGCGGCTACCGTCTGATGTTCGGAAACCCCGCGCGCCCGCCATTCGGCCTCCGGGCTTACCGTCTTACCGATTAGCTACCGAACGCCGGGTAGTTTCACTTAATTCATACAAAAATTGTCAGCAATCAAGCAAAAGACCATACCAAGGGTAATTACCTACAAAGTGGTTCCCCAACAGCATATTTAACAAAGTTAGAATGATCCATCTAATGTTGCATTGCGGCAGCGGGGGCCTCAGGTAAAACACAGCGGCTCTCCTCTTCGCGATCTGGTTCGGGGGGCGGTTTTTCATCCTACCGTCTGCACATTGATTTGTATAACTAAAGGAGTTGACGGTGTACCCATTGATGACTGAGCAGTTTGGCTGGACGGACAGTGGCAACGTTTCCACCACGTTTTCCTTGGCCGGCGAAGCCTTCACGGGCTTCGAACAACTGATGCGATTGAACCAGCAGTGGGTCAGGACGGCGCTCGCCGAGAGTGAACAGGCCGTAAAGGTGGCGCTCTCAGGCAAGACGCCCCTTGAACTATGGGTTCATCAAGCCAACGCCGCACGGCCGGCTGTCGAGAAAATGCTCGCGCACAGCCGTCGGGCGCTCGAAATTGTGACTCATACGCAGGCCGAGCTTCTGAAAATCCTCGATGCCCAATTCCAGCAGCAGCAACTCAAACTGCGCGAGTCCGTCGAAGGCTTCGCGAGGAATGCTCCCGTGGGCTCAGAGGCCGCCGTCACCGTGTTGAAGTCGGCGGTATCCATGAGTGGGGTCGGCTATGAATCGATCCACAAGGCTGCCATGCAAGCCGTCGCAATAGCGCGCGGAAATCGGCCTGTCGCGACTTCAGCCGCATAGGCCAGGCGAACGCTACCAGGTCATTCAGCCATTTCCGGAGACGCCGTCTGCGTCGCGTGATTCGGGGTCGGCAAGGGTCGCGTTGGGCTACCCATTTGCTCATTACCGTCCCGTTTACCGGATATGCGCCGCGCAACTTCATTGAACAAGAGGTTGCGCGAGTCACTGACGACCAGAGTCGCCCGATAACGTCACATACGAGGTCACTATGAGCGAAACATGGATGGGACTGACAATCAGCGGCGTTGCAATGCTGGTTGCAATGCCTCTGATCGTAAGCCACTACCGCCGGGAACGGCGTCGCGGCCAGCTCCTTCGGAACCTCGACCACGAGGACTGGTGGTATCAGGCGCGAACCGGAACGACAGCGACCCGCGCATTTAAAAGGACTAATAGATAGGGAGTGTGATGGGAATTGACGCTTCTTATAAGAGCGATCTGTTGCATATCGAAGCGATAATCGCCACGCTCGAACGAATGGCTAGAAGTGGGGAGGGCATTGCCTCCACGTCCGTCATCAACGATCCGGACTATTGGCGCCGCCGCATTGAAATGCTGCTTGACCGGCAGGATCTCTCTGGCGCCGATCGAAAACACGCGCAGGCCGTGAAAGCACGACTACACGGAATAGTCCAGATTCCACTCGAAAGACGAGAGACCGACAAATAATATCGGCTTCGTGCATACGTCATTCAAAAAAACCGGAGGAGAAATATGAATAGTGGACCATTCGAAACGGGGGGTAAATTGTCATCGATGCACTCAGCGAAAGATCATCGGCTTATTGTGCGGGCGCGTGTTCAAGGAATGCGTATTGCGGGAATCTGGCAGGTGCTGCTCCCGTTTTCCCGCAACATCCAGAAAGTGAACATTACGACGCTCCCAGAAGACGGTTTTGAGCAGGTCACGATAGCGCTGCGCCCGACTCCACGAGAGGTGCTGGATTTGATCGTCACGCGGTTTAACAACATGCCTTGGGTGACGAGCACCACTCTTTGCTAAGGCTATTCAGGAGCGAAGGGGCGGCGATCGTTTGTCGCGCTGCACGGTGAGTCCGATGGCACGCGTGTGCAAGACTCCACAGTGGCGTAGAGCACCCGATAGCGGCGACTGTCACACGCATTGATCCAGCGGCCGCGTCACGGCCTGGCGCGTCGCACACGACGGACCCCAGGTGCACGTGGGAAATTTTTCCGTCCAGCGGATCAACACGTACGGCGCCGATAGCAAATGTTGCCACGTCGCCCCTCTTCCTCGCACTGTCTTTCAATTTGGCACTGCTGCTGATCGACGGACGCTTTAGCGTGTCCGAAAACGACTATCGCCGGACTTGCGCAGATGCTTCAAAACGTCACAGCATTACGCTACGCTCTGCATGAATGCACCCTCTCTGACATTGACATCCCAAAGCGGAGTTGCGAACTCGCTCTCATGACCACATACCATCTCACTGTCACGGCTGGTCCCGGCGCGCTGCACGTGGTTGCGGTGTGGAAGGGTCTACGCAGTTGTGGTGCGCGTATCACGACGTTGCGAGTGCAGGTCAAGCCCTCGGAGGCGATCGAAATGCTGACCGTGCAGGTTGACGGCGTTTCGCTCGACGCACTGCAAAAAGTGGTGGCCGCCTTGAACAACCTGCCGTGCTCGATGAAGACGTCGCTCGTTCTCACGGACGGTGATGCGACCGCGTCCGCAACTGCCAACACGTAGCCCTCACGAGGCGCCGTAGATACCTGGTGCCGTTTCTCCGGACAATCGGCAGCGAATCCCGCAGTGCAGCGACCGGCGCGCGCCGTTCGAGAGCCGATGTGAAGACAAGCCGGAACGTGTCGGTTGCCCCGGCGTTTACGCGAACGTCGCGCGCAAATATATCGCGTGTCCGATCAGCGATAGAGCACCGCTGCTTCCTCCAAATGCGGACTTTCAATCCGCTGCCAGCGTGAGATGTGTCCCCGAGTCCGCTGGTTGAGGTGTAGATTTCGGCCCCATTCCAGGCCGTGTCATTTTGGCTCGATGCGGTAGGGCCTTTTCACTATCTCATGCCCTTGATGTTTGCCTGACCTTCCGCCCACACGTGTATCCGCTATCTTGTCAGCCGGTTCACGGCGGCGTATTTTCATAGAACCCGACTGGAGGGGGTGCCATAGTATCGGTCGAATTCCGGAGTGCAGCGGTTGTCCGTTCCCCACCTGCCGATTTCGCTCACCCAAGGATCAGGGACGATCGATGGCCGGATTCAACCGGTGGATGCAATAGTTTGCTGGAATGCACCTGGCGTCAATGGTCAGCCTTCGGATGCCAGTCCCGCCGGCGTGCGGTTGAATTGCTGGCTTTCGCACGCCTGAAGGCGAGCGGAGGCAGATGCCGGCTTACCGGGCGTAAGAAAAAACGATGCGAACCGGGCGACTGCGCGTTGACCGCTAGCGCGATCCGCTGCGTGCGCCCTGCGACGATGAAAGCGCATTCGGCGCCGGGCCAAACCGCGTCTTTGCATCAGGTTCGATGCGCACTGCCGACACCGGCTTGCCGATCAAGTATCCCTGCGCGGCGTCGCACCCGAGCTCTCTGACGAGAACGAGTTGCGTCTCGGTCTCGATGCCTTCCGCGACCGTTCCCATGCCCAGCGCGCGT
>NZ_JAQQEU010000165.1:0-4892 GCF_046026895.1 Paraburkholderia sediminicola
AGCTCGGCAAGCCAAGTCGTTTGTAATATTCATCGAGGCGCACGCGCTTTCCCCGCCGTCTATGCAAAACCTCCAGTTTATCAAGTCATCTTTTATAGAGAATGACGACGCGTCTGTAACCGCCGCTATTGTTGGATAGCGCAATATGTGTCAGCCACCATGCCTGTGGCATAGTACGCACAGTTAATCAACAACAAAGGGGTTCCATATGGCAAAACTAGAACAGATTCAGGCAACGATGAAGCAATTGCGGGCGCAAGCCGACGCATTGATTTCAAAGAAAACTCAAGCGGCCGTCGACCAAATCCGCGACATCATGCTGAAGCACGGTTTGACGACAGAAGATATCGAGGCCAAAGCAAAGGCGAAGCGCCAAGCGAAAGCGTCGAATGGGAGCGCCGACCACGTCAAAGCGAATGCCTCTGACGGTGTCAAAGGCAAAGCAGCGCCGAAGTATCAGCATCCCAAAACGGGAGCAACGTGGTCTGGCCGCGGTCGCGCCCCCGCCTGGATTGCTGAAGCCAAAGACCGGAATAAATTCTTGATTGCAAGCGGCGCTGAAGCGGCGGTCGCGGCGAGTGCAGGTGTTGTGAGCAAGGCGAAGGTTGCGGTCAAGACGGCGGCGCCGAAGACGGTTGGTGCGACTGGTGGCAAGGGGCAGCCCAAAGGCCCGCAGCCGGCGCTTTATCTTGACCCCAAGTCCGGTGCGACATGGAGCGGCCGTGGACGCGCTCCGGCGTGGCTGGCTGGTGTCAAAGACCGGAAGAGGTTTTTGATTGATGGTGCGGCGGCGGCTGCGACGGACGCTGGTTTGGGCAACAAGGCGAGCAAGCCGAAGGCTGCCGGAAAGAAGGCCGCGACCAAGACGGTCGTGGCGAAGAAGGCAACAGCGGCAAGGAAAGTTGTTACTAAGGCACCGGCGAAGAGAAAGATTGCCGCGACTAAAAGTGCAACCGCTAAGAAAATTGTAGCCAACGGGGCGACGCCGATTGTGAATAAGGCGGCGAAGAAGGCACAGGCGAAGAAATCGGTTGCCGCCAAAAAGGTGGTTACGAAGGCGGGTGTCACTGCGGCACCGGAAGCTGCTGCTCAAGCGGCCGTGTAAGCGAGCACAAAAAGCTCGCTTTGCGTTGCGTCGGTAGGAGTGGTTGTCGTGGCCTACCGCTAACGGGCCCGCAATGCGTCGAGACGGGCGGCGCACTTTGCGTTCGAACCACCGCGCTTGTAGGCTTGTGCCGCCTTTGCGCGGTCCGGGACGACGTCGCCAGGAGCATGCCTCTCCCAGTGCCCCTCCCAGTACAAGCCAAGGTTGTATGCGGCCGCCCGGTGTCCAAGCTCTAGGGCCGTGGCATTACATGTCCTTGGCCATCTCGAGGTCGGCGTCCATGCCGCGGCCAAGCCGCGCACTGTCCGCAATAGCTGCTGCCGCCAGGCCTCGCAGGGGCTCGCTCGCTGTATCGTCTTTCAGCACGTCGCCCAGAATGACGTGCCCGGTCTCGAAATCTGCTGGCCCACCTGTCTCGGTGACTAGAGACAGTGCAAGCGCGACCCGAAGAGAAGGGTGCCGGTGAGGGCCAACCCGTACAAGCAGACGCCGGCCGAGGTAAGCCGCGCCCAATAGCGGGCTTGTGAGCAGCCCATTCGCGATAGCGGCGATGGATTCGAGAGAGAGAAACCCGACTTTGTATGCTGACACAACGTGCCGGAAGAACCTTTCCACGTCGAGTGACGGGGCGCCCTGGCGAAGTTGTGCCCACTCGTGTTCAATCTGGCTAAACCAGCCGGCATCTACAGACATCAGATTGTCCTATGGTGAGCGATGATACCTCACCGCTGCTGTCGCCAATCCTACCGTCGCTTTGCTGTGCGCACTTTAATTGCTGTTTCGCAGTGCATGGGATTGGTAGCACTGTCGCCCAAACTATCGACAGCCGTCGCAGTTACGTGGTAAGAGGGCCCTTACAATTGGAGGAACATACAACGTTGCGGGACTGAAGCCTGGTACTCCCGGAGTTACTTTCAGGAATGATTCGCCCGGACCCATCGCTTCCGTTCTCAGGCCACCTCTTCAACAGCCAAACCGACATGAACCTTGACTGCGAATCAAGAGGTACAGCTGTCACAAGTCTTGCCGAATTGTTCAGCTGCTCAAGTGCTGCACTTGAGCAATTCCTCGCGAAACCTGCGCTCGAGTCATACTTCGAACAGAACCATGAGAGGCTGCCTTTCCAGTTTTCCGAGTACCTGCATGACGAAGTCTCCCGCCGGTTCGGTGCACCGCGGATTCCGGCGCGGCGTCCAATGGTTTCACTGTACCCGCGTGCCGAAGGGAACTGATTTTTCCGAGGGTACCTTCAGACATCTCAGTTGAATCACAAACCTTCGACTGCCGCCAGCGAAGGAGGCGTTAAGTATCCTGTCGGGGAGTCGATACTTCGCAACAGAGAAGCCATCCACAGCGCCGCGGGACGAACCTGGGAGTCTCTCTCAAAACGCGCGCGATACCGTGCGTCGAACTTGTCGTCCTCCGAGACTACGTATCGAGAACGGCGATAGGTGGTTTGAGGTCAGTCGGAAACGTCTACATGGTTGACGGGTGCTGACGGGTGCTCCACGCTGATGTCCGCACTTTTACTGTGGGTTATCACACAGACGGCTGGCACCTACGAGCGTAGACCATCTGCACAAACTTGCGCTTTATTTGCTTGTCGGTTCCTTTTGGCCGATTGGAGACAACTATGAAGGCAGTCTCGGTTTTATTGGCTCTTCTAGTCGTCTGCGCCCCGAACGCTCGTGCCGATGGTGCAGCACCGCCTGCGGGCGCAAGCGAAGCCACGCCTAAACCTGGAGCGCTCGTACCGGCTGACACGGGGCGCGGGAAGCAAGTCAATCTCGACGGCGAGAATCTGCCTGTTATTGCAACCGTCGAATTATGCGAGGACATCGACGACAAATGTGCCAGGCCCCACGCAGTCTTCACCGAGGAGTCGACAAGTAAGTCTGTGAAGTTTTTCGTGCCTCCCACCCTCACGCCCGGGTCGTATCGAGTGCGACTCACCGCCGACAGGAAAACCTATTTCTACTCGACGTCAGAGCTTGTAGTTAGGCGGGCCGCTCCCGTCATAACGACTCTATCAAAGTCCGCACTTTACCCGGAAGGGAAGGACACTTACGCTGCCCTTCAGATATACGGGACTGGATTCGCGAGGAGCGCCGGGACGCCTGCGGCGATTAGCGAGCAACCCGCCGAAGAGAATGTAATTCGCGTCGATGGGGTTCCACTTAGCAACTGCGACCCAGACAAAAGTCGCTACTGTGCTCCGAGGCTCTCTGTCTCTGGGACTGAAACTACTATTACGGTCGAGGGGCTACCGCAAGCTTTATCTGGCAAGGTGAAGTTGGATGTGCAAGTGGCGAACGTGGTTTCCAACCCAGTAACCTTGTTGATGTCCCCCTTTGGAAGGTGGACGCCGCGCACATTCGCGCTGGGCGTACTCGCGGTCGTGCTTGGCATTTCCTACTTCGGCAATAGGAAACAGGTCGATGTGCCGTCCACTCCGACTGAGAGAATTCGTGGATGGAGAACCATTTTCGTCGACTTCGACTCAAATACCTACAGCTTGTCCCGGCTTCAACTTGTAATCTGGACCTTTGTCGCATTGTTCGGGTGGGTGTATCTCAGCGTCGCCCGTAGTTTGATTCAGGGTATGGCGACATTTTCGGATATCCCCAACGGCCTGCCGGGCGTTCTTCTAATCTCCGTCGGGACGAGCGTCGCCGCCGGAGGTGTAGCCGCGGTGAAGGGAGGCAAATCGGCTGGCCCATTTTCTCCTTCCTTCCGCGACTTTTATTCTGTGGGAGGCATCGTTGCTCCGGAGCGCGCCCAGTTCTTCTTGTGGACGATAGTCGGCGCGGTGGGCTTCATCGTGTACACCCTTGCGCTTGACCCTGCAACGATTGAAACGCTGCCGAAATTGCCCGAGGGATTTCTTCAGTTAGCGGGAATCAGCGCTGCGGGCTACGTCGGCGGGAAGATAGTCCGCAAGACTGGTCCCGTGTTGACCGACGTAAAAGCCGAATTCTCAACCGTGAAAAATGAGGCTACTTGGACCCTTACAGGGACCGGCCTTGCGAAAAATGCAACCTTTTCCTTCAAAGTAGGAGATGGTACGCAGGAGCCGACAGAAAAACCCCTTGTTGGCGCGACCGCAGAAGCAGACTCGGCTGACCAAGACGGAGACGCTACGCTCTTTAAAAAATTGACTGTGAAAATGGTAAATGCGCCGAAAGAAGCTTTCGCACCAGCGGCACCACCCGCACCGGCCTCGGCTGG
The DNA here is from genome assembly GCF_046026895.1 of Paraburkholderia sediminicola. Lineage (GTDB taxonomy): Bacteria > Pseudomonadota > Gammaproteobacteria > Burkholderiales > Burkholderiaceae > Paraburkholderia > Paraburkholderia sediminicola_C. The sequence continues at coordinate 4,334 of NZ_JAQQEU010000165.1, forward strand.
TGCCGCTGGTTCGGCGGGACAACCAACGTTTCATAGGCACCTGTTCGTCATCATAAATCCCGACGGTCAGAGAGCGGAGTGGCCTTACTGACCCGGCTATGCTTGCGTCGGCAAGTGTCGCGAAGAAACTGCGGCCGCGTATCGGCTTCTCACCACAGACGGCGGCCCGGCCGCCGCCCTCGCACGGGGAAGGCACCGCTGTCTGTCCAAATACATCAATCCCAAAACTGGCGAAACGTGGAGCGGTCACGCCCGCCCGCCGGCTTGGGTTAAAGACGTCAAAGACCGCAGTAAATTCCTGATAGCAGGTGGTGCTGAAGCGACTGTTGCGGCGGACGCAGATGTTGTGAGCAAGGCGAAGAAGGCTGCAGTGAAGAAGGGCTCGAAGGCAGTTGGTGCGACTTCTACCAAGGGCCAGCCGAAAGGTCCGCAGCCGGCGCTTTACCGTGACCCCAAGAGTGGTGCGACTTGGAGCGGGCGTGGACGGGCGCCCGCGTGGCTGGCTGGTGCCAAGGACCGGGGGAAGTTTTTGATAGTTTGAACGGTCGATGGCTCCGTC
>NZ_JAQQEU010000166.1:0-4769 GCF_046026895.1 Paraburkholderia sediminicola
AGCGACGCCCGGTGGCCGGCCGCCGACTGGTGGCGCGCCTACGACGATCCCCAGCTGAACGCGTGGATCGACGCCGCGCAGGCCGGCAATCCGAGCCTCGCCGCCGCCCAGGCGCGCGTGCGCGAGGCGCTGTCGATGGCGGGCGTCGCGCGCGCGGCGCTTGCGCCGCAGGTCAACGGCAGCCTGTCGATCCGGCGCCAGCAGTGGGCCGACAACGTGTACTACGGCCCGGGGCCGCTCGCCGGCGAGCAGTCGTGGAACAACACCGGCACGCTCGGCCTGTCGTATCACCTGGACCTGTGGGGCCGGGACCGCAACGCCGCCGAACGCGCGCTCGACGCCGCCCACGCGAGCGCCGCCGATGCCCGCGCCGCGCAGCTCGAACTGCAGGCCAACGTGGTGCGCACGTATATCGGCATGTCGCTGGACTACGCGCTGCTCGACATCGCGAAGGCCACGCTGCAGCAACAGCAGCAGATCGTGGATCTGGCCAGCCGGCGCCTGCGGGGCGGCATCGGCACGCAGCTCGAAGTGAGCCAGGCTGCCACGCCGCTGCCGGAGTACGAGCGCCAGATCGACGCGCTCGACGAGCAGATCGCGCTGGCCCGCAACCAGCTCGCGGCGCTGGCCGGCAAGGGGCCGGGCGCGGGCGACGCGATCGGCCGTCCGGCGCTGTCGCTCGCCGCGCCGGCGGGGCTGCCCGCCGCGTTGCCGGCGGAGCTGATCGGCCACCGGCCGGACGTGGTCGCCGCGCGCTGGACGGTGGCCGCGCAGGCGCGCGGCATCGACGTCGCGAAGGCGGACTTCTATCCGGACATCAACCTGCTCGCGTCGATCGGCGGCTATGCGGCGATGGGGCCGCTGTTCCAGTTCCTGAAGAGTCCGTCGCACAGCTGGAGCGTGGGGCCGGCGCTGTCGCTGCCGATCTTCGACGGCGGGCGGCTGCGCTCGCAGCTCGGCGCGGCGTCGGCCGGTTACGACGAGGCGGTGGAGCGCTACAACCAGTCGATCGTCGGCGCGCTGAAGGACATCTCCGACCAGGTGATCCGCCTGCGTTCGCTGGCGACCCAGGCCGAGGACGCGGCCCGTTCGGTGGCGGCGGCGCAGCGCAACTACGATCTGTCGCGCGAGGGTTACCGGCGCGGGCTGACCGACTATCTGAACGTGCTGGTCGCGCAGAACCAGCTGCTGCGCGCGCAGGAAGGCGTCGCGAAGGTGCAGGCTGAACGGCTGGGCGCGCATGCGTCGCTGATGACGGCGCTCGGCGGCGGGCTGGATGAACCGGGTAACGGGCCGAAGGCGGATGAGACGCTGCCGGGGCATGGCAAGGGGAAGGCGGCCCGCACGAGCACCACGGCAACCACGGCAACCGCCGCGCGCGCCAGTGGCACCGCCCCCGCGGCCGAGTAAGGAAGCGCCCATGTCCGCGTCTCCCTCCGCCCGCACACGCCCCGCGTCCCTCGCCGCCCTGCGCACCGCCGTCGCCGGCTGGGCCCGCACCGACGGCCTCACCTGGGTCTACCTGTTCAAGGCGCTCGCCGCCTGCTTTCTCGCGCTCGGCATCGCGATGAAGCTCGACCTGCCGCAGCCGCGCACCGCGATGACCACCGTGTTCATCGTCATGCAGCCGCAAAGCGGCATGGTCTTCGCCAAGAGCTTCTACCGCATCTGCGGCACCCTCGTCGGGCTGGTCGTGATGCTCGCGCTGACCGGCCTGTTCGCGCAGCAGCCGGAGCTGTTCATCGTGTCGACCGCGCTGTGGGTCGGCCTGTGCACCGCGGGCGCCGCGCGCAACCGCAACTTCCGCTCGTACGGCTTCGTGCTGGCCGGCTACACCGCCGCGCTGATCGGCATCCCCGCCGCGCAGCATCCGGACGGCGCGTTCCTCAGCGCGCTCACGCGGGTCGCCGAAGTAGTGCTCGGCATCGTCTGCGCGGGCGCGGTCAGCGGCCTCGTGTTCCCGCAGTTCGCCGGCCTGCAGATGCGCAGCACCGTGCGCGCGCGCTTCTCGGCGTTCGTCGAGTACGTGTCGGCGTCGCTGGCCGGGCACAACGACCGCGCGCGCATCGAAGCGACCAACACGCGCTTTGTCGCCGACATCGTCGGCTTCGAGGCCGCGCGCAGCGTGGCCGTGTTCGAAGGCCCCGACTCGCGCCGGCGCGGCGGCCGCCTCGCGCGGCTGAACAGCGAGTTCATGACCGCCTCGACGCGCTTTCACGCGCTGCATCAGCTGATGAACCGGCTGCGCAGCGCCGGCGGAACTGGCACGAGCGACACGCCCGGCACGCCCGGCACGACTCGCACGACCGGCACGACTAGCACGACTCGCACGACTCGCACGAGCGGCGCGGCCATCGCGATCGCCGCGCTCGAACCGTACTTCAGGGAAATCGCCCCGCTGCTCGCGAAGTCCGGCGAACCGGTGCTGAGCGCCGCCGATGCCGCACACGCCGCCGCCCAGCTCGACGCCTACAGGGCTGCGCTGCCGGCACGCGTGCGCGCCACCCGCGCCGACCTGCTCACGCATCCCGACGCGCCGCTGCTCGACTTCGACACCGGCGCCGAACTGCTGTACCGCTTCATCGACGACCTGCACGCGTATGCGGCCACCTACGCGTCGCTCGCGCTCGACACGCATGCGCGCGAGCGCTGGATCGACCGCTACGAGCCGAAGACCAACGCGCTCGCCGCAGGCGTCGCGGGTCTGCGCGCGGCCCTCGTGATGATGGCGCTCGGCGCGTTCTGGATCGCCACCGCCTGGCCGAGTGGCTCGACCCTCACGCTGACCGCGGCCGCCGTGTGCGCGCTGGCGTCGTCCTCGCCCAATCCGAAGCGCACCGTGTTCCAGATGGCCGCCGGCACGCTGGTCGCCACGCTCATGGGAATGCTCGCGGTGTACGGGGTGTTTCCGCACATCGACGGCTTCGCGCTGCTGTGCGCCGCGCTCACGCCGTTCCTGCTGTTCGGCGTGTTCATGACCACGCGGCCGGCGCTGGCCGGCTACGGCGTGGGCTACTGCATCTTCTTCTGCTTTCTGGCCGGCCCCGACAACGTGATGCACTACGACCCCAGCGCATTCATGAACGACGCGCTGGCGCTGGTGCTGTCGATGCTGGTGTCGTCGGTGGCGTTCGCGGTGCTGCTGCCGCCGTCCACGCCCTGGCTGCGCAACCGGCTGCTGGTCGATCTGCGCCGTCAGGTGGTGCTGGCGGGCCGCGCGGGCCTGCGCCGGGTGCGCTCGCGCTTCGAGAGCGGCGCGCGCGACCTGATGTTCCAGATCAACGCGCTCGCGCCCGACGAACCCGAGCTGCGGCGCGACACCTTGCGCTGGCTGTTCTCGGTGCTCGAGGTGGGCAATGCGGTGATCGATCTGCGCAGCGAGGTCGCGGGGCTGCCGGCCGGGGCGCGCTACGCGAAGTCGGCGCCGTGGCGCGTGGCGCTGCGCACGATGGGCGACGCGTTGAGCGCGCTCTTCGAGACGCCGCGCGAGGACCGCTTCGCACGCGCGCTGGCGGGCACCGCCGACGCGATCGCCGCGCTCCAGCAGCTGCTCGCCAGCTTCACGCCGCCGCGCGAGGAGCGGCATCAGTTGCAACGCATCCTCAGCCAGCTGCATTTCATCCGTACCGCGCTGCTCGATCCGCAATCCCCGCTCGAACCCCTGATGGGTGAACGCAGCGACCGGGCCGGCACCCCAGAAGGAGTTTCCCATGCCACGTGACATCGCCGTTCTCGACGCCTACGTGCCGGCCATCGTGCTGCTGTTCATCGCGGGCGCGGCGCTCACCTGGGTGCTGGACCGCGTGATCGCCTGGACGGGCCTGTATCGCGTGGTGTGGCATCCGTCCCTGTTCCGGGCCAGTCTGCTCGTATGTGTGTGCGGCGTGCTGGGTCTCGCCGTTTATCGTTGACCAGAGTCGAACCATGACCATCCGAAATCTCGTTGGCTTCCTCGCGACAGCCCTTGTCTTTATCGTCGCGATCCTGATCGGGCGCGTGCTGTGGGTCCATTACATGGATGAACCGTGGACCCGCGACGGGCGCGTGCGCGCCGAGATCGTGAACGTGGCGCCCGATGTGTCGGGCGCGGTCGTCGATCTGCCGGTGAAGGACAACCAGCTGGTGAAGAAGGGCGAGCTGCTGATGCAGATCGATCCGTCGCACTACCAGATCGCGGTCGAACAGGCGCAGGCGGCGGTGGCCGCGCGCAAGGCCGAGCTGCAGATGAAGCGCGACGACGCGCAGCGGCGCGCCGATCTGGACGCGCTGGTGGTGTCGAAGGAAAGCCGCGAGAACGCGACGCATACGGCGTCGGCGGCCGAGGCGTCGTACCAGCAGGCGCTGGCCGCGCTCGATGCGGCGAAGCTCAATCTCGCACGCACGCGGGTGGTATCGCCGGTCGATGGGTATGTGACGAACCTGAGCGTGTTCCGGGGTGACTATGCGACGGCGGGGGCGGCGAAGCTGGCGATCGTCGATAGCCACTCGTTCTGGGTGTATGGGTACTTCGAGGAAACCAAGCTGCCGCATGTGCGCATCGGCGACCAGGCCGAGGTGCGGCTGATGAGCGGCGGCACCTTGCAGGGCCACGTGGAGAGCATCTCGCGCGGCATCTACGATCGCGACAATCCGGAAAGCCGCGAGCTGCTCGCCGATGTGAATCCGACCTTCAACTGGGTGCGCCTCGCGCAGCGCGTGCCGGTGCGTGTGAAGATCGATGCGGTGCCGGAGGGGGTCGTGCTGGCGGCGGGGATTACGTGCACGGTGGT
>NZ_JAQQEU010000167.1:0-4574 GCF_046026895.1 Paraburkholderia sediminicola
TGGGTGAAGCGTTATACGCCGGATTTCGTCAAACGCTGGAACCGTTTCGGCACGCCCACGGGACGATCGTGGCGTGTCGACGAGACGTACCTGAAGATTCGCGGCAAGTGGGTCTACCTTTTATCGCGCGGTGGATCGGGCGGGGCAAACCGTGGATTTCATGCTCAGCGCCAGGCGCGACGTGGCCGCGGCCCAAGCCTTTTTCAGGAAGGCCATCAAACATCAGGGCCAGCCGCCGGAAACGATCACGCTCGACGGCTATGCAGCCTCGCACCACGCCGTGCGCGAGATGAAGACCGACGGCTTGCTGCCCGAGGATACGAAGGTCCGAACCTCGAAGTATTTGAATAATCTCATCGAGCAGGATCATCGCAACGTCAAGTCCAGAACGAACGTCATGCTCGGCTTCAAAGGCTTCAGGAACGCCGCGATCACTCTGGCAGGCATTGAGTTGATGCATCGCATTCGCAAAGGACAATTCAACCTCGTGAAGCTAAGCCTCAAAGATACCGCTGCGCCCGCTGTGTGGGATGCCGTCCTGTCGGCTCGATAAGATGTATTAGCTATACGAAACGCATCGCCCGGACCGCCTATTTGCACCAGAGCCATCTATACGACCAACGCCATTGAAAGCGTGAACGCCCAGCTACGCAAGATCGTCAAGACGCGTGGTCACTTCCCGACGGACGAGGCCGCGACCAAACTGCTGTGGCTGGCCTTGCGCAATATCACTGCCGACTGGAGTCGCGCGGCGCATGACTGGAAAGCTGCGATGAACCAGTTCGCGATCCTCTACGAGGATCGTTTCACCAGGAATCATTTGTAAAATGCAATTGATGACCTGCCACGGCAGGTTTTTGTCTGCCTTGCACACAAAAATTCAGACACTCCCCTGCGGAAGTTCGCCCGAATGGGCGGATTTGACATGTCAGTTCCCTGCAGTTCGTCGACGTCTCAACTTTGGCTCCGCTCCCCTCGCAGCTACCTCCTTAGCGCTCGTAGATAAACGGTTGGTACGCGATCAAATGTCGCGCGTGCGCGGGATGACAACTGCTTGGCCGTGCAATGTGCCTTCCGCATCGAGAAGTTGCCACAGTGTTGCTTCCTCGATCATGAAGCGCTGGCCTGACTTGGTGACACGCACGCCCTTGTAGCCCGCCTCGTAGCCGGCCCCCTGTACGCGTGCGAGGAATTTCTGCCGCTCCTCGCGATTCGGAGCTTCAGCTGAGAGCCGGGACGGCAGTCGGGTGATTTCATCCCAGCTATATTCAAAGCGGCGCTGCGCGGCCTTATTGCCATAAATAAAGAGCGGGTCGGGATCGGCGTTGTGCGCAAGTACTGCAAACGGTGCACTCTCATAGAGCCATTCGGAAGCCTCGACCACGGTCATGGCCTGCGGGACCAGAGGGAGACCCAGCGCCCGGGCGTAACTATCGGCAAGCAGCTGCTAGAAAGCTGGATTGCGGTGGAGTGGGATCATCTAAGGCATCTCTAAACGCGGAGGCGTTCACGATACAGCATTTTCAGGCGAGGTTTGTTGCGTCCATCGGTGATTGATCATTCGGTAGGTAAATGGGCGAAGCGGGCATTCCGCTATCCGAGGTAAGCAAGAGCCAAGGACCGTTCGTGGCCGAACTCAGTCCGACGCTGACTCTGCCGGCCCTCGTCGAGGTTGACCGAAGGCCCGTCGTCTATGCCGCCAGTCGATGCTCGTAGTATGGACGGTCGCGATCGTCAAGGATTGCATGCAGCGCCGCCAATTGCTTGGGCTCGGGATTCAGCCAAGCGTCAATGTGTTCAGGCTTCATGGGGACGATGCACCGGTCGTGACCTGCCGCAGCCACCTCGGGTGGCGGCTCGTCGGTGATCGCGGCAAACGACAGGAGGTCTGGCTCGCCCGGCGCCTTCCAGAATTTAGTGCAGTTAAAAAGTCATCGGACGAGTCGGCGCGGCGGCCGAAGCGAAATGACGGCCAAGCTCGCTACTTGCAGCCTCATGAGCCTTCATGACAGTGACTTTACCCCACAGGGCAAGAAGTTCCTTGCCCGAAGCCTGCGGGGCGCGCAGTGACTTTCCGGGAAGCGGCGCCGCGCGAGCGAACTCTTTCTTTTTCGCAAACGTTTGCCGCGCGGTATCAAGTTTCAGCTTTCCAAGCCGAAAACACGTACATTGCCATGAGACCTTGGAGACCCCGACGTGACGCGCCTTGTGCTCTTACTTGCCGTACTGTTTATGACAGGCTGCGCACAACTGCAGCAGCCCAATACGGCTCAAGACGAGAAACCTGCGGTGTCGAACGTGATCATGAAGTTCGACGTTCCCGCCGATGCACTCGGCGCGCGCGATCCGCAACTGACTGCGGTGCTCGCCAAGGTGGGCGCGCTCGCTGCCGCGCAGAAGCAGCCCACCGTGATCCGCGCGACAGCGCTGGGCCAGGACTTCAAGTACATCAACCAGGCGATCTGGCGCGGCGTGCCGCAGCAAGGGCTCAAACCCACGCTCGAAAACCTTACGGCGGGCACTAACCAGACGTACAGCGTCTCGATCGAGCCGCTACATTCGGGGAACTGACACGATGCGCCTGATTGCTTTCGCCGCGGCATCGCTATGCTTGAGTTCGGCCGCATGGGCGGGCCAGTCTGCCGCCAGCGCGCCTGCAGCTGCGGCCGCCAGTGCCAGCGCTGCCACCACAGCCTCTGCGGACAAGGTCTACCCGCCGCTGCCCACGCTCGCCATGCTTCCGCCCTCCACCGGCGACGACGACGACCTTCCCGCGCCGCGCTCGACGTCGCACAACAAGAAGAAGACGCACCAGCACGATTGCCGCTGCGCGATGCCGACGCCGCGCCTCGTCGTCTCCGATGCGTCGCGTACCTATCTCAAGGACATCGAGCGGCAGCTCGATTCCGCGCTGGCGCAGTAAAGCAGGATCTGGAGCCTCGACCCATGCACCAGCCCAAGACCAACGCCTTCCGCCCTTTGCGCTCGTGGGCCATCTGCGCCTGGGCGGCGCTGCTGGCGCTCGGCAGTTCGGCCGCGCAAGCCGCCCCGCCCGCCGACGACTGCTTCGACAAGGCCGGCGCTTACCAGGGCGTCAATCCCCTCGTGCTGCGCGCCGTGGCATGGCGCGAATCGAAAGGTGACGCGACCGCCATCAACCACAACGCCAACGGTTCGATCGACGTGGGGCAATTGCAGATCAATTCGATCCACTTTCCGGAACTCAAGAGCCGGGGCATTCCGCACCGCGCGCTCACGGACCCGTGCGTGAATATCTTCGTGGCCGCTTGGCTGCTCAAGCAGAAGATGGTGCGGTTCGGCAACACATGGCGCGCAATCGGCGCGTATCACTCGGAATCGCCGCACGAGCGCGACGCCTACGCGCGCAGCATCCAGGCGATTCTCGTGAGCTGGGGGCAGTTGCAGCCGGAGCGGTGAAGTTCAGGCGCAGGCCCGACAAGCTCGTTGCCAGCCCAATGGCCGCGCTAGCCGCGCAGCTTGAGCCCGCGCCGCGCGACGGCCGCGTAGAGCTCGGCGCGCTTTAGTACAACACGGACCGAGGCCGGGCTCTTGCCACTCGCAAAACGCCAGTAATGTAACGAACGACGGAAATTATCCCTATGCGGCTAACGCTTCATAGGAGTAACGACTGAAGCGCTTATTTGCCGTTGCTTACATACAGATGCGAACGACCGCTCGCCGACTTATTTGCATCGGGCATCCGGCAGTTTCCAAAGCAGGTTGTGTGGAAACCCGATGGCATTAGAATGCGACGCATGACCCTGATCCCAGCGGCGCGTTTGACTGCCTTTTCGGCTATCACGGCGCCGACGAGAAGGTGAACCCGTCTGATGCGTTATAGATGAGTTTAAGGGCTTTGTTTCAGGACCTAGGGGGTGCTCTCAGGCACCCACCAGTCGCATCGCCTTCATCGTCTTCTTGAAGCCCAGGATTCTCAGCACTCGCGTGAGATTGTAGGCGAGTACGTTAAAACTCATCTCGGTACCTACATTGGGCAGCCTGCGCGTCAGGAAGTGCGTGTAGCCCATCCAATACTTGAACGTTCCAAAGACATGTTCGACGGTTCGCCTGCGCACGGTCATCGCATCAGGCGTCTTGTCCAGCCGACGCTGAACTGCCTCCAGCACTGATTCATGCTCCCATCGACTTATGCCTCGTTCGCCGCTCGGAGTGCACTGTGAGTTCATCGCGCATTGCGAACAGGCACTCCTCCGGTAACGACGTAGCTGCATCCCGTGTTCCTCGCTGGTGTAACGGTAAATTGCCCGTTCTCCAGCTGGACATTGGTATTCGTCGTCCCGCGCAATATAGGTGAAGTCTGCCTTATCGAACCGGCCATGGAATTTTGCGCCTGATGTTGTGGGCTTCGGCAGCATGACCGCAATCCCTGCATCCGCGCACTCCTTGATCTGAGGCACACTGTAGTAGCCACGATCGTCGACTGCCCGCAGTCTGGTCCTGCCCATAGCGTCGCGCGCAGCTTTAGCTATCGGACTGAGCTGTGCCCGGTCACTGCCAGAGTTTGTGACCTCGTGAGCCACGATGAGGTGGTG
>NZ_JAQQEU010000168.1:0-4563 GCF_046026895.1 Paraburkholderia sediminicola
GACCGCCTCTTCCAAGAGCTTTCGCCCTGCTTTATTCAGGGTGAACGTACCATCGAGGCGCTCCGCATAGGCCGGGCCGTCCTCGACTGGTGTGAATAGCAGCTTTCCGCAATTCCTCAGCAAGAGGAGCGCGTGGAAAAGGATGTCAGCCGATTCCTGCGCGTCCACAAAGCGTGCGGCGCCCGCCTCCGCAAAACGGGCCAGTCCGTCCCGCTCCGGAGAGAACACAAACCGTTGCTTGCCATCAAGCCCCACAACCGACCGCTCCGTCGCAACGCTGAGGTGCTGCTCAATCACAAAGTGCCGCACCACATGCCAGGTGAACTTCTCGGTCGGCTCATTCTTGTAGGCAATCATGGCCTGACGAAGACCGTTGAGTGAAAGTTTGCCCGCATCCCAGTCCAAGAGTCGCTTGGCGCCTTTCTCCTGCGACAAATTTTCGGCTTCAATCGCACAGACAATCAGCGTCCAGATGGCCTGCTGGGCATGGAAAGGCCAGTTGGCCTGGTCCATACCAACACTGCCGCGAAGCTCCGCCTTGAGCGCTGCAATCCCAAGGTGGCGGTTGCCCCCGACCAAGCCCGCCGCCTGCAGCGTCTTGTATGCGCCCTGCTCCGTTTTCGCCCAGTCGTAGTTCCCCTGGATAGTCGGCAGCACCTCGTTTTCCTTTGCGTGCTTCAGATAGGCGGCAATCGCGTCCGCGATATCTTCCTTCTGCCTGGCCGCACCCGTCTGCTCCGCGAGCAGGATATGCCGTTCGGCCAGCGCGAGCAAAGTCTCCATAGCCAACCGCTGCAATGCGCGAACCTGCAGAATGGACCATTGCAAACGGATGCCTTCCAGGCCTGTAGCGTCGACAGGCGTTCCTCCCGGCGTACAGCCCGCCGCCATGGCATGACGGATGTCTTCCATCGTCGTGCTGGCCTCTTCCTGCTGCAAAGTATGGAGAGTTCGGAGCGCCAGCATCAAGCCCATCCGACGGTTCCGGCCGCCCTCTGAAGGGCGGTCGAACTCCACTGCAAAATACTGCCGCATGAAGGCCTTCTGCTCCCCCGTCGAGGGGTTCTCCAGCTCAAGCACAGGCCTGAGCGCCTGGAGACGTTTCTTTGTGCATCGCAATTCATGCGGGTCGGCCAGCCATTTAGCCGTTGCCTCCCCCAACGCCTGCACCTCCTCGCCGTAGGCTTCGGCCAGCGCTATCCCGGCCGCCGTACACGAATACGTTCCGCGACACTCCTTCGTTCCCGCATTGAGAAAACGCAGGCCGTTCAGCAGACTGGGCTTGTACCAGGCCGTATCCCAGAACGACACCTTGATGTTCGGCCATGTTTCTTTGCGCAGTTCCACTTCTCCAGGGTCATCTTCAAAGCGGTCGTAGCCCGGATAGCCTTGCACCTCATCGAGCTTGGCGACCCAGTTGAGCAAGAGTTGAATCTTCCAGATGCCCAGTTGCGTATCTTCCCGCAGCGTCCCGATGTCCGCCTTGCCATTCGAGAATGCGCGCTGATGCAGGGTGTGCACCATCCAGCAGAGGGCTGCATAGGGACGAATGTGGCGAGCAGCGTTGTTCAGCCCCGGGAACACACCACCATACATCCGCTCTCCGATGGCGCCCATGCCAAGGAAATCGCCCGCACTGGAGCGCTGCGGCACAGCCGTAAAAGTCGGTCCAGCCGGAATCATTGAGCCTCTCCTTCGTCACAAGTTGTCGCTCGGATTTGCCTGACACAGGCCTCGTTCTCGCGCAAAAGCGGACGGCTCGCAGCAAGGCCAAATTTAAGAAAGACCGGCCGCTTGCAGCGGTCCTGACAAACAGCCATGCGTACAGACTTCAGCTTCTTGAACTCATCCTTATCCAGCGTGGAGTAGCACTGCGGGCAAGCTACGGTCTCCGGGACTTCCTCTGTCACGATGACAGAGTAAAGCCTGTGGTTACGCCCGGGCGAATGCCGCAGCGCCTGAACCACATACTCGACGTCTTTCCTGTCTTCCGGTACAGGGCTCTTCGGATTCTCCAGCGCCAGCGCCAGCACGCTATCGATGCGGTCTTCGACTCGTGGCGCACAGGCAATGCGCCGAGTCTGCTCAAACAAATCCCTGATTTCGAAAATGCGCATGGACGGGAGGCGCCCTTCGCGCCATTCCGTTTCCAGCAAGCCTTGATAGTCCGTTTCCGAAAGCTGCCGGTGCGCGAAGATTTCGATACACGACCGAATTTGGTCGTAATTGACGGGGAGCCCACGCCGCTCATTGCACAGTGCCGTAATGGCCCCGGCGCCCGCCGCCATCGGCAAGAGATTGTTGAGAGCCGACGGCCCAAAGCGCAGGCTCATCAACGTCGACAGCACCCCCATCATGGGTGAAGACAGGTTCGCTGGGATGGCCTCTGTAGGAGGCTCACGACCTGTGTCGACGCCACGAAGCGCCAGTGGCATCCCTGCTCGCAGATGATTTCTGATTTTTTGCGGGATAGCCAGAATGGCCAAAGCATCCGGCATGGGTCGCATCAGCCGTCGGTCTATGGCCAGTTGAACGGCGGCCCGGGCTTGCGCCACCGATTGCCTGCGCTGTTGCCGCTTCTTGTTGACACGCCGCTCATCCTTCGAAACGCCTTCGTCCCCATCACCGACAGAATCGGTATCGGGTTCTTCTTCATCCTCAGATTCAGTGCCTCCGTCGTCTTTCCCGTTCGTGGAAAAGGCCTGTTCAAATTCGGCATCGCTCATATCGAGGAACTTACGCAAAGCCTCAAAGATGCGAATTGCCTCCGCGCTAGGCTGGGCACTCTTCTTCGTCCCGGAGCCTTGTCCCGCAAGCCACTGTGCCTCCGATACCAACGGGTCTTCCGTTCCGTTCGCGGTTGGCTCAACCACCGTGCGCTGCGCCCCTCCCTTGTTGTTCAGCTTGCGCTGAGTCAGAAGCAAGTGCCCAGCATTGAAGACCAGGTACGCATCTTCTTCGTCGTAGACGTCGTCTTCAATCCGCCCAATCGATTTGAACAGGTCAACATGCGTGGGCTTGGCAATGAGCTGCGGTTCGACATTGACCCAGGTCGTCGCCTCAAAATTGGCTCCCGTCACGGTCAGCCACAGCGCTATGTCCGGCAAGCCGCGAACCAGCTTTTCGCTCACTTTCACCGAGGCCTGCCCTCGCGTGTCCAACGTGCCGGTCAAAGGCGGCAGGTGCTGGTTGCCGTGGTACAAATCAAGCTGAACCTCCTGCGCGGCCGGCACAGGATAACAACGAACCTCCAGAACATAGTTGCGCGTAATGTGCGCGACGGCACTCGCCGTATCGTCCGCCGCCAGGGGTGCCGGATACTCACAAGGGATGTAGCGCGGGGGGGCGTTCGTCTTCGTCCAGGCCGCTGTCGTGGACTGGGTCACATGGCGCAACAGTGAGACCTCAATGTTGTTTGTGTTCCAGAGGCTCTGTTGCGTCGCATTAACCGACCCGGTCATCACAAGCGCTTCGCCCTCGACGTCCACCAATTCGAACCACTTTGCATGTAAAGGCCGGTCGTTATCCGGCGGCTCTATGAAATGTACCGGCCTGTTTCCATTGGGAATGTCCTCCTGGAAAGGAGCAATCAGCTGGTCATCCCTACGAGCCAAGCCGTATCGGACCTGTTTAACGCCCAGCTTGTCGCGCAGTCGGACGACGGCACCAACATCCTGGTCGAAATACGGCGAAAGTACGGTCAGTGACCTGGGCGCGGCCAGGTTCTGTCGGGCAACGTCAACGAACTGCGCGCCTGCGTCATCCACCAACGTTGTCACCAACCACACCCTCTGCGGCCCAACCGCATTGGCGGCATATTGGTCGTGTTGCGCTCGCGCCCTCCGGGCAAACCGGGCGAGGATTTCCTCGTCCTCACGGGCCAACAAATTAAGACGCGCCGGCAACAACTCAAAGAAGTCTGCAATCTGACCAAAGACCATAGGGTCTGTGCTCGCCGAAACGGCATCCAGCACTTCCAATGACCGGCTCTGCCCCTGGGTCGTCAGGTTGGCGCTGCTGACCACGAACACATCGCCGTCATCGGATTCGAGGTAGGCAATCTTGGGATGAAAGATGCCTCCGCCCTTGCCCTCTTTGGTCGGTGTGGTGCTGACAACCCGATAGCGGCTCCCCCCGAAGCGACTCGAAGAATTGTCCACGCTATGTCGCGCCTCGCGCGCGTCCAGCATGACCGTGATTTGCTCGCAATCTCCCTTGCGCAAAAGCGGATAGGGTCCCGCCTCAAACCAGACCGATGAATAGGTGTAGGAGGTGAATAACGCCCTTTTTGGCGCCACCTCTTCGAGAATGTCGTAAAGCGTTGTCATCACGCCCCCGTATTAATCCACAGCTTCTATTTATCTGGTACCGAGCATCCGATAATCCGGACATACGGGGCGTTCACGTGACTTCACACTCTCTCAGCCGAAATTTGTCGACGCGACCGTCACTTCACGGGAGTGGCATTCGCTACGCTCATCGGACAAAACTCGCCATTCCGCACAAGCGCTGCAAGATTGGCGGCCGCTTGCTTCGGTGCGTCCCCACCGCGTATTAACGCAC
>NZ_JAQQEU010000169.1:0-4345 GCF_046026895.1 Paraburkholderia sediminicola
GCAGCCTCCGTCAGTCGTTTTGCGCGCCAGTCGCGTCGCGTCGGTGCGGCGGCTGCGAATGCTGCGCGCGCGGATCGCGCTGATATCGACCGCGCGCAAGGTCGTGGCTTAACCCCAAGAGCCGAGGTCATCGCCGGGCTGTGGTCGCCGTGGCCCGCTAACTTGCCGTCCCTCTGCACAAGATATGGGTGGATCGCTCCGACTTCCGCTGCAGGTCGATGGAGGCGACGGCATGATGCAAACCGCTAACCAGAACCTGAACTTTACTGGAAGGGTCCGAAGCGTTGACGATGGTCCGGAAGCAGCCGCAACTGACTGCCGGGCCCCGAGCGCGCCCTGGGGCGAGGTTCTCCGTTCCTGTCCGACCAATGCGTGCAGCGTGCCGTTGCGGCTACGAGCCGACTGCGGAAAGAAGCGTGACCCGCGCCCGAGACGTTTCCAAAGCCAACCCACCGGAGATCGCCCCCTTGACATCAACGCGGTAAAGGCAGCGAAAACTCCGCTGGATAACGCTTTAACCAGGCGTAACAGCGGCTCAACGGCGTCGCGGGTTTACGCCGACTAGGCGAGGTGCCGGGTGCGTCCGAAACTCGTGGCGCCGACCGACATCGAGCGCAACCAAAAAAGCCCCGATTCTGTCCCCACATAGCAGGAACCGGAGATCTCCATGCAGCCAAAGGTCGAATATCGTGGATTCGAAATTCACGTTGAGTTGGTATCCACGTCGAAGGACACGTTCGACGTCTGGTTTCGTATCGAAGGCGCCACCAAACCTGCGGGCGTCGCGGCAATCGGCGAGCGCATAAAAGTTCGTGGCGGGCCGTTCTCTCGTCGCTGGGCTTATCTTGTTGCAGAGATAGTCGGCCAAGCTGCTATCGATGTAATTCTCGGTGTTACTGAAGAGAGGCTGATCGCAGAGCCGTCGAGTGCGCGCGGCGAACTCGTCGCGCGCCTTGGCTCTAATGCATTCGTAGCGGCCCGCGATTCCTCGCAAAAAACCTCGGTGGAGATGGACATGGCGAAAGGCAAAGAAGTATTCGCGTCTCATAAGGGCTTCGTGATTCGTGTCCTTGCGGTTCCCGAATATTCTCCACACCCTCCGGGTGTGCCTTTCGGGTACGTTGGGTACGTCGCTCGTCCCGAAGCAGACATTCGCGTGGCCACGCAAAGGATGAACTTTTCTCACCCTGTAGCCGAGTATCTGTCGGCCGAAGCGGCAGAACAGGCTGGCTTTGTAGAAGGGCGATCGATCATTGAGGGCATCCATCCCGACGGACTTACTACGGACGGCCTTTAATGAGTGACTGGCCGGGAGCTTCGTGATAACCATGAAGCGGGATTACGTTTCGTGGATGCCCACGCCGGATGCCCGGACGGCGCTGCAAAATCCGGCCATCGCCTTCGGGTCCATCTCAGTAGAACCATTGCATTGCTTTTCCTCGGTATGTCAGGCCGCCGCAGAT
Source organism: Paraburkholderia sediminicola (assembly GCF_046026895.1). Classification (GTDB taxonomy): domain Bacteria; phylum Pseudomonadota; class Gammaproteobacteria; order Burkholderiales; family Burkholderiaceae; genus Paraburkholderia; species Paraburkholderia sediminicola_C. Next base: position 1,464 of record NZ_JAQQEU010000169.1, read on the forward strand.
TACTCTGCGCCTGGCGCTTCCTTGTCCAGTTCGTTGTAGCCCTCGGCGGGGTCATCGCCGATCACATCCTCAAATTCGAGCGATTCGGGGAAGACGTCGAGCGCCGCCTCGGTTAATTCCTCGGCCAACGCGCTGATCGAATCGATCCATTCCTTCGTCGCGATTCCCTTGTCGCCGTTCTGCCAGCTCGCCGACCTATCATCGAATTCATCTTCAAGCTCGCGATGCACGTCATCGAGCATGCCGCGCGCCGCATCGACCTTGTCGTTATATGCGTCCACGTCTAGTTCCAGCTTCGCACGTGCAGCCGCAACCGCCTCATTGAACACACGCACAGACTCTTCCAACGTGCTCCGCTGCGCCGTCAGTTCGCCGAACGCTGCATCGATGCGCTTCTGATCGGCGGCTTTGATCTTGAATGCCATGCTTGTCCTCTTTCGTGATACCGAGTCCTGCTGCTGGGCCGCGTCATTTAACTCACGATCGCCAAGGCTTTGCCATGCTCCAGATTCACGCTCTACTGCTTCTACCAGTCCATGCGCCCATAAGCTGCTGCGCAATCGTCAATCTCGCGTTGAGCGATGATCGGAAAAATTCCCGGCGTCGTTGCATTGCATTGAGCCACTTGACCCGTCTTGCGGTCACGAAAAACCGCCGGTGATGCACATCCGGCAAGCATGAGCGCGACAACGATGATTGATCGATTCATTTTTCCCCTGTCGATGGTAGGTTTCGTGCTGCTACGACGATTCTGCCTCGGGTTTCCGTGCGTCACGCGCGTGGCAATCGCGTCACTCCTGAGTCGCGGTATAGCAACTCGGCGCCGTTTTTGCTGGTGGGGTGCCTTGCCAACAACGCTTCATTTCGCCCGTGTTCGTATCTAATCTCCACGCATTGCCGCCGCTATCCACAGCGAGTTGGTAGTGGCCTGCTGCCGTGGGCGAAGCATCATGCGATGCTTGGCCGCAGCCAATGAGGATCAGGGATAGCGCAATAGGGATGAGTTTCATATGGATTTTCCTACGCGTTGTACGGCGTCGCGACGCGGGTCAGTTGTTCGGTCTACCGGCCCGACCAGAAGCCGGCAAGAAGGCAAATCACGAAAGACAGGACCACCCCAATAGTGCGATTTCTTAAACTCCTACGACGGTGTTGCTTCGACTCGTTGAGCGCTGCCGTGAATGCAGCATCATCAATATCAAACGCTCGCTTTCTCTTCGCTGCTGGCGCTGCTGCTCTTTCAGGCTCCGCTTTCGGGGTCCGCTCCTGAGGAAATTCCGCTTCCTGCTGCACGTGCTGCCCGGCGGCTTCCACCGCATCCGCCACTATGGCCTGCTCGCCAATCCGGTGCGGCGGGCAAACCTGACGAGAATACGCGTGCTGCTGCACGCTCCTGCAGTCATTCACGCCAGCGACGACGCGTCGCCGGACGCCATGTCGCCAACCTTCTTGTGCCGGCACTGCGGTGCGCCGTCGATCCTCATCGACATCCTCCTGCGCAGCCAGCCGATTCGTGCACCACCGACATCCCGAGGCAACGCATGAGCGTCAAAGACCCGGAATGTTCAATCCGACTGTCGGCTCTCCGGCAACGGGCGCCAACAGGAGACGCTTGCGCGTGCCGCTCCGGGCAGCCCTTGCCGCCGCTCGCGGCACCGCCACAACATGGCAGACAACAGCTTCGAAACCACGTTCGAGCCCATCCCGACCCAGGTTCGCTTCAACATCCTGTGGCACCGCCGACGGCGCGCCCCCTTCAATCCCCATAGATACTCAACGCCCGGGCCGCATCGGTCCACTCCGCGGGTTCCTCCCTCGAGGCTTGTCCAACGCCTGCCCACATGCGCCGTCGCGCACTCACGCCGCTGCAGACAAGGGCAGGCGTCGAACAACCCTTAACAAACACGGACGGGCTTGCCTGAAACGCTCGGGGTCGGGTACAGCCATGCGATGCTCACTATAAAAACTGTTTGCGCTGTCCCTGACGATACGACACGGAGGCAGATTCCGACCTGTGGGGAAGGTTCCCTGTCAGGCAACGTTCGCCGTCTGCTTGACTGTTCACCGCGCCGCCATAGACTGGTCGGTCCATTTTGTGCCAACCACGTCGAGCATTCCGATGTCCGGCACGCTGCCCAGCAATGACAGCGAATGCTTGGCGAGCTCCCGAGGAACATGACCCGTCAGGTGCGCAAACCTACCGCCGTTGTCGGGGAAGACGTCAAAAATGCCGAAATGACCGTCGTCAAGGCGGATGGCAAACCAGGCAACGGTCTTGGGTTCCTCCTCCACGAGTGCTTGCGCGTCGCGAAGGAACTGCGCGACCTGTGACTCATGACCCGCCTTTGCCTTGAACGTGAGGAGCAGTGCCTTCGTGACCGGCTCGCCCGATGACGTTGCAGGCAACTTGTCGGCCAGGACGTCAAATTCCTGAATCAGCGGGGCCCCGGCAAACACGCTGCCGCCGGCATCTAACAGTGCTTGTGTAACTGGCCCCGCCAGATGCGCCTCGCGGCCGGCATCGTCTGCGAACACGTCGAAGACGCCGTACTCCGATCGCCCGAATCTGATCGCGAACCACGCGGTGGTTGCGGCTTCCGCCCGACCCATCGCGAGAGCCGAGCGCAGGACGTCTTCCGCCATGGCGTCGTCGTTGCTGGCCTTGACTTCCAACCTGACGAGCAGACCTTTAGTGCCCATGAGACACCTCCATTCGTGATCGGCCGACCGTGAGCGCGTCGAGCGTGCAGTCCTTCGACTGCTAACAAGCCAGCAGCGCCGCGCAGCCAGTGCCCTCCTCCAGAGCACACCTTCGGTCCTGCGATCGTCGCCGGCGGCATCGGGCGAGACATCTCGCCCGGCGATCATGCGCGTGTGCAATG
>NZ_JAQQEU010000170.1:0-4307 GCF_046026895.1 Paraburkholderia sediminicola
TAACGTGACAGCGCCCCACCCACGACACGTTCGGCGGCGAATACTTTCTCCAACTGACCAACGATGGTTGGGCGGTCAAGCCAACTCCTTGGCTGCGTTAGTCCGGGCGAAAGCGGCAGGCAGGCGGCTTCCTTTCGCTTCTGAGGTCCTGACAGGGCCATCGGAGTGACGAAAACTTTCCGAGCCGGTGGCTCCGCGCCGGCATTTTTTGCGTGCCATGCGGGGACTGCGGTCTTGACAGCGCAGGGCCGGTGATAGCCTGTAAAGAAACCACGGACTTTCCAGTCACTCCATCGACGATGGAGTCACTCGGACGGCGCGTTCCAGTCGTCGCTCGGACGCGCGGGCTTCGCGGTTGATTTCGGGCTCAGGCGCGAGGCCAACGACGCGGTGCAGTCGACCATCGGCGTGAACGTGGGGCTGATCCGCTCGGTCGCGCACGAGCATCTCGCCAAGGTGCAGGGGATCGTGATGCGCAGCGTGCAGATGGGCCAGGATCTCGGCAGTCTCTTGGACCAACTGCTGGAGCGGTACGCGCTCACGCGGCGTCGCGCGGCGTTCATTGCGCGTGACCAGAACAGCAAGGCGACGGCGACGGTGGCACGCGTGCGCCAAGCGGGCCTCGGCATCACCGAGGCGATCTGGATGCACAGCCATGGCGGCAGGCACCCGCGCCCCTCGCATGTGGCGGCGGACGGCAAGCGTTACAGGATCAGCGAGGGCAGGTATCTCGACGCGGTGTGGACGTGGCCCGGGCGCGAGCCGAACTGTCGCTGCGTGAGCCGCCCGATCATTCCCGGACTCGCCCGGCCATAGCGCGGACGACGATCTTCCGAAGGCAAGCGGGGCATGGCCACCGCCGTACACCGTCAGACGTGGCGGTGCGATGTCCGCAAATGTGGCTCAGGCGCCCTCGTGTGGCAACCGCGCTAGCGGATCTTCAGGTTTGCCATTCCTGCGCATTTCGAATCCAAGAGCGCCAGCATCGCACATCTTCGCAAGCATCTGGCCTTGTGTCACGGACTCATTGTCCACAACAAGCGGATGGCGAACATGGCTGTAAATCGTTGTGACGTTGTTGCTATGCCTGATCATGATCAGCATGCTAGTACCGGAGCCCACAAGGACGACACGGCCATCAGCTGCTGCGAACACCGGATCGCCTGCAGCGCCGCCGATCAATATTCCAGGCGATTCGTCTGTCACGTATGGCTGCAGGATTGGGCCGTGCGCAGGCCAGGCGAACTCGCGCAGTTTCGCTTTCCGCAAAGGAGGTACGGCGGCGGAGGTACCAGTGGTGGGACCTTCAATATCTGCCTGCTGGGGGCCGACTCTGAGTAATTGGCCGGGCCTGATCTGGGCATTATTTGGCAAGCTGTTCCAATCGATGATGTCCTCGGCGGAGCGACCAAACGCTGCAGCGATGCCCGTTACCGTATCTTGGTGATTGACTCGATACCATCCCGCCGGTACGCGTTGCCCTGCCCTGATTGTGTCCCGGTCTGGTGTCCGTACGCAGCGGCGTTTGCCAGTCACGATGACTGCACTCGCATCCTGACAACTGGAATCTTTTCGAGCCACGGATCTGGATGACGTTTCTGACGGTGCTTGGTCTGCAGACCGCGCAGGATTTGATGGCTTGGACGGTTGAAGCTGATCCATCGTCAGTACCTCTATTTCGTCCTTCGCATGCGCATTTTGGATCAGGGAAACGGACAGAAGGACGATTGTGACGGCGCCAAGCAATTTCGCGTGGATCCTGGATCGGGTGTTGCGGGTTGAATGAGGCATGGCTTGTTCGCTGAAGCTGAAACGATGGTAAAGAGGTCCGCGATTCTGCGGTGGATGGGCACTGCGCTGCAATAGCCAGGAGAACCGGTTTAACCCAGCTTGACATTTTTAGCCAAATCTCTGACTCCTGTGGTGCGTGCGCAACGTAATCTGGGATTTTCCTATGCCGGTCGAAGCGTGCACGCTGCCTGACGGCGACAGTGGCTGGCGGTGGGGCGCACATGGTCACTGTTAGGCCGATCGGGCCGTCGCCCTGCGTCAGGGCGCGACAGCCCCCGCGAACGGCTCGTGGCGCTCACGCGATCAGCAAGGCCAACGTCTGTCGTACCTCGGCAGCGAGATTCCCGACGGCGCGGCGCTCGGACTCGACGCGCAGCGCCCCCACCGGCTGCTTCGCGATCCTGAAGAACTCGAAAAGGGCGACCACCTTCAACAGCATCTCGCTGATCGATGAGGTAGGCTGAAGAAAGTGGAGATCAATGTTTCGTGGAATGAGCGAAACGGACGATTCCTCAGATTGTCTTCGAGATCCGTGTCCGGCTTCGCGTAGCTCGTATTCTTCTCGTCAAAATCGATGTTGACGTCCGGGTATCCGCGCGGTTACCTCACATTCCAGCGTTCGAATTCACGTGGAATTCATGCTCGAGGAGCCATGGAATCCGCGCCCGGGCAAGCGTGGAATCTGCGCTCGATTTGCCGTGGAATACGCAGATCAGCGACACTCGATTGACCGGTTGTGCTGCGCGGGAAGGCCATCGATCAGCAGATCGATGGCTTTTTCGGGATACGCCTTTTCAGTACACGGCTAGAATGCGCCGGCGCGCCGGTCCACTGTTCAGCGTTATCTCGCGGGCGCGCGTTTTCCCGGAATGATCTGTCCCGTTACCGATGCGATTTCTACACATTTTCGAGTACGTCCTCGCCGCGCTGGCCGTGCTTGCCCTTTTCACGCTAGTGGGCCGGAGCGCGGGTAGCAACCTGCCTTCACCTAGTCATCCAAGTGAGACATCCAGCGACGCCGCCCCACTTCACACTAGTCGGGACATCGTACGCAAAAGGCTGTCCCGCCAGCGAGGCTTCTAGCTGTCGCTGGGGCCGATGGTCCCACGTCATTCCCCATCGGGAACCGGCGATCAGGCCGTTGCGGTTCAGCTCATCGCACATGTCGGCTACTAGCGCACGCCCGTTGCTTGTACTGGCGCCGTACACGTTGACCGTGCCGTTATGCGTCTCGACGCTGTGCGGTGCCGATCCGGATTCCGCCGCGTTGCAGGTGCGCTGCCGTACTGCACGCGGTCCGACGCCATCAGCATCGGCGCGATCGACGCAAGGCCTGACGTGAACCCCTGCGATTCCACCATCATCGTGCGCAGCTTGGCGCCGTATTGCGGGTCGGTCGCATAGACCCCCGTCAGTGCATCGGCGAACGCGCCGGCATCACCTGCATGACGCCGCGTTGCGGCGTAGAGGCGGCCGGTGGACAGCAGTTCCGGGCGGGCTCTGCTCGCATTACGGGCACTACGAATTAATCGCAACGATAGGCAGAAAATGTCGAATTTCAAGCGGTGGTGAAAATCTCTGCTTCGGCATGCCAGGGATCAAGGCGTTCCGGCCGGAAACTGCTGTTCGATGCTCTCGCGGGTCCAGTTCCGCGCATGCACCTCGTCATAGGTCTGCGTGGTTGCGTGGTTACGCAGCCAGCCAGTCCGCCCAGACCCGCGGCCGCCAACACGGTAGCGGCAATCTCTTCCATCGGTTTCTCACCTGTTCAACAGCCTCGATGATCCCAGTCGATGCGCCACAGGAGTGTCATACGCATCTCGATTGTGTCAGACCCGTCTCAATTCGCCCCGTCCGCGGCAAACCACCGCAGGCCCGCCGTTTAGCTGTCACCCCAATACGCTGAGCATCATCCGGCTGCAAATGTTAATTCCCATTTGATACAGGTAACGCGCCTGTAATGGTGGTAATCGGCAGAAATAGGAAACCCCCTCGCCGTTACCTTATGGCTACAACTTGTGGCAAGCCCTCACGCTAGAATTTCCCGCGGTCTGGCATCATTCTAGGCTGCAAATTTCGACCCACAACTTACGGAGCAATCCTGATGAAATTCAAGTTCCCTGTTGCCGCTTCGGCAATCGCGCTTGGAATCGCACTCAGCGGCGCAGCCCACGCCGAAATCAACATCAACGTCGGCAGCTCGCCCGCGCCAGTAGTCGCAGCACCGGCCGCGATGACGCCCGGCTGGCACGGTGACCGGTACTACGACGGTCACCGCATGTGGGAGCGCAGGAAGTGGGAGGAGCATCAGCGCCAGATGGCACACGATCACCACGACGATCGGGAAATCCACGAACCGGTGCGCCCCCAGCAGGACGCGTGGCACCGCGGCTGAGTGCAACCCGCTACGTCCCCGTAAAAGCGGGGGACGGACATCAGACTGGACTGCTCTGGCCGAACAAATCCCATGTGACCTAGGCGGGATCACCCTTGATCGCATGGGCGCTGTCACGTTG
>NZ_JAQQEU010000171.1:0-4297 GCF_046026895.1 Paraburkholderia sediminicola
TCGACATAGGTCACCTTGCGTTGAAGTTGGGCGAACAGCACATCAAGCGTCATGCCGACCAAACCGATGAGTAATACCGAGAACAATACGTTCGCCAGCGACAGGTTGTTCCATTCGTTCCACAGGAAGTAGCCGATGCCGGTGCCGCCGACCAGCATTTCGGCCGCGACGATCACAAGCCACGCGATGCCCATCGAAATCCGCATTCCGGTGACGATGGTGGGCGCCGCCGCGGGCAGCACGACCCACAGTGCGCTGCGCAATGGCGGCACTTCAAGGGTGCGCGCCACGTTGAGCCAGTCGCGCCGCACCCCAGCGACTCCGAACGCGGTATTGACGAGCATGGGCCATACCGAGCAGATGAAGATCACGAACACCGCCGAGGCCGACGAACTCTTGATCGTGTACAACGCGATCGGCATCCAGGCGAGCGGCGAAATCGGCTTCAGCACCTGGATGAACGGATTGAAGGCGAGGAACGCAAGCCGCGACATGCCGATCACAAAACCGAGCGGCACCGCAACCAGCAGCGCAATCGCGTAACCGGCCGCGACCCGCACGAGCGAATAGCCGAGCTGGATGCCGACGCCCTTATCGTTCGGTCCGTTGTCGTGGAACGGATGCGCAAGCTGGCGTGCGGCCTCGTGCGCGAACTCGGCGGGCGACGGGAAGCCAGCGACCTTCATCGAATCCGCCGCGGCCCCGTCCGCACCCGGATCGGACGCCTTGCCCATCAGCACTGCGTACTCGGCAGCCTCGGCGGCCGCGGCACTCGTGGTTGTCGATGCCGTCGTCGCAGCTGTCGCGGCTCGCGTCTTCGGGAGCGTCGCGGCCTGCCAGACGACCAGCAGCAGCGCGAACAATGCAAGCGAGCATAGCGCCGCCTTGCTTCGCAACGTGAATCGTCGAATTGCAGCCATTCAGTTTCTCCTGCGTTCAGGCGCGTTTGATGGCAAGGCCATCGAGGTATGCGTCGGGTCGGCTCCAGTCGAAAGTCCGTCCCATCACCGTAATCGGCCGGTAGCCGCCGTTGCCCGCAATATCCGGCGGTGTCTCACCGATCTGCTTCATCGCGTTGTCCGCGTCGGTCAGCAGGAATATTTGCTGCGCGAGTGAACGGTAGTTGACGCCGCCCTTCAGATAACCCCAACGCTTCATCTGCGTCATCATCCATGTCGCCATCGAATACCACGGCAGCGGCTGAAAATCGATCCGGTCCGCGACGTGGTGCACGTGACCAATGCCGTCCGCATAGGTGCCGGTCAGCACCTGCCGGATCACCAGCTCGGGCTGATTCAGATAGGCAGGCGCCGCAATCATTTTCGACAGTTCGGCGCGATGCGCAGAGTCGCTCGCATAGGCGGCCGCGCGCAGATTCGCACGAAGCAGCGCGGCGAACGCGTTCGGGTTCTGCCGCACGAACGCGTCGGGCACACTGAACGAGCAGCAGGGGTGCCCCGCCCAGATGTCCTTCGACAGAATATGAATGAAACCGACTTCGTCGAATACCGCGCGTTGGTTGAACGGATCGGGTCCCAAAAATCCGTCGATGTTGCCCGCACGCAGGTTCGCGATCATCTCCGCGGGCGGCGTCACACGCAGCTGCACATCGCGATCAGGATCGATGCCATGCTCCGCGAGGTAATAGCGCAGCAGAAAGCTGTGCATCGAATAGTCGAACGGAATCGCGAAGCGAAACCCTTTCCAGTGGCGCGGGTCGCGGTTGTCCTTGTGTTTGAGCGCCAGCACGATGGCCTGGCCGTTCACGTTCTGGATCGTCGCGACGCGCGTCGGCGTGGGCTGGGAACCGACGCCAAGCGAAATCGCGAGCGGCATCGGCGCGAGCATGTGCGATGCGTCAAGTTCGCGATTCAGCATCCGGTCGCGCACCAGCGCCCAGCCGCCCACCTTGTTCAGCGTGACGTTCAGCCCTTCCTCTTTGTAAAAGCCGAGCGGCTCCGCGGCGATCAGCGGCGTGGCGCAGGTGATCGGCAGAAACCCGACGTTGAGGTCGCGCTTTTCGGGCTGCGGGGCTTTCGTTTCTGCGAAAGCCTGCTGGAGCGACGCGATCGGCAGCACGCTGTACACGGCGGCGATGGCAGTGCTCTTGCCGACCGCACGGATGAAGGCACGCCGCATCGCGTTGCGCGGAAAGAGTGCGCGTACGGCCGCTGCTTCGATGGCGTCACCCAACGCGGCTTCACCGTCCGTGCTGCGTACTTCATGCGCGTCGTGCGCGGTGCCCGCTGTAGCGGCGCGGTGCGCGGCTTCATCGGCATGGCGGCCACATGAGCAGCCGCCAAGCGTGCTGCCGGGGTCGAACGGTTGATAACGGTTACCCATGTGGTGTCCGATGCGTGAGGGTTGGTTCAGGCCGCGAGTTCGACGCGTCGGCTGCCGACCGTCAACGACGAAACGATGTCGCCGTCACGGTACTGCGCCATCGCGAGGTGTCCGTCGTCTTCTTCGACGATTTGCCAGTCCAGCTCGCGCGAAGGCAGTCCGCGCACGACGATCGGCGTCGAGCGCGTCTTCACGCGGATCACGGGCGACTGGTGACGATACCCTGCATATTCGCAGCCGGTCACCGCGTGCGCGATCGCTTCGGCTTGCGCGACAATCGGCTCGATGAAGCGGCACGGCTCGCCGGCGAAGCTGATGCAGTCGCCGAGCGCGTAGATATCCGGCCGGCTGGTCTGCAACGTGCGGCTGTCCACAACGATGCCGTGCTCGAATTCGAGTCCCGCCATTCTTGCAAGGCGCCCTTCGGTGGCGAGCCCCACTGCGCACAGCACGAGATCGGCGGCAATCCGCTCGCCGTGCTGCGTCCTGATCACCTTTTCGCTTCGCGCGGCGCTGACATCGGCGACACCGCCGCCTGCCGTCGTCGCGTCACTCGTCCGCTGCATGGCGCACGCGTCGATCCCACGCTGCTCCTCGACGCTCACGCTGCGGCCGGGCAGAAAGTGGATGCCGAGCCGCGTCCAGCTGGCGAGCAGGCGGCGTGAGGCCGGCGCCGGCAACAACGTCGCGAGGGGCCTGTCGCTCACATCCAGCACGGTGACCATATGTCCCGCCCGTGCCAGGTCCTCCGCCAGCTCGCAGCCGACCAGACCCGCGCCGATCACCGCTACGCGCGCCGGCCCCGCCGTCAGCCGGCGCTGCATGCTGCTCCACATCGACAGATCGTTGACGCGCCAGCAGAGCTCGCGCGGCAAGCCGGACGGCACCACGGGCCGCGCCCCTTGGGCGAGAATCAGTTGCCGGTAACGGAACGTGCCCGCTGTCGTGCGCAGTTGATGCAGCGCCGGCGACAGCCCGATCGCGTAGGTATGGGCGACCAGCCGTACGCCGAGCCGCGTTGCGGCGGCCGGCCCGGTCTCGAATACGAGCCGCTCCGGTGTGCGTTTCTCGCTCAACGAAACCGACAGTTCCGGCTTGCGGTAACGGTCCGCCGAGCAGGCGCTCACCAGCGTGATCGGTATGTCCGGATCCAAGGCCCGGACTGCTTCGACGGCTGCCCAACCCGCCGTGCCGCCGCCGACCACGATTACCCCAAGGGTGCGTGAGGGCGCGCCCTGCGCCGGCGCGCACGCCGCTGCGCCGGCCACAACCGGCTCGTAAAGCACAAAATCCGCTTTTGTCACCCCGCATAGCGGGCACTCCCAGTCATCGGGGATCACGTCGAAGCGTGTGCCGGCCGCAATGCCGCTATCGGGGTCTCCCAGTTCTTCGTCATAGATCACGCCGCACGCGCGGCAGACGTATTTCTTCCACTCGACAATCTGGACGCTCATGCTGGAAGCTCCTCGGCGGAAAGGCGGGCCATTTCCCAACGCAGATGCTTGATGGCCGGCGTCACGATCGCCACGAAGTGCGACTCGCGAATCCGCCGCTGCGGCGCTGCGCTCATCAAATAGCCGCGCGCGCCCTGATGCAGCAGCGACGCCTGCGCCGCACGCAACGCGAGCTCCGCGCCGCGCGTGCGCAAATCGAGCACTTCCAGCAGATAGTCGGTGCTGCCGTCGTAGGCGGTGCGCGCAAGTCGCTGCGTCGCGTTCACCGCTTCGTCGAGTTCGGCCGTCAGTTCGACTGGCCGGTCGTGCAGGAAACGGTTCACGTGACCGAGTACCGGCTCGACTTCGAGACACGAATCGATACCACCCTGTGCGACGCCCAGCGCCATGCCGACCTGCAGCAGGATGAACGCCGCCTTGATCCGCGCGACGAATGGCCGCGCCGGATCGGCAATCAGGTCGGCTTCGCCGACGAAATAGTTGGTGAGCTTGACGCCCCA
>NZ_JAQQEU010000172.1:0-4101 GCF_046026895.1 Paraburkholderia sediminicola
GCGGTGATTTTTGTCTGGCCAATATTTGAATCGCCATGCAAGAGCAGGCACGGCGTCCGGTCGCGACGAGGCGTCTCGTATAGACGCTCAAGTTGCTGCAAGGCTTGCGTGGCGCGCGGGTAGTCGATCCAGCGGTCGCGGAGAAGCCCAAATTGCGTTCGTCGTTCCCCAACTCGGCCTGCTTTCTGGCTGCCGGCAGCAAATGCGCGAGCGTGCCATTTTTCATCTTCCACCTCACCATTGCTCGACATCGAACGCCTGAACGGGCGCATCGTAATCGACCGTCTCGACCTCGTGCTCCGATGTCTCGCCCCTGAATTGCACGACTCTTTCGAGCACCTCCTCCAACGGGACATACTTTTTACGTGACCGGCGACGTGCACGGGCCGTCGTCCGCGTGGCGTTAGCGATTACGCGCCGCTGCTCCTCTACGGTTCGGAAAATCAGCGCCTCAGAGACGGTGTGCTGTCCTTCCGACCGGATGGCCTTTAGCGCGGTTCGCTGTTCGAAAAGCGAAATCGCCGCGCGCCGCATATCTGCGTATTGGACTTCGAGGTAGTCACGGGTTCCTGCGGTCACGAACACGCGCGAGAGGTCCTCCGGATGGTACCGAACAGTTACCGTGCGCCGGGTCTCGCGCCATGCAACGAATATTGGATGCCAGTAACGAATATGGAAAAGCGTCAGTCCATACGCCTGTATTGTCCCTTCCGCAGCAGGCAAGAAGCGAATCAGGAACCGCAGCTCAGCGCCTCCAGTTGCTGGCAATTGTCGCGAATCGGCACTACGCGCCTGCATTCGCCACATGTCGGCTGGCGTCGCGCCAAGCAGCCCGTGATGTGCGGCGTGGTGGTATCGTCTGGCGACCTCGATCGCGAGCCACTGCTCAAACTCACGTAGTGTCAACGCAGCCGTCTTTTCGGACTGTCGCGCCTTGCGACCTTTCGGAGACGATCCGGTCGCCCCCGGCAAGCCCCGCACCCTTTCCATTAGAGTCCGGTTCAGGCGCTCTATATGGCCACCGAAATGCGGACGCCCTACAGGACGATACATAAGGTCGATGCCGTATTCCCGGCAGCCGCTGCGAAGGGCCCTGCTTTTGAATTCGGCAGCATTGTCGAGATGCAGGACTTCTGGAATTCCGCGCATCGGCCAATCCGCGTCCACCTCAATCTTCGCGAGCCATGGCGCCTTGCATAGTGCCGCTCTGGTCAGGAGCAAACCCACCGTTGCTGCCCCCGGACGGTCCATGCTCACGTAGAAACTCAACACGCACCTGGTCGCAACGTCCAGAGCGATGGTCAGCCAGGGACGGCCGATCACCCGTCTGTCGTACTCGCTCACCAGAAGCACATCCGCCTGTGTGTGGTCGACCTGGACGATCTCCAGGGGATACTTTGCGACAAGCGACCCTGGCGCTTTCAGGGCGTCGGGGAGCGCCGCGCGCTTTACAGCATCCGACTCACGATGCCTCGCCCATCGCCGTCCGATCGTCGTTCGACTCGGCAGTTGCAGTCCAGCGAGTGCACATCTGCGTCGAACCTCCAGCACAAGATCCGTTGCAGGATGGGCCAGTTGTCGTTGCCTCGGAAGCCAGACATGCACTATTTCGTCGATCACTTTATCGACGTCATCCCCCAACCGACCGCCGTCCGGTGACGGGCCTCGGCGATACGGAGCGACGGAGCTCGCAACGGGGTCTGCCAGGAATCTCCGGCGCAGACGATACACCGTCGTCCAGTGCACGCCGAGGAGTTGCCCAGCGAGAACTGCCTGTTCTCGCGAGAGCGGTCCTCGCCCCAATGGTCGAAGCACCGATGCCACTTTCTCAACGCGGCTGCTCCTCTCGTTCGCATCCGCCATCGCCGCCCCTCATCAACTTTCGTCGAACGCATTAGCAGAATTAAAGGACACGGCGAACGCGCTAGCAAAATTAACGGACATCCTGCCGCTCACCCGTTGCTGAAACGCAACGGGTGACAGAACCGGCAATCTGGCCTCTAAGCCTTATCTGGCGGGGGCTTCGGCCCTTCTTGCGCTAGCAAATGCGGTGAACATGGCTAGCAGAATTAATGAACACCAACACCTGCGGTAATGAAGCAACCTCTGACGCCGCTACCAGCCGGGAATGCGCTATCCCCATAGCCTCTGCAGCTTGACGCGTCGTCGACCATGCGTTCAATCGACGGCCTTCGACAAAACGATCGTGGAGTGCCAGAGGACTCTCCCTCTTGTACGTTCCGCGGATTTTCCCGGAGCGATCTGCACCGCTTAGATGCGCCAATATCTCCGATCGAGATTTTCCTGTCGGATCGAGCAGGCGTGCGCGCTCAACCAACGTGGCCAGACCATCTTCGTTTCTCGCTCTAAGTAGGCCTCGGGATTTAACCCGTTGGTCTTCCCGCTGCTGGAACTTCGTTGACGGTCGCTGGCAACCGGCAACCTGATTGGTCGCGCGGCGGCGCCCGCGACGGCCTGACCCGCTGCGCCGATGGGGTTCGAGACGGGGAGCGGCTCAGTTCGGCCAGTTGCGTAGATGGCAGAGATGCAAACGGCCGTAGCCACCCCTTTCCGTGAAAATCAACTCGGGACTTTCCGGCTCTCCAATCCGAACTGGCTGATTGGGAATGGCGCGCCTGCGCAGAACTGCTGCCAAGTTGGAACGTTCAAGGTGCTTTCGGGTGTTCGGAACCCGCTGAATGACAAGACTACGTCGATCAATACTGGCACGCGGGAAAGCTGCAGAAGCTGAAACAGGTCTCTCACGTCTGCAAACTGCACATGCGGAACGATGATAGTCACCGCTACCAGATCCGTTTCGGTCGGCTCCCGCTTCGGGAAGAACTGGATCATGCCGTGAACCTGATCGGGTTCCGCTCGTGCACGCTCCAAAATTCCTGTTTTGAAGAGGTCAACCGAGTATTCAGACGCGTCGTTTGTTGTGATTCGCCATCCGATTTCTGATGCGTGAAGCCGGGGCGCCTCTCCAATCTGAGTCGGAATGTTCCACGCTCTTGTGGTGCGGCCTCCACCACGCACATATTGAGCGCCGGTGCTGTCTCTGCCAAAACTCAGCGGCTGGCTGTCGCCAACTTCGATCACCCACATAGCTGCGCGCTCCCTGTGTCGTGCGCCAATGATACCTCGCGTATCTTCGCCGCGGCGTTCGGTTGCATCCGCGCTCTTCCCGGCTGTCCGATCGATTCCGATTTCTCCATCTTGCTCGCCCGGTCGGCGATCAGCCGAATGTTGCATGGAACGCCCGCGCTTGGCCCGCGCACGTCGAGTCCCCTTCGACAACGACCGATTCCGGGAAATCCAATCAATTCCGTACTTTCGTGTCTAGCTAACTGCGCGCCAGTCTAAGTAATTCCGTTTGCCGACAATAAAACAGCCATGCGCTAACCCAGTGTCCGCATCGGTTGTACGCGTTCCGGCATGGCTTTTCATTGTGTCACCGCACCCTGTGACTGCTCACCGCTTCTTTCCCAACCCAGGGAGACCGCCGGATACGGCAGACGTGTTTTTCTCCCGCCCAAATGAGCTATACGATCCTTTGGCGGCGTGCGGCCTCTCCAACTCGACGTCGACAAAGTTTGTTCCCGGCAACGGCACTGGCACTGCGTCAAGCTGCTTCGCAACTGCAAGTAAATGGACCGACTCTTGCTCCGCTTTGACCAAAACTCTCGCCGCTTTTTTGCGTCGTTCCTTCCATTCTGCTGCCAAGCTCTTGATGACCACACCCTTGTAGCCTTGCTGTGGCTTTCGCTTTTGCATCAGCAACCAAATCTCGGCGGTCTGCTTCTCCGTGAAGACAGGAGCATCTATAACCAATTTGCCCTTATGAAACACGCCGTAGAGCTCGTCGTCCAGATGCCTTGCTGCAAGCAGATTGGCTGACTCTTGTTCCGCATCCACCAACACTCTCGCCGCTTTTTTTCGCAGTTCCCTCGCTTCCGCTCTCAGGTTTTTGATCACCGCACCCTTGTAGCCATCCGGTGGCTTTCGCGTCATCAGCCAAATCTCGGCGATCTGCCTTTCCGTGAAAACAGGGGCGTGCGTAACCCACTTGCCGTGAAGAAACACGCCATAAAGCTCGTC
>NZ_JAQQEU010000173.1:0-4030 GCF_046026895.1 Paraburkholderia sediminicola
TGAACTGCCCTTCATGAATACATTTCCACGGTCAGCAATGAGATTCTTAGCGGTCATCGAGCGGCGATTGCGTTAAGCGTTACTGTCAATAGAGTTTGAAACGGAACAACCAATTGGCCGCAAACTTGGTCGATTGGTCCACTTGCAACCCCTGCAACGGCTAAGCGTCGGAGCGCTTCAATCGCATCGAAACCGAAAAGCGTTCAGCCGGATGGACGCTGACCGACACCTCAAAGGTTTCCCCCGCGGCGTCAAGGTAACGCCGCACAATCTCAAGCGCCGCAGTCCCCCTCTCGACTTTCAACCTTTCCGCCATCTCCTGCGAAATCAGCGCGGCGTGCACGTCCTGCTGGATCTCCGCGATGCAGCGACCATA
This sequence comes from Paraburkholderia sediminicola, assembly GCF_046026895.1. Taxonomy (GTDB): domain Bacteria; phylum Pseudomonadota; class Gammaproteobacteria; order Burkholderiales; family Burkholderiaceae; genus Paraburkholderia; species Paraburkholderia sediminicola_C. Next base: position 377 of record NZ_JAQQEU010000173.1, read on the forward strand.
ACGCGCTTCGATTAACGAACTGATAAGCGCATCCGGTTGAGCTCGGGCAGCCTCTGCGACTTCCGTATAAGCCGGGTCGATATACACGTCGGTCCAACCGACCGGCGGACTCTCTCTGTCGCCGTCGATGCGCAGGCTCGAAACGCGCAGCCATCGCGCACCATCTGCACATTTCAGAGTCTTGGCGAGCTTGCCGCTTGCGCGGATCTCCTCCGTCGATTGCACCAGACGCAAGTGCTCGGAGCCGAACTGCACGAGATCGTCCACCGATGCTAGCGACGGCCGAAACTCGTTCTTCGGTTGCGCCGATTCGACGCGCGTTCCGGCGTTCTTGCGCCGCGACACGAACCCCAACTGCTGCAATTCATGCAGCGCTGCGCGAACCGTATGCCGGCTCGTCTGATAGTGGTCGCGCAGTTCAAGTTCGGTGGGTAAATACGAGCCGACCGGATAGCGGCCGGACGCGATGCCCTCAGTCAAGTCGCGAGCGATGTCAGCGAAGTGCGGTCTGTTCATTTTTGGGTGGCGATGCAGTCAATTTATCAGGGGCTAGGGTAAATCATAGCTTGCTCAACATGTCCGAACATATTAATTTGATTATGTCCGGACATATCGTTGATTTTCGCGAATCGTCCCGGCCCTTTTTAAACCGGTTTCCTGCACTTCCAAGAGGTCGTCATGACGAGTCGCACTATCCCTATGGCCAGCACTGTGGTCGATTCAATCCTGTTTCGAGACGCCTTCGGCACGGCAAAGATGCGTGCGCTGTTCTCCGATTACGCGCTCGTGCAGCGCTATATCGACGTGGAAGTGGCGCTGGCCAGGGCTGAAGCGCGCGTCGGCGTGATTCCGGCCGACGCGGCGGAAGTGATCGCCCGTCAATCGACGATCGAGCGGATCGATTTCGATCACATGCGCGAGGAGACAGACATCGTGGGTTATCCGATTCTGCCGCTGGTTCACCAACTCGTCGGCATGTGCGGCGACGCGGGCCGCTACGTGCATTGGGGCGCGACGACACAGGACATCATGGATACGGCGGTCTCGCTGCAGGTGCGCGATGCGCTCGATGCAATCGACAGCGACATACGCGAACTGCGCACGATTCTGGTCGATCTTGCAAAGGAACACCGCGATACGCCGATGGCGGGCCGCACACACTTGCAGCAGGCGCTGCCCGTCACCTTCGGCTACAAGGTCGCGATCTGGCTGGCCATGTTCGACCGGCATCAGCAACGCCTCGCAGAGCTGCGGCCGAGGGCGGCCGTCGTCGAATTCGCAGGGGCCGCGGGCACGCTGGCCTCGCTCGGCGACAAGGGTTTCGAAGTTCAGAAGGCGCTCGCCGATGAGCTGAAACTTGGCGTACCCGCAACCACGTGGCACGTGGCGCGCGATGGTTTCGCCGAAGCGGTCAACCTGCTCGCACTCGTGACTGGCTCACTCGGCAAGATCGCGCTCGACATCATGATCATGGCGTCGACGGAGTTCGCGGAAGTGTACGAGCCGTTCGTCAAGGGGCGCGGAGCCAGCAGCACCATGCCCCAAAAGCGCAATCCGATTTCCAGCGAACTGATGCTTGCCGCAGCGAAAGCGGTGCGTCAGCACGCGGGGCTGATGGTCGACGCGATGATCCAGGATTTCGAGCGCGCCACGGGCCCATGGCACGCGGAATGGATCGCGATTCCCGAGAGCTTCATCCTTTCCGCTGGTGCGTTGCATCAGGCGAAGTTCGCGCTCGGGGGATTGATCGTCGACACCGAACGCATGAAACACAACCTGGGTATCACCAGGGGGTTGATCGTCGCAGAGGCGGTCATGATGGAAATGGCGCCGTTCACCGGCCGCCAGCAGGCTCACGATATCGTCTACGACGCTTGCCGTACCGTGAACGAGAAAGGCGGCACGCTCGCCGAAGCGCTAGCGGCCCTGCCCGAAGTCACCACGCATTTCGACCGCCCGGCGATTGATCGCATGACCGATCCAGCCAACTATCTCGGCCTCGCGCCGCAAATGGTTGATCGCGCCGTCGAATTGTCCAGCGGCATCTGAGTGAAGACGTGGAGGAGCACACATCATGAGCAACGATATCGCATCGAACGAAACGCCGGACGTCCCGCCGCCCAGAAGGCTTCCGTGGTACCGCAAGCTGGGCATGCAGGTTCTGGTCGGGCTGATTCTCGGGATTGCCGTCGGTCTGATTTTCCCGAGGGTTGGTGGACAGCTTAAGGTACTGGGCGACATCTTCCTGTCGCTTATCAAGGCTGGAGTTGCGCCGCTGGTGTTTCTCACCATCGTGCATGGCATCGCGTCGGCTGGTGACGTCAAGAGCGCGGGCCGCGTGGGATGGCGCTCGATCGTCTATTTCGAAGTGGTATCGACCATTGCCTTGATGGTCGGCTTGCTGGCCGGCAACCTGCTGCAAACCGGAAAAGGCATGACGGCCGTCGCCGTCGGAGCGGCACCGCCGGTGGTTGCAAAGATGGAGTCGCACGGCTTCGTCGCGTTTGTCATGCACATCGTGCCGGACAACTTTATCGGCGCCTTCGTGAAGGGAGAACTGCTGCAGGTGGTGGTGCTGGCTGTGATGGTCGGTATTGGGATACTCGCGATTCCTGAACGCCGCCGCGTCAGGATCAACGAGGGACTCGATCTTGTTTCCGAAGTCCTGTTCTCGTTCATCAACCTGGTGATGAAGCTGGCGCCGCTCGGCACCTTCGGCGCTGTCGCTTATTCGGTGGGTAGCAACGGCACTGCTGTGCTCATTGCGCTTGCCCAGCTCGTTTTCAGTTTCTATGCGGTCGTGATCCTGTTCATCGTCGTGGTCATGGGGATCATCGCGAAGCTGGCCGGATTTAGTCTGTGGCGCTTCCTGCGCTATATCAAGGACGAGATTTTCATCGTGCTGGGTACCGCGTCGTCCGAGAGCGCGCTGCCGCGCCTTCTGATCAAACTCGAGCGGCTTGGCTGCGCGAAGCAGACGGTCGGGCTCGTGCTTCCTACGGGATATGCGTTCAACCTTGATGGGACGTCCCTGTTCATGTCGATGGGCGTGCTGTTCATTGCTCACGCGTATGGCGTGCCAATTACGCTGCAGCATCAGGTGGGCCTACTCCTGTTGATGCTGCTGACCTCCAAGGGTGCGGCCACGGTGTCAGGCGGATCGTTTGTGGTGTTTGCTGCGACGGTCACGTCGACCGGCATCCTGCCCGTTGAAGGGGTCGCGGTGATCTTCGGTGTGTACCGTTTCATGTCAATGGCGATCGCGACCTGCAACACGATCGGCAACAGCCTCGCTACGGTCGTGATTGCAAAGTGGTCGCATACGTTCGATGCGCAGGTTGCCCAGCGTCATTTTTATCCGGAGCGTTACCCGGCCACAGCACAAGCCGACGAAAGTCTTGCTGACGGAAACTTGCTCCCCGAGGACACGAGCGACGCGAATCCGCACCCGAGCGGCATCCCTATGAAAAATGCGGGCACAGTGCGATGATCTGTTCCGCTAGGCCTCCGGCGCCCCGGTGGAGGCCTGGCGCTTCAGCGCCGTATCAGTGGCTGCCGGACTGTCGCTGATGTAGGCTGCGATCGTCCGAAATGGCCAGGCATAGCGGACGCGCGAACGTCCGATTCACCAAACCGGTGAATGACAGCTCCTGG
>NZ_JAQQEU010000174.1:0-3842 GCF_046026895.1 Paraburkholderia sediminicola
ACCCTATAACGGACAGTAAAATCGATAAAAAGGAGACCTTCGACGGCGACAGCGTGGTATGCGTCTCCGCTTCCTTGATAAAGTCTTGCAGCACGGCGTCGACGGCACTGTCCGTGACGTCTTTCAGGGCGGCCATCGCGATCGTGATCTTCTGCTCCTCACGTGGACCGAGGAACCGGAAGGCTTCTGCCGCCTCGTCTTCGCCGAGCGACATCAGCAGCAGCGCCGCCTTGTTGATTCCTTCCGCGTTCAATCGGCGCTCCCTGACTTAACAAAGGTGGCAGCGATCCTCTGATGTCTTTTTCCAGCAATCGCGCGTCGTTCAGTTCCTGTCCGACCGTTGGGCGCAATGCCCGATCCGTCGGTTGTTTGCGTCCTAAAGACGTCCACGGGCGACGGCCCATGCGCCGGCAACGGCGTGGCGGAAGTAGCTGCCGGACACGTTGCGCGCGCCGGTCCGCTTTGAGCCCGACTCGGTGCGTCGGCATGAACGGGGCGTAATTCATGCGTCGGTGCCTCGCCGGCGGGGTGCGGTCAGATTGACCCACTCATAAGCGTCGTGCCCAAGCCTGCCCACTTCGCGCCATACGGCGAACGGAATCTCTTGACGGGCCGCATGCCGATTAACAAGCCCCTGGCATACGTTTGTCATCTGTCGAAGCAGCACAATCGCGCGCGTCTCAAGACTCTCCCCGTGCTGGTCGAGTGCTGTCTTCGCCTCCTGAGCCCGTTGAGCCATGGTCCGCCATTGCGCATCGCGGATGTCCTGAGCGTAAGCGCCGCGCTGCGCGAGCGCGCTCGACACAATGTAGAGGTCTTTGAGCGCAGTGATGACCTCTGGCGGCACGACGCAACCGTCGCTGCCCGGTTGCGCGTGGGTCATCAGCATGCTCGCCACAGGTTCACCACAGGCGCGACCGCAGAACCCGTGCTCGACGAAATCATGCGACCCGTTGATGAATGGGCGGAACGGACGACGTTAGACAGGCGGTGTAAATCGGGCATGGGTAGCGGTGCTTGCGAGATGCAGGTCGAGGTGGCGCACATGCGGGCGTGACGAGCGGGGCGGGTTACACATTCGCCGGACTGTTCAGGTCGTTTTCTGCCTTTCGTATGGATATGGCTATCCGACTCTCGCGTTCACGCGTGGGTTGGTGACTGTTTTCGGTTTATAGCGGATTACTGTGGCGCCATGTTTACGGCAATTAAATACTCAATTCCCGCGTCGTCTTTCGCGACAGCCGCGCGCGTGCCGAGTCGTACGGTTGTGTCAATATGCGTTCGCCAGGTGTGAGCAGAGTCCGCGACAGTCAGGTTAAGGATGACGTGCGCTGTGTTTTGGGTGATCCGGGAAACTTTCCCGTCCACCATGAGGTGATGCTGTCGGTCAGACGGTGTTGCATTGGATGTCTTGGAATTTTTGGCGGGGTGTGTGGTAGTGCTTGAGCTGAAGAAAAACGGTACGCCTACCCACTGCACCGAGGAAAAACCGGGTTTGAATATCTTCTCGCCGTGATAGGTCGCCGCGGTGCTGAATTCGATGTTTGCCAGGTTCAGTGTTGCGCCGTCCTGCCAGAATCCGTTTGAGCAAATGAAAATCCGTCTGTCCGTCGCCTCTGAAAAGGCGCCATTAATTGCACATTTTGTTTCCGCTGTGGCCAGCGTGTTGGCTGGTGCAGCTTGACAACAGTGTGCTGAGACCAGACTCAGAAGGAGGAGGAATCTTTTCATTCTATTTGGTATCTAGAAGTCGGCTTAACAGGACCGGATCGCTTCGTAGCTCACAACCACACCGCGCTCGAACAGCAAGTCCTCGACGTGGTGCCAGCTCAAGTGGACGCGGATGCACGAGCGCGCTGCGCAACTGATAACGCCAACTGACAAACGACGACGGTGATAGAGCGATTTCGTTTTCTTCATGGAACGGTTTTACGCCGCGGATCAATCAACCTGACAACACCCCACCTGCTGCACCCCTCAAAAACCGAACGAAAGTTGTGTATAACGGGATACGTCTACCGACTGGCACACTGCGTTGGCTGTGATGAGTGATGCGGTCGTCTTCGCAGTGCTACCCTTATCCGAGATAGCGGACAGAATGGCGTGATCGTTGAAGCCAAGCCGGCACAGCAACTGACTCGATGCGGCAAGTCTTTCGGTTTGCTCTATCGTGAGATTCAAGATGACATCCGCCAGCTTCCCCGAGATTCTCATGCTCGACATGCCCATCGCCTTATCTTTGCGCAACAGACGTTGCGCAAGCAACAAATACGACAGGTTGAGGTTTTTGACCTCCGCCAGCATTTTCGATCACTCCCACATGATTACCGCGCTTCAAGACAAGCGCTCTGAGCGCTTCTCGTCATTCGTGGCTCTCGCTGCCGCGTTTATGTTGAGCTGCTGATTGTCAACGCGCCGGCGTCATCCTGACGTTGCGCGAACTGCAAATGCGCACAGTTCCATTTCATGCCGTGGACAAAGCGAACAGGCTGATGTTCCAGACCGCCAGGACGCCGTCAGCGGGCGGCGCAGATATCCATAAGGTCGCGTGACAGTCCTCGTTCGGAGCGCACATGGTGCGAAGTACGTCACATCAGTGAACGCCGGCACATCAGGAACGAAAGACCGGACGAGCCTGATGTGCGGCAGGGGCGGCGTAGTCGTGCGGTCGCCCGTCGATTCTCATCGCTGACATGCGCTCATTTCGCGCTTAGACCGGCTCGGCCGCAGTCCACCGAGTCCAGCCGGTTTGTCCGCTCGCCTCGGCGACGCGCAAGGCGCGGGAACCATCGGCGAACGTCAGGCATTCAACGCGAAGGCGCCGGTCTGCGGCCGTATCGTCTGCGTGGACAGCGCCGCCTTCATGCCTGAAACGCAGCTTACCTTCCCGCAAAAGTTCTAGCGACGGCTGGTCTCCCGGGTCCGCAGGCTTACGTTCCCACCGGTTCAGGAGCGTCGCGGCAATTTCGGCGTCGAACATGTTGGGCTTTCCTCAGCGGGCTGATAAGGACGTCAGCACTAAGCAGGTAACGGTCGCATTAAGACCCGCCATCACGATCGGCTATCGGCGCTCTCTTCATCCGATGCACCTGGCGCAACGACCATGCGTCGAAACCCGTGATCGCGGTTAAACCGACAAGGCTCGCAAGTAATATCCCCGAGCAATTGAGCAAACGTTTGCTTTTCCATGTTCGACCCGCCGCCGTATGAATTAAATATTGACATGTATTACGGCGGCCCTTCCCAATATTTGCATTGGGGTAAACCCTACTTTCATCAACCGCTTATATGGGAGCCAAGCGGTCGAAGGCGCGCCTATCAGGCTCTAGCGTGGCCCTCGGAATGGCCGGAAGCCTTCGGCCGAGAGGTGCTGTCGGCCTTGTGCGGGTGTGTCGGGCATCAATCGGTCATCGACCTGCTTGTCGAGAGCGATGTGGGCATGTATGCGCACAAGGCTAAGAAGAGGGGCGGCAGCTCGACGCGGTTGATGTATAAGTTCGGAAAACTCGTCGGCGTTCTAACAGAACGGAGCAGATCACTCCCCCACATTTCTTGGCGGCTTTTCTCGCAGTCGTTCGGATGCTGCGCGCAGCGATAGAGTGCCGATTCAGGCGCCGTCTCGCACACCGGGATTAGACGAAGCATCGAGCATGCTGGCGCTCGACCTTCGACAGATCCACGCAGTACCGTCAGGCGGCACAGGGTCGGCTTCGTGTTAGGTTCATGCCACGACAGTGGCAGGGCCTGCGGACACGAAGCTTTGCACCACCGTCGTTGCGGTAATGGGCCGGTCCACCTTGTAAAGCGGCCATTGATCACGCGCTGCACTGAAGGACCGTTGT
>NZ_JAQQEU010000175.1:0-3726 GCF_046026895.1 Paraburkholderia sediminicola
AGCGCTCAAGGCAACAGCTGGAGAAATCGGTCCAATCTGGTTGACCAATGCCGCCCTCCTTGCGCAAATATTAGTGGCACCGCCCAGACAGCGATGCTGGGCATTTGCCGGGGGCTTACTGGGCTATCTAAGCGCCGGCCTTCTGGTTGGTGAACGTCTATTCGTGTCCGTCTCATATTTGTGCGCCAACCTCCTCGAGGTGCTGATGGCGTTGGCGTTCGCCCCGCCTGTCTCAACGGTCGCCGAACTGTTTCGTCCGAAGCCGCTCGTGAAATTCATGGCCGGTGCAGTGTTGCTCGCGCCGGCTGTGTCCGGACTGCTTGTGACGTCCATGCTGCACGAACAGCTCGTCGGCCAACTGCTGCAAAACTTTTGCAACTGGTTCCTCTCGGATGCCTTGAGCCTCGCCATATTGACGCCCGCCGCCATCGTCTTCTGGACCGGGGAGGCGACCCAACTGCTGCGTGTCGAGCGCCGGCGAAGGACGGGGTGCCTCCTGCTCCTGATTTGCGTCATCACGACCGGCGTATTCGGGCAAAATCACTTTCCGCATTTGTACTGGGCGCTTCCGCCCATCGTGTTACTGGCGTTTCAGGCAGACATGGCAGGCTTGATGGTCGGATTGCTCCTGTGCCTGGGGATTGCGGTGTCGTTCACCGTTAGCGGGTCGGGACCGCTTTGGACGTTTCCCTATGGGGACATGCGCAGCCGCGTCTTTGCGCTCCAACTTTTTCTCGTCGCGGCAATGGGCATTGCCTTACCTATCAGCGCCACGCAGACGGGGCGTAGCCGCCTCCTTGCAATGTTCCGTGACCTCGAGCAGCGATATCGGATACTGGCAGAGAACGCGACCGATATCGTCATGAGCATGGCGCCCGATGGCAGGCTCACGTACGTTTCACCACGCGCTACGGCGGTGATAGGAATCGCCCCTGAAAACCTTATTGGTTTGCACCTCCCGGACCTGGTTCTGTCCGACGACCGCGATGCCCTCGCTGCGACAATTAGGAGCATGGCGATGGGTGCGGCCGAGGCTTCCCATATGCGCCGTGTCCATGTCGGTCTCCGGTATCATTGGATGATTTGATGCGAGCAAGCCGTATTCCCTCAACTCAGGATGAGCCTCATTCCTTGCAAAGTGGCCCATTTGCGCTGTACCGTCGACCTGCAGAGGGTGGCCACGTCGCCAGGAATGGCTTCACGTGGAGGCGCCCATTCTCGCGCTCACAAAATATTGACCTCCAGAGTTTGCGGCGTCGGTGAGATTTCGGAGCACTTTGCTCACGAAGGGGGCCGTTCAGGTTTGAGGATGCTCATCACCAAGTCGTTGACGGCTTGCCTCGCCGCCTTTGTGGCTTCCTCGTCAAAGGCTACGGTCGGGCCGTATTCGACACAGGGGTCACTCAGGGCGAACGGTTTTTTCGTTTTGGCATTCACGATTTGTCCGTTCTCCGCTTCCACCAACTGACAGTTCCTTGTCGTTGGCGCCTGCTGAAGCCTCGTCGGTTGCCTGAACGAACGGGAGTCGAACAGATGTTGTGCCCCTGGGTACTCAGTGAGTTGTACGTTCTTGCCGCTTGCCTTCAATCTTTCAACGTAGGCCCGGCATGCAGCGACTGGCAATAAATCGTCGGCACTTCCGTAGAAGATGCGGACGGGTTTGGCGGTGATATCGGTCTCGTCCCGGAAGGTGACGTCACAACCAGGGTAGAAGGCTATATACCCCGCGAATTCTGCATTCGTAGCCGGACCATGCATGCGCTGCCATCGCTTCAAACTAGCGTAAAGCGCGGCTTTGCCTCCGCGGGAGAAGCCCATGAGTACGACTCTCGTCGGGTCGATTCTAGGGTGCTTTTGCAGTAGTGCGAGCGCGCGGTATGCGTCCTCGGACTGTGCGAGCAAGCCCAACTCCCCGCGGTTATTGAGCAAGTTAACAATGCCGCGACCGGAAAAGCTGTCGACGACAAAAGTGGCGATGCCCAGTCCCAGTAGGTCCTGCTCCCAATCGACGATGTTTGACCCTATGCCTCCTGCGGGGTGGAGAATGATAACGAGCGGGAGCCGGTCAGTGCCGGCGCGCGGCAGGCGCAATTCTCCCGCCACCGTAACGGGCGTTCCGTCTTCTCGGCCACTCAGGAACTCCTGGTCAGTCAACGTGAGTGTCTGAAAAGGGATAACCTCCACGCGCGATACCGGCATTGTCGCCACTGGGGTAGGTATGGGCGCGGTCGACTTCGGAAGCGTCGACGTGCTTCCTCCACAGCCAGAAAGTACCAAGGCGATGACGAACGGCACCGTATGGAAAATCCGAGTGGCGAAGACGGGTCTCATGGCTGCTCCTTGGTCAATAGTTCGGATGCCTGCCGCCGGCTCGCGACACCAGCGACGCTTTGCCGGAATCGGAGGATGGCTGGCTCGAGTGCGTTGCGCACGCAAACCTGGAAGTACGCTGCGTCCTCCTACGGCAGCTGGGCTTGATGAGCGCAGGAGACCGGCGAGGGTTAGCGGTTCTGAGAGGTCTTTTTGTAGCTGCCACGGCACCTGTGGCACGTATGACTTTCAGGCCCTCGATGGTCCAGCGCCTTACCGTTCGAAAGGTAGGGCAGAGCTGGGGCGACTTCTAGGGAGCTCCCGACGTTATGTGCGGTAGCACACATAACGAGCGCGTTCGCCGACTACGCTGGCAGGAACAACGCCACCACATTATTCCTCACCAGGCTGGCATCAATCATCCGGTGAAGCCCGTGTGCAGCTAGCGGTGCGTGAGACGCTTCGCCCAGTGTGTTCTGACCGAGCAGTGGAGCAGTGGCATCCGGTATCTTCGGCATTGATATCCTGATGCCACTTAGGGCAGCAGTCCGGACGGCATTCTCACTCAATGCTCCGCACGTTCACCTCGGAGGGATTCCAGTCGCTGTCAAACCAACCCACCCAGCTTGCCGCCAATTCGATTTACCAGGATGTATTGCAGCTTTTCTAGCGAGAGCGGCTTGGTCAAGTGGTAGTCGAAGCCTGCAGCGAGCGCTCGTGATTTGTCAGACTCCGCGGCGTAGCCAGTCAATGCGACTAACGTGATGTCATCCAGACCCCGGTCGGCTCGAACGGCGCGTGCGACGTCAAAGCCGTCAACGTCTGGCATCCCGACATCGACAATTGCCACCTCCGGGCGAACTTCCGCCATAAGGCGAATGGCATCGCGCCCGTTGCTCGCAGTGGTCACGTTGTGCCCTTCAAGTTCTAGCAGGATGCCCAGGGACATCAAGGCGTCCAGATTGTCATCGACAAGAAGAAGGCGCACGGGACCGAGACCGAGCGACTCGGCAATCTGTTTAGGTTGGTCCGGCGCCGACGGAGCACGGAGTATTGGCAGACGTAGGGTTACCGCGGTTCCTGCGCCTGCTCCAATGCTTTCGAGCGATATTGTCCCGTCATGCAACTCGACCATGCGCTTGGCGACAGCGAGGCCAATCCCAAGTCCCCCTTCGGCTCTTGCGTGGGCCTGAGCGGATTGGGCAAACAGTTCGAAAACGAGTGGTTGCACCGAGCTATCTATGCCAATGCCGTTGTCCCTGACCGTGATGACTACCTCGCCGGCCGGGTCCAGGCTGCCGTCATCCGGGTGGACACTTACGGTCATCTCGATGGTTCCGCCGACCGGTGTGTACTTCGCAGCGTTCGACAGAATATTGCCCAAGACTTGACTCAAACGAACGTGGTCCGCTCGAA
>NZ_JAQQEU010000176.1:0-3505 GCF_046026895.1 Paraburkholderia sediminicola
CCAGACGCGCGGCGCAGTTTGCGTTCGAACCACCGCGCTTGTAGGCCTGCGTCGCCTTTGCACTGTCTGGAACGACGTCGCCGGGAGCACTTCTTTCCCAGTGCCCCTCCCAGTACAAACCAAGGTTGTACGCGGCTGACCGGTGTCCAAGCTCCAAGGCCGTGGCATACATGTCCTTGGCCATCTCAAGGTCGGCGTCCATGCCACGACCAAGCCGCGCACTGTCCGCAATAGCCGCTGCCGCCATGCCGCGCAGCGGCTCGCTCGCGGTATCGTCCTTCAGCACGTCGCCCAGAATGACGTGTCCGCCCTCGTAATCCGCAGGCCCACCTGTCTCCGTGACAAGAGACAGTGCAAGCGCGACCCGGAGGGAGGGATGCCGGCCAGGGCCAACCCGTTCAAGCAGTCGCCGGCCGAGATAAGGCGCGCCTGACAACGTGCTTGTGAGCAGGCCATTCGCAATGGCCGCGATAGATTCAAGTGAAAGAAATCCGACCTTGTTTGCTGATACAACGTGCCGGAAGAACCTTTCCACGTCGAGTGACGGGTCGCACTGGCGAAGTTGTGCCCACTCGCGTTCAATTTGACCCAACCAGCTGGAATCTGCCGACATCAGATTTCGCGTCCTGTGGTGAGTGATGAGGACGATGATACCTCACCACTGCTGTCGCCTGACATCATAGGCAGGGAGAAAACCGCGTTCGCTGCAGCTTGCGGGCGGGACACTGGTCTGTACGGTTATGACCAGTGCTGGTTGCCCGGCACGACCGGCACGGCCGCTGCGCTGTGCGTAGTTCGCTGGCGTCGGCGGAACGTTCCGCAGGTAGACTGTATTGAGCGACGAGATGTCGACACCGAGTTCCATCGTCGGCGAACAAAACAGAACCGGAAGCCATTCAAGCGGTTTGCCGTTGGCGTTGAGCCAATCTTCGCGGTCTTTCGGCGTGAAGCGAAAGCGAGCCTCGCGCTCCATGCGGTCGTCTTGCTCTACCTGTGCGGTGTGTTCACGTGCCTCGAAATCGAACATCCGATGAACTGGGTTGGCAAGCATGCCTGCAATGTTGCCGTAAAGACTACGGAAAAACGCGTTGTCATCAGCGACGCGTTCGCTTCTTCCTTCGCCTAACGTCCACACTAAGCCGGTACCGTTCAATTGGTAGCCGGTCATGCCAAACTCCGTTTCCTCCGAAACGACCAGTCCATAGGACTTGGCCGCCTTCAGCAAAGCCGCGACGATTTCGCTGTAGTCAGCATCCTTGATTTTGGTGGCGTGAGGATTGCCACTTTCCACCCCATTCGCGTCGACCTCTTTCCAGGTGCTGGACCGTTTGATTTCCTTGCCTAATTTGGAACGGGAGCTCCCGGAGACAAGGTATTCGACATTTCGCCTGTCTTCGTCACGTGGCCGACCGGTCGTTATGAACCAATTCGCGGCAACCGGGTTTTCCTCCTCTGTGAAGCCCCATGGCTCACGCAAGTTGGCAAAGCTCGCCGTTTTGAGCTTGTCGAGCTCAGTACGGTCCAGATAGCGGGAAGATAGACATAGACCTTGCCGCATCGCATCGAAAACCATCTTGAGAAGCTTTTTTCGGACAACCGTTGAAGCTGCTTGCAGCACCATAGGTGCTGTCGCCCACTCCCCAGTGTCACCAGCAAGGTCATCGAGGTCCTGGTATTCAATGCGCACGAGCCCAAGTTGTTCCAGGTTCGGATTATTGAAGCGCCAACCACGGCGCAGGTCGAAATAGACGCGGTAGCCCAGAATCGCCCGCATGACATCCTGTACCTGGCGACGTGCATTGCCCTTAACGTCGGGTTCCTGCATGTACTCCGCCCGCACGCCAGGGTCATCTCGCTCAAAACCCAGGGCGGTAAACACGGCGTGAGGAATATCACTCTCCTTCAGTGAACCACCTGATTTTTCGACGGCCGCCAATAGAGCAGCTCGCTGCAGCAAAACCTGCAAAAAATCATTGAAGTGACCGACCTGTAGCGCGGCGTCTTGCCGATTGTCCGTGAAACCGAGTACCTTTTTAGCTTCGTCCTTCAGCTGTTCGTCTTCTTCGTACAAGTACCGTAACGCGGAGAGCGTGAGCATGGTCGTCGCCGAGCTTCTGCCCTCCCCTGAAAGCCCCGTAAGCCTCAGCGACTCCTTACCTGCACTTTGATGAACTACCCCACAGTGCAGGCAGAATCCAAAATTGCCGGGCATGTACCATCCCGGCGTACCGTCGGGGCTTTGCTTTCCTTCCGCGTCGACGCGGACGTGCTGGGGCTGGCGCTTTTTGACGGTCGACTTAAGCCTCAGGTCGCCATCCTTCTTCACTTCCAGCCAAGTTTCCGGGTAGCGGTCGAGCGTGTCGTCCCATACACCCGTTGTGTCGGGCATGAAATAGCCGCTTTTGATGTCTTCATCTTCGTGCGTGCGCTCTTCGATGCCGCGTGGGTTGAACATGCGCCCGCTCGAGGTGTGCTCATCCCAAACAGGCGCATATTCTTGTCCACACTCGCGGCAGAAATGCAGAGCAAATAGACGCCGGTCGCGCTCACCCGGAACATACTGGCTGCCATCAAGAGTTAGGTAGCGCTTATCTGAGGCTTCAAGAGTCCCGTAGACCTTGCTTCCTCCCGAAATGAACTGGTGCAACTTGAAGGCGAACAAGCTCCGGCCGCCATCCTGCGGGGGCTTGTCCGTGGTTCGATACGCTAGCAGCAGAAAGTCCGCGAGGGTGCTGCGCGCCAACTCTTCAGAAATCCCCGCGTCTTCGGCGAGCCGCTTGCCAGCTTGAGTCAACGTCATTGGCCGAGCTCGTCGCCACGGCCCTACGTCCCGCGTTAGCCCCAAGTTCAACTCGACCCAGACAGCGAGCGGATGTTTAGCTAGTGCTTCGAAGGATGGCTCGGAGGGAATCCCTGCTCGTATCGCCGCCCCTAGTTCGTGCTGAACATGTTCGACGAGCAGGTGTTCAGGAGTCACCCGTTGCAGGGTTTCAGTGATTACATTGGCAACGCTGATGTTGGTCCCGAAGAGTCGGCTCGCCACCTCTGCAACCTTCGCGTTTTTCACCTCCTCTGACCCTTCCGTTGCCATCGTTGCCGACGTCCCGATGCACTGAAGCTCATCGGCGAGAGCTTCTCGCACACGGCGAACGAGCAATGCGACGTCTGCGCCCTGTCGGCCACGATAGGTATGCAGCTCGTCGAGGACAAGGAATCGCAGCCCTTCAGCGTTGCGGATAGGTATCGTCGTGTCCAACTGCTTGCTAACGCCAACGAACACTGCTTTGGTGGCCATGGTGGCTCCAAGTTTTTACAAGTTATGCCGGTTGGTCGGATTGGTTGCCTTTCGGCAGCAATACATGTTTGGTCCAATATTCTGGACGATAAGTCGCGTTTCAGATTACTGCAGGTTTTTTACCCGACAGTGCATATTTCGGCGAACGTGACCGCCGATTTCGGGAACGTGACCGATTCGGCGGGATAGGCGTTGCGCGGTGTCGATTTC
>NZ_JAQQEU010000177.1:0-3496 GCF_046026895.1 Paraburkholderia sediminicola
CTTCTTTCTGAGCTACCTGTTATTCGAGGTTCCTAGCAACCTGCTCCTGGAGCGTATCGGAGCCCGGCTTACGCTGTTGCGCATCATGTTCCTGTGGGGAGTGACTTCGGCGGCCACCATGTTCGTAGCCACGCCAACACAGTTCTACGTCGTGCGCTTCTTGCTCGGGCTTTTCGAAGCAGGCTTTTTCCCGGGAATTATTCTTTACTTGACGTACTGGTATCCCAGCACGCGACGAGGCGCAGTGACGGGACAGTTTATGTTCGCGATACCCGTCGCCGGAATCATCGGCGGCCCAATTTCCGGATGGATTATGGGGTCGTTGACGGGCGTCGGCGGATTGAATGGATGGCAGTGGATGTTCCTCCTGGAGGGCCTCCCGACAGCGGCACTCGGTATCGTGTGTTACTTCGCATTGAAGAACAAGCCGTCAGAGGCGGGCTGGCTGAATGATTCAGAGAAAGATTTGGTGCAGCGTGTTCTGGAGTCGGACGCTGCTGGCTCTCCGTCCGCCCATGCGAGTGTAGCGACCGAGTTTCGCAGAGCTGTGACCGACCCACGCGTCTGGATTCTGGCGTTCATCTACTTTGCCACGGCTTGCGCGAATTACACGTTCACGTTCTGGCTGCCGACGATGATTAAAAGTTTGGGGTCAGCGACATCGGTCGGATTGGCTGGCTGTCGGCGATTCCGTACGTATTTGCCGCAGCAGGTGTGCTCTTGGTTACCCGTAGCTCGGACCGATTCAAGGAACGCCGTTGGCACGTAGGAGGTGCGCTCGTCGTCGCGGCAATTGCCCTCGCGTTCACAACGCAGCTCCATGCCTCGCTGGCGGCAAGTCTGGTTGTGCTGAGCTTTGTTGCCTTCTTCCAGTTCGGTGCGGGCATTGCATTCTGGGCTATTCCGCCGACCTATCTCAGCAAGGAAGCCGCTGCCGTCGGTATCGGCCTTGTTAGCTCGATTGGTGTCATCGGCGGGTTCGTGAGTCCGACGCTTCTTGGGTTCATCAAGTCTCACACCGGCAGCCTCTCGAACGGTATCTATGTCATCGCCGCGATAATGGTGGCGGGCGGCCTCACGATACTTTTAGCGCTACCGAAAAGCGCTGTTCGGGTTGGCGCGGACAACCAGCATTGAACTGTCATTTCAAGGAGTGCCCATGCGGTCCAATCCATCAATCGACTCAAGCCCCGATACGGTAGAGATGGTGTCTCCCTGGCTTGAATCAGTCTCGGAGCTTGTCTCGGGATTTGCAGCCTGGTGGGCATTAAATCTGCACACCGCAAACTCAATCATTGCAGCTAGCCAATCATTAGCGGCAGGGGCCGGACGTGGCGTTGCTCCCTCGCACCTCTGCACGCTGATACCCAGCTTTGCCGTGTCCATTGCCAAGGAGTTCCAACGCTATTTGCGTCAGACACTCCAGATTGTGGAGGACACGCAGCAAGCGGTCGTTGCGGCGGCATCCCCGCTGATACACGACATCGAGCACTCCGCAACAGCACTGTGGAGAGCGTTCGCATGAGTTGCGAGCGACTCGAATACAGTGAAGAACGGAAGATAGCGGGCGACCTGTAACGCGACGGTCTGTTTGACCGCCGAAGATTGCTCAGCCGACACCCGCATTTCTCGCGTGCGGCCGGACACAAAGAGAGCGCCCACATATCGCCAGGCGCGAGACCAGTGCGGAACTCACTTCGTCGGGTCAATCGCGCATTCGCGCGGATGCGGCGGCTGCGCCTTGACGGCCGGGATACTGCCAATTCACTATAGGACTGAAGCCGGGCGTATCCAACGATGCGCGCTTTCATTGCCCTCGTGGTCGCGGAACAGTCTTGCTCGTTGCACGGAAAGACGTTGAAGGGCCATGCTGGGCTTGTCTCCGCGAACGTGGAAAACGAATCGCGTGTCCTTACAATGTCGGCAGTCGCTCGAAGTGTTCGAACCGGGCGAACGGTGGCGCGACCTCAGTCACCTCGAGTCCGTCGACAAGCGCGGCAGACATACCTTCACTGAGCCAAGAGCACATATCTGCAAGCTGCTCTGGCGAGCCCTGCACCATCGCCTCCACTGAGCCGTCCATGCGGTTGCGGACCCAGCCCGTAACGCCCAGCGCATGGGCGTGGCGGACGCAGGCTTCCCGGTAGCCGATACCCTGCACGATGCCACGCACCCTCACCAGCCGGGTCTCAAGCATTCCATCTTTCTGCTCGTCTTCCATCCGCGTGACTCCCAAGTTGGTTGTCCCCACGTCGTCCTTACTTTGGCAAAATTGCGCGCCACTCTTGGGCCTTTCCTGCCCGCTTAAGGCAGCCGATTCACGTCTACTACTGTTCTTCCTCGCACCTGTCCGGCAAGGATATGCTCGGCAATCGAAAAGACGTCACCCAGGCCAATGACCGTAGTTAACGCGTCAAGCTTGCGGGCATCGAAGTCGCTGGCAAGCGCGTTCCAGGCGCTCGTGCGCCGCTCCATCGGGCACATCACGGAATCGATGCCGACGAGTTTTACGCCGCGCAAGATGAAGGGCGCGACGCTTGCCGGAAAATCCATGCCCTGAGCCAGACCGCAGGCCGTGACGACGCCACCGTATCGCGTCTGGGCACAGGCATTCGCAAGCGTATGCGAACCCACTGAATCGACCACTGCCGCCCATCGTTCCTTCTGGAGCGGCTTGCCGGGCGCCGTAAGTGAAGCCCGGTCCAGAATCTCTGCTGCGCCCAGCGAGTGGAGGTATTCGGCTTCGTTCAGCTTGCCGGTTGCCGCTACGACCCGATAGCCCCAGGAACTCAGGATGGAGACGGCGACGCTGCCGACACCACCGCTCGCGCCGGTGACAAGGACATCGCCGGACGCCGGCGTCACGCCTTCGTTGCGGACGGCGAGGCAACTGAGCATGGCCGTTAAGCCGGCCGTTCCAACCGACATGGCGGCCGAGGTGCTGAAAGAGCCCGGCAGCGCGACGAGCCAGTCGGCTTTGAGCCTGGCGCGCTGGGCAAGGCAGCCCCAATGTGTCTCCCCGAGGCCCCACCCAGTGACGACCACACGGTCGCCTTCTTTCCATTTTGTGCTGGACGAATACTCAACAGTGCCAGCGCCGTCGACGCCGGCGACCATCGGCCACGCGCGCACGACAGGACTACGGTTGGCAATCGTCAGCCCGTCTTTGTAGTTGATGCCGGAGTGCTCTATGCGTACCACAACTTCGCCCTCTGCGAGAGGATTGCTCTCAAGCGCGTTGTCCTCAAGACGTTTTAGTTGCGCGCTGAACTGGTCGCCATCTTTGTTCAGGAAAACAGCAGTGAAGGACATGTCGGTCTCCAGAAAGATGCTCGCTGGCAGGTGCCTGACCTAGGTCAGCTTGGACGTTGCGTCGACGCGCCACACATTCTCATTCGCCGGGCTCACGGTGCCAACAGTCTGACCATTGTCGCGGGCGTAAAACCTCGTCTCGCCAGCTTGCTGCGCCTGACAGCATTCTGCGCACGGCATCACG
>NZ_JAQQEU010000178.1:0-3485 GCF_046026895.1 Paraburkholderia sediminicola
GACGCAATAATGCGCAGCTGAAAATTATGCGGAGTTTGCATCGTCCGGCTCGTCACGAGCACCAGTGCGACGCGCCTTGCAGGGATCTGTGGCTTGCAGCAAACTGCACATAAAAAGGGTGCTTTCCTGTTTGGGTTGTAACCCATTCAGGAGAATCATCATGATCGGCTTGGTTCCTCTTCGACCGCAGCCTCAGGCGTGGTTGAGGCGCAGCGTCCTTTGTCCTTTCGCAGAGCGCTACTGCGAATATCTTGTTGATACCGGCTACGCGGCTCGCACCATCAACATCTACGTAAGGTGCGTCGCGCACTTTGCGTATTGGCTTACAACGCACCGTATAGCCGTAGCACGTGTCGACGATCGACTTGTTTGCAACTTCGTGAACGACCATTTGCGGCGGTGTACCTGCCCCGTTCCGATTCCGAGGGGTCGGGCAGACGTGAATGCTGCACTTCGGCATTTGCTGGTCGTCATGGGCGCGTGCGCTGTCCCACGCTTTCTGCGGGCGGAATCGGACTCGGTGCAACAGGAGGTGCGTCGCTTTACTGACCATCTCAGGGACGTTTGCGGTCTAGCCGAATGCACGCGATATCAGCGCGGTCGCATCATTCGCGATTTCTTGCATCAGCGCTTTGGTCGAAAACACTTAGACATGGAGCTGCTAACGATTCGGGATATCCGTCGTTTCGTTACGCACTACCCTGACGGGTGCAATGCTGGAGCCGCTCACGTAGCGGGCGTAACGTTGCGCAGTTATCTGCGATTCAGGACCATGCAATATAACGATCAGGTCGAAGAGTTGATCGCAGCTGTGCCGAACGTGGCTGGATGGAGGTTGGCGGCGCTGCCTGAAACGCTTTCGGACGCCGCGATCGAGCGGTTCCTGAACTCCTTCGATCGCGAGACTGCGGCCAGCTTGCGTGATTACGCCATGGTGCGCTGTCTGGCTGATCTTGGGTTGCGGGCTGCGGAAGTCGTGCAAATCCAACTCGACGATTTAAACTGGCGCGAAGGCACGCTGCAAATCCGCCGCACCAAATCGCGGCGGGGCTACATCATTCCGCTGCCGGAGCCGACAGGTCATGCGATCGCCGACTATATCCGGTCAGGCCGACGGGCAACGACGACCTCCCGCGCCGTCTTTGTACGCCATTACGCACCTGCTGACCTTCCATTAGGAACGGGCCGCCTCCACAAGGCCGTGCATGACGCATATGTCCGTTGCGGTTGGACTGACCGCTCTGGAACCCATCTTCTGAGGCACAGCGTTGCCCGACGGCTGCTTCGTGCCGGCTCGTCGTTGAAGGAAGTGGCTGACGTATTGCGCCATGAGAGCATCGACACCACCGCGATCTACACGAAAATCGACCTGCGAAGCCTGGAAGCCGTGGCGCTTCCCTGGCCTGGGAGCAAATCATGAAGCGTCCCGTCAAATCAGCACACACAATGGCATCGCTGGTGGAAGCGTATCTCGCAGAGCGACGCTGTCTCGGCTTCGACCTTGCGATCTCAGGGCAGGTGCTGATGAACTTCGCCCGCTTCGCGGATACGGCGAACCATCGCGGTCCGATCACCGAAAGTCTGGCCGTTGCCTGGGCACACTCGACACCGAGCGAAAGGCCCATTACCTGGGCGCGTCGAATCGAGGTAATTCGCCCCTTCGCGAAGTATCTCAAGCAGTTCTATCCCACAACGGTTGTTCCGGGGCGTGATCTGTGCGGACGTGCTCATCGTCGTCTGACGCCGCACATCTACACCGAGCAGGAAATCGACGAGCTCCTCAGCGCGTCGGCAGCGATGTTGCCGGCCGGTTCGATCAGACCGCTCACCTATGAAGCGTTGTTCGGATTGATTGCGTCAACAGGCTTGCGAATCTCGGAAGCTCTCAATCTGTCTCGAGATGACGTGAACCTTGCTGACGGCACACTAGTTGTGCGCGAGACGAAGTTCCACAAGTCGCGTCTTATTGTCGTGCATCCAACTGTCACGCTTGCCATGAAGCGTTACGCTGCTCGCCGTGCGCTGGTCGTCGCTGCGCAGCCGTGCAATTCGTTCTTCGTGAATCTCAATGGGAGGAAGTTGCAAGCCAGAACAGTTCACTGGGTGTTTGGGCGCATTCGCGAGCAACTCGCGTGGATTGCTCGAGGCGACCATGCATTGCCTCGTATCCATGATCTTCGTCACTCGTTTGTGTGCCGACGCATCCCGAAGTGGTATCGGGACGGCGTGAACGTCGACAACCAGATGATTGCGCTGTCAACATATCTCGGACACGTGAAGCCGAGTGATACCTACTGGTACCTGACTGCTGTTCCCGATCTCATGGAAATCGTGAGTCAGAAATTTGCGTGCTTTGCTGAAGGAGTACGTCATGAGTAAGCCTTGTCTGGCTCCGTCCTTCGCCACGCTCGTGCAGGACTTCTTCGTCGAACGGTTGATCCAACAACGCGCGGTCAGCCCGGAGACGATATCGAGCTATCGTGATTCGTTTCGTCTGTTTCTGCAATTTGCATCGGACCGTGCGGGCAGGTGTCCGTCTGATCTGACGCTGGCCGACATGGATGCGCCATTAGTGCTGGCCTTTCTTCGGCATCTCGAAGTAGTGCGGCACAACAGCACGCGGACCCGCAACGTTCGACTCGCAGCGTTACGCTCGTTCCTGAAGTACGCGGCACATCGTGACATCGCGTCATTGGCCGTTATACAGCGTGCACTCTCTGTGCCGATGAAGCGTTGCGACAAACCTATGGTTGGATTCCTGTCGCGCGACGAGATCCAGCAACTGCTGACAGCTCCCGACCCAGACACCTGGCCCGGTCAACGCGACAGGGTAATGCTGGCAACCATGTATAACACGGGAGCACGGGTCTCGGAGATCCTCGCGCTGCGCGTCGGCGATGTCGTCTTTGGTTCGTCGCCCTGTGTCCATATTATCGGTAAAGGACGAAAGGAACGCATGGTGCCCCTGTGGCGATCAACTGCCAACCTAATCAAGCGATGGTTGCCAAGTATCCAGGATGCGCCAAGTCAGAGGCTCTTCCCGAATCGGTCGGGAAACGCGATGACTCGCTCGAATGTCGCTGACCGGATGAAAATTGCCGTAGCGCGAACGAAGGACCAATGTCCGCAGCTTGCCAAACGACGCATTTATCCTCATCTGGTTCGACACGCGACTGCCATGCATCTACTTCAATCAGGTGTCGACCTGTCGGTCATCGCCTTATGGCTGGGACACGAAAGCCCGTCGACGACGCACGGCTATATCGAGGCTGATCTGACAATGAAGGAGCGAGCACTGAACAGCATTCAACCACCAGAGGTAAAGAACCGTCGATATCGACCTCCGGACCGCATTCTGCAATTCCTAGAGTCGTTGTAATTATGCGTAGTTCGCCGAACCTTGAGTTCTCGTGGACCCGTTCGGCGACTGGCATGGCACTCATCGACACTGAAAGGCTCCGCATAATTTGCAACTGCGCATTATT
>NZ_JAQQEU010000179.1:0-3457 GCF_046026895.1 Paraburkholderia sediminicola
CGGGCTATGGATTCCACGCCGGCAGCGGCCGCCGAAACTCCACCAGCCGAGAAACCGCCGCGCATGCCTGGGCGAGCTGATCCAGATCGACGGCAGCGATCATCGCTGGTTCGAGGACCGCGCGCCGGCCTGCACGCTGCTGGTATTCATCGACGATGCGACCAGCCCGCTGATGGCGCTGCACTTCACGGCGACCGAGTCGACCTTCAGCTATTTCGAGGCGATGCGCGGCTATCTGGAACAGCATGGCAAGCCGGTGTCGCTGTACAGCGACAAGGCGAGCGTGTTTCATTGCAACAGCCATTCCGTGACGCCTGGCAAGGGCGTGACGCAGTTTGGCCGCGCGCTGTACGAGCTGAACATCGACACGTTCTGTGCGAACAGCAGCTCCGCCAAGGGGCGCGTCGAGCGCGCGCACCTGACGCTGCAGGATCGCCTGGTCAAGGAGCTGAGGCTGCGTGGCATCAGTACGGTGGCGCAGGGCAATGCGTATGCGCCCGCCTTCATCGCAGCCTATAACGCACGCTTCCCAAAGCCGCCGAAGAGCGACTTCGACGCGCACCGGCCGCTGCGCGCTGATGAGAATCTCGACCTGCTGATGACGTGGCGCGCGACGCGACGGGTGACGAAACCGCTGACCATTCAGTACGACCGCGTGATGTACCTGCTGGGTGACACGGCGGAGAACCGGAAACTGATCCACCGTTACATCGACGTGTGGGAGTACCCGGACGGACGCATCGAGATTCGCGCCGATGGCCGTGTGTTGGCGTACAGGCAGTACGACCGGCTGGCCGAGATCGATCAGGGCGCGGTCGTTGAACACAAACGCCTGAGTCACGTACTGCAGGTCGCGCCGGCGATCCAGGCGCAACGCGATAACCGGCGCATCTCCGGCTCCCCTGCGCGCACGAATCAGGACAACCGGTTCGGGCAACGGAACGCGCGCAGGGCACGAAGAAGCAGCGTGAATTCACACAGGATGACATCAACGGTGTGATCACGAAATTGTCACCACGCAGGCAGCCGAAGCAAACACGCAAACCTGGCCGTCGGTCTGCAGGATCTGCCTGAACGGACTGACCCGCCCTGCCCGTTCACACGCTGTCCTTCAACGCTGTGTGGAGATTCAAACCGTTAAAGACAGAGGCAAACCTGACGTCAAACCCAACCCCGGATACGACATTTCTATTTAGCGCAGACCCCGACATTTGAACTTGGGTGGGACATTTGGCACGATCGTGCTTTTTATGTGTCTATCAGACGGACATGGACCCGACCGTCATCCTCGGTCAACGGTCGGTTACCGGGTCACGAAGTCGTTGGCGGTCAGCCACAGCGGCTCGTCCGGCCTCGCAAGTAACTTTCTTTGTGCGACCGCGACGATGCGGTTGCGACCGTTTTCAAATGCCTTGAGTGTGCGTGCCGCGTCGGCGTCAGGCGAGAGCCAGAAATGTTCTTGGAGTGCGACACGCGCAACCGCGCCTTCGACGTTGCGACCGCGGGCCGACAGCCTGAAAACGACGGCGCGTCCGTCCGGCGAGACGGCGGGCGCGCGATCAAGAACTTGCATGATCTACCTCGACGATATCATTCGCGGTCTTTGTTCTGTCCTGCGCCGCGTAACGGTAAATCTACCAGATGTTCCAACCAGCGCGGTGGGCCACGACGTAACGATTCAGTCACGACCGGCGTCCGTGAACCAGGATCGTCGGGACGTTTGTTGCAAGCGGGTTTTGTTTTGTGGTGTATTGGGTTCGCGTTGACGGTTAGTCGCGTGTCGCGAGCTGACACGCCTCATGATGGTGAGCTTTCCCGGGAGACGCCGTGTGGCCGGTCCCGGGCGAGCAGCCCGGCGTGGCGCCTTGAAGAAGCAGCCAAAACTGTGCTGATCACCGCGAACGCAAGAGTCGCTTCTGAAGTAGCGTGCCTAAATCGCGGCGCGTATCGGTGACGACGTGAATGTAAATCGTGTCGCCGCGTACCTCATAGATAACCCGGTTCTGACCGCTCAGCGTTTCCCGGAAATTCAGGCCGCCAAAATCCGAAAGCTCCGCCGGAACGTAACCACTCTGCGGGAACTGCCTGATGTTTCCAAACGTGAGGGCAAGCTGCTTGGACGTCTGTTTCCACGTTTCGGCACCGAAGCTCCTGAGGATGTACCGCCGCAGATCCTTCGTATCCTCTTGCGCCTCTTCGAGGATCATTAGCCTGAACTTCGTCTGCGCCATCAGCCGATTTGTTCCTTCCGGTCAAGGTCGTCGAGCTCGGCGAGAAACTCATCTGCATCCTTGAATTTCCCCTGTTCGATGTCCTTCTGACCTAAGGCCAGTATCTTGAGCAAAGCCAGCGTTTGCTGCGTGTCCTCGTAGCTTTGCACATCCTGAACGACAAGCCTGGCTTCCCCATTCTGCGTGATGAGCAGCGGCTCGCCGGAAGCCGTCAGATCCTTGACGATCTGCGCTGCGTCGCTTTTCAGGTAGCTAATTGGCTTTACGTGGTCTGTCAGCCGCATTGGGTGATCCTCCGATCGTCATTTACTTAGTCCGAATATAGACTGAATTTGGTTTTATGGAAAGACCCCACTCATCCCGCGGCCCGCTCATCACTTATCGTCGAGGGCTCGATTTGCCACCCGCCAGATACGCTGAAGCTGAACAACATTCGTCGGTCGGGATGAATGTGCCGCCCTCGCCGGGTTCGCCCGGTCGCGTCACGCGCGATGCTGCACGTTGGTCGGGCGGCCCCACGCGTGCAACTGGCAGAGCCGACAGACAACCGGGTTGCAATCGATCGCGGCCAATTTGAACTAAATTCCGGTCCTCACAATGTCGGCGTTCCCCTGCCCCGGAGCCTTGCCGTTTCTCCGGATGGAATGCCGCCCTCTCCCTTCGGTGCCAACCCATTCACGCTGCATCCGCCAGCATCGACTGACGACAGTCCGCTGCGGCGCACCGGCACGCGTACTGCGCCCGGACGTCTTCATCCAGCGGATCGTCTGTGGCAAGCAGATATTCAATGAACAGTTCTTCACCGGCTTCGATCGACCGGAGCGCGTGGATGAAAATCCGTCCCTCGTCCTCGACGGTCTCGCAGTTGGGCGCGCACGCATGATTGAGCCAGCGCGCGCTATTGCCGCTGCGGCTGCCGTCGATCACCCGCCCATCCGACAGCCCGAACAGAAACGTATGGCCTTCGACGGCTTCACGCTGATGACGGCGCACCGCATTGCGCCACGAGGTGACTTCACCCTTGTACTCAAGCACGCGCTCGCCCGCCGCGAGCGCACGCATGGCGAACACGCCTTTTCCGTGAACTGAAGACCGCCGGACAATCACGCGCCGCATACTCTTTCCTATCCCGATGTCAGCGGCAGTATACGAGCAGCAAATTTCCGCATCCAGTGCGATGGGATGAGCACGCACTTGCGACGTTCGGGCCCCGGCGGCCATATCTA
>NZ_JAQQEU010000180.1:0-3417 GCF_046026895.1 Paraburkholderia sediminicola
GCCGCAACGGTCCCTTTGTCGCCGAGACATTGCAGATCGTCCTTGCTACACGACAGGGCTTGATTCGCTGCGTCGCTGCCGTTCTTGGCGCTATTGTCCGAAACGCAACCCCAGGTGATCAATGCAACGACTATAAGCACCCCCAAGCCGCCCACCATCTTTCCCGCGTCGGTCTGCTGCTTTACCACAGGCGCGCCACATTTGACGCACGTCGTTGCCTGGTCACTAACCTCGTTCCCGCATTGCTTGCATTTGACCAAAGCCATTAATTCCTCCGATCAGTTTCCTGGTCTCGTCGCAGTGCATCACTTTCTATCGCTACAGTTCCATGAAGGTGATCCAGCACATCTCATCAGGCCCATTTTCCGTCACAACTCTTTCCGCTCGTGAATTATGC
This sequence comes from Paraburkholderia sediminicola, assembly GCF_046026895.1. Taxonomy (GTDB): domain Bacteria; phylum Pseudomonadota; class Gammaproteobacteria; order Burkholderiales; family Burkholderiaceae; genus Paraburkholderia; species Paraburkholderia sediminicola_C. The sequence continues at coordinate 398 of NZ_JAQQEU010000180.1, forward strand.
ATGGCCCCGGGCGCTCGTCCTGCGTGATCAGAACCCGGCGGGAACGGGCGCGCGTCGAACAACCCTCATGCGTACTTGTCGGCCAGAACGTTGACATGGATGACCGCTGGACCACTGGTATATGCCGCCACCAGCACGGTCTCATTGACCGTCGGAGCTGCACATTCGCGGGCACCGGGAAACAAAACTTGGGCTTGACCCACGAGGGAAGTCCTTGCAAACAGAATCGACCCAATGATAGTCCGTCCCGGTTTCATCGACGGAGCGCAGTGCGCGCCGCGTTCGAAGAAGGCCGCAGACTTGCTTTGACTGATCGTATTGCACCTTGGTCCTATATCGGCATCGCCACCAGCCGCCTATTCTGTTGCTTAGGTAAGCATGGTCGAAAGTGCGTTCTGGCGCGAGGCGCCCTGAGGAATAGAGGACCACGCGATCTCGGAAGGAGCAATGACCCCGGCACCGCCCTTCGCGGATGCCGCCATTGCAATACCGGAACCGATCGTTAACGTTTGATAGCGGAGAGAGCCATGAATACGATTAAAGCGGCAGTCTTTGTCATTGGAGTCGCCCTGTCGGCATCCTGCCTTGCCGATGCGAACAAGGAAATGAAACCAGCCAAGATGACCTGCCAGGATTTCCTCGTGATGGATGATGTGTACAAGCCACAGATGGTGTACTGGATGGACGGCTACAACAACAAAGGCAAGATGCAACCCGAAGATGTCGTCATGGTCGGTCAGGACGAAACCGTTGCCGCTCTGGTTGAGGAATGCAAGAAGACGCCGAAGCAGTCCTTTGCCCAAAAGGTGAAATATTTCTTTTCGCACGGCCACACGCCGATCAGCAAGACCTATGCGCACAATTGACCGAACTCGCGTCGAGAGTGAGTGCGCCGGGAGACTGGCAAGGAGTGAGGGGTGAAAGGCAGCTGCTGTCGCCAGAGACTGCAGGTGATGGCGCCGCTGCATCCTGATTGGCGCGGCGAAGAGGCTTTTCGTTCTGCGCTTGCCGGCAATATTGCAGGGTGCTGGCGAACAACAGCGAAGCAAACGTAATGAAGTTGATCGTGTCGACTAAAGCTGGCACAAGCACGGATCCATTCTCCGCTCAGGTGCACTAGTGGCCGGCTTCCGTGCGCAATAAGCGCTTCAACAAAAATCTGAGGAGGCACTGGACGCGGCTCCGAGCCACGGCTGGATTGTTGTCGATATGAAGCGGGAAGGGAATCGCACGTTTCCCGGGATTAAATGGTCAGCCTGCTGCGGGCAAACGTCTCGCGGGCTGCGCTCAGGCCGTTGGATGCGGACGGTTCATCGTTTCCGGGTCGCGCTCGGCCGGCACACCGAACCGTTCGCGAAGGCGGAGCAGAACCTGATCGCTAACGTGATCAGCCTGCGATCCCAGGACAACACGACACTCACCGCCGGCTCGCGAAAAACAGCCGCAGAACGTTCTCAACATCCAGCCGGTCAACTGGACCGTGGATCGATCTCAGGCGTTGGGCTGATCCTGCCGATTCCTACGAATTCAGTTCACGCGCTCGATCCCAAAAAACGAAGAATTGCCCCTGCGTTTGTGTTGCCCACGAGCGAGGGGCATTGGCTGTACGGTGCACTGGTCAACAATATCGGTCGTCCGCCGGGCAGCACAGATGTAACCCGGTTTGGCAGCGGTGGCAGCATGAAAAAGACCCACAGGTGATGGCCGGTCTCCTAAAGGTGCAATCAATGTAGGGAGGCGTTCATTGAACAGGATATCGAAATGGCTGTTCGGTGCGCTGGCTCGCCTCATGTTGTTGTCGATTGTGACGGCAGCCGCTGCGCTCGCCTGCCCAACCGTGACGCTGAGAAGCAAGGCCGAGACCATCCGTGTCGGTGCAAGCTGGCGGGACGGCACGTTGCCGCCTGGAGGCAAGACATACCCGATTTCTCTCGATTGGCCTGGCGTCGCAGCCTTCGGCGCTTCAGGCATCAGGGCTTGGGAGGCACTCTCGAACCTGAAGCGAGTTGCCAATGTGAACCGGAACTGCCTTGCGGACAGAATAGACCCTGCCGCCGGCCCACCGGGAAACGTCATGCATTCACGGATGTCATCCGCCGCGACCGCATCGAAGCCTGAATGCAACATTGAACGCCTGGAATGCAGCAAATCCCGGTCGAATGTCCCGCCAGTAACACGACTCAGCAGTAATCTCTTTGGCGGCGGCCAAACGCTTCCGGTTACTTACGTCACGACAGGTGCTTCCCCAGCCGCATCCGGCGCAGATCGGCCGTTGCGGGTAGCGGTTGCCGCGATTGCACCATTTGTATTGCCACAGACCGATCCGCCAGCCGGTTTTAGCATCGACCTATGGAACGAAGTGGCGCGCCGAATGCACGTCGAATACGCCTGGAATTCAGTTGCGACGCAGTCGGATTTGCTGCTTGCCGTGCAGCGGGGCGACGTAGACGTCGCCATAGCGGCTATCACCATGACATCGGATCGCGAGAAAGTCGTGGATTTCTCGCTTCCGTACTTCGACTCTGGATTGCAGATTATGGTGCGTGCGCGCAACGAAAGTGCTTTTCTGGCCACGCTCCGTTCGATCCCCTGGCGGCCCATTGGCCAGCTTTTCGGCATCGCGGCCATTCTCGTCTTCCTTCTCGCCAATCTGGTGTGGCTGGTCGAACGGAAGCAAGACCCCAATTTCCAGAAACCTTACGTACGCGCGTTAGGGGAAGGTCTATGGGCAACCATGTTGATCATTGCCACGGGTGAGCACGGCGAACGCGATTCCGCCACGATGTGGAAGCGTGTGCTGGTGCCCGCGATGTGGCTGATTGGCGTCGTGCTGATCGCGCAACTTACGGCAACTGTGACGTCTTCGCAAACCGTGGCGCAGCTCCAGTCCAACATTCAGGGCCCGGGCGATCTCCCCGGCAAAACGATTGGCACCGCGGCGGGGACGATTGCCGCGGATTACCTCACCCAACGTGGCTTGCCGTTTGTCGATGTGAAGACCGCTGCCGACGCAATCCGGG
>NZ_JAQQEU010000181.1:0-3365 GCF_046026895.1 Paraburkholderia sediminicola
TGGATAAGCAAATTCCAGAGCAGGCACGAGAACTTGGAATGAGCGAAGAGGATGTAATCCGGAACGTTATGCTAGGCGGTACAGTTGACGGAGTATTCACCACCGTCGAAGACATCGCTCAGGTGACCCTGTTTCTCGCGGCGTATCCGACAGCGGCCCTGACTGGTCAGTCGTTTGTCGTAAGCCACGGATGGTTCATGCAGTAAGCAGCAGCGCCGCAGGCCCCGGCCGAGGCATGCAATCTGAACAACAACATAGCGCCGGAGGCCTCCTTCACGGTGCGGTCTGGAGGCAAATATGAATGCAGGATTTCAACATCCATTTCCGGCGGCGATGCATAGCGTTGGACGACGAAAAATCGTCTCCGCTCAAGACGCAGTGAGATTGATTCGCCTTGGCAACACTGTGGCAACAGGCGGCTTCGTCGGAATCGGCTTTGCAGAGGAAATTGCTGTTGCGCTTGAACAGCTCTTTCTCGACACCGGCAGTCTGGAGAACGATGCCCCCCGAAACCTGACGCTTGTTTATGCCGGCGGACAAGGTGACGGTGCCCTGAAGGGATTGAATCACTTCGCCCATCAAGGGCTCGTTCGGCGAGTCATCGGTGGCCATTGGGGGCTTGTGCCAAAACTTCAACGTTTGGCTGTCGAAGGGCACATCGAAGCATACAACCTCCCGCAAGGTGTAATTTCACAGCTGTTTCGCGACATCGCTGCGCATCGTCCTGGCCACCTGTCGACAGTCGGGTTGGGTACATTCGTAGACCCTCGAAACGGTGGCGGCAAGCTCAACGGCAAAACGACAGAAGATTTGGTGAGCCTTATATCTGTCAACGGCGCTGACTGCCTTCTGTACAAGACATTCCCCATCGACGTCGCTATCGTACGCGGCACCACGGCTGACGCGAACGGGAACGTAACGATGGAGAAGGAAGCGCTCACCCTCGAGTCGCTTTCAATCGCAATGGCCGCACGTAACTCCGGCGGCATCGTGATAGTTCAGGTAGAGCGAATTGCAGAGTCTGGCACGTTGAATCCTCGACAGGTGAAGATACCCGGCATTCTGGTCGACTGTGTTGTGGTCGCGAAGCCCGAAAACCACTGGCAGACCTTTGCCGAACCGTACAGTGCGGGCTTCGCAAGCGAGCTTCGCGTTTCCGCCGGTTCGATTCCCGCAATGGCTCTGACGGAGCGGAAAGTCATTGCACGACGAGCCTCGTTCGAGCTGTTGGCCAACAGCGTGGTGAACCTTGGGATTGGGATGCCGGAAGGCATAGCGAGCGTCGCTAACGAGGAGCAGGTATGCGAGCTTTTCACGATGACGACGGAGCCTGGTGTCATCGGCGGCATACCTGCCGGGGGACTGAATTTTGGCGCGGCGACCAATACTGATGCCATTATTGACCAACCGTACCAGTTCGACTTCTATGACGGCGGCGGCCTGGACATTGCGTTCCTCGGACTGGCTCAGGTTGACCGTGAAGGCAACATCAATGTGAGCAAGTTCGGCCCGAAGCTGGCAGGCGCGGGGGGCTTCATCAATATTTCTCAAAGTGCAAAGAAGGTGGTCTTTCTTGGCACGTTCAACGCCGGCAACCTTGATGTAAGTATCAAAGACGGGCGGTTGACGATTCTTCGAGACAGTGTCTGCCGGAAGTTCGTGGACGAAGTGGAGCACCGCACGTTCGGCGGTCGCTACGCGAATGAACGCCACCAGCCTGTTCTGTACATTACAGAGCGCTGTGTCTTTGCTCTGCGCCCTGGTGGCCTTGAACTTGTCGAAATTGCGCCAGGAGTCGACTTGCAGAGGGACATCATTTCGCAGATGGGATTCGCGCCCATCATAAAGTCACCGCCGCGTCTCATGGACGCCCGCATTTTCGAAAGCAAGCCTATGGGCCTGCGAAGCGTGCTTTTGCGATTGACACTTCACGAGCGGTTTAGCTACGACGCGGACAAAAATATTCTCTTCATCAACTTCGAAGGACACAAGGTCGCGACTGAAGAGGACGTGGAAGCTATTCGTGCTGAGGTTGAGTTGGCTCTGTCTGGGCTCAAGGAAAGGCCTCACGCTATCGTGAACTACGACAACTTTTCGATAGCCCCGGAGGTCATCGACGCATATTCGGATATGGTGACCGGGCTCGTTTCGCGCTTTTACTCGGATGTGACCCGATACACCACGAGCAGCTTTCTCCGAATGAAACTAGGTGATGCGCTGCACAGGCGCAACGTCGCGACGTATATCTACGAAACCCCCGAAGAGGTAACCGCGTACGAGTCGCGTTAGATGCGCAGGGCAGTTTTCGTACACCCGGTCTGCTGTTTCCCATCGTTATGTCTGAGTTGTCCCGGTCCTTCGACCGGGACTCTCACCCGTTACCACTCGACCTGGAGTGTATCGTTGCGCTCGTCGCAAACTTTTTCACCACAGTGTTAGGGTCTCCAGGCGCGGGCGAGTACTACGCTTCGCTGACAGCAGTTTCAACAGTCTTTTTAGTCGCCTTCGTGGCGGTTGCATACGCCGCGCCAGCTGACTGGCCCGCTGCGCCGAGACTCGACTTCCAGAAGGCCAAAATCGCGTCGCCGCCCGGCAGCGCATTTTTCGACATGGTGTCGAACCACGCCTTCGCGTCAAATGAAGGCTGTTTGAAGACCGCTTTGGCCACTGACTCGAATTCAGCCTGGGTGCTCGACACGATTTCCTTCACGTGCGTCCAATAGGCCAGAGTCTTTTGAACACCGGCGCGCAGCTGGTTTTCCTGAACTGCAAAAGCTGCTTGCGGCGCCTTGCCAATCTGGGATTTGCCAGCGAATTCTTGCGCCTCGGCAAGCGTCGTCTTGACTGTCTGCGCATTGAGCTCGACGAGCTTTTCGAACGCCTGAAAAGCCTTGCTTGCAAAACCGAAAGTCGTGTCAAGGCTTGCCTTGGCTGCAGTAACCGTTTGTTCCGGGATGAGGGTGTTCATGTTCGACTCCAAAAAAGTAGGGCCGTATGTCGCCCGATTGAAATGCTGCACCGCAGCAATATGACTTCCATCATAGCCGCAATTTCGATGAAGTCAAATTCTTATTTTGCGCATCTGGAGCTCCTGCGTGCGCCTCCATCCCTTGTCAGCAGCGCGTGACACCCTTTTCACCGAAACAACGGGACATCTGAACTATGCATCGGATATATTTACATTGCGGTGCAGCAATACGGGCGCATACTTAAGGTGTCCTGCATACGTGCCCCTCTGGAGATGCAATGAAAAGCGTTGAACTCACGCCACCCTCAGCAACACTTCTCGTTCTTGAACCGCTTCGCGCGGCAGCCGACTACGTTGCCGGTATGGCTCCGCTGGCTGCCCCGCTGCCGCCCGGTGT
>NZ_JAQQEU010000182.1:0-3278 GCF_046026895.1 Paraburkholderia sediminicola
TTCATGGCGCGATGCGCGATCCATGAACTGCGTGCCCTGCGATGACGCTCAGCAGTAGTGGCGCAGGTTGTCGGGTAGCTGGGCGCGGTCACCCGCGTCCAGCCCCCTCAGAACCGTGCATGGGTCTTTCGATCCACACGGCTCAAGCCTCTGCAAAGGCATCTTTCGACACCCGGTTTCACAACTGTATTTCCGGCAGACTAATGATTTCTACGGCAATTGAGATGGTACATCTGAAGGTTGCCTGCGGCATCCGACCCGCCCTCGGCTCTCGTCACAATATGACGAACATCCCAGGGGGTGCCCTTTGTGATGGGTTCCTGGCAGGTCGAACACATGCCATCCTGCCTTCGCCAAACACGGTAAAACTTCGCACGGCCTTTTGATGAGTTCTGCATTTTCGTGGCCCATCGGGACTCGAAGTAATGCTCCCATTCTGGGTCGTACGGATTGGCGTTGGCTCTGATCTTGATATGCCGCTGGATTGGCGTATCCGATTCTTGTAGCAGGGTGAGCTCTCGTTGCGTTCCATCTTCTTGTTTTTCTGTGACGGCAAATACCCAGTTCCGGGCGCCCCGGGTCTTGAAGTATTTCTCTTTGACCCAGCGGGCTCCCTTGTTCGGATGTCTTCTTACCGCCCATCGCCATAGCATCGACCAGACATCGGTATCAACCCGAGCGAAGGTTTCCTTGGCGACTACATGGCTGTGGTAATTCGCCCATCCACGTAATATCGGATTGAGCAGCCTTATCAGGTTTGCCTGTTTAGCCATCTTGTTGGCCTTGATGACTTCACGGATTTTGTCAAGATGCGCTTTGACGTTCGCTTTGGACGGCTTCATGAGCAGCTTGCCGTCGTACCGGCGAATGTTCCATCCGAGGAAGTCAAATCCCTCCCTGATATGCGTTATTTTGGTCTTCTCTGGCGATAGGACTAACCCGCGTTCGGCCAGAAATTCAACCACTGCGGGCTTGACTTCCTGTTCCAGCCATTCTTTCGAATTGCCGGTGATGATGAAGTCGTCAGCGTAACGCACCATGTTCATTTTCAGACCGCTCGACTTTGCCCGCGGAAATTTCTCCCCAAGCATTGCCTCAAGACCATCCAGTGTCATGTTGGCCGCCACCGGTGAAATGATGCCCCCTTGCGGGGTCCCGGCGTCGGTAGGGAAGAGCTCGTTTTGATATATGAATCCCGCCTCGAGCCACTTCTTTAAGATCGCCTTGTCCGTTGGGATATTGGCGACCATCCAGTTGTGACTGATTTGGTCGAAACAGCTTTTGATGTCGGCCTCTAGCACCCATTTCGCACTGTTCTTTTTTGCGAGGCAGTTGAAGCATTGTTCCCCAGCATCGGCAGTTGAGCGTTCCGGCCTGAACCCATAGGAATTCGGGTCGGCGGTGGTTTCCGCAATTGGTTCGAGCGCCAGCAGATACAACGCTTGCTGTGCTCGATCAATCATGCACGGTATGCCGAGCGGCCTCTGTTTTCCATTCTTCTTCAGAATAAAAACTCTTCGAAGCGGAAGAGCCGAATAACCCCGCCTCTTCATCGACCCAATCGCGTTGGTCTTTGCCACCGGTGTTTTCCACGTGACCTTGTCCACACCGGCGGTATTCTTGCCTTTGTTTTCAGTCACCCGCTTGACGGCTAAAGCTTTGCCGCTAAACGAGTGGGTCAGCAGCCATTGCAAGGCTTTCACCTTGCTGTGGCGGCCAGCCTGTGACGCCTTCACAATACGCGTCTGCAGCCCTCTTACATGCCGTTGGACTTTGGCCCAGTTGATGCCGTCCCACGTCACGCCAGAAGGTGCACGCGCCCGTGTTGCTGCACTCATTTGCTCTCCTTCCGTAAAGATGGTTCTGGAAACTCTCTGGTGAAGAGAGACCATGAGGAAGTCTGCCCGCTTTCGCGTGAGGTGATGTTTCAACCCCTATCCGTCCCGTTACAGGCCGGCGTTCGCTTAGTCCTCGTTCCTGTTCCCGCACCGCCATAAGCAGACCTTGCGGTATGCCGTCCCAGAAGGGAGCGATACGAGGTTTCCACGTTCCACCTGCAAAAGTACGTCGGGTTAGGTGCCTGCTATCGACCGGGAGGCGCATGGGTCACGAGGACGTAATGATTAAACGCCGCTCCCACCTCCGTTACCGTTTGGTCCGAGCGTATTAGCCACTTCCGCTCGTTCTATATCACGATCTTTATCGCAGATTCAAATATTTTCACCGTGCCGACTATCTAGCACTTTTCCGGCTTATGGCTACCAGAAGGGCACTCTTCTCGCGATTTGTGCCCCGCACCTTGAGGTGCTTCGTTACGTTGTCAGGGTCGCTCTTTATTCAGACCCCTAGATGCACCCGGTGACACGGGTGGTTCCCTCCATTGAAGTGGGAACAACTTCTACAGGCGACTTCGTGTCGCACGATCATCGTATAGGCGAGCGTCTTGAACGCGTAGTGCACGTGACTGATGCGTTCGAAGCGCAGCAACAGACGGCGAAACTTATCCTCCCAGGCAAAGACGCGTTCAATGGTCCTGAAGCGCTCCTCGAAGATGTCCGGATCAAAGCGCTGCTTGCGGCCCCGCTTCGGGGTTTTACGCCCGCGCGGATTTTCCGGAATGTTGGACACCATGCCCCGGTTGAAAATGGCCTTGCGGTTGGCCCGGCAGTCGTAGACGCCGTCCAGACTGACGCTCAAGCCCTGTAAGTCCATGCCGATGGCGTGGGCCACTGGGTGAGTCTGGGCGCAAGGCGTCGCGCAACAACAACGGCGATTCGTCGCGGTTGCCCGGCGCACATATGAATGGCGCGATGATGTTGCAGTCCCGGTCACAGAAGGCCACGACCTTGTCGCCCTTGAGATGCTTGTGACCGCTGTAGCCGAGATTGTCGCCGCCTTTTTTCGCCGCCGTCGTTGTGCCATCGCCATGAATGACCGTCAGATCGAGCAGCTGGTCATCATGAAGCCTGGTCACCGAGCCGGCAAAGATGGCATCCATGCAACCGTCGGCCTGCCAGCGCCGCATCAGCCGGTAGATACGCGTGTAGTGGATTTCGCGGCGGCCTTTGGCATTCCTTTCGATCGGCAGCATCTTCCATTGACAGCCCATGTACAGCACTCGCAGGATGTAGTTGAAGATCTTGTGCAAGGGCAGCGTGGGAGGAGGTCCTCGACGACCCCGCCTCAGATGCGGCAAGACAAACTGCTCGAACTGCTCCAGGCTCAATTCCGTTGGAATCACTTGCCAGCTTGGGTTTCCGGTCATTCGCTGCGTCCAG
>NZ_JAQQEU010000183.1:0-3268 GCF_046026895.1 Paraburkholderia sediminicola
TATGGGTCAATATTCGATGCAAATCTCCGGGTCAGGTGGGTCAGAATTCAGTGCAAAACAACAGGACAAGATCTGGAACAACGGGTTCCGGCAGATCACGACCAGTACAAAGCCCATCAAGACTCCTGCCGACCTCCAGGGGATGAAAATCCGGGTGCCGGGTGGTCGTCTCTGGATCTCGCTGTTCAAGTCGCTTTCCGCAGCCCCCGCGTCGATCAGCTTCAACGAGGTCTATTCCTCGTTGCAGACAAAGGTCGTCGACGGACAGGAGAACGCGCTCGCTGTGGTAGACGCCGCGAAGCTCTATGAAGTCCAGAAATACTGCTCGATGACGAACCACATGTGGGACGGCTACTGGTTGCTGGGCAACAAGACAGCGTGGGAAAAAATGCCGCCCACCGTCCGTGACATCGTCTCAAAGCACCTTAATGCGGGCGCACTGAAGCAACGACAAGACGTGATCCAGTTGAACGCCTCCCTGCAAAAGACGCTTGCGGGCAAAGGGCTTGCGTTTAACACCGCTGACGCGAACGCGTTCCGCCAAACCCTGAAATCCGCGAACTTCTACACGGAGCAGAAGCAATTCTTCGGCGACGAAGAGTGGAGTCTCATGGAGAAATACACGGGGAAGCTGGCATGAGAACGCAAATGCTGAAAGACGTGGATGACGCGCTCGAACAACAGACCAGCGCAACCGTCCACCACACGACGAAGACGATGCCCCGCTGGCTGTCCCGTGTGGACTTCGCACTCGGCGTAATCGTCTCTGTGCCGGCGGCACTGCTGGTGCTAGCAGAAATTATCCTGCTTTTCAGCGGCGTTGTGGCCCGTTATGTCCTGCACCACCCGTTAATCTGGAGCGACGAACTCGCTGCCATCCTGTTTCTCTGGCTCGCCATGACAGGTGCCGCTACGGCGTTGCACCGAGGAAGCCACATGCGCATGACGGCACTGGTCAACCGCATGGGCGAGCACTGGGATCCGTTCTGGGACACCATTTCGATGGTGGCGAGCATGCTCTTTCTCGGACTCGTACTTGTTCCGTCGATCGCTTACATCAAGCAGCAGTGGGACATTCTGACCCCGACAATGGAGATCAATGACGGCCTACGCGTCGCGGCTATCATCTTCGGGATTGTGTCGATGCTGCTGATCTGCGTGGTCAAGCTGTTAGCAATCGGCTGGAAGACTGCTATCACTGGGATTGTGGTGTCGCTAGTGACTGTGTTTGCGCTGGAACATGCAGGACCGGTTTTGCAATCGCTTGGAAACCTGAACCTGGTGATTTTCTTCGTGGGTGTGGTCGGTTTCACCGTCCTGAGCGGAATGCCTATCGCTTTCTCCTTCGGTCTTTCCGTGTTTGCTTATCTTTCGATGTCAACCGCCATGCCGTTGGAAATTGTCGTCAGCCGCATGGACGAAGGAATGTCTCAAATCCTTCTGTTGGCTGTGCCGATGTTTATTTTCCTCGGGCTTCTCATTGAGATGACAGGGATGGCACGGGCGATGATCAACTTCCTGGCATCGTTGCTGGGTCACGTTCGGGGTGGCCTCTCATATGTTCTGGTTGGCGCGATGTATCTGATTTCCGGGATTTCCGGTTCAAAGGCGGCCGATATGGCGGCCGTTGCTCCGATTCTGTTCCCTGAGATGAAGAAGCGTGGCGAGAATCCCGGCGAGCTCGTCGCACTGCTATCGGCAACCGGCGCACAGACCGAAACGGTTCCGCCAAGCATCGTGCTCATCACGATCGGATCGGTTACTGGCGTATCAATCTCTGCGCTTTTTACCGGTGGTCTGTTGCCGGGGCTCGTACTGGCGTTCATGTTGTGCATGCTTGTCTGGTGGCGGGCCCGAAAATTCGAGCCCACGTCCTCCACGAGGGCCGCGTGGTCCCTGGTCGGAAAGGCTTTTGTGGTATCGATCCCGGCCTTGGCCCTTCCGGTTGTCATCCGCGTGGCTGTGGTGGAATGCGTAGCAACGGCAACGGAAGTTTCGACAGTCGGCATCGCGTATTCTGTTGTCGCCGGGCTCATGGTGTATCGATGCTTTGACTGGAAGCGTGTTGGCCCCATGCTCGTGGAGACGGCCGCTCTTTCCGGTGCGATCCTCATCATCATTGGTACGGCTACAGCGATGGCGTGGGCGCTCACACAGTCCGGCTTCTCTCACGGACTGGCGGATTTCATGCAGAATCTGCCAGGGGGCGCGTTCACCTTCATGGTTGTGTCAATCTTCATGTTCATCATCCTGGGCAGCGTCCTCGAGGGAATACCAGCCATCGTGCTCTTCGGGCCGTTACTTTTCCCCATTGCCCGAGCGGTTGGCATCCATGAAGTTCAATACGCGATGGTCGTCATTCTTTCGATGGGTTTGGGGCTGTTCTCACCGCCGTTCGGGGTCGGCTATTACGGCGCGTGCGCGGTCAGCAAGATCTCGGCGAACCTGGGCATCCGTCCGATCATGGGTTATATGGCTGCACTGTTCATTGGCATCGTGGTCATCGCAGCGGTACCATGGATTTCGACCGGCTTTCTGAAAAGCTAAAAGGCGCCTACACGCAGAAATCGAAGAGGCTGGACCCACGTCCAGCCTTTTTTGTTTGGTGCGCCCAGCATGGGCGCGCTCTTGTGGGTGCAAGTCCCACCGCAAATTGATCACAGCGAGCGAAGCAAAGCGCAACTGCATGAGGGTGACCGAGTGTGTGGAGGAAGCGTGTAGCGAAACTGCGAGCCGATGAACAAGAACCGGACAGAAGGCGGTGCCGACCAGGGCGAGCGGGCCAAAAACCGCAAAGCTCTCGTGATCAAGGGGAGGCAGCGTAGATCCGGCGGAATCTGCGTCACCGGTTGCGTGCCATTCAGCTCAAACACTAGCAATCTGTCCCACTGGGATCCGCAACTCATCGAGCACCTGCGCAACCTGCTCAAGGGCGGCGTCAACAGCGTGCTGACCATCGCGTACTTCGATCGGCTGGGCGTGCCTCGACTCTCATAACCTCAACTTCCCGAACCGCCCGGTGCGGACCTGCATGCCGGGTGGTGTGGCAGGGGTACGGCCTCATGGCCGTCCCCTATGCCGATGACGTCGCTTCGGGGCATCAGGCGATCGTGGCGATGTTGATAAGTTGATAAGGCCATGAGATGGTGGGAAGCAACTATCGCCAGCGCGGATTGGACACGGCGTCAGTGCGTTCCCGCCAGTATCAAGTTGCGGAACAAGAGAACAGAACGGTGCCTTCAACAAGCTCGCCTGCGCCGGCCGATAG
>NZ_JAQQEU010000184.1:0-3246 GCF_046026895.1 Paraburkholderia sediminicola
ATCGATCGGCCGCAGGTAGGTGGAAATAGTCGTGGGATTATCGGTGGCAGTGCTCAAGTGACGCTCCTGGTGCGTGGATAGTGAAGGCGCGGGCGTCGCATCGAAGGTGGAGCGGCGCCGGCACATCACTTAATGCAACAGGCGTGCCAGTTTCACTGCGTAGCGCCAAACTGCTTTCCTGGCGGGGCTTTGGGGCAAACAAGAAGCGCCGCCCGGGTTCGGCGCGACGGATTCGCAATCAAGCGGTGAACTGACAATGCCGACATTGTCGACATTGTTTACTCTGCATGCGCGGCCGACGCGGCGCTCAGTCATTCGGCAGACCAAGTTTTTGCCAGCGATAGCTGAACTGGCGCGGTGTCATGCCCAGCTGTTGCGCCGCGCGCGATTTGTTTCCCCCGCACTGTTCGAGCGCGTCGACCAGCGCCTGCGCCGGGTGCGAACCGACACGGCGGTAGGGCCGCATCGGCAGCGGTCCACTGTGGCTCACAGGAGCATGCGATGAAGCGTCCAGCGCTCCGCCCTGTCCACGGACGGCAGCCGCCCATTGTGCAGACGCGGGCGCAACAGCAGATTCATCCGCCGCGCCCGACGGCAGCAGCCAGCCAATATCCGCTGCATCGAGCAGCGGCTTCTCCGCCAGCAACACGACCCGCTCGATGAAATTGGTCAGCTCGCGGATATTGCCGGGCCACGAATACTCTTCGAGCCGATCCAGCGCGGCCGCGGTGAGATTGACGTTGCGCTGGTTGAGTTGATTTGTATGACTGATGAAATGCAGCGCGAGAACGCGAATGTCCTGGCGGCGTTCAGCGAGCGACGGCAGGTGAATCGGAATCACATTGAGCCGGTAGTACAGGTCCTGGCGGAAGGTGCCCTGCGCCACACCGCGTCGCAAATCGCAATTGGTGGCCGCGACGAGGCGCACGTCGACCTGGATCTCCGCCTTGCCACCGAGACGCGTAATGGTCCCTTCCTGCAGCGTGCGCAGTAGCTTGGCCTGCATCATCAGCGGCAGCTCGCCGATCTCGTCGAGAAACAGCGTCCCGTTGCTGGCCTGCTCGAACCAGCCCGCGCGCATGCTGTTCGCGCCCGTGAACGCGCCGCGTTCGTACCCGAACAGCTCGGACTCGAACAGCGTATCCGGTATCGCCGCGCAGTTGATCTTGATGAAAGCACGGTCGCGCCGCGAACTCGCCCGATGCAAGGCTCTTGCAAACAACTCCTTGCCGGTGCCTGACTCGCCGAGCAACAGCACGCTCGCGGCGGAATCCGATACGCGCTCCAGTTCCGAGATCGCGCGCAGCAAAGGCGGCGAGGTGCCGACGATTCCGTAGCGGGCAGCCGCCGATTCGAGGGCCCGCGCGAGCACTGCGTTCTGCTCTTCGAGCGCGCGGGTTTTTTCCTCAAGGCCGGCTTCCAGCTGCAGCAACTGCCCCGTCAGGGTCGCCAGAATACGCAGCACCGTGATGTCGTCGGCCAGCGCACGCGAGCGGTGGCGAATGCGGTGACACGCAAGAACGCCGACCGCCCGCCGTTCGACGACGATCGGCAGCGCGATGAACGAGACCGGGCCGTCCGGCAGCCGTGAGCGCTCAACCGCACGCGCCAGAAAATCCGGCTCGCGGTCGATGTCCTGGACGATCGTCAGTTGGCCGTGCTGCAGCGCGCGCCCGGTGATGCCTTCACCGTACGCATACACACCCCGGCCGATTTCCTCGGCGGTGAGTCCGTACGCGTACCGGATGCGCCCGCTGCGACCCGTTTCGTCCGCGAGCACGATACGGCCCCGGTTCAGGCCAAGCAGCTCGGACATCAGATGCAGCATCTCGCGCAGCGTAGGGGCGGGGGACAGGCTTTTGCCGACAAGCGCCATCACCTGCTGCAATAGCAGCATTTCGTGTTCGCGCCAGTAGCCGGCAGATTCGCTGCCGGCTGAGGCGTCAGATGGTGTTTGCATGGGCGTAAGCCGCCACGGTCGTGAGCGAAGCCTATTATTTCAGAACACAAAAAATCTCGCAGGCTCGCCATCCGATTGCCCTTGCCCCTGTTTGACGAATCACATAGCCACGCAAATCATGCCGCTTCGCCTCGCTGAACCTGGATTGAACCCTTCAGGTTGGACCGTCTTTCGTCCCGGGTCACACCGGCACCGTGACACCGAGGCCATCTGGTTGAGCCGGGCCGCTTGTTCCTCGAGCGATTGCGCCGCCGGGGCTTCTTCAACGAGCGCAGCGTTCTGCTGAGTCACTTGATCCATCTGACTAACGGCCACGTTGACCTGCTCGATGCCGCGCCCCTGCACTTCGGATGCGCTTGAGATCTCGCCGATGACGTTGGCCAGTCGGCGCACCGCCTGTCGTGCCTCGTCGGTTGCGCGTCCTACGTCGGAGCCCAAGTGCGACCCCACGGCAATCGTTTCGACGGACTTTTCAATTTTGCGACCCAGCCAGGCGCGCCATACTGCCTCGCGCGTCACATGTTTTTGTCGTGCCCGGCTTGCCACCGCTTCATAAAGGCAATTTCCTTCTTTTGCGCCTTGATGATGTTCTTCGCCAGCGCCCTCATTTCCGGATCCTCGCCGTACCTGAGCTCGACCTCGGCTTGGTCCACCGCTCCTTGGTGATGCGGGATCATGTGCACCACAAAGTCCGCGTCTGTATCTCTTGTGTATCCGGGGGTACTCATATTATTCATCATCTTCGCTGCGTTGTTCTCGAAGGCCTGCGTTGATGCAGGCAGAGGACCGCCGGCCTGTGCAGGCGTCTCCATTTTTCCGGTGGACATGCTCATCTGCCCAGTTGCCATGGCACTGGCTTTCTGCGCGCGCGCGTCGAGTGCTATGCCCGACAACACGATTCCGACGTGGATGAAGAGGACGGTGAGTAAACGGTTGGCTTTCATCTGAATACGCTCTCAAGGTGGGTAACCTGATCGTTTGGAGGGCGAACACGCTCCTCATCAAAGACCCGCATATTCATCATCAACCTTCCCGTCGCTGGAAGGTCAAGCGCCATGGGGACCAGCGTCCACTTTTTCAGAGACCCGGACTTGCAGCTGCGCGAACCGCAGCTTTGGCCGACGACTTCCCGGATCGGGGCCGTATCTGCATGTCCGATACCTGAGCGCCCGAGACGTTCGAACGGCGAAGTCTACGCCCGGCCCAGTGTCCGAATGTGGCCGGGTCTCGCCTCATGCGAAGTGCACATCTAGCTCGAACCTCACGAGCTGGCGACCGGCGCACGC
>NZ_JAQQEU010000185.1:0-3219 GCF_046026895.1 Paraburkholderia sediminicola
CTTTGCCCACCTCAAACGTATCCTCAAGCTTGACCGTTTGCGACTGCGTGGGCCAACAGGTGCGCACGACGAGTTCCTGCTGGCGGCAACGGCTCAAAACCTGCGACGAATGGCCAAGCGGATCATGCCTGGAAACACAAAGATGAGGTTTGCTGCTGGGTGATGCGCAACGGAGCGCTTGCTCCGACAAGATCCACATCTTCGAAAACAGAGACAGCGCTAGTGCGAGGATCGCTAGCTCATCGCCCAGTATCAAAACAAGACTTTTTCAACACAATCGAGGTGCAACGGCCGTTCGACGGGGACTACCCAAGCCGTCGGAAACGGATTGCAGAACCGCGTCCAGCATGGCGCCTTGCGCTAAAACATCTTTAATCGCATGACCATTCGTTGTTTCGGCCCTTGTTGTCGAAGTTCGATCATCGCTCCTGTTAAGCGTTTGTTTTTGCTTTGCGGCGACGACATTGGCAACGTGTTGAAGCTGACTGTCATCGCTGAAGGCGCGGAAAACGCAAGCACAGCGCGACTTTTTACACATCGGCAGCAAACGCCAATAAGCCGCCAAAACGCGCCTTTTTCAACGGTCACTTGCATTCAACGCATTCTTCCCCTAACACTAACTGCATGACGTAGACGCACATGAATACCGGTGTCGCCGGCGCATTGCGGGGTGACATCAGGATCCTGCACAAGGGTGTCACTCAGGTGGACGTTTATCTTAAAAATCACCCGCTGGAATGAACGCCTCCGCACCTTCGTTGCTTTTTACCACTCGTGCAGGAGTCCGAACAGCTCCTCATAGCCCTGCCGGCAAAGGCGCCCCTAATCACGAAGACTTACCACGCGCCAAACTTTGAGAAGTTCATGCCATTGGCCATTTGATCAAAAACGAAAATATAGGCTAACGAAACTGCCACATAACGTCCTTGGAAAGAAAGGAGGACTTGTCATGAAAAACGCGAAGCTTAACCCTAACAACGAAGGATCCGGCGCAATCTCGAGAAGGGATTTTTCGTTCCTACCCTGTCTGCTCACCGCCGTCTTTTTAGGGGCCTTGATGTCCGTCGCGTCCGGGCAGTCAGTCGGACAGCCTTTGTCTCCAGAAGTCACCGACTCAGGACGTGCCGCGACGGCATCTCCGATCAATACGTTGGCGGCCACGTCCGCGAACGTGTTGACCTATCATGGCGACACGAATCGTACTGGTTGGAATTCGAACGAGACGACCCTTACCCCTTCCAACGTCAAAGCCGGTTCGTTCGGCGTCTTATATTCAATCCCGCTCGGCGACCGAGTGAACGACTGGGTCGACGCGCAGCCATTGGTTGTTTCCGCGCTGAGCCTCAAAGGGACAACACAGGACGTCGTATACGTTGCCACCGAAGCCAACAACATTTACGCCTACTCGGCTTCCACGGGCGCGCTGCTACTCCAGAGGAACCTCGGGACTCCGGTACCGCGATCGAGGCTTCCCGGCGGCTGTGACAACAACGGCCCGACCATGGGAATCAACTCCACGCCGGTGATCGATCCGAGCACCACCCCACCAACACTATATGTGGTCTCGTTCAAGCTGGTGAACAACACGCCGACCTATCAGCTCCACGCCCTTGACATCACCACCTTGGCTGACAGAGGGGCATCTCCGACCACGATCTCGGCTTCGCGTACCCTGACGAACGGCACGACCTACAATTTCGCCGCAGGGTTCAGCCGGCAACGTGCCGGTCTCCTTTTGGCGAACGGAAACATCTACGCCGCTTTCGCCAGCTTCTGCGACATACGCGCCGACCAGTCGCGCGGCTGGGTGTTGGGATGGAAGGCGAACACGCTGTCACCGCTTCCTGCGAATCAGTCGCAGACTGCGCATCACTTGATGAACAAGCTGTCGACTTCACCCAACACGTTTTACCTGTCGTCCGTCTGGATGTCCGGGTATGGCATTGCCGCAGGTCCGACGGGGGTGCTGTACTTCATCACTGGAAACTCAGACGCAGCCGGTACGACCTACGGTCCTCCAAACAACGTTCAGGAAAGCGTGGTGAAGCTCTCCGCCGACTTGACCACGCTGGTGGACTATTTCACACCTTCAGGTACCAATGGCGTCGGGCCGCTAGATGCCACGGACGACGATTTCGGTTCTGGTGGCGCCATGGTTATACCGGACATCCTCGGAGAATCGGTTGGTACGGTCGTTGCCGGAGGAAAGCGCGGCCGTCTATACCTCATGAGCCGCGACTCGATGGGTCACAACGACTCCGCCAGAGCGCTTTCCATCGCCGATTTCGGTTCCTGCTGGTGCGGTCCATCGTATTTTATGGGATCGGACGGCGTCCGCCGCGTTGTCAGTAGCGGCGGCAGAAGCATCAAGGTCTGGAAGGTTCCGGCAACCCCGGCGCTGCAACTGGAAAAATCGTTTGCTAGCATCTCATCCGGCCAGGACGGTGGCTTTTTTACGACGATTTCATCGAACGGCACATCAGCCGGGTCCGCGATCATCTGGGCCGTCGGTCGCCCCACCAGCACTGCTGCACCGGCCAACGTGACGCTCTACGCCTTCGACGCTTCAGGTGGCACAACACCGATCTTCTCGTCCGTCGCCGGCTCCTGGCCTGGCCCCAACTCCAACGCCAACATCGTGCCGACTGTCGCCAACGGCAAGGTCTTTGTCGCCAGCTTCGCGGCCCTGAACATCTTCGCTCCGGGCGGGACGCGCGCTCCCCTCGTAGTCCCGCCCCCGTCTCCTCCGCAAGCACCTCTGCCCAGCCAAATCTACGGAATCATCACTTCGGTAGACAGGTTGCAAATAACAATCAAACCTCAAACCGGAGTCCCTGTGCTGGTTGATACTTCTGCTGCCGAACAGGCTCAGTTGAGCGTTCCGCTCGTGGTCGGAAAGGCCGTCCACGTCTTCGGCTCATTCAGCAGTGGAGCGTGGCACGCGGAAAGAATTCTTCGTGCTAAGGACTCCCCTGAATCCTGGGTGCCGACGAACTGACGCCCTTGCCAACCCGATTTTGTGCCGAAACCGATTGGCGCTATTGGAAGGACTGCTCCAATCGGTTTCAATGTGAACGAGGCAAAGACTGGTGATCACCATTTATGTAGGCTCGTCAGTTGAAAACTGTGGGCCAGCTCAGGTTCGAGTAGCTTGCCAAGCGCGTGATAGATGAAGTTGACCCGGTTCGACGGATAGATTTGCAGTTGAGTTTAATGCGG
>NZ_JAQQEU010000186.1:0-2942 GCF_046026895.1 Paraburkholderia sediminicola
CCGACGGTGATCTCATAATGCACCTCTCACAGTTGAGTGTTGGAATGTTGCCGCTGTAGATGCCCTGAAGTGCGCACCCAATCCTTTAGTTGCCGTTCCTTGGCGGCATCCAGCGTGACCCACCACGGGCCCCGCCCATCGAGCTTGCGGGCCTGGACTACCTGGCGCTCGATCCAGTAATACACGACGTGTGGACTGACATGCAGCCGATGAGCGAGCTGCTGTACCGTGAGCTCGTCTGGCCGCTTGAAGCAGGTTACTTCAATTCGATACCGGTAGCGGATCCATTTGACCATTTCAAGCGTGAACGATTTGCCAGTAGAACTGCGTAAACCTTCCTGATTGAGGTGCGCCACGATTTGTCGGTCAGGCAGGTGCTGCGATAGTTCGCGCACCCGCTCGACGAACGCGGCGGGGTAACGCATCGCATCGGCAGCCGGCTTGGGCAAGTCCACGGTGATATCAGTACACGCGCTGCCCTGCCAGCGGATATGCAGCACCGCTTGTCTCGTGGCGGACCGTCTCTCGACCGTGATGTCCCGGATGAGCAGTCGCAACATGCGCTTGCGATCCTTCGCTGATGTGGTCGGCGCCCGCCAGAGGCGCGGCAGATTGCGCGCTAGCGCGAGGACCTGAGCTTTCTGTTCGGACGTGGCGACGAGTGCCTTCTGGCTCCGGAACCGGGCGGCTTCCGTCCTGATCGCCTCAAGGTGAAGCATCGCGTCATTCCAGCGCCGCTCGAGGGTACCCGCGACCAGACGGTTGGCCGGGTCGCATTCCTGGTAGCGACGTTCAGCGAGTGCGACCTCATACTCGGCGCGTTCGATGCGCATGTGCCACTGGCGCATGATGGCATGATCGCGTTGCTCGAGTTCGCTCAGGGCGGTCACGGCGAGCTCGAGTTCGGCTGGCTGCAGGGCGGTGAATACCGCCTCGCCAATTGCGTTGTCAAGTAGTTCGCAGCGCATGCTCATGCAATCGGTGGTCGCCAGCCCCTCGCGGCGGCGAGCACTGCATAAGTACAATGGATAAAGGCCGCCGTTACCTTGGTAGCGAACGGTCAACGCCCGACCACAGCAGCCGCATATCAGCAGTCCCTGAAGCAGCGCCAATCCTTCACGCGCTGCACCACTGAGCACGGTACCTTCGCCGTTGGTCCTGTTGTGCGCCAGGCGGTCCTGGTTGCGCTCAAATTCCTCCGGGGTGATATATCCATCATGATGGTCTGGCAGATGAACGCGCCACTCTGCCTTCGGAACCGGCTGCACGCGCTTATGGACCTCTCCCTGTGGCGTGATGCGCTGCCGATACTGGTATCGTCCAAAAACATAGATGCCGGCATAGGAAGGATTCCGTATCAAACCGAGAACACGTTCGTGACTCAGGCGCCCCCAGATGAGTCGACCCGCCCATGCACCTCCATAGGCGCGCTTGGGAAAGCGCAGGCCCTCTTCGGCAAAGCGCTTGACAACCGCGTATGCGCTGCCGGTCTCCTGAAACAGACGAAATGCCAGTTGCACGGCACCGCGTACCTCGTCATCGGGATCCAGGACGATGCGTCCTTGATCGTCGTAGCACAGGCCAACCGGGAGCGGAAACCGCAATTCACCCTTCTGCGCCTTGTTGAGCTTACCGCCCTGGAGGCGCCCGCGCAAAAAATGGAGTTCGGCCTGCGCCATCGTTCCTTTGAGACCGAGAAGCAGGCCGTCGTTGAAGTCGCCCGGGTCGTAGCAACCATCGGCGTCGATCACGAGAGTATGAGTAAGCGCACACAGCTCGAGCAGGCGATGCCAGTCCAGGTTCGAGCGCGCCAGGCGCGACACTTCCAGTGCAAACACTGCACCCACTTGCCCCATCGAGACATCCGCCACCAGCGTCTTGAAGTCCTCGCGGCCCGTCATCTGCGCCCCCGACTGACCGAGATCCCGGTCCAGCGTACGGATCGCCGTTTCCGTCCAACCCAATGCCAGCGCCTTGTCCTTCAACGCATACTGGCGCTCGGTGCTCTCCTGATGGTGTCGCACCTGGGCCAGTGTCGACTGCCGGATATAGATGTACGCCGGCTTGCTTTGATGTTGGGGGGTGATCTTGGTGTTCATCGAAGGCCTCCTCGGTCAGCTCCAGCGCGGGCTCGGCGGTGAGCCAGGCCTCGAGCATGTTGGCGATGAGTACGCCGGCCGATTGCGGATCGATGAAATTGGCGAGCGACAGCGACGGCTGGCTCACCGGCGCCCCTCAGAGCGCCTCGCGGCGGCGCAATAGTTCGCGGTTGATCTCGCAGATCTCCTCGATGATCTCGCGAACGCGGTGATAGTTCGCCAGGTGCTCGGCGACGTTGGTGTAATCGGCTTGCGGCACGTAGTCCATTTGCGGCCGGCGGCCGGGAAAGCTCACGGATAGGTAGTACTTGGGGCCATGGCCGGGGCCGTCTGCACACTTGCAGCCCGGTTTGCCGCAGCGCTTGTAGCGCTCGATGAGAGAGCCGCGCAAGAGCGTCTCTAACGCCGGCATTTGCTTCAGCAATTGCGCGCGGCGTCTGCGCAAAGTGGACGACGGAATATCTTCCATTGGCGGACCACGTTGAAAACTGGTCTGATAATAGGACAAGGAGATGCATTGATCAAGCTCCTTTGTTCGACGACTTCCTGGATGGGGCAAGCTGGTCGATCAACGTGACCAGCTCCAACAACATGCCCAGATCGAAGCAGCACACGGGCGCGATGGCGTCGTCGTGGACAGTCGGTGTGCCCCAGTCGGTCCATTCGCGCGCAATGCTAAAGCTGCCGCGTTCTGTATCGCGCAGAAGCAATGTCTCGGTGCCTGCCACGCGGCGCTCCTTCAGAACGGGAAAGCGTTGGCCCCTGAGGGGATGGAACGGGTGACGAATCTCAGCCCATCCCAAATGCTCGTTGAGCACTTGTGCAGTTCGCGCTGACCGTCCC
>NZ_JAQQEU010000187.1:0-2930 GCF_046026895.1 Paraburkholderia sediminicola
TCGACGCATGAACTCACCGGCCTCGAGCGTCATGGTCTTGTAGCCGGTGCGCCCGCTGGCGCGGTAATCCTTCCAGCGGAAGGTCACGCCCCGTTCATCGAGCGCGATGAGTCGCCGGTTGGAGATGGCCACGCGATGCGTATAGCGCGACAGATAGCTGCGCAATATGCTGAAGCGATTCGCCTTTCCGCCAATGTTCCGACATTAACGCTTTCTGGCTCTCGCTGTAGTAGATCCGGGTTCTGCACTTCATCTGCGACACTCCCGCTGCTCACGCAGCTTCGATTGTGTTGCATCGACCGGTTGAATCCCCACCGCTTTCCGGCCATTCGCATATCGGCAGTGCTAATGTTAGGCTTCACTGTATGCGGATTAGGACTTTCGCCCCGTTGCAGTCATCTGACTTTTCGCGACGGCAATGTATCAATAAAGACGCAGGTTTCTCGCGTGCAACCGGCTCAGACCAAGCAACGTGTCGATGAACAGCGTCGGAACATTCGTGATCTGTCCCAGCTCGCGCACCGCACCCACCAGTGCATCAATCTCAACAGCCTTACGCGCCAGAACGTCCTGCAGCATGGAAGTCTTCATCGCGCCTAGTTTCAACGTCACTTCATGCCGATCGCTCGGCGTCTGATCGATGGGAATCCCGAATCGTGCACCGATTTCCTTTGCCTCCAGCATTGCGCTGGTAACGAAACCGCGCACCAGCTCGTCTCCCAAAATTTGTAAGCGCTAATTTGAGCGCACGGACACGCGCATGAATGTCGCTTGGCGCTGGGAAACTGCTTGCGCGGCAAGCGCGACGTACACCTGGGATTTGCGTATGGATTTCTTTGGTCAGGCGGCGTTGGTCGAAGCCTGAGACTGCATGAACCGAAACGGCAGTAGGTCGCTTATGTCGGCGTCTTGTGCCCGTTGAGGCAACTGGGTCAGGACGTGAAGCAGGTACGTGTATGGCTCGACGTTGCACGCGCGGCATGTAAGCACGAGACTGTAGATGACGGCGCTGGCTTTCGCTCCGGCGACCGTGTCGCTAAAGAGCCAAACTTTCCGGCTGGTGGCAAACGGACGGATGTCGCGTTCCAGAATGTTATTGTCCACCGGGGCTTGTCCGTCGCCGACGTAACGGCTGAGATACTCCCACTGGTTAAGCGTGTAGCTGATGGCATTGCCCAGCGCGCTTTCGGGCGGCACTTGCGGGGCTTGCTCGTCCAGCCAAGCTTTGAATGCCTCAAGGAGCGCAACGCTGTGCTGCTGTCGTAGTCGTAAGGTATAACTGGCACGCGTTTCCCCGCTCGGAGGTTTTTCTCGCGCGAGTGCTTCGACGCGATAGAGTCGCTGGAAGAATTCAAGTGCCTGCTGCGCGCGCTTGCCTAGTTTTTTCTGCGTCTTCAGGGCCTCTACGAACCCGCGTCTCGCATGAGCCAGGCAGCCGAAGTGAGTCACACCTTTGACCGTTCGCCAGGCGCTATACCCGTCGGACATCACCATGCCTTTGTAGTCCGCGAGAAACGCCTGGGGATATTGCTTGCCACGTCCGGGTTGATAGTCGAATAACACTACGGGCTCTTCGCTATCCCCCCGCTGCGGTACAGCCACATGTAGGACTGGCTTTGCGCGGCCTTGCCCGCTTCCTTCAGCACCTGCACGGTCGTCTCGTCGCCATGAATCAGCGGCTGCGATAGCAACGTCTTGCGTAACGCCTGGTAGAGGCGGTCGAGATGCAACTGCGTTGGCTTGATGACCCAGTGCCCCAGCGTGCCTCGGCCCACCGGAATGTTCGCGCGCCCGAGCGCGTCTTCCATCCGATATAGCGGCGTGCCGTCGACGTATTTACCCGTCATCACCGTGGCGATCATGGCCGCGCTCGCCCGACTGCCCGGCAATGGTTGCGCCGGCATCGGCGCGGTCAGGATCGGCGTACGCTCAGCGACACGCTCGCAATGACGGCACGCATATTTGAAACGAACATGCTGCAGGACTGAAGCCTTCACCTCGATATGCAGTTGTTCGCTGATTTCCTCGCCCATACGATGCATTGCGTTGCTGCAGCAGGGGCAGACCTTCTGCTCCTCGGGCAAGTCGTACTCGATACGCTGGCGGGGAAGATTTGCAGGCAGAGGCTTGCGTCCTCGTTTGCGGCGAGCAGGCTCGGGCGCTTCCGGCAGACCTGTGTCTGGTAAGTCGAGTTCGTCCACGTCCTCACCAGCGTCCTCAGCTGCGACCTGCTCGGCTTCGTTGAACACTCGATCCTGAAGCTTCTCGCTGCTTGGCGCGAAGCGCTTGTGTTGCGCGAGCCGGAACTGCTCCTCTAGATAGCGACCGCGTTCGCCCAACTGGCGGTTGCAGGCCTCGAGCTCGCGAATGTAAGCCTGCGCGGCGAGAGGCAATTGGGAGAATTCGCGTTCATCCATGCTACCCACAGTAGCGAAATGGAACGCTCGATGGGTTTACGGAATTTTGTAACAGCTATCGGGAACGTCGCTTAGCGATGGCGCGCCGCATCAACTCGTATGATGGTACTGCCGTGCCGGATGGCGTCGTACCGCGTCAATGTCAATGCCATCTAAGAGCCAATGCAGCTGCTCGGTCGTCAACTCGACCACGGCCTGCTTCCGGGATGGCCACGCGAAATGGTCTACCTCGAGGCGTTTCAACATCAGCCAGAAGCCCGAACGCTCGTACAACAACAGCTTAACGCGGTTGCGTTTGCGATTATGGAACGCGAACACGGCGCGAGCGAAGGGGTCGAGCTGCATCGACTGCTCAACCAACGCCGTGAGGCTATTAATTCCCGCCCTAAAGTCAATCGGTTCGCGATGCAGATAGACGCGAAGGTCGGAATCAAGGCGGAACATCAACGCTCTCCCAGCGCGGCGATCAACGCCGTAACGAGCGTCGCATCGTGCCGTGAGCACTCAAGTTCA
>NZ_JAQQEU010000188.1:0-2928 GCF_046026895.1 Paraburkholderia sediminicola
ATACCAACGCACGCACGTCAGCATCACATCAAGCGGGTAATGCAGGCGTTTGAGCACTCGGGCCACGGCCGGATTCAGCGTCTTCATCAAGCTTTCAGTCGTTCATCTTGTTCCGCACATCATAGCCGACCGCCTTATTGCAACAGCACCGTTGCGAACACCGATAATTTTGTTGCGATACCCACCGATGCACCGCAGGGCTTTACGAAGAACGTGGACGAATGGAGAGCCTATCGCCAAGCGTTGCGCGACATGCCGCAGCAAGCGGATTTTCCCGTTAAGGCCGTATGGCCGAAAAGACCGAAATGAACCGCCGCCGTCATGACGCGCTGGCGGGTCCTTCGCACTCCGTCGACGAACCGTTCGCATGCGCCCCGCCAAGACAGGCCGGTGCCATCACAGTCAACAGTTTAATTGTGTTTTTTTATGGGCAGCGTGCATGTGATAGAGGACATTATCACATATATAGCGGTGGCAGATGCGTGAGTCAGTCTGTCCGATTTGGTCGCCTAGCTTCCTCTATAACAGTGAAGTTGCGGAAATTGCGTCCGATCGGGCTGATCTTGCTTTTTAGAGTTTTCTTCGTTGTCTTCGTCGATAACTTTCTGTAGTACAGAGGTGCAAGATGGCGCAAACCATGACGATTCAGTTCGACAGTCAGGAAATAGGTCAGGGATACAACTCTACAACGGAAGAAAGTGTCGGCACGGCGTTGCAGGTGGGCGACGTCAGCGAGGATGGCCGTTTTTCTGCAATGAGAAAATAATGCCAGTAAAACAAATAGAGTTAGCGCAGAGCGTGAGCAGTGATGGGCCTCTGTCCGCGCAAGTAGGGCTCGGTTGGCGCAGCTGGGCGGCCTTGTTGACCGGGCTCAGTCTGCTGTCCCTGGCGATTACCGGTTTCACGATCGAAAATAACAACATCTTCCATTTGCCGATCCTAGAGGGCTTGTGGCGCGAACCTCAATTCGCGCACGATGCCTTCATTCAGTCGCTACGTTATTTTTCTTCCGGTTTCTGGCTGATGCAGGTGGGGATCGCTGACGACAGCAATGTGCTGAAATTCTTCCTGCCGTGGCTGCTTCTTTCTCGACTGCTCTTTTTCGCTGGCATCGGCTCCTGGATTGCGGTCCTGGGGCTGAAGGGGCGAACGCAGACGCTGATTTTCATGCTGCTGAGTGCGGTCAGCGGCTTGCTGCGCGGCGTCTCTTTCGCCGGAGATGGCGGAATCGCTCTCGGTTCTTTCAGCCACTCAGAACTGGGCAACGGCTTGGCCCTGATCGCGCTCTCGCTAGTGTGGCGCCGCTGCTATGGTTGGGCGCTGGCCTCAGCGGGGCTGGTGTTTTTCCTCAACATCTTCATGGCCGTGTGGCTTGCGCCGCTGATGGTGACGATGGTCTTGCTGCAATGGCGAGAACACGGGCTGCCCCTCGGCCGCCTAGTGCGGAAAAGTTGGCCCGGCTTGCTAGCCTGTGTCGTGCTGGCCCTACCGTTGTTCGCCAATCTCGCGCACAACCCCGAATTGGGAAGAAGGCCGGATTACGATTACCGGGTGTTTCTGCTCGAGCACTGGCCCGATCACTTTTTGGCGATGCACTTGGCAGTCGGGCAATATGTCGGCTTTGTGATCGTTATCGCCACGGCCATCGTCTCGGCATCGCAGTTGCCGCGCGACCAGGCGCGGCTGATATATACGCTGACGGGTGTGATGCTGGCAATCTGGGCAATCGGCGCGCTGCTGCCCCTACTTACTACCTCGCCCTCCCTGTTCAACCTTCATCTGCTGCGCTCGACGACGTATCTGCAAATGCTGGCCGGACTTGCGCTCGCCGCCCTCACCACGCGGTGGATGACCTCAGCGAATGAGGCCGATCGCTTGTTATGGGCGCCTATCCTGGTGTTTTCGGTGGTGGTCAACGTCGGCGCTGCGGCGCTGTTTCCGGTGCTAGTGGTGCGGAAGGCCTGGCGTCCCGGCGCGGGGCTCGCCAGCCCCATCGTGGCGGCGTTGCTTCTAGCGCTGAGTAGCGCGGGAACCGTGGCCCTGATCATTAGACATTATCGCTGGGATTCATACACCGCCGCAAAACGCGCGGACTGGCTGGCCTTGGCTGGCTGGGCCAAAAGCAACACGCCTCCTGATACGGTCTTCCTTTTGCCGGTGATGCGGCTTCACGATCGCAGCCCCCTGCCGGCGGCACCTGCACGCATGGCGGATCTGCTGGTCGGCAGCGAGGTGTTTCCCACGATGTCTCACCGCCAGGTATGGGTAACCGGCAAATATGGCGCGGCAGCGCAATGGCTGCCCAGCTACTACCATATTTGGCATCAGCGGATGGTGGGCAGTCTCCTTGCCGCAAGCCTGCCTGAACGCATAGACTACGCCCGCAGTAATGCCATCGGCATGGTGGTGGATGATTGTGGCGTCGCAGGCCGCTATGTACCGGTCTACCGGTCGGGTAATCTCTGCGTCTTTGCATCGGATAATCCGGAACAGTGAATGCGCGATGGCAGACGGAGATGCCGGACATGGATAGCGGCAGTGACCGCCGCCGCTTTATCGGACGTTTCCTGGCCCGCGTGCGCCTTCGGTTGAGGCTCAAGGCCACGAAGAGGAGCAACAAGCCGGGGACGACGTTCTCGCTGGCGTGCCTTGTCGTTAGTGCGCGAGTGGGGGTATTCGGTGAGAATCATAAATCGCACGATCCCCACAATTATGAGGTTCTGTTGCAATAAGGCGATCCGCTATGATGTGCGGAACAACATGAACGGCTGAAAGCTTGATAACGACGTTGAATCCGCCGGTGGCCCGAGTGCTCAAGCGCCTGCATTACCCGCTCGATGTAATCCTGATGTGCGTGCGCTGGTACGTGGCCTATCCGCTGAGCCTGCGTCACATTGAAGAGATGGTCGCGAGCGTGGCATTTGCGTT
>NZ_JAQQEU010000189.1:0-2718 GCF_046026895.1 Paraburkholderia sediminicola
CTGGGATTGCTGGTGCTGGTGCTGGTGCTGGTGCTGGTGCTGGTGCTGGTGCTGGTGCTGGTGCTGGTGCTGGTGCTGGTGCTGGTGGCTCGTGCTCTAGGCTGCGGGTTGGCGGCTCGTGCTAGCGGCTGGCGCTGGTTGCCGGCTGCCAATTCCTGCCTGTGTCCGGCTTTCGGCGTGACGGTGCCTGAGAAACGCGCCACTCGATTCGGCCGGTTCAACCGATTCATTGCCGACTCCGCCAGCCTATGGAACCCGCCACGCAGGTCGTCACCGGAGATCGCTCATGTGTGGTCGAATCAGCCAGTATCGCGACGCGCATCTTTACGCGGGACATCTCGGCCTCGCCGATCCGCTGCTGCTGTTCGACGCCGCCGACCGCCGCCCCGGCTACAACCTTGCCCCCGGCACGCATCCGCTCGCGATCTATCCGGATCAAACGCTGCGCGCCATTCACTGGGGATACTGCCCGGATTGGGCGCGCGCGCAGCATCTGCCGCAGACGATCAACGCGCGCGCCGACGCCGCGCCGACCGCGCGCTATTTCGAGGAATTGTGGAAAACCGGCCGCGTGCTAGTGCCGGCGGATGGCTGGTTCGAGTGGCGTGTCGAAACTTCGCCCGCGACCCCTCACGCGCATGGCGGTCCGGCGCCAGCCGAAGCGCCGCGGCGCCAGCCCTACTTCGTGCATCTGAAAAAAGACGAGCCGATGTATCTGGCCGCGTTGTCGAACGTGCGCGGCAGCGAGCCGCAAACGGAAGGGATGGGACTGGTGATCGTGACGGCCAGCGCCGACTCGGGGCTGATCGACGTTCACGACCGACGTCCGCTGGCATTTTCGCCGGATGCGGCGCGCCGCTGGCTGGATCCGGCGTTGCCGGCCGACGAACTCGAACGGCTCGCGCGCGGCGCCTGCTTGCCCGCCGGCCGTTTTCGCTGGCACCGCGTGAGTCACGAAGTGGACCGCACGCTCAACGACGAACCCGCGTTGATCGAAGCCCTGCACTGAAAGCGTGGACGCGCCTCTAGCCGTTCAGGAAGGAAAAGCCTTTTCACCGCGGCCCCGCGTCCGCCGGCGACACGCCGTGGCGGCGAGGAGCTTCACCGGTCGTGCCGTCGAGCCTGCAGGTCCGGGCGCTCAACCTTGATCGGCACCAGCTGCGGGTGCTGTTCGCGGAGGCGGCGCAGCAGATCGCGCGATGCGGCGATCCCGATCAGTCCAAGCATGACGGCCACGCCGATCATCAGATGCGTATCCATGAATCCCTCGTCCTTCAGTTGTTGCGATGTGCCGAACGGCAAAGAACCGGCGCGTCCGACCGAAGCGGCAGCGCATGAGCCACACGGTAGCAAATCGTCCGCGGGCGAGAAGTAAGAAAATGTTGCGGCGCGGCAGTTATGTAACGTCCGGTCACACGGCGGCGTCCTGCCGCGTCAACCCTTGCGGCACGCCCGCCGGGCGCGGCTTCAGGACCGCGCGAATTGCCTCAGTTCATCCTGGTCCGCAGCCAGCGTGGCCGGCAGCTCGTCGCGCAAAAATTCGACCCAGGTGCGGATTTTCGCGTCCAGGTACTGGCGCGACGGGTACAACGCGTACAGATTCATTTCCTGCGATGTGTACGCGGGCAGCAGCCACACGAGCTTGCCGCTCCGCAAACCGCTGATCGCCGAGTAGATCGGAATCAGCCCGACGCCCATCCCCTGCGATACCGCGACCACCATCGCTTCGGCGACGTTCACCTGAAACGTGGTCGCGCCGAGCGTGACCGTTTCTTCGCCTTGCGGGCCGCCAAAGGTCCATTTGTCGGGCGGAAACACCGGCGTGACCATTTGCAGGCAGGTATGGCGCGCGAGATCGGCGGGCGTCTGCGGCACGCCGTGCCGCTCCAGATAAGCCGGCGACGCGCACGCGATGCTGAACGCGCTGCCCAGGCGCTGCGACACGAGCCCCGAATCCGGCAGACCGGTGGCGAGCGTCAGCGATACGTCGAAACCCTCGTCGAGCAGATCGGGCATGCGCTGCGCGAGCGTCAGTTCGATATGCACGTCCGGATAGCGCTCCTGATAGCGTCCGACCGCCGGCACGACATAGTGCTGGCCGAAGCTCGTCATCGCGTGCACCTTGAGTTTGCCCGACGGGCGCGCGTGCGCGTCGCTCGCCTCGGCTTCCGCCTGATCGACGTAAGCGAGGATCTGCTCGCAGCGTTGCAGATAGCGCTCGCCCGCTTCGGTCAGTGCGATGCGGCGCGTGGTCCGGTTCAGCAGGCGTGTGCGCAGATGCGCCTCCAGATCCGAAACCGCGCGCGACGCATAAGCCGTGGTCGTATTCAGATGTTGCGCGGCACCCGTGAAGCTGCCCGCTTCGACGACGCGAACAAATACGCGCATGTTTTGAAGCGTATCCATACCCATTCCCTGTTGTTCGGCAGCGATTGTTACACAATCAGCAAAGGCAATTGTCTCACATAACGTAAAAATGCCTTGCATCCTTACCGGTTATTCCCCAATCCATCAAAAAATATAATGACGCACCAGCTTCTATAGTCAAACTTGGAGGAAATCGTGCAGTCTCCGGTATCGAAAAGGATCTCCGCGGCCGCGGTTCTTACGATCCTATTAACAATCGCCGGCTGCGCAGGTACCGGAGGCATCGTCCCGCAGGACCACACGATCGAGCCGTCCTCGCTCGACGCGGGCAACGCGATCCGCGCGGCCAAC
>NZ_JAQQEU010000190.1:0-2685 GCF_046026895.1 Paraburkholderia sediminicola
AGACCCACAACCGCCCTTCGATCCCGCGTACCGTTAACGGCGGCTCTCCAAGGTACAACGGCCGTTCGCGTGGTTGTGTCGGCCGGCGAGTACTCAGCATGTTGCAGCCATTCGGATAGCCAGATTTCGCTGGTCGGGAATGTTGGCTCACGAGAAAGTTCAACCGTCCGAGTCGACGAACAACGGCTAATCCAACTTGCGAGTGCCTGCCAATCTATGCGTTCGATCCTTACCATCGACGGTTGAAGGGAGGGAGTTCGAACGGCTGCTCTCGGCAACTCTGGAGATCCGCTTTCGCCCGCGTCAAGAATTTTCAATCTTCCTAAGAACTTGCAATCATGAGGTGGGAAGCCGGAACGCAAAAAGCCCGGCTCGCGCGATGACTGGGCTACGTGAATCTGTTGGTGCACCTGATTCGAACCGCCAGTCATCGCTCTTGCTCCGCGTGACGGGCGAATGTCTAAGCTGGTCATTCAGCGACGCAGCAGATCCGCACCACATTGGTTCATTTTTGCACCATAATGTAATGGAGATGATTTCCAGTGCGCACCGCGCTAACCGGAATTTTTCCAGCCTCTGGTCCGACGCAGGTCCGCGAGGTGGTGGCTCGCAGGCTTGGTTGGAACGATTCTCGCTTGTGCATCTGGACCCGCGACGGCGGGCGGATTTGGCCCCCAGCGGACAATTCCGGGGGCCGTACCCACTGCGGACAATACGCTCAAGCCTTGCGAGGAAAAGATATGCGTCCGGGAAGATCGCCAAAAAACCCAACACGGGGCTTTATTGTTCCGATCGGCGGGGCCGAGAATCGGGTCCAGAACCCCGTTATACTGCGGCGCTTCGTCAAACTTTGCGGCGGGCCGAGCGCGCATATTGCGGTCATTCCGACGGCTTCGTCGTTGGACAATACGGGCGATGTGTACGGATCGGTGTTCGGTGATCTTGGTGCCGGACAGATCAGCATCCTGCCATTCAAAAGCCGGGCGGACTGCGAGTCGCAGCGATACCTCGAGGTGCTCGATCACGCCGATGGCGTCTTCATGACGGGGGGCGATCAGGTGCGCCTCGCCGAGATGCTGAGCGGCACGTCGGCCGCGCAAAAGCTCTGCAGCCGTAATACGCAAGGCATGCACATCGCCGGCACCTCCGCCGGGGCTTCGGCGATGTCGACCGCGATGATCGCCGGGGGCAAGAGCGGCGCCACGCCTCGTGCCGGCATGGTCGACCTCGCAGCGGGCTTGGGGCTTGTCAGCCGCTTTGTGATCGACCAGCATTTCAGCCAGCGTGACCGGCTCGGGCGCCTGCTCACTGCGGTCGCGTCGATCCCCTTCGGAGCCGGCATTGGGCTCGACGAAGATACGGCTGCATTCATCGGGCCGGACGACACGCTCGAGGTGGTCGGCACCGGCAGCGTCACCATCATCGAAGGGTCGAGCCTGCACAACTCCGCCGCCGGTTCGACCCGCCATGGCGAACCCGTAGGGTTGACCGGAGTTCGCCTACATATCCTTACCGACGGCAACCTGTACGACTTGGGAAGCCACACGCTGCTGAGCTCGGGACTCACTGCAAAGAGCCACGGCACGGCCGGCTTGAACGCCGCCGCGTTAACGTGATCGTTGGAAATATCCGCTGACCGATATTCCGCTGATAGCTCGATCGGTTCTTTGCAAAACGCTGGCGCCCTTCTGCGCCTGCCGCAATGTCGCCGCGCTTCCGTCCATAAGACCGTGACGGTGTACGACTGCCGGCTCCGAGTTAAGGGGTGAAGGTTTGAATCGTTCAAGAGCGCTCGCAGCCGGGACAAGAGGCTTTATCGTCGCCGTAGGCGGTGACGGCAAAGCGGCCCGCAAGGCGGCCCCTATCCTGCGGCGCTTCGCTGAGCTTTGCGGTGGCTCCCGCGCGCACATCGCCATTCTCTCGGCAGGCTCTGATGAAGAGGATTTTGGCGACCGTTACGAACGGGCATTCCGTGATCTCGGCGTGAATCGCGTCAGTGCATTCAACTTCGAGAATCGAACGGATTGCGAAAGGGCAAGGGACGACTCGCTCGGCGGCGTTGACGGGGTTTTCCTCATCGGGAGCGATCCGGCCCGCCTCGCCGAGACGCTCAGCGCCACGCCCGTCGCTCAGCAAATAGGCCGCCTGAATGCAAAGGGGACGCACGTTGCGGGCGTCTCGGCCGGCGCAGCGTTTCTGCCAAGGCAAATGATCGTAGCCGGCAAAAGCGGCACGACGCCTCGCGCGGATATTGTCGAATTGGCACCCGGCTTATGCCTGATCGACAAGTTGGTTATCGATCAACATTTTCGCCATCAGGACCGGCTCGGGCGCATGCTGATGGCCTTGACCTACAACCCGGATGCCATTGGCATCGGGCTCGATGAAGACACCGCTGCATTCATCGGTCCGGACCAGAAGCTGCAAGTCGTGGGGACGGGAGGCATCACCGTCGTCGATACCTCCCGACTCCAGCACTCCGCGATTCATCCCGATCGCCGCCACGCGCCGGTGAGCATGATTGGCCTGCACCTCGACATTCTGGTTGAAGGCAACGCCTACGACATGTCTGCGCATCTGGCCAGCATCGGGCACTAACGTGACGGATCGGATGACGGCCTGACCGCTCTAAGGATTCTGATCTGAATCTCCGGAATAAATAATTCCGAATACCGCAAGTCTTTG
>NZ_JAQQEU010000191.1:0-2567 GCF_046026895.1 Paraburkholderia sediminicola
CCTTTTAACCGAACGCATCAGTTCTTCGACGTCAGCCGTGTGCTTCTCCAGCAGATCGAACAACTCCTTTGCGCCCTTTCCGGAAAATCTCCTTATAACAGTTTGCATGATTGCATCCTCCTGTTTGATGGACCGGCGAGACGAGCATGCCGCACGAACAATGTGTGCGGCGTGTAACTGCGCTTTCCGACAGCGTGTAGTGCGTGGAAGTGATTGAGAAGGCCGCGCTCCTGATTTCCGCGACCCATATCAAGTGTAGTCACTGTGCCTTCGTAGTAAACCTGGGGAAGCGGTGCAAAATCCCCGGTGCGATCATGAAACGAATCTATGCCACGTTCCTCGCCGCACTGCTGACCGCTACGCTTGCGCCGGAGTGCCAGGGCACAGTACACCACCGACTTGGTGGCGAACACATTTGTGACCAACGCTACCCGCGTGGGTAGCGTCGCGCGCTCCACGTGGATAGCGCCCGAGGGTGTCATCTACACGGCTTCCATGTGGGACGAAAACGAAGGGGGTGTGGCGAAATACCAGAACGGCCAAAGCCTGGGATCCATAGGAGGTCACGGCGAGTTTCAGGGCAGCGCCATTACGGGTAATGCAACTTCGATCTTCGCGGCTCTGCAATTTAATACCACTTACGGCAGCGGCACGGTGGGGCGGTACAACCGAACCACTCAAACTCGCGACTTTCTCATCTCGGTCAGCGCGACAACGACTGAGCAGCGGGCCGATGTAATCACGGGCCTCGCGACGTCGGGCTCGCTCCTTTATGCGAGTGGCTTTCCTGGAAATCGCGTCCGCGTCTACACCACCGATGGCGTCTGGCGACAGGATATTGCCGTCTCAGGGCCTGGCGCGCTCGCGGGGGACAACGCAGG
This sequence comes from Paraburkholderia sediminicola, assembly GCF_046026895.1. Lineage (GTDB taxonomy): Bacteria > Pseudomonadota > Gammaproteobacteria > Burkholderiales > Burkholderiaceae > Paraburkholderia > Paraburkholderia sediminicola_C. Next base: position 882 of record NZ_JAQQEU010000191.1, read on the forward strand.
CAACATCTGGGTTGCACAGAAGAGCGCGGGCGCGATCCTCGAATTCAATCCGGCCGGGGTACTGGTGAACACCATCCAGATGTCCGTCGCCTCGCGACCGTCCTCGCTGTATTTCGATTCGTCAACCGGGTGTCTCATGATCGGCGACGAGGGCCCCGACATGAACATCAAGATCTATAACATCTTGGGCATTCCATTTCTGGTCAGTACATTTGGCATTCAGCGGGGATATCTCGATACGACAACGGGAATCAAAGGTCAGGTCGGCGACAGGCGTTTTACCCGTGTCACCGGCATGGGCAAAGACGCCGCCGGCAACCTGTACGTGCTCAACAACCCATGGGGCGGAAGCTGGGACCTCGGCCGCGACGGCGGCACGGACATTCACTCCTACAACATTTTTGGCCGCCTGCAATGGAAGCTTCAGTCTCTCAACTTCGAGGGGGTCGCCGCTCCGGACCCGAGTACTGACGGTACGTACTTTTATGGAGGTACCAACATCTACACCGGCACCGCTGGGAGAAGTTTCGTAGCGAACACTGTCGATCCGATCGACTATCCTTTCGATCCACGCATCAACATCAACGATCGCTCACGGGATGAGCATTTCGGTCAACTTGCCACCGTCGGCGCCAACCGGATCCTCGTGGCGTCCGGCCAGAATCCCGATACTTTCTACTTCTTCCACTTCAATGCTGCGAATGGCTACATCGCAATACCGGACGCCACGCTTCCAGGTACGGCGTTCAATACGACAGCACCGGTCAGGGACGGATTCTGCCTCGACAGCAAAGGGGACGTCTGGGCCGGTTTGGACAAGACGAATGCCATCTGGCACTATCCGCTGACCGGCTTCGATGCCAACGGTCAGCCGAGTTGGGGAGCAGGAATTGCAACGCCCATTCCGGGCACGATCACGCCGTTGACGCGGGTCATCTACCTGCCTGAAAGTGACACGATGATCCTGGCACAGGGAGTTGTCGGGAGCACGGACTGGACGTCGATCGGAACGCGGATCGAGGTGTATCACGGCTGGCTCGCAGGCAACACGACCGTTCCCAATCCGGTGATCAACCTCACCAGCGCCAATCCCAAGTCAATCACGGCGGCCGGCAACTATCTCTTCGTCGGATACGTACACACCCTGCCCAACATCGATGCCTTCAATCTGACCACAGGCAGCCTGGACACCACGTTGATCAACAGCAACCCCAACACCGTGTACGTCGGCAACGACGTGGACTCGATGTATGGACTTCGCGCGTATCGGCGTTCTACCGGCGAATGTGAAGTAACGAAGGACAACTACAACGGGACCAGCCTCATCATTTATCGCTGGACGCCCTGATCAACAGTGCTCGCCGCGGCTACGCCCCGGCGAGCCCCTCACGCCATGTCGAATTATTGAAGTTGTTTCTTTCCACAGGCAGCGTTCGACCGGAAAATCCGGCCCGGCCTTCCGGACCGCTAGCCGCTTACCAACGGATGATTGTTGACGATCCATGTCGTACTCTCCAACGTCCGGTCATGGCCGCACAGGGTCTCCCACACCCCGGCCACGGCGATGGCCTCGGCACGGCATGCAAAGAGGTAAGTCGGTAGAGTCGAGATGTGGCGCGGTGGCAGTAGGTTCGGTTTGTCTGTTGCCGCCCCTTTCGTCTGGCGGTGCCCGAGTAACCTCGCCCT
>NZ_JAQQEU010000192.1:0-2490 GCF_046026895.1 Paraburkholderia sediminicola
TTGGATTGAACTGCGATTTGCTTTGAATCGCAGATTCTCATTTGCGACGCCGAGCGGGGTGTTAAAAGTGGAGGCACCCAAGCTCGCTTTCACTGTGGCCGGTTCCGGTGCAAATGTTCGATTATTGCGATGGACCGTCTGTCGGTATGTCACGAAGAAGCTGCCTGAACCGGCGCTTGCTGCGCAATGCACTCGCGCAGCTTGATCAATGCCAGCACCGTATCGATCGTCGGCGTTGCCTCGCCGACCAGCCGGCCTATTTCCTGGACAACGGTAAGCAGTGGGTCGATCTCCATCGGGCGGTTGGCTTCAAGATCCTGCAACATCGAGGTCTTGTGGGCGCCGACCGCCCCCGCGCCATCGATGCGCCTTTCGACATCCACGCGGAAATACACGCCTAAGCGGTCGCCGATCGCTTTGGCTTCCAGCATCATCGTTCGCGATACCGCGCGCGTGGCCGGATTGCTCGCGATGACGTCCAGCGTCGCGTGGGTCAGCGCGCTAATCGGATTGAAGCAGAGATTGCCCCATAGCTTCAGCCAGATCTCGTCGCGGATCGTGTCGCGGATCGGTGCGTCCAGATCCGCCGCCGCCATGGCTTCATGCAGTTTCTGGATCCGCGCCGTACGTTCGCCGCCCGGCTCGCCGATCGGGAATTTCTTGCCGTACACATGGCGAATCACGCCCGGCTCGACGATTTCGGCGGCCGGATACACCACGCAACCGATCGCCCGCTCGGGTCCGAGCTGGTTCCACTGCTTGCCGCCCGGGTCGATGCTGTCGAGCGTGGTGTCGGCGAATTCGCCGCCATGCTTGTAGAAATACCAGTACGGGATGCCGTTTACGGCGGTAACGATCGCCGTGTCCGGCCCCAGCAAGGGCTGCATCGCGCCCACCACGCCCGGCACCGAATGCGCCTTCAGCGCAACGATCACATAGTCCTGCACGCCGAGTTCACGCGGGTCCGCTGAGCAACGCACCTTGACGATACGCTCGGTACCGTCGATCTGCAGACGTACGCCGTTTGCCTGCATGGCGGCGAGGTGCGGGCCGCGCGCCACGAAACTGACGTCGGCGCCAGCCAGTGCGAGTTGTGCACCGAGGTACGCGCCGATCGCGCCGGCGCCATAAATACAGATCTTCATCTGTCTCCTCCTGTTTTGAAGTCACGAACGCTGTCGCGTCGAAATCGACATCCGTTTCGACTCCGACGATGCGAATTTTTCCCGGCGGTGCGTAATGACCGTGCGCCGGCGGGCGCAAGCTATGCCGCCGCCGCAGGGTTCGCCGCTTATGCTCGAGCGGGCGTCAACTCAGCGCGATGGCCCGCCAGCGCCTCACGCGCGATCTGGCACAACGCCTCATTGTTCGGCGTATCGCGCACTGCCATCAACGCACGCCGCATGCGCGGTCCCAGAAACGGCGGATATGGCCGGCAATGCCGGTGAGCGCTTCCTCGCGGTCGGGCATCGAATCGCAAAAATCGCCGATCCGGTTGGCCATGTCGATCAGGTTCTGATTGTCCATGGCGGCCCTCACTTGCCCGATGTCGCGTTGGCCAACTCGCGCTGCTTCAGCAGATCGAGCTGTTCGGTGTTGAAACGCGAATAGTCCTGCTGCCATTGCGACGGCTGTTCGACCGGCGTCACCTGCACCGCGGTCACCTTGTATTCCGGACAGTTGGTCGCCCAATCCGAGCTATCGGTGGTGATCACGTTCGCGCCCGATTCGGGGAAGTGGAACGTCGTATAGACGACGCCCGGCTGCATGCGCTCGGTCACCTTCGCGCGCAACACGGTTTGCCCCGCGCGCGATTCGATGCCGACCCAGTCGTCGGTCTTGATGCCACGTTCCTCGGCGTCGTGCGGATGCAGTTCGAGCCGGTCCTCGTCGTGCCAGCGCGAGTTCTCTGTGCGGCGCGTTTGCGCGCCCACGTTGTACTGCGACAGGATGCGGCCGGTCGTGAGCACTAGCGGGAATTTGCGCGTGACCTTTTCCGGCGATGCGATGAACTTCGTGATCACGAACCGGCCCTTGCCGCGCACGAAAGTATCGACGTGCATGGTCGGCGTGCCGTCCGGCGCGTCCTCGTTGCAGGGCCATTGGATGCTGCCGAGTTCGTCGATCTTGCGATACGACACGCCGTGGAAAGTCGGCGTGAGACGCGCGATCTCGTCCATGATCTGCGACGGATGCGTGTAGTCCATTTCGTAGCCGAGCGCGCGCGAGAGCAGCACCGTGACCTCCCAGTCGGCGTAGCCCGGAATCGGCGGCATCACCTTGCGCACCCGCGAAATGCGGCGCTCCGCATTGGTGAAGGTGCCGTCCTTTTCGAGGAACGACGAACCGGGCAGCAGCACGTGCGCGTACTTGGCGGTCTCGTTGAGGAAGATGTCCTGAACGACGATGCATTCCATCGACGACAGCGCCGCCGACACATGATGCGTGTTCGGGTCCGACTGCACGATGTCCTCGCCCTGGCAATAGAGG
>NZ_JAQQEU010000193.1:0-2487 GCF_046026895.1 Paraburkholderia sediminicola
GTGCGTATTTCGGGCGAACGTGACCGGCCGTTTCGGGATGGTGACCGGTGATTTCGGCAACGTGACCGACGAATCCGGGAACGTGACCGACCGGATCGGAAGGAAGGATTGGCGTTGCGCATGACTTCAACGATGCGGGCTATGCTCGCCGGCTTTTGCCGGAGAGACCATGCCCGCGCACCGGATGAACATGCGCATGATCAAAGACGTTTTACGACTCAAGTTCGACGGCGGCTTCTCGCACGACCGGATCGCCGCGTCGCTGGGCATTTCCAAGGGCGTGGTCACGAAGTACCTCGGGCTGGCCGGTGCGGCCGGGCTCGACTGGTCAAGTGCCTGCGATATGGACGAAGGCGAGCTCGAGCGGCGGCTACTGGGCAAGCCGACGGGGCCAGCGGCCTACGCCCAGCCTGACTACGGGCGCATCCATCAGGAGCTGCGCCGCAAGGGTATGACGCTCACGCTGCTGTGGGAGGAGTACCAGGCCGAGTTCGCGGACCGGCAGACCTACCGCTACACTCAGTTCTGCGAGCACTACAGGACGTTCACGAAACGCCTGAAGCGCTCGATGCGGCAGATTCACCGCGCCGGCGAGAAACTGTTCGTCGACTTCGCCGGCCCAACGCTGCCGCTGACCACTGGGCGCCGCGCGCACATCTTCGTGGCCGCCATGGGCGCCTCGAGCTACACGTTCGCGTGCGCGACGCCGGCAGAAACGATGGAGGACTGGCTCGGCGGCATCGCACGCGCCCTGACGTTCTATGGGGGCGTGCCACAGCTGATCGTGCCGGACAATCCGCGCGCGATGATTGCCGATCCCGACCGCTATGAACCTCGCGCGGGCGACACCGTGCTGGACTTCGCACGCCACTACGGCACGTCATTCCTGCCTGCTCGCGTCTATCGCCCCCAGGACAAGCCGAAAGTTGAGGTGGCAGTCCAGGTGGTCGAACGCTGGATCATGGCGCGTCTGCGTCATCACCGGTTTGCGTCGGTCCAGTCCGTCGATGACGCGATCCGTCCGCTGTTAAAGAAGCTGAACGATCGCCCGTTCCAGAAGCTGCCAGGATGTCGCGCCAGCGCATTTGCACAGCTTGACGCGCCAGCATTGCAGCCGCTGCCGGCCCAACCCTATGAGCTCGCGCGCTTCAAGACGGTGACGGTGCACATTGACTATCACGTCGAGATCAACAAACACCGATACAGCGTGCCGCACGCGCTGGTTGGCCTCAAGCTCGATGCGCGCATCACAGCCGGTGCTGTCGAGCTATTGCATCGCGGTCGCCGTGTCGCCAGCCACGCCCGTAATGATCGCGCGGGCGGCTACACCACTGTCGTCGAACACATGCCGGCAGCTCACCGCGCCCATCTCGAGTGGACGCCACAACGGCTCATCCACTGGGGTCAGCAGATCGGTGCAGCAACCGGCGCACTCGTCACCCGGCTGCTGCAGGAACAGCGTCACCCGGAACACGGTTATCGGGCGTGCCTCGGATTGCTCTCGCTCTCACGCCGTTATGGCCGCGAGCGTCTCGAAGCGGCCTGTGCACTGGCGCTCGAACTGGGCACTCACCGTTACCGCCATGTGCGCGACATCCTGATCAACAACCGCGACCGCGCTGCTGCTGCGGCGGCGCCCGCCGACTGGATCAGCCCAAGCCATGCGCACGTACGCGGCCCCAGCTACTACCAATAAAGAGAACCCGCCATGATGATGCAACAGACACTGACGCAACTGCGTGCCCTGAAGCTTGAGGGCTTCGCTGACGGTCTCGAAGAACAATTGATACAGCCCGGGGCGGCCAGCCTGAGTTTCGAGGAACGCCTGTCGCTGCTGGTCGATCGGGAGGCCAACTGCCGCGACGATCGGCGCCGCGCCCGGCTGCTCAAGCAGGCGCGCCTCAAGTACCCGCAGGCCGCTATCGAGGACCTCGACACCCGATCCGGCCGGGGCGTGGATGCGCGCACGCTCACGAGCCTCGCCCTTGGTGACTGGGTCGAAGCCGGCTACAGCCTGCTCATTAGCGGGCCGACGGGCGCCGGGAAATCGTGGCTTGCTTGCGCTCTCGCACAGTACGCCTGCCGGCGCGGGCATTCGGCTTTATATCTGCGCGTACCACGGCTGAATGAAGAGCTGCGAATCCTGCACGGCAACGGCGGCTTCACCAAATGGCTGCTGCAGGTCGCCCGTGTTGACGTCCTTCTCCTGGACGATTGGGGCATGGCACCGCTCGACGCGATGGTTCGAAACGATCTGCTGGAGATGATCGACGATCGCGCGGCCAGCAAAGCGACGATCGTCACCAGCCAGTTACCGATTGAGCACTGGCACGGCTGGATCGGCGACGAGACCATCGCCGACGCGATGCTCGACCGTCTGATGCAACGTCATCACCGGATCACGCTTACCGGCGAGTCGCTCCGGAAAGCATCCCTCAAACCTAAAAACGTGGAGCCCGAACTCGACCAGAACTGACACGAGACCAT
>NZ_JAQQEU010000194.1:0-2483 GCF_046026895.1 Paraburkholderia sediminicola
ATGGCCTCCGTCGATCGTTTTGCGCGCCAGTGATTTTGCACGCGCGGGGCGGCTGGCGACGCTGCGCGCGCGGATCGCGCTGATATCGACCGCGCGCAAGGTCGGACCCGCCATGTCCGCCAGCGTGACCTGCTGTAACGCCTCGCAGATCACGCGATTGACCTTCTGCCAGTTGGCCCGCACCGCGCACGCCGCCTCCTGGATGCACAAGCCAGGCAATGTGCTGCATTCGGTCACGCCGATCGGCCCGTCGACCGCGGCGATCACCTCCGCCAGCGTGATCCGCTCGGGCGGCCGCGGCAGCAGGTAACCACCCTTCGTGCCACGCAGCGACTCCACCATACCGCCCCGCGTCAGGATTTTCAGAACCTTTGACACCGTAGGCATCGCGACTCCGATCGCCGCCGCAATGCTGCTTGCGCTGTGGACTGCATCCGGGTCGCGCGCCATCGCGGTCATGATCACCGTACCGTAGTCGGCAAGTTTGCTCATGCGCAACATCGGAATATCTCCCGTTTTAATCAGGACCCATGCGGTCCTGATTACACCAAAATGGAATCCGGCATGTTTGTAGTGAAGGACACCGACCTGCGAGGGGATTGCTGGCCACGTCGCCAACCGCTCCCCGTTTCCGGAGAAGCATTTCGATGTACGACGGGCACGTTGATTTCATTTTAGACCTGTATGGAAGACCTTGTCAGTGCATGGGTCTTCGAGACGGACGGCTCTGAGAGACACGCCCCGTCGCCCCCCAATACCCACTCGCCCCCCAAGACACCAATTGTTTGACACCTTCAATATCGACCAGATGAAACGCCAGACTCCACGCGCGGAACGGGCATGCGTATCGTCTGTATCGGGGGAGGCCCAGCCCGGCTGTAGTTGAGGTGTTGACGAACGCGTATCGTGGCTTAACCCCAAGATCTGAGGTCATCGCCGGGCTGTGGTCGCCGTGGCCCGCTAACTTGCCGTCCCTCTGCACAAGATATGGGTGGAATCGCTCCGACTTCCGCTGCAGGTCAATGGAGGCGACGGCATGATGCAAACCGCTCACCAGAACTGGACCCTACTGGACGCGTCCGAAGCCTGGACGATGGTCTGGAAGCAGCAGCAACTGACCGCCGAGCCCGGGGCGCGCCCTGGAGCGAGGACTCCCCCATCTCTGTTCCGACCAATGCGTGCAGCGTGCCGTTGCGCCTACGGGCCGACTGCGGAAAGAAGTGTGACCCGCGCCCAAGGCGTTTACAAAGCCAACCCACCCGAGATCGACCCTTGACATCACCGTCGTAATGGCAGCGAAAACTCTGCTGGATAACGCTTTAGCCAGGCGTAACAGCGGCGCAACGGCGTCACGGGTTTACGCCGACTAGGCGAGGTGCCGGGTGCGTCCGAAACTCGTGGCGTCGAGCGACATCGAGGGCAACCAAATAAAGCCCGATTCTGTCCCCACATAGCAGGAATCGGAGATCTCCATGCAGCGAATGATCGAATATCGTGGATTCGGCCGACGCACGGGCGATCTGGATGGCCACGCAGATGCCCAGCAAGGAAGTGGCGGTGAAGACGGAAACGCGGCCGGCCGTTCTGGCGCTGCACCGGATGCGGCAACAACTTGTGAAGTTTCGCACTACGCAGATCAACAGCCTGAGGGGCCTGCTGTCCGAATACGGTGAAGTGATGGGAACAGGTCGTGCCGCGCTGGACAGGACTATCGCGGGCGTGTTGGAGAGACTGTCCGGGCGCCTGCCGATGGTACTCATTGATACGCTTCGCGAACAGTGGAATGGGCTGGCGACACTGGACCGGCAGATTGCCCAGATCGAGAGACGGTTGCATGAATGGATGAAGCAGGACCATGCGACCGTCCGCTCGTCATCACCAGCTTTATTGATTGCTTGCGTCTACCGGCAGCGCCGCGCTCTCCCACAGTCCGATTGCGAGCAAGGCCAGACCAGTCGCACACAGGACACTTGCGCGATAACGTTCGGCCAGTCGTGCGGCGAGAGGCGCCACAAACACGATCACGAGCGGCCATGGCGTCATCAGCATGCCACTCACCCGGATGCTGCGACCGACGATCTGTTCGAACATGAAGGGCAGAGAGACCAGTGCCGTCGACTGCGCGGCATACGCGCAGATCGAGGTGAGCGATGACACGGAAAACAATGGGATGGCAAGCAGGTCATTAGGCAGAATCGCGTGCTCGCGACCGCGTTGGTGCCAGACGAAGAACGCGGTCAATACGACGCCTGCCGCAACCATCAAACCGGCGTGACTGCCTACCGTGTTCAATCCAGCGCCGCCGATAATCGTGAGCGCGAGCGCGACACCGCCGATAATTGCACCGCTGGCATCGAAGGAACGTTTCGCACCCCGTGTGTGCGGCAGGGAGAACCCCGCGCCAACGAACACGATGACGCTAATGGGCACGTTGACCCAGAAGAGCCACGGCCAGCTCGCTGTATGCAGGATGAACGCCGTGA
>NZ_JAQQEU010000195.1:0-2405 GCF_046026895.1 Paraburkholderia sediminicola
TGTTGTTTTGCACTGAATCCTGACCCAGGATTTGCATCGAATACTGACCCACCCTTTGATCCGGTTTCGGGGTTCAGGTTGGGATTTTCAGGGTTCGCTTTCTCTCCTTTTCAGGCTTTATCGTGCTGTTCTTGAAACGGTAGCTGTCGTTGCCGGTTTCTACAATATGACAGTGATGCGTAAGCCGGTCGAGCAACGCCGTCGTCATCTTCGCGTCGCCAAATACGTTGGCCCATTCCGAGAAGCTCAGGTTCGTCGTGATGATGACGCTGGTGCGCTCGTAGAGTTTGCTCAGCAGATGGAAGAGCAAGGCGCCACCGACCTGGCTGAATGGCAGATAGCCCAGTTCGTCGAGAATCACGAGATCGGCGTACATCAGACGCACAGCCAGTTGGCCCGGTTTTCCAGTCAGTTTCTCCTGCTCGAGTGCGTTGACCAGTTCGATAGTCGAGAAGAACCGCACCCGGCTACGGTCATGTTCAATCGCCTGCACGCCGATCGCCGTCGCCAGATGTGTCTTGCCCGTGCCGGGGCCACCGACCAGCACGACGTTATGGGCCGACGTCATGAATTCGCATCGATGTAGCTGCCGCACGGTCGCTTCGTTCGCATCGCTGCAACTGAAGTCGAAGCCGTTGAGATCCCTATATGCCGGGAAGCGGGCAACCTTCATCTGGTAGGCCAGCGACCGTACCTCACGGGCCGCCATCTCCGCCTTGAGCAGCCCCGCCAGCACCAGAGACGCCGACTTATAGGCGGGAGAGTCCTGTGCTGCCAGCTCACCCAGCGCCTGCGCCATGCCATGCAGTTTCAGGGACTTGAGCATTTCCACCATCGCATCAGGCTGCATGATGATCCTCGCGGTCTCTCAGGCTGTCATAACGGTCCACGTTGGCTTGCGGCTCGACACGCAGGGCGAAGGCCTGGGGTGTCTCCAGCGGCGGCACTGGCGTGCCGTCCAGCAGTCGGCTCAGGAAGTTCATCACCGTCTGCTTCGAGGGCGCGCCCGCTTCGAGCGCGAGTTCGACGGCGGTGAGCACAGCCTGCTCATCGTGCAGCAGCACGAGCGCCAGTATCTCAACCATCTCGCGATCGCCGCCGGGGTGCTTCAGCAGGATCGACTGCAGCTTCTTGAAGGCGGCCGGAAACTCCGCGAACGGTGCGCCGTTGCGCAAGGCCCCGGGTTTGCGCTGCAGGACCGCGAGGTAATGACGCCAGTCGTAAATGGTTTCTCCGCGATCATGGCTGCGGTTTATGTGCCGGACGTGTTCGGCAATGACCTGACCCTCGGCAACGAATACAAGCTGGGCCGCATAGACGTGCAGGCTGATGGGCCGGTTCGCAAATGCCGCGGGCACGCTGTAACGGTTGCGATCGAAGCTGACCAGGCAGGTCGGCGAGACGAGCTTCGTGTGTTCGACGAAGCCATCGAACGCCTGGCCGACCGGCATCAGGTGAGGTCGCTCGATCGACCACGCGTCCCAGATCGTCGTGTCCTGTTCCGGATGCTGTGTCTGCTGCCAGAGTAGAACGCACTGGTCGGCCAGCCAGTCGTTCAGTGCGTCGAGCGAGCCGAACGCCGGCACGCGTTGCCACAGGCGGTGGCGGCTGTCCTGAACGTTCTTCTCGATCTGCCCCTTCTCCCAGCCTGCGGCCGGATTGCAGAACTCGGCGTCAAACAGGTAGTGACTGACCATGGCGCTAAACCGTGCGTTGACGTCTCGCAGCTTGCCCCGACGGACCTTGTCGACCGCGGTCTTCATGTTGTCGTAGATACCCCGACGCGGAATGCCGCCCCATGCGACGAACGCGTGGTGATGGGCATCAAACAGCATCTCGTGAGTCTGCAGCAGATAGGCGCGCAGGAAGAATGCGCGGCTGTGGCTGAGCTTGAACTGCGCGACCTGCAGTTTGGTGCGCTCGCCGTCGATGACGGCCCAGTCCTCGCTCCAGTCAAACTGGAAGGCTTCACCCAGGGCAAAGGTCAGCGGCACAAAGGTCCCACGTCCTGCAGTTCGCGCGTGCTCCTGCTGCTCCTGTCGCCAGCGACGTGCAAATGCGGCAACGCGATCGTATGAGCCGGTGAACCCCAGAGCGCAGAGGTCAGCGTGAATCTGCTTCAGGGTTCTGCGCTGTTTGCGCGGCCGGTTTGCTTCCGTCTTTAACCAGCCGGCGAGCTTCGCCGCAAATCCGTCGAGCTTGCTCGGGCTCTGCCGTTCCGGATAGGTGGGCACGACGGTGCCGGCGCGTATATAGCGCCTGACGGTGTTTCTTGAAACGCCAAGCCGTTTGGCGATCTCGCGTAGCGAGACATGATCGCGATAATGCCAGCGTCGGATGATGCTCAATATTGCCATGTCGATCACTCCGTTCTCCCGCTAGCTGCACAGCGGGCCAGTGTGTTC
>NZ_JAQQEU010000196.1:0-2370 GCF_046026895.1 Paraburkholderia sediminicola
CATCATTACGTCGCTCAATCCACTCCTGCGTGGCTGGTTCGGCTATTTCCAGCACGCCCACCGCTACACCTTCTCGTCCGTCGACGGCTTTGTTCGTCGCCGTCTGCGAGCGATCCTGCGCCGACAGCTTCATCGTCCGGCTCAAGGTCACTGCCTTCGAGATCACGCGCGATGGCCGAATGCCTTCTTCGCTAATCTTGGGCTATTCACGATGTCTGAGGCCCTTGAATCGGCGCGCCAATCCCGATGTGGAAACAACTGACTGGAGAGCCCGTCGCGGGAAAACTGCACACCGGGTTCGGAGGGAGGGGACGGCGATCGCCGTTTCCTACCCCTATCCGTTGGCGGTTTGTGGCCGGTCTGTGCTTTTCAGGCAGCCGCCGAGCGCGCAGCTCCGTGTCGCATATATCGCGAGACCTGCAATATAAGGAGTGTGTCACCCCGACGAACGGCGGCCAGGGCCTGATCTAGCCCCGGCCGCGACCGATTGGTGCCGGTCAATCCGCGATGCGTATAGATCCGATCTGGCGCGACGCCGAGTTCGGCGAGCGCGCACTGTTGGACGCTCAAGTCGGTCGAACAGCGAGCGTATCCGGTGCGCTCCGAGGATGAGGCACGCCTGTCGCCGTTCGGTCATGAGTACATCAACATGCTCGGGCGCTATTCGTTCTCGGTGCCGGAGTCCGTCGCGCGCGGAGAGCTGCGCCCTTTGATCAGAGAGAACGATCTATGAAATACCTTGGGCGAGCTCGCCGGGCTTAACTGACTTCCCTGTTCCATTGCTCCCCAGCCCCCTATAGAAGTGCCCGCCAAACACGGTGCGGGGATACTGGTGCCGCAGTTCAGCGTTGACGGCAGGCTGATGTTAGCGGCGGTGCAAATCCGACACTAAACGGCGGCGCAAGGTTGAGTAAAAGCGTCAACAACCGTGGTCAGTCGTTGGCGCCCATGGTCGAGCGTGCCGGTCGTTAGTCAGAATGGATCGGCCTCGTTGTCACGAGGAGGGTGAGGGTTTCCAGGAGGCGAGCGCTGTTCGCGCAGCAGTTCATTGAGCGCAATCTGATAGTGCCCGACGATGCGCTCGCGGAGATCGTCGATAAGTTCGACGACAGCGAGCGCCTGATCAGCAGACCAGTTCTCCGCGATCAGGAACTCGAGCCCGTGGGTGATACCTGAAGGCTGATGAAGGGGCTTCATGGTTTTGTCTTCCCGCCGCGTGCCGCACCGCGCCTGCTTGCCCGCTGCTCGGCGCGTTCACGGGCTTCCTTCACCCGGTATGACTCTCCTTCGATGGCGATGACTTCCGCGCGGTGCACCAGCCGGTCTACCAGCGAGACGACGCATGCGGCGTTTGGAAACACCTCTGACCATTCTGCAAATGGTCGATTGGTTGTCACGACTGTACTCGCGACTCCATACCGGCGGCTGATCAGTTCGAACAGCAGGTCGGCATTGCGATTGGAATAGGACAGGTATCCGAGCTCGTCAATGACGAGCACCGCAGGCGACGTATAGCGGTGCAGCCGCCGGCGTAAGGCCGAGTCACTGTCGAGCGCAGCGAGCTCACCGAGCATCTGGCCGGCGCTCGTGAACAGCGCCGTGTGCCCGTTCACGAGCGCCTGGTAGGCCAGGTTTAGCGCGCCAGCGTCGACTTGCCCACGCCGTTCGGGCCAATCAGTACTACGTTGGCGTAGTCCCTGACGAACTCGAGCGACATCAGCTCTTCGAGCGCGAGCCGGTCGCAGCGCGTAGGCCACGCCCAGTCGAAGTCGCACAGCGGTTTGAAGTTACCCAGATGGGCGTCGCGAATGCGCCGTTCAAGCGAACGGCGGGCACGCTCGTCTTCCTCCCATTGCACGAGCGGTTCGACCCAGTCAGCATTGGTGAGCTCGGGCCAGTGCGTCAGCAGCCCGTACAGGCGCAAGGCGTTTGCGCGGCTTTGCAGATTCTCAGTCGTGCTCATCGTGCACTCCATTGAGCTGATCGTAGATGTCGAGCCGGTGGGGCGTCACCAGCGTGTCCTTGTTGCGCACGTGTTCGGGCAGACTGATGGTCACCGGCGGAGGTGCCTGGCGGGCTTCGCGCCGACGCTCGAGCGCCAGACGCACCGGATTCTGGTGAGGCGCGGCATCGCTGGCGAGCGTTTCCTCAATCGCCGCCTGCAGCTCGGCCGCGCCATAGCGGTCAAGCAGGCGTAGCAGCTGGGCGGTGATGTTGCCCAGATTGGCGCCGCGCTCAGCGGCGCGCAGCATCAGGGTCCGGCTGGCTGGCGCGGCATGGGCCAGATGGTCCAGACCACGATGGTGGCGCGCTTCGCGTTTGCTGGCGACGAGCGCGTCCAGATGTGCGGCGATCTCGATCTGCGCGCCA
>NZ_JAQQEU010000197.1:0-2240 GCF_046026895.1 Paraburkholderia sediminicola
GGCTATCCGTGACCGGGTGGTTCAGGGCGCGCTCAAGCTCATATTGGAGCCGATCTTCGAGGCAGACTTCCAACCGGGGTCGTACGGATATCGTCCCAAGCGTACCGCGCATGCAGCGGTGCATCGGGTGGCGACGGCGATTGTTCAGTGCAAGACCCGCGTCATAGACCTTGATTTGCGCGCCTACTTTGACACAGTTCGGCATCATCTACTGCTTGAAAAAGTGGCGCGTCGGATCAAGGACGACGACGTGATGCATCTGCTGAAGCTGATGCTGATGGCGTCGGGCAAACAAGGCGTTCCGCAAGGTGGGGTGATTTCGCCGCTGCTCAGTAACATCTATCTCACCGAGGTAGACCGGATGCTGGAGCGGGCGAAAGAAGCCACGCGCAACGGGAAGTACACCTACGTCGAGTATGCCCGATTCGCAGACGATCTGGTCGTGCTGATCGATGCCCATCCGCGCCATGTGTGGCTGCTGGGGGCGGTGACCAGGCGACTTCGGGAAGAGTTTGCCAAACTGCAGGTCGAGGTCAATGAAGAGAAGAGAGGCACCGTTAATCTAGACCGCGCAGAGAGCTTCGGCTTCCTGGGATTCGACTTCCGTCGACTCCGCAGCGTACAGAGGCAGGTGTGGCGGGCGCACTATACGCCAAAGCTGAAGAAGCGCACGGCGTTATTGCGCAAGCTCAAAGAGGTGTTCCGGCGATACCAGTCGCAGCCGGTAGATCGGGTGGTAGAGCGGATCAATCCGGTGTTACGCGGTTGGGTGAATTACTTCGCTGTTGGACATTCCAGCGAGTGCTTCAGCTTCATCAAAGACTGGGTAGAAAAGAAGATCAGGCGCCATATGGGGCGCTCCCGGAATCGACGGGGCTTCGGCTGGAAGCGGTGGAGTAGGCGCTGGCTGTATGAGGAACTGAAGCTGTTCAACGGCTATCGTGTTCGTCGTGCTGCCGCACCGAAAGCGCGCCCAGCATGATAGGTCGCATAAATCTTGGCATGAAGCACACAGGAGAGCGTAGTGCCGGAAATCGGCCCGCTGCGTTCGACGTGGCGGGAGCTGGAAACGTGACTACGGTTGCCGGATTGCGGGCCATCGCGAAAGCGGTGGAATCACCACCGGCGCCTACCGGTGCGCGCGCCAGTTCTCGACCCTACCTGAGGGGGCCGCTATGCAGCAATGCATGGCGGCTACCCGACACAACCAGTTGTGTGATTATGCACGTCCAAAAGAGCCCGTGCGGTCCGCGAATGCCGTGAGGCTCGCGCATCCGGATGGGTCGCGCGGCGTGGTTTGCACTGCAGTTCACATTGGCACTTACGCCGCGCAATCCAATCCGCTCAATGACAAACCATGCATAATTCTGGGGCGTGCATAATACGTCGACTCGACCACGACACCAGCAAGCTCCGTCTGCCACGGGGCGAGGAACGCCAGGATCTTCGTCAGGTCGTTGGGCAGGCGCTTTTCCGCCACCACCCGGTCGGTTTCGTCGATCACAGTAACCACACTGTTGTTCGAATGCAGGTCAATGCCGCTATAGTTCATGTTGGCCTCCTTACGGTTAAAGCGCTTCGCAAGCTCACTTTAACCCCGTCGCCTCCATGACGACGGTGGGAGGCCCGCTAGATGATTTTCAAGTTCCGGCGCCTGCTGCTTCGCTTCGAGCGTCTGAGCCCGGTCCACTATGCATTCAAGACCCTCGCTTACACGATGATCAACCTGTGGCACTACTGCTGACGATCAGCGCTGGTCCGAACACCATGCGATGGCGCTTCGCGCCATGAGGCGTCACGTCCATTTAGTCTGGAATCCTGATAAGCCATCGACAAAATTGCATAACTATCGCCCTTTTCGCAACCCTCGAACCGCTCCTGCGCGCCCACGCTGCACCGCGTCTTCACATCCCGTTTGCGCTCGAGTGAAACCCGCAACCAGTTGCAGATTAGTTTGTATGAACGCGCCTGGCGGACGCCGGCATGCTTGCGGTCGATGGATGGCCGATACCACCTTCCTGCAGCCAATAGCCAAGGCCCATGAAGATTCCGCCACCGGCGAGATTGCCCAACGTGACGAAAATCTCCAACTGGTTGCTAGTTTCGCGGCTTTGCGGCTCGCAGGATGACAGCGACATTCGCGAGCCTGCGAAGCAGTATGGATCGTTGCGAAAAATGGTGGCTATCGGGTTGTCGACGAGGACAATATAGTCAGGAATGCAAATCGCCTGGCGCGACAG
>NZ_JAQQEU010000198.1:0-2135 GCF_046026895.1 Paraburkholderia sediminicola
TCGTCCCAGTGAGACACAGCGCAGCGCGTTCTCCGCGATGTTGTTGTCTATCTCCACCGTGCCATCGTCGCAGTACAGCGTCAGCGCGAGCCATTGATTGAGCGAGTAGTTGATGGCCTTGGCCGTATCCGACTTCGTTGACAGCATCTGGAGCTTTGCCCTGAGCCATGCACCGTAGGTTTCAAGCAGCGGTTTGGCCTTCTCCTGCCGCACACGCAGCCGCTCGGCAGGCGGCTTGCCGCGGATACTGGCTTCGATGCCGTAGAGCTCGCCAATATAGTCGAGCGCCTTTTGCGTGGTTTCAGACGGCGTGCGCACGTGAATGTCGTACAGCTTTCTCCTGGCGTGCGCCCAGCATGCTGCCTCGCGCATCGAGCCGTCCCGGAACAGCTCGTTGAAGCCCGAATACGCGTCTGCCTGCAGGATCCCGCTGAAGCCGGTCAGATGGCGCTGGGGATGGACGCCTTGCCGGTTGGGCGAGTACGCAAACCAGACGGCGGCTGGTTCCTTCGAACCGGACCGACGGTCATCACGCACATAGACCCACAGCCGGCCTGTCTTTGTCTTCTTGTTGCCCGGCGCGAGCACAGGGATCGGCGTGTCGTCCGCATGGATCTTGATGCCGCCCATCGCGTAGCGGCGCAGCGCTTCCACCAGCGGATCGACGAGCGCCTCGCACTGACCAACCCAGCGGCCCATGCTCGCCGGGTCCAGTTTGACGTTTTCGATCTCCGACTGCCGGTAAAGCGGCTGGTGATCGGCATACTTGGCCACAAAGATCCCGGCAAGCAGGCTTGGGTGCGCGATGCCGCGCTGAATCGGCAGGCTCGGTGCCGGCGGCTGAACGATGCGACCGCAGCAGGCGCAGATCTTCTTGCGCCGGATGGTGCGGATGACCTTGAACGCTGCCGCGATGCGGCCGAGCTGCTCGGAGACGTCCTCGCCCAGCGCTTGCATCTGGCCGCCGCATTCGGCGCAGGTTGGCTCCGGCTCGAGCACGTGCTCCTCACGCGGCAGGTGGTCCGGGAGCGCCTCGCGCGAAGCACGTTCGGGCGCGTCGGACCTGCTCCTGCCGCCGGCCTGTGCTTCGCGCGTTTCGGCTGCGCCACGGCTGCCGGTCAGATCATCCAGTCGGGTCTCAAGTTCCGCAATTTGCCGGTCCAGTTTCTCGGACTTGCGGCCGAACTGCATGCGCTTGAGCTTGTCGATCTGTGCCTTGAGCCGTTCGATTTCCAGATCGCGCTCGGCCAGGGACGCCCGCGCCTCGAGCAACAAGGCCTTGAGTGCATCGATGTCATCAGGAAGGTCGCTGGCATCAGACATGCCACGCAGTTTACGCAGGTGTTGCGCGGTTTACAACATCGACAGTGGCTCGGCGGTACGGCGTGGCTGCCGCCAGTCGATGCCCTCAAGCAGCATCGACAGCTGGGCCTGGGTCAGATGGATCTTGCCGCTATCGGCCTGCGGCCAGACAAAGCGGCCACGCTCGAGCCGCTTTGCAAGCAGCCATAGCCCGTCGCTGGTAGCCCAAAGAATTTTTATCAGATCACCTCGACGGCCGCGGAAGATGAACACGTGACCGCCCAGCGGATTCTCCTGAAGCGCCGTCTGTACCTTGGCGGCCAGGCCCTGGAACCCGGAACGCATGTCGGTCACCCCCGCGGCAATCCAGATGCGTGTGCCCGCCGGCAGACCGATCATCGCGACAGCTCGCGAATCAGCAGCCGCAGTGTCTCCGGCGAGACCTCGCCGCGAATGCGCAGGCGTGCACGCTCGAACTCCACCTCGCAGACACTCTCCAGCGGCTCAGTTGTAGTGACCGTTGGCGGCGGCGCCTGTACAGACGTACCGTCGATGATGTTCACCGGCAATAACGGCGGAATCTCGCACTCCGCCTGCCGCGCCGCATGCTCGGACAGCGTCGGCAGACCGTACGCTCCCTCGAGATACGCTCGCCGCCACTTGAAGAGCAGGTTCGCGTTGACATCATTGCCGCGCGCGATCAGGGCAACCGATGCACCCGGCTCAAAGGATTGCTCGACCAGGTGCCTCTTGAACTCGAGCGGGAAATTCGGCCGCTTGGTGCGTGCGCTTGATGTTTTGTCCACGTTGGTGCCCACAATAATCTGGTGGAG
>NZ_JAQQEU010000199.1:0-2115 GCF_046026895.1 Paraburkholderia sediminicola
TCAGGACTTGCGGTATTCGGAATTATTTATTCCGGAGATTCAGATCAGAATCCTCAAAGCGCTCAGGCCGTCATTCGATCTGTCACATTAGCGCCCGATGCTGGCCAGATGCGCAGACATGTCGTAGGCGTTGCCTTCAACCAGAATGTCGAGGTGCAGGCCGATCATGCTCACCGGCGCGTGGCGGCGATCGGGATGAATCGCGGAGTGCTGGAGTCGGGAGGTATCGACGACGGTGATGCCTCCCGTCCCCATGACTTGCAGCTTCTGGTCCGGACCGATGAATGCAGCGGTGTCTTCATCGAGCCCGATGCCAATGGCATCCGGGTTGTAGGTCAAGGCCATCAGCATGTGCCCGAGCCGGTCCTGATGGCGAAAATGTTGATCGATAACCAACTTGTCGATCAACATAAGCCCGGTGCCAATTCGACTATATCCGCGCGGGGCGTCGTGCCGCTTTTGCCGGCTACGATCATTTGCCTTTTGAGTTAACAGGAATCGGCGTTCCGATCTCCCGGCAACGCCGCCCCCACAGACTGTCGGCGCGCGCTGGCATAGAACATCGGATGTCGACGGGCAGGGGCAAGCTGTCAACAACGAGCGAAAGATTATGGGCGAAGCCGTATACGGAGAACAGGCAACCGGGCGGGTGACCCACAGCCTGTTGCGACTCAGCACGTCGATGCGAAGCCAGGCATGGGAGTGGGCGGAAGGTGCAGGCCTCACGCCGACCCAGGGCGAGATCCTGGTGCTGCTGATGCAGCGGAAGGGCCCCATGCGTCTGGGTGAGATCGCGCGCGAAACCGCGCTGACAGCCGCGACGACGAGCGACGCGGTCAGTACGCTCGATAGCAAGGGGCTCGTCGAAAAGCGCCGCGCACTCGACGACGGACGCGCGCTCGCCGTGCGTCTGACGGCTCGCGGCCGCACCGCCGCCAGGCGCGCCGCGCAATGGCCCGACTTCCTCGCGAAGGCGGTCGGCACGCTGCGCGCCGAGGAGCAGTCGCTCTTCTATCGCACGCTGCTGAAGACCGTGCGTCAGCTCGAGGTGCAGGGTCATATTCCGCCGCACCGGATGTGCGTGACGTGCGTGCATTTCGAACCGGGCAAGAATCCGAAGAAGACGCCGCATCATTGCGAGCTGCTCGATCTGTCGATGGCGGATACGGACTTGCGGCTGGACTGCTCTGTGCATGAAACGGCCGACACCGCGAAGCAGAAAAAAACCTGGAAGATCTTTGCGCAGCAAGGCTGAGTCCGCACTGCGAAGCCGGCCACCGGCGGCTCGATGCGCTGTCCGGCCGGCTGATCTTGCGCGGTTTGTCGCTGGTCCAACTAGGGCAGGATGCCGTCCGTCGCGTCGTGGCCGACTCGCGTCAGCACGCCAGTTTGCGGATCTGCCGGATCAGTGTGATCGGCGAGAAAACGTCTCACGCGCAGCGTCGTTCGGCAGATAACCGCGCTCGAGATTGGTGGTGACGACTCGTGTCGCCCGGGCTGACGACCAGCCCTTCTGGACCTACCCCGGTCTGCGCGAGAGGGATGGGCGCGTGGCCTGGCGGGCCGCCGGCCGCCGTGCCCACCTTGATTATCGATCACAAGCAGCTCGCGCTTCGCCCAGAAAAAAGCCGCGCAACAGCGGAACTCGACGGCCGTTTGAGGTCCTACGCTTCAGGAAAGTCAGATTGTATTTCGAGGGTTGATCATGGCGTCACGAATACACTTTCAGGTCAACGTCTGTGGCGGAAACTTCCAGCATGTGCGGGAATGCTTCCGCACGTGGAAGGCCCGGCGGTGCGACCACGCCATGGACGCAAAAGATGACTTTGGTCGGCTTGCGCGCCTGGCGGGGATCCGAGCGGACGGGACGGCCCTCTGTTTCCGCCGGGCGATCGCGTCGTGGTGGGAATCGAATGGCGAATGGTGATGCGGTCATCGGCGACCACAACCTCCTTGACGAGCAGTCTCGTGATGCGCTGACGGTCCTGAATGTCGAGGGTCGTAGCATTGCTGCGCAAACGCCCCAGGAAAGCCGTGAGCGTTTCCGCCAGCCGCAGGGGGGTTTCGGATCAGCCGAACTCAGGCCAACCCTCGACGCGCCCTGGAGTGCCGTCA
>NZ_JAQQEU010000200.1:0-2112 GCF_046026895.1 Paraburkholderia sediminicola
AAGGGAATCACGCATGAAGATTCACGAGTACCAGGGTAAGGAAATCCTGCGGAAATTCGGCGTCGCGGTACCGCGCGGCAAGCCGGTCTTCTCGGTGGATGATGCGGTCAAGGCCGCGGAAGAGCTCGGCGGCCCGGTATGGGTCGTGAAGGCTCAGATCCACGCGGGTGGCCGTGGCAAGGGCGGCGGCGTGAAGGTCGCCAAGTCGCTGGAACAGGTTCGCGAATACTCGAACCAGATCCTCGGCATGCAGCTCGTCACGCACCAGACCGGTCCGGAAGGCCAGAAGGTGAACCGCCTTCTGATCGAAGAAGGCGCTGACATCAAGAAGGAACTGTATGTCGGCCTCGTGATCGATCGCGTTTCGCAGAAGATCGTCGTGATGGCGTCGAGCGAAGGCGGCATGGACGTCGAAGAAGTCGCGGAAAAGACGCCTGAGTTGATCCACAAGGTTGCGGTCGATCCGTCGACCGGCCTGAAGGACGCTGAAGCCGACGACCTCGCGAAGAAAATCGGCGTGCCCGACGCTTCGATCCCGCAAGCGCGCGCGATCCTGCAAGGCCTGTACAAGGCATTCTGGGAAACCGACGCATCGCTGGCCGAAATCAATCCGCTGATCCTGACCGGCGACGGCAAGGTCATCGCGCTGGACGCCAAGTTCAACTTCGATTCGAACGCACTGTTCCGTCATCCGGAAATCGTCGCGTACCGCGATCTGGACGAAGAAGATCCGGCTGAAGTCGAAGCGTCGAAGTTCGACCTCGCGTACATCTCGCTCGACGGCAACATCGGCTGCCTCGTGAACGGCGCAGGCCTCGCAATGGCAACGATGGACACCATCAAGCTGTTCGGCGGCGAACCGGCGAACTTCCTCGACGTGGGCGGTGGCGCCACGACCGAGAAGGTCACCGAAGCGTTCAAGATCATGCTGAAGAACCCGAACCTGACCGCGATTCTGGTCAACATTTTCGGCGGCATCATGCGCTGCGACGTGATCGCGGAGGGCGTGATCGCGGCGTCGAAGGCTGTGTCGCTGAAGGTGCCGCTCGTGGTCCGCATGAAGGGCACGAACGAAGACCTGGGCAAGAAGATGCTCGCTGAATCCGGCCTGCCGATCATCGCGGCGGACAGCATGGAAGAAGCGGCTCAGAAGGTCGTCGCGGCCGCTTCGGGCAAGGCGTAAGCCAAGTCCATAGTGGCTTTTGCCAGGATTAACCAGGATTACGAATGGCGGCGCGCGAGCGACGCGGGCGCGCAATAGTGCGCCCGTGGCGCCACCGCACGAGGCCAAACGAACAGAGGTCAATACATGTCGATTCTGATTAACAAAGACACCAAGGTCATCACGCAGGGCATCACCGGCAAGACCGGTCAGTTCCACACGCGTGCTTGCCGTGAATACGCAAACGGCCGCGAAGCGTACGTTGCAGGCGTGAACCCGAAGCGGGCCGGCGAAGATTTCGAAGGCATTCCTATCTACGCTAGCGTCGCGGAAGCCAAGGCTGAAACGGGCGCGACCGTGTCGGTGATTTACGTGCCGCCGGCAGGCGCTGCTGCGGCAATCTGGGAAGCCGTCGAAGCCGACCTGGATCTGGCGATCTGTATCACGGAAGGCATTCCTGTCCGTGACATGATCGAGATCAAGGACCGTATGCGTCGCGAAAACCGCAAGACGCTGCTGCTCGGACCGAACTGCCCGGGCACGATCACGCCGGACGAACTGAAGATCGGCATCATGCCGGGTCACATCCACCGCAAGGGCCGCATCGGCGTCGTGTCGCGTTCGGGCACGCTGACGTATGAAGCAGTCGGCCAGTTGACGGCGATCGGCCTCGGCCAGTCGTCGGCAGTCGGTATCGGCGGCGACCCGATCAACGGTCTGAAGCATATCGACGTGATGAAGATGTTCAACGACGATCCCGAGACGGACGCCGTCATCATGATCGGCGAAATCGGCGGTCCGGACGAAGCGAACGCTGCCGAGTGGATCAAGGGCAACATGAAGAAGCCGGTGGTCGGCTTCATCGCTGGCGTCACGGCGCCTCCGGGCAAGCGCATGGGCCATGCTGGCGCGCTGATCTCGGGCGGTGCGGACACCGCTGAAGCGAAGCT
>NZ_JAQQEU010000201.1:0-2033 GCF_046026895.1 Paraburkholderia sediminicola
ATCGTAAATGTTGATAAATTATGTTATGTCAAATCTGGGACGTGAATTGCTTTTGCGTTATCGAGACGCCAAGTCTGCTTTCTGCCCGTTCGGCCGCGCTCTCGAGACTCGGAGTCACGTTGCCGAAATCGTGGGTTTCGGTCCGAAACGGCCTGTTACGTCCGAAATACCCGCCTGATTTATGGTTTGCCCGATAAGATGAGATTGTCGCAATCCATGACTGAGGATTTTCCCTAAGCTTTAGCCGCCTCGGACGTGAGGTGGCACATCTGCCTACCCTCGCGGTCCGCCGCCCGCTCCGGCGTCCCACAACGCTCCGTCGCCCGGAAACAGCCGCCAGCCAATGCGCTCAACGATTTACTTGTGCGCTGATGCGTACCCGAACTCACTCAGCCCGAGCCCGCCATGTTCGTAGATTGTCTAAAACGGTATCCAGTCAAAGGACTATCCCCAGAGTCTCTGCAATCTGTTCTTTTGCAAGAGGCACAGGGGTTTCCGCTTGACCGCGCATATGCCATTACTGACGGTTCATTTGCATTCGACCCGGGCAATCCCACCCCCGAGCCGAAGACGAAATTTCTGATGCTGGCCAAATACGAACGGCTGGCCCAGTTGAAAACCCGCCTGATTGCAGAGACCAGCGAACTCGAAGTCGAGCACCATGGGTCAACCGCCCGTTTTGATCTCGCCACCGACGCCGGGAAGGAAACGGCTGCGTTTTTTATGAGAGATTTCCTTGGGGTGCCACTTCCCGGAACTCCGAAGGTCGTTCACGCGCCCGGGCACCAGTTCACTGACGTCAGCGTTCACTCTGTTGCCTTGATGCGCAGCATCTCCTTCATCAATCTTGCGACCGTCCGCGATTTGGTTGAGCGAGTTGGTATGGAACTTGATCCCGTGCGTTTTCGCGCGAACGTCTATTTCGACGGCCTTCCTGCGTGGGCCGAGATGGAGTGGCTCGACCGCCACTTCTGCATCGGTGACGCACGTCTCAAAGTGGTGAGACGCACCAAGCGCTGCGCAGCAACGAGTGTAAACCCCGCGACTGGCGAGCGCGATATCGACCTTCCGCTCCAGATCAAGGACTACGTCAACCACGGAGATCTCGGAATCTACGCAGCGGTGTTGACAGGCGGGACCATCAAGCCGGGCGACAAAATAGTCCTGGAGAATTAGTGATGAAAAGCCCATCGACACAGTCGTCCGACTACGCGCTCGAAAAGCGCAGCCTCTGCAAGGAATTCCTCGACTTTCGAGCTATCTGTGACTTCAACCTGAAAATCCGGCGCCGCGATATACACGCACTAATCGGGCCGAACGGCGCAGGTAAGACGATGATGTTCATCTCCTGACCAAGTTCGTCACACCGTCTCGGGTGAAATTCTTTTGGACGGCAAGGACATCACTCAGACTCCGCCTGCCGCGATAGCGGGCCGAGGAATGGTTCGGTCACTTACTGCAATCTCCCCGGAGATGACAGTCCTGGATAACGTGAAGATCGCCCTGCAAAAACGTCATGGCCTCTCGAGGAGCCTGTTCGGCGGCAGTAAGACCACGCGCGACATCTCGGCGACGAAGGCATGGCACTGCGGGCAGGAGTCTATAGGCTCAGGTGGATCAATTCTGGATGGCCGTCAACACCTGCGGCTCCAAGGGATTCTCCAAGGGAAAAGTCTGCTTTCCGGCTTGTGGAAGTTGGTCACTTGTCCCGCTGATCAAACCGTCGCCGGAGCTGTCTCACCTCCGTATTTTCATAGAACGCTCACAGTATTCGGAGCTGCCTACATGGGTAAGCGTTTTCACGTCGGCGAGGTCGCTCGCCAGGTCCACGTCGCAGGCGATGAATCGCACACGTAGGGCGGCCGATACGCTCTTGGAGAAGCTACCGAGGTAGATGGTTCGTCGTAGCTGGTCAAGCACCGAGATTCGTGTGGCAGATCGCGACTTCAGGTCAGCGAGCGCATCGTTCTCGACCACGATGACGCGTGCACCTCGGGGTAATCATACTTTTCGTGCGGAATCTGGCGGTAGTC
>NZ_JAQQEU010000202.1:0-2027 GCF_046026895.1 Paraburkholderia sediminicola
GCTTACCTTACGTCCCATGATTAAAATCGGGAATGCCACGCCTCATCTATGCATCGCGCGCAAGGAACTTTCTTTTCCGGACAACGTGTCAAAACCCTTAATTTCCCGATAGGTGCGCCGTTAAGAAGAGGGAGCCGTTCCCTATAACACTAACTAAGACGCCCAATGTTCGCTTCAATTCGCACACGCATTCTTGCCGCGTGCCTCACCATCGTCGTCGTCGCGCTGCTCGCCAACGCAGCACTCAATTATTTTGTTGCGAAGTCGTATAACGACGAAGCCATTGCGGCAAATCTCGATGCCGTGTCTGCAGGCCACGTTGCCGGCATTAACGACTGGATCGCCACACGTTCCCAGATGATCAAGTCTTTGCAGACATCCGCGAGCTCGTCCGATCCGCTTCCGTCGCTTCTCGACATCATGCATGCGGGTAATTTCAGCAACGTGTACGTTGGGCGATCTGATAAGACAGCGAAATTTTCGGCGCCCGAAGGTATTCCCGCTGACTATGATCCAACTACGCGCCCTTGGTACAAGGAAGTTATTGCCAACGGCACTCCCGTCGTGACCAAACCCTTCGTTGACGCGGGGACCGGTAAGCTAGTGATCTCGTTTGCAGCGCCTACCGCCGTGGTTGAAGGCGTTAAGGGAGTCGTCGGCGGCAATGTCAGCCTGGAAACTGTAAGCGCGAACGTCAACTTGATCCATCCCACACCGGCAAGTTTTGGCATGCTGCTCGATGGTAACGGCAATATTATTGCCTATTCCCACGCGAAGTTGATCGGCAAGCCGGTAACCGACCTCGCTCCCGATCTTTCCCTTGGCGCATTGATCGGTGCGCGGACTCCGGTTCGCATTAAAGTCGGTGGTGCAGTAAAACTGATGAAGGCTACACCGATTGCTGGAACCGATTGGCAAGCTGTGGTCGCACTCGACGAAGCAGAAGCGACCGCCGGCATGCGCTCGCAGCTCATGAGTGCTGTCATGGCGCTCGTGCTCATCGTAATCATCGCAGGCATCGTCATGGGGGCGGTCACAACGGTCTCGCTCAAGCGCCTTGCGACCGTTCGCGACGCCATGGAAGCGATCGGATCGGGATCTGGCGACCTGACGACGCGTCTTCCTGCCGACGGCCGCGACGAGGTTGCGCAGATCTCTCGTGCCTTCAACCAATTCGTCGATAAACTCTTGGCCGTCATGAAGCAAATCCGCGACACCAGCGAATCTGTGCGGCTCGCCGCCAACGAGATCGCTACGGGCAACATTGACTTGTCCGGTCGCACGGAGGCGGCAGCGGCAAGCCTTCAGCAAACGGCCGCGTCCATGGAAGAGATCACTTCCACCGTGACTCTTTCGGCAAGCGCCGCGAAACAGGCGAACAGCAAGTCATCGTCTGCGTCAAGCGTCGCCGCGCGCGGCGGAGAAGTTGTCACCGACGTGATCGCTACGATGGTGTCGATTGAAACCGCATCGAGCAAGATTGGCGACATTATCGGCGTCATCGACGGCATTGCTTTCCAAACGAATATCCTCGCACTGAATGCAGCAGTCGAGGCAGCGCGCGCAGGCGAACAGGGGCGTGGTTTCGCTGTTGTAGCGAGTGAGGTGCGCAGTCTGGCACAGCGCAGCGCCCAGGCGGCCAAAGAAATCAAAGTGCTGATCGAAGCAACCGTCGACAGCGTTGCCTCCGGCTCTGCGCAGGTCCGTCAAGCAGGCGCGACGATGGAAGAGATCGTGGGATCAGTCAACAGCGTGACGACCATCATGGCAGAGATATCCGGTGCTTCCGACGAGCAGACGCGGGGGATTCAGGAAGTCAACCGCGCCGTCGCACAACTCGATGAGATGGTGCAGCAAAACGCCGCTCTTGTTGAGGAATCTACTGCCGCTGCCTCAACGCTGCAAAGTCAAGCGAATTACCTGGCCAATGCGGTCGGACAATTCAAGATTGACTAATATTCGGAAAACCTGGCTAAGGGCCGGTGATCGGCTTGGAGCAGTCCTGACGCCACGTCGCGGTGATACCG
>NZ_JAQQEU010000203.1:0-1972 GCF_046026895.1 Paraburkholderia sediminicola
TTCGACGTTGAGATTCATTGCATAGTCGGTCAAATTCGCGCTCGACAAGAAGAGCACCTCGTCGTCCGCAAGCATAAATTTCGCATGCAGCGAGCCGTGCTGGCCCTGACTGCTTCGCGGCCGGCGTGACGATGGCCAAACGTACGTTGCAACGCCTTTAAGACGTGACAATGCAAGGGCAACCGCCGGGTCAAAGGTCACTTTACCAGCGCTTTCCTCACGACTTTCCAACAAAAACGAAACATGGACGCCTCGAGCCATTGCTGATTCGATTGCGCTTACGAGGCCATCGACCTTGTAGGCGGCAAACGTAACAATGAAAAGCGACCTTCGCGCAGTATTTATCAACTCGAGTAGCGCCTGCTCCGTGCTCCGTAATCCGGACCACGGGGTGGCTGGACCGGACCACACCAGTTCGACGCTACTCTCTCCGTGCAATCTCGTCGCTTGGTAGAGCGCCCCTTCAATCGACGCGGCAAGTTCGGCGAGCGTGATTTGACCAGCATCCTGACGCCACTCTTCGATGACTCTCTCAAACTTCGCTCGAGCCGTCGCGTGAAGTCGCTGTTGTATCGGCAACATCGCGGACGATGTCTTTGCGGTTCCGTGCACCCGCCGAAGCTGCTCCACCACTGTCTCCACTGCATCAGGTGACACGTGGGCGGAGAACTCCGTTATGGCATCAAGCAACGATTTGGAAGTGCCCATGTTCATTCAAAGAAAGGAACGTTTCCGCCGCCAATCGTCTGGACGAGGAATCCCCGGTCGAGATATTTGTTTCCCCGCTCGCAGGATGTCTCGGGGGAAAACATGCAGGCATGACAAGCCGCTCCGTGGAGCGAAGACGTGCCATCCTGCGCTGGTCGGTGCTCGCCGCATAGAGGGTCCGAGGCGCAAAGCCGAATTTGCTCCAACGCTAGCCGTATCAAGCGTCCAAGCCTGTCTGGTTCGCCAAGGGAGACCAGCCCACCAAGGGTCCCTTCACTGTCGGGAGCGGCCGTATAGAGAAGCAAGCCAGCCATAGGAGGCGCGTCCCCACTTCCGTCGTCGGCATATATCCGTTCACGAATGCTGGCAGACGAGTACCCAGCCTCCATCGACAACTGCCTCATGAGGGCATGCGAGAAGGAGTGAATTAAGGCATACCGAATTCCCGGATACCCGCTCTCAGATTCGGGAATCCGCCGCGCCTTTCGCCATGCCACATGTGCGCGGAACATTTCCTTATCCTGCTTATCAACGCGCAGCACCCACCGACGTATAGCTTCTTCCGAAAACTGGAGAAAAACTCCTTCCCCTCTTACTTCGGAAACAGGCACCCAAATCGGCTTGCTTCGCCCCAGTGGTGCGCGCAGCGACTCTGGAATTTCGCTGGGGTCCGAATAGTCGCCCGGCGATTCGATGCGCGTGAATCCGGTTAGAGCACGCACCTCTCGCAGACGCTCCGCACGAACAACCTTCTCAAAATACGGTTCATATCCGTTTGGCGCTGCCACTGGGGTTAGCTGAAAATCCCGAGTGTTTGTGCCAGGGTCCGCACTGACGAAGACATTCCATTCAGGTAATTTCAAATTGCCATCAGCTTCATCAGCTTGAACGCCGTTCTTCTTGCTTTCAATGGCATCCCATACGGCACCGTCGCTGTAGTCCTCGAGACCCTTCAGATTCCCCACCGCCCTAAAGGCGGCGATAGTCTCAAGTGATGGGATATGTTGCAGTATTGCCCAGCGCTCCTCTACCAACTGAGGCAACTTGTCCACGTACATCGGAATAGAGAGCGCCGAAAGAGATATGCCAAACCAGCTATTCGACGCACCTAGCAGCATAGTCTGTGCATGCTCGTCGCAGCCGTTGGGCGCGAAGTCCCGTAAATGTGGTCGTCGCCCCCGACATTCGAATACGTCGTCGCTTGCCGCGACTTCTCCGAATGCGTCTGACATGCGGCGGTCTAGGCCGCAGGTATCGCACTTAA
>NZ_JAQQEU010000204.1:0-1909 GCF_046026895.1 Paraburkholderia sediminicola
TATGTTACTCCGGGCGTAATCGTCGTCTCCAGGTTGTTCTGCCATGGACTGGACCGGTACCCGTTTTGTGGGGGACTCCAAGAACTGATGTCCAGGAGTTATCCACGGCCGGTCGGCGGGGTCGCCTGTTACGACCACGACGCCGGCCGGCGGTGGATAACTCCGGCTCGTCATCACCCGGGTTTCTCCCCTGGCCTTTATTCCCCGGCGCCGCCAGCGCCGGCCCGGATTCACTCGGGCTCACGCAATCCAGCAACGTATCCGGTGTTCAGTATTGCTGGCCCTGCGTAGCGGCGCCAGCTTCCACTGCGCTGGGCTCGCCGAGGATCCGGGTTACCAGTTCCCTGGCACGATTCGATCGCCACGCTTTCACACGCCGCTGCAGGGTGCGAAGCTGGGCGCTCGAGTACATCATCGGTGCCATCCCGGTCAGGCGGTTCTGCAACTGTTTCGCGGTGATGCCGGGCTCCGTTTCCAGCCACTGCTGTATCCTGGGCCAGGTGTGCTCGAACGGATCCGGGCGCGTGCGCCAGTCATGCGGAACCCCGGCCTTCCTGTGATGGGTCGGGCGCACCTCGCCGGCCTGCCAGGCTGTGCCCAGGCTTGCCAGGAAGTCCGCCATCGGTACCTCGTCGTTGGGTCGGGCGCCGGTCGCAGCGCTGCCCGTAGCCGGGCATTCAGCCACCCGCCGCTGGGCCTCGCGCATGCGGCGTAAAAGCTCCACCGGATCAAGCGAGCGAAACTGTTCACGCAACTGCTGTTTGGTTGCCTCCGGCACCGAGGCCGCACGCAGGACTCGCTCGAGCGGCGTCAGGGGCGCCTCATAGTGCTTCGTGACCCGCGCCCCGTGGCGGGTCTTCGACTTCAGCTTGAACGAGGGCTGGAAATAGTTGATGTACAGCCGCGAGACGCGATACAGCGACGCCAGCGTTTCCGTGTCTTCCATTCCCCGCAGCTTGCCGTATCCCACGAGTCGCCGCACGATCGAACCGTTCTTCTGTTCGACCCACGCCTGATCGTTCTTCTTGTAGGGACGCGAGCGGGTCAGTTCGATACCCGTATTCTTGCAGAAGTCGAAGACGACTTCGTTCATGAAGGCGGTGTCGTTATCGCTGTCGAGGCCGCGCAGGGGAAATGGCAGTGCGCTACGGACGCGCTCGATGTGCTCAATGACGAACGCATGGTTGCGGAACGGCATCGCCAGACATTCGGTCCAGCCGGTCGCAATGTCGGTCATCACCAGGCTGTGCACGAAGTCGCCGTCGATCTTGATGCCACCGCAATGCTCGACGAAATCGATCTCCATGTAACCTGGCAGCGGATCGTTCCAGTCGGCAAACGTCCGGACCGGGACTGCGCGGCGAATCGCATTCCCTACGCCTCCCGCGCGCCTGCGTTGTCCTCCGAAGGCCTGTTCACGCACATCCCTGAGCAACCGGTCAATCGTGGCCGCGCTGATGCCGGCGAGCCTCTCACGCAGGTCGTCGGTCAGCGACAGATGACCATACCGGGTCATCGACTCGACCAGCGTCGGAATCACCGCCTTCAGCCGCTTGCCGCAGATCCGGTCCGCGGCCTCCCACAGCGTGATCAGCGCTGCACGAACCTCATCGTTGTAGCGCCGCTGTGGACCAGGCTTCGCCTTCGGTCGCCGGACTTCACGGCACAGCACACGGATTGCGTGCTTGCGGTGATAGCCCGTCAGTTTTAAAAACTCGTCCTGGATCTGGCGTTTGCCATCCCGGTTGGCACGCCGGTATCGCTCTCCGACTGCCTCAATCAGTTCCCGTCGCGTCGTCATGCTGAGTCGCCTCGTCATAAGTCGCTCCTGCCAGCCGTCTGACAGGTAGCAAATTACATGAGGCAACGACCCCGGCTCGGTAACAAATAACCTGAGTCAATGCGCCGG
>NZ_JAQQEU010000205.1:0-1845 GCF_046026895.1 Paraburkholderia sediminicola
TCTATCTGTCGGACGACGCGGCGAAGGCGCGGTGGTTGAGCGATGAAGAGAAGAACTGGGTCCTGACGGACCTGGCGACAGACCGTCAGTCGCGACCCGCAGCGGGGGGGCACTTTTCGCGATGCGTTGCGTGATCCGAAAGTGTATTTGCTGGCTTTCATCTACTTCGCCTATTTCTGCTCGCTGAACACAATCCTGTTGTGGGGCCCCACCGTGCTGAAGGCCATTTCCGGACAGACCGTGAGTTCGATCGGATGGATCAGCGGGGCAATTTCCCTTGTTTCGACAATCGGGATGGGGGTCGTTGGCTATAGTTCAGATTAGTACCTGGAACGCCGCTGGCATGTGGCGCTGTGCGGGTTCGCGGCCGCGGCATGCTTTTTTTTGCTGCCGCTGGCTGTCGGTAGTCTGGCGCTGACTGTCACGTTATTGACGATCGCGTCCGTCGGCATTTTCAGCGTGCTTAGCCTGTTCTGGACTATTCCGAGTGCCTATTTGAGTCAATCCGCAGCAGCGGGTGGCCTCGCGCTGATCAGTTCGATCGGTTCATTTGGCGGTGCGGTCAGCCCCGCGATGATCGGAGCGGTCAAGGTGCGCACAGGTAGTTTGTACGTTGGCCTTGATGTTATCGCGGTCCTGTTGGCAATTGGGATGGTGACGTTGCTGGTGTGTATCCCTGCTGCTAAGGGAAGGCAGTAGATTTTCCTCGTAGCTTAGAAGATCGTAACCTCAATCAAGCGATGCAGAGCGTGAGACCTGGCTCACTTTCATGCAGTCCCAGCTCTGACAGGATAGTGGCTCACTCACTGCGACGGATGATGTCTGCAAACTCTGCCGGAAACATTCCATGGGCGCCGACATGGCCGAATTCGTCAAACGGTTTTGAATCGCCGAAGGTGGTAAACGTGACCAGCCGTCGGCTAGCGAATCCAGGGAACGAATGGCCGTTGTACCCTTGAAAGCTGCCGTAGAGGTCACCCCGGGTCGAAGGGCAGTTCAGGGTCGCCGAACGAAACCGCTCGCGCGGTAGGGGGCTCCGGCCAGCGCGTGCGGTTCATGGGAGGTCCACCGCGCGGTTCCGTATGTTGGCGAATGAGGCAACCCGCCTCGTTCTCCAGCAGGAGCCCAATCATGTTCCCTGCTATTGTTATCAGCTGCGCCGTTCGCTGGTACTTCCGGTTCAGCCTGAGCCTGCGCGACATCGAAGAATTGTCGTTCGAGCGCGGCGTCGTGGTCACTTACGAAACGATCCGTTGCTGGTGCGACAAGTTATCTGGTGAGGATAACTACTTGTGTGCCACACGGTTGGCCTACAGTCGCCAACTTGACAACGCCGCCGCATGCGCATGTCGTCGGTCATGCGCTGGCGCAGTGGACTGGCGTTTGCCTGTGGGAAGGCTCGGTGGCCGTGATAAAGCGATTGCGTTTTCTTCATCACTTCATTCTACCGCCGCATCTCGGGCAACGTGAAAGTGCCAACCGGACCGCTGCACGGCTGCTCAAGCGTCGGCCCGCGGACCTGCTGGGTCGCGAGATCTGGGCCGAATACCCAAGCCTCATCGGGTCGAGCTAGGAAGCAGCCTATCGGCAGGCGTCCGAGACCGGTATGCCCAGCACCGCGACCGACTTTTACGCGCCGCTCGGTACCTGGTTTGAAGTGCGGGCGTTCCCATGCGACGACGGTGTCATCGTGCCGGTTCGCGATGTCACCGAAGCGCGCGCGATCTCCGAACGCTTGTCGCGCCAGGCCACGCATGATGAACCGACCGGCCTCATCAACCGCCGGGAACTGCTGCTGCGCCTGAACCCTCTCGTCGACGAAGGCGCGGCCGATTCCGTCGATCG
>NZ_JAQQEU010000206.1:0-1760 GCF_046026895.1 Paraburkholderia sediminicola
GATGCAAAGCTACGCGGATACCACGGTCCCAACTTCTCCGACAGTGACAGCCGCGCAAAACACGCCGTCGGGCACGGTAACGGTGTCCGGTACGGGGATCGTGGGCAGCACGGTGACCGTGACGTACGCAGACGGCACGACGGGTAGCGCCACGGTGGACAGTTCGGGCCACTATTCGGTCACGTCTACGACCACACAGCCGTCCGGAACGATCAGCGTGACGGACACATTCAACGGTCAGACCAGCGCGGCGGCAGGCATCTTCGTCGCGGATACCGCTGCGCCACAGCAGGCCACGACAATCGCGTCGATCAACGACGGCGACACAACTGCTCCGCATACGGGCGTGGTGCCAAACGGCGGGGAGACTGCCAATCAGGCGGTGACTGTGAGCGGGACGATCAGCTCGGGCCTGAACGCCAGCGACGGCGACGTGGTCGAGGTATTCCGCAACGGTGTCTATCTCGGCAACGCGACGACGACCGGTACGACGTGGACCTACGTGGATTCGGGTCTGGTCAACGGGACGACGTACAGCTACACGGCCGAAGTGGTTGATGCGGCGGGCAACCCGGGCGCGGTCTCCAATCCGTACACGGTGACGGAAAAGACCACGCAACCCGTGGAAGCGACAACGATTACCGGTGTGGTCGACACGGTCAGCAGTCAGCTGGTTCCAGCTGGTACTGTGGTGGCCAATAACGGCTACACGAACAGCGCAAGCCCGATGGTGCAGGGGCAGGTAAGTCAGGCGCTGAACGCCGACGAGACGGTAGCGGTCTACGACGGCGGTGTTTACCTGGGTAACGCGACGGTAAGCGGCACGAGCTGGACGTTCACGGATACGCGGAATCTGGCAGACCGCACGACTGTGAACTATACCGCAGAGGTGATTGATGAGGCCGGCAACCAGGGTGCAGCGTTGAATGCCTACACGGTGCATGTGGATTTGTCGGTGCCGGCTATCACGGTCTCGATTAACGCCTACAGTGGAGCGGACACGACGCCGACTATCAGTGGCGCGCTCACTGGCGCGCTGCCCGCTGGAAACACGCTGCAGGTCACGCTCAACGGTGTGACGTACGTAGCGGGTGACGGCAACCTGAGCGTGTCCGGCACGACGTGGACCTTGCACGTGCCTGCGGCCAACGCGATGAATGTGGGTGGCGCGACGGATGTGCCGTACAGCATGAGTGCGGTGGTGGTGAGTGCTGGCGGAAACTTGGGCGTACAGACCACAGCGACGATCACGGTCGACGGCGCGGGGACGATCGTGAACTCGCCGGACTATGCCTACGAGACGTCGACTACCCCGGCCATCACAGGGGCGGCGCACATGGGCGCGGGCGAGACGCTGACGGTCACGGTAACCGATTCGACCGGCAAAGTGGTGGATACATTTACCAACGTGGCGGTCAGTGCGAACGGTGGGTGGGTGATTCCGGGGGCGAGCTACAAGACCCCTCTGTCCGCCGGCACGTACACGGTATCGGCCGCGGTGAACGCAGCGGATGGCGCTGGCGGTCAGGTGCAACTGCAGACACAGACGATCGACGTGCAGCCCCAGACCGTACCTGTTGGCGTAGCGGCTTCGACGGCCAGCGGAATCGATAACCAGGCGCCGTCAGAGATCGCGCTGAGCAACGGCAACTACATGGTCGTGTATCACAGCAATGCACGCACGGGTGCCAACAGCGGTAGCTACGATCTGATCGAGCAGCAATACACGGCGAATGGTATCGCGGTAGGTGGCCCCGTAA
>NZ_JAQQEU010000207.1:0-1758 GCF_046026895.1 Paraburkholderia sediminicola
TGACCTTCCGAATCATTAACAGCGATGGACGCGGTTTTTGCGTTGAGGCGGACGATGATACCGACCCGCTCGCTCAGATGTTTGTCGGTGAAGCCGACGGTGTCGCCGATGAAGAATTCCTCGCGCTGAGCTCGCGGTGGCGGCGACGCAGGCGCGTGGGTTGGGCCGCTCGCAGTGTCAGGGATAACCGCCGCGTAGAGCACCGACCAACGCTGACGGCTCTGGTTGTCCTGAATCACCGCCTGGGTTTGCCGCAGCTCCACCACCGTTCCGTGCGAAGGTGGTGCGAGCGGATCGCCCCCGATATAACTGACCTCCATTCCCAGGTGCAAGCGTTGACGTACTTCGAGAATACGTCGCGGGTCGTCCAGCATTTTGCCGATGGCGAGATAGAGGCGATACAACTCGGCGCTGGGCGCCTGCCGAAGCGAGTCGAGAATGTCCATGAATGTCTAGGCGTTTAACGGGCGAGCGGCAACAGTTCGTGCACGCGATTGACAGGATACGACGGCAACTTCTGAAGTGTGTCCTTGAGCCATGCATAGGGCTCGAAGGCGTTCAGCCGAGCCGTGCCGAGTAGCGAGTACATCGTGGCGGCGGCCCTGGCGCCACGCGGCGAGCCCGCGAATGTCCAATTGGCTCTCCCCAGGGCGATAGGGCGAATTTGACGCTCGAGAGCATTGTTATCAGGCAGCAGGATACCGCTCTCGGTGTAACGAACGAGCGCCGGCCAATGGCGTAACGCATAGCCGAAGGCTTTCGCGAGCGGCGCCTGAGCCGGCAAACCGATGACGTTGCCTTCCAGCCAATGCCGGAACTGTGCGAGCACCGGCAGCGCATCGATTTGCCGCGCCGCATATTTGAGATCAGGTGTTTGGTCCCGGATCCGCGACTCGATCGCATACAGGCTGGCAATCCACTGCAGCGCCTGCGCCGCAAGTCCCGGTTTGCTCTGCGCCTTCGCGATTTCGAAGAAGCGTCGACGGCAATGCGCCCAACATCCGACCTCGACGATGTCTCCGGTTTCGTAGAGTGCGCCATGTCCACTGTACGCGTCCGCCTGCAGATAACCTTTGTACTTCTGCAGGTACCGCAGCGGATGCGAACCGGAGCGCGATTCGGCGAACTCGAACACGACCGCTGGCGGGTGGTCAACCCAGACGCCGTTCTCCTCGCGCTGGCCCGCGCCCAGGTATCCCCATAATCGTGCCGTGCGCGTCGCCGTGCGACCCTTCTCGAGTAATGGCAGCGTCGTGTCGTCGACGTGCATGCGGGGTGCCTGCAACTGGTGAGCCCGTAGCGGTGGCAGCAGCACTTCGAGCAGTTCGGCTGCCGCCAGCTTCCATTCGCACAGCGTTGCCCGGGGCAGGTGCACACCACGTCGTGCATAGCGCATCTCCTGCCGGTTCAAAGGCAGGTGATCGACGTAGGTGTTGACCAGGATGTTAGCCAGCAGGCTCGCGCTCGCATTGCTCTTTGGCAGCGGCGAAGGCTGGGCACTTGCGGTCACGATGGTCGACTCGTCATCCTTCTTCGCCACGTACTTGAAGCGGATATGTTCAATGACCGTGAGCCTCGACGGCTCGTAGTGCAGCGTCTCGCTGCGCTCCTCGCCGATACGCTCGAGCGAATCGAATGCGGCTTTCTGTTCGTCCTTCAGATCGTATTCAACGCGCTCGCGCGGCAGGTCCTTCGGCAGCACCGGACGGCCCTTGCGGGTGTGGCCCGCGACCGGAACCTGCGCCGGCTCAGGAGGAA
>NZ_JAQQEU010000208.1:0-1661 GCF_046026895.1 Paraburkholderia sediminicola
TCGCCCTAACTCCGTTTCCACACCCCGCTCATCGAACCGGACATGCAGATCTCCCGCATCCGGCTCTCGGACAGGACATCACGCCTTCACACACGGCAGGTTCACAACCATGGACCAGTCAGACGCACGAGACCGAAGTGCCCGTAGAGGTGCTGGGATGGATAAGTCCCGCCCCTGCGACGTCGAACCTTGTACTTGTTGCGTAACCACCGACGCAACCGCGTAGCGGTGTAGCTGTCGAGCGCCCGATACGCGCGTCTGTCCGAGCCTACCTTGAAGTAGTTCGCCCAGCCGCGCAGCGTGCGGTTCAACCGGCCCACCAGCTCCGTGGTCTCTTGCCACACCGTCTTGAGTGCGGTCATCGCATGAATCTTTTCGACCATGCGCCGGATACTCTTCTTCGACGGACGCATGCCCATACGGGCCTGGCCAGTCGTCGCTGAGTACAGCCGCCCAAACGTATAACCCAGGAAGTCGAATTCGCCTTCCGGCACCTTGCAGATTCGTGTCTTCTCCTCGTTGACCGTCAGCTTCAGTTTGTCCATGATCTCGCGCATTCGTGACAAGGCTTCCTCAGCCTTCCCTTTCTTGCACAGGATCACCAGATCGTCCGCGTAGGTCACAATGCGACTGCCAAGACTGCGCTGAAGTCCGAGCTTCTTCCATGCCAGCACAAACCGGCGCATATAAATATTAGCCAGCAGTGGTGAGATGGGTGAGCCTTGCGGAATGCCACGTCTGCTGTCTTTGGCCTCCGTCGTACGTTTCTTCCGGCCTCGGGTATCGGTTTCTTCCACGGGGCATTCCAGCCACATCCGGATCAGATGCAGCACGCGCCGATCAACGATGCGTCGCGCAAGCGACAGCATCAGTTCGGCGTGTGGAATACTTCCGAAGTAGTCCGCAAGGTCGGCATCAACAACGTCCGTTTGCCCTCGATGCAACCGTTCCTCCACCTCGATCACCGCTTGCTGGGCGTTTCGCCCCGGGCGATAAGCGTACTGCTCTGATGGAAGGTCCGCTTCGAAGATCGGTTCGAGCACCAGCATCGCTGCCGTCATGCACACCCGATCACGCAAGGTCGAGATGCCCAGTGGCCTCAGCTTGCCATTGGCCTTCGGGATAAACACTCTTCTGATAGGGTCCGGCCGGTAACTCTCCTGCCTGAGCGCAAGCGCCAGTTCACCGAGCCACTTCTGCACCCCGTACGCTGCGATCTCCGCGAAGTCTTGCCGATCGACACCTGGCGCGCCCCTGTTCGAGCGACACTGGGCGTACGCATGCGCCAGCACATCCTCACGGTAGATCTTGTCGTACAGCGCATAGAAGCGGTACCCGGCTTCTGCCTTCGCTTTCGCGTGTAACGCCATCTGCAGCTTCTGAACACTGATCGGAGTTGATAGGTTGCCCAATCTCCAGGTCCCTCACTACGTGTTGCGTTGGTCTTGAACTGAGGCCCCTTCCCTCCACCGGCATTACCCGGCTTCACCAGTACTACGGGCCTCTCCGTCATCCCAAGGCGCCCGGCCTGTCCCTCGCGGGCGTCCGGTTGGTCATCCCTGACCACGCCGAGGGACTTCCCGTGTTGCGTACGCTTTCCTTGTGTACATGCTGTCGCCACTACCCCGGCGCAGCGACTGGGCGTCCAGCCTGCTCATTCG
>NZ_JAQQEU010000209.1:0-1625 GCF_046026895.1 Paraburkholderia sediminicola
CAGCGATCGCGGCATCCCACGGCCCCATGGATAGAAACGCACGGGTGCCTATACTGAAATGCGCCTGGACAGTGGTCGCTACGATTTTGGAGGCGATGACCCCGTCAAAAAACCTGGCCCAGGGGGAAGCTGCGGACCCGCTTGTGGTGGCGCCCAGTGCGACCCCGTTTAGGAATGTGACCCCATCCGAGTCCCCCGTCCGGCGTGCTCAACCATCGCGAGGTTCGATCATGCCCAGACTGCACAGCAAGCCCACAGGTCTGCCCGTCGTCAACGACAGGGCTGCAGCCATCGACATTGGATCCCGGTTCCATGTCGTTGCAGTGCCACCAGACCTGTGCGACCAGCCGGTACAGACTTTCCAGGCCTTCACTGGTGACCTTCAACTTATGGCCGACTGGATCGTGTCGCTTGGGATCAAAACCGTAGCGATGGAATCAACCGGCGTGTACTGGATCCCGGCCTACGAGATCCTCGAGGGCCGTGGTCTCGAGGTAATCGTGGCCAACGCACGCGAATCCCGCGCCGTGCCAGGTCGAAAGAGCGACGTCAACGACGCGCAGTGGCTGCAGCGGCTCCATGCCTGCGGCCTGTTGCGCCCAAGCTTCAGACCCAGCGGCGACATCGCTGCGCTTCGAGCCTATCTGCGGCTTCGGGAACGGCATCTGGACTACGCGGCCGCACACATCCAGCATATGCAGAAGGCGCTGACCTTCATGAACCTTCAACTGCACCATGTCGTCTCCGACGTGACGGGAGCCACAGGGATGCGCATCATCCGCGCCATCGTCGCCGGAGAGCGTGATGCCGGCGTGCTGGCTGCGATGCGTGAGCGCAACTGCAGGTCCAGTGTCGAGACGATCCGGGCCGCCCTGGTGGGCAACTACCAGCCCGAACACGTCTTCGCGCTGCAACAGGCCCTGGCACTGTATGACTTCTACCAGGCCCGCGTCGATGAATGCGATGCCCAGATCGAGCGCACGCTGGCGATGCTTGCCGCCGACAGGCCCGTACCGCAACAGCCATTGGGAAAGGTGCGCAGCCAGACCCGACAACCCAACGCACTGAGCTTCGACGTGCGTCTCCTCATGTACCAGCTCGCTGGCGTCGATCTCACCCAGATCCATGGAATCGGTCCCTACCTGGCTGTGCGTCTCGTTGCCGAATGCGGCACCGATCTCAGCCGATGGCCCACCGCCAAGCACTTCACCTCCTGGCTGACCCTGTCGCCAGGGTGCAAGGTGAGCGGCGGCAAGGTCCTGTCCTCACATACGCGCAAGACCACCAATCGCGTGGCTGCCCTGCTGCGGCTGGCTGCCGTCACGGTGGGAAAGACCAGCACGGCGCTGGGTGCGTTCTACCGCCGGCTGGCGGCTCGCATCGGCAAGGCCAAAGCCGTCACCGCCACCGCGCGCAAGATCGCCGTACTGTTCTACAACGCCATGCGCTTCGGCATGCAATACGTCGACCCGGGAGCCGACCACTACGAACAGCGCTACAAGGAGCGTGTCATCAAGCAGTTGTACAGGCGGGCAGCCGAGTTCGGCTTCTGCCTCCAACCCACGCAGGGCGTTTCTTAGGAATCGTTCTCCAAAGTCAATTGCCCGATTTTCGCGTGCAACACC
>NZ_JAQQEU010000210.1:0-1615 GCF_046026895.1 Paraburkholderia sediminicola
ACATATTCGGGTAGTTCGGCCCGCCGCCACCTTCCGGCGTGACCCACACGATGTTCTGCGTCGGGTCCTTGATGTCGCAGGTCTTGCAATGCACGCAGTTCTGCGCATTGATCACCAGACGTTCGCTGCCGTCGTCGTTCTTGACGAATTCGTACACCGCAGCGGGGCAATAGCGCGATTCCGGACCCGCATAGGTCTGCCAGTTCACGTTGACCGGCACTGAAGGATCTTTCAGTGTCAGGTGCGCCGGCTGGTTCTCTTCGTGATTCGTGTTCGAGATGAACACTGAAGACAAACGGTCGAACGTCAGCTTGCCATCCGGCTTCGGATACACGATCGGCTTGCACTGCGACGCGGGCTTGAGCATCTCGTGATCCGAATGCTGATGATGCAGCGTCCACGGCACGTTGCCGCCCAGCAGTTTCTGCTCGATGCCGACCATCAGCGTGCCCAGGTACAGGCCCTTGCTCATCCACTGCTTGAAGTTGCGCGCGCGATGCAGCTCGCTGTGCAGCCACGATGTCTTGAACGATTCCGGGTACGCCGTGAGTTCGTCGCTGGTGCGTCCGGCCCGCACCGCGTCGAACGCGGCTTCGGCCGCGAGCATGCCGGTCTTGATCGCCGCATGCGAACCCTTGATCCGCGACGCGTTCAGGAAGCCCGCATCGTCGCCGACCAGCGCGCCACCCGGGAACACCAGCTTCGGCAGCGACATCAGGCCGCCCGCCGTGATCGCCCGCGCGCCGTACGAGACACGCTTGCCGCCTTCCAGGATCGCGCGGATCGCCGGGTGCGTCTTGTAGCGCTGGAATTCCTCGAACGGCGACAGATACGGGTTCGAATACCCAAGCCCCACCACGAAGCCGACCACCACCTGGTTGTTATCCATGTGATAGAGGAACGAGCCGCCGTAAGTGTCGTTCTCCAGCGGCCAGCCGGCGGTATGCATCACCAGACCCGGCTTGTGCTTCGCGGGATCGATCTCCCACAACTCCTTGATGCCGATGCCGTAGACCTGCGGATCGACGCCTTCGCGAAGCTTGAACTTATCGTTCAGCTGACGGCCCAGATGTCCGCGCGCGCCTTCGCAGAACAGCGTGTACTTGGCGTGCAGCTCCATGCCGAGCTGGAAGTTTTCGGTCGGCTCACCATCCTTGCCGATACCGAGGTTGCCGGTCGCGACGCCTTTCACGGAACCGTCGTCGTTGTACAACACTTCGGCGGCCGGAAAGCCCGGGAAAATCTCGACGCCGAGCGCTTCGGCCTGCTGGCCCAGCCAGCGCGTGACGTTCGCGAGGCTGATCACGTAGTTGCCGTGGTTCTTGAAATTGTCCGGCAGCGCCCAGACCGGCACGCTCTTCGAGCCGGTTTCGGTGAGGAACAGGAAGCGGTCCTCGGTCACGTCCACCGTGAGCGGCGCGCCCTTTTCCTTCCAGTCCGGAATCAGTTCGTTGATCGCGCGCGGATCCATCACCGCGCCCGAGAGGATATGCGCCCCGATCTCCGAGCCTTTTTCCAGTACGCACACGCCAATATCAGCGCCTTGTTCCGCCGCCAGCTGCTTCAGGCGGATCGCCGCGGACAGGCCAGCCGGCCCGCCGCCGACGATCACGAC
>NZ_JAQQEU010000211.1:0-1613 GCF_046026895.1 Paraburkholderia sediminicola
AGATATGGCAAAGCTGCAGACCCTTGGATGACCTTGCTGGGCTACTTCAATTCTATGCGAGAGCTAGGCGGCATGCGACGGCTTGTGGACGATGATATTCGCTCGCGGTTGCGGGACATGGAAAGCCGTGGACTGGCGAAACGTCATACGCCAGCTCTGGAAGAATTGACCTCTCGGAAAAACTCGCGCGATATTCCCGGCTTGCTGGACCGACTGGAGTTCGCACACGACCCGTTGTTGCCGCCCCATGCACGGGCAAGTAGCAGGCCGACCCGGGCCAATCCTCTTGACGTAGTGCTGGCGACAAACATGATATCCGTTGGGGTTGACGTCAAGCGGTTGGGACTTATGGTTGTCGGTGGACAGCCCAAGGGAACTGCTGAATACATCCAGGCAACGAGTCGCGTCGGGCGGAACGCACAGGCCCCCGGCCTTGTTTGCACTGTCTACAATTGGGGGCGGCCGCGCGACCTTTCTCATTACGAGCGATTCGAGCATTACCACGCCACCTTCTACCAGCATGTGGAAGCACTTTCAGTCACGCCGTTCGCAGCACGAGCGGTTGACCGAGGGGTGTCTGCTGTCCTAGCCGCGCTGGTTCGTCTGCCTGCCTCCGAATTTAACGAGAACCTGGCAGCGGGACGACTAGACGGTTCGCACGCGATTGTGAAGGATGCGATTAAGGCGATAGCTCAGCGCGCCACATCCGTGACACAGTCGACGGCGCAAGGACAGCGGGTGGAGAAGCTGTTGAAGGCCCGAATTGATTTTTGGCTCAAGAAGGCTGCGTCTAAACCTGGCGGAGCGCGGTTAGGTTACCAAGGCCAGAGAGACGGGACGACAGTTGCGTTGCTCGAGAAGACCGGAGCGGGAGAGTGGGAAGACTTCACCTGTCTAGGTTCGCTACGCGACGTCGAGCCGAGTGTTGGCCTAATCATGGACGACAAACCACTCGATGACGGGTACGGGCAAGGGTATTCGGCGCCAGCGCCTGCTGTTGCGAGTGGCCCAAGCGTTCAGCCGTCGACGGCCGGAGAACAAAAATGACGAAACACAAGGTCGGCGATATTAGACCAACGCAACTCCTGAATGTGTATGGAGTCGGCGCAATGATTGACCTTCCCAACATCGCTGGGATGGTCATGGGGCTGGACGACTGGGATACGACACATTCTGTATTGGTCAGCGAAGAGCGCCTGCTTCGCGCGGTACGCGTTCAACTGGGCGACCAGGTGGAGAAACTTTTGCTCCCACCGGTCGAACCAGACACTGCTTCTGCGGACCCGCTCGGAGCCGCGAAAATTGGAGTTCCGGTTGCGGCGTTTCCGCAGTGGTTTAGGTGCCCGTGGTGTGAACTGCTGGCGCCAATTAGCTCTGGCCTGTTCGAACTGAAAACCGACCCTTACCGACCGGACCGGGCTCGCTTTGTCCATGCGAACTGCAGTAAGGCCGGACAGCCCCCGGTTGCGCTGCCGGCGCGGTTCCAAATGGCATGCAGTCACGGCCATCTTGATGATTTTCCATGGTTGCGCTTTGTGCATCGTGGTGCTGCCACATGCAATGGTCCACTGAGGCTGAAGAAAATTGGTGCCTCAGATGAGGCGGTCGATTTG
>NZ_JAQQEU010000212.1:0-1608 GCF_046026895.1 Paraburkholderia sediminicola
CCCGCCGCCGGTTGTCCGGCACGGGGAGCTTCGATGGCAGTGATAGAACGGATAACGATGACGATGCGAGAGCTGGACAGATTCAAGGTCATTCAGGACGTGGTGGACGGCAAGCTCAAACCGTCGCGAGCGGCCGAGCGACTCGGGTTGACGACGCGGCAGATCCGGAGACTGGTCGGCCGACTGCGTGACCACGGAGCGCCGGGGCTCGTGTCGCGTCGACGCTCGAAGCCCAGCAACAACCGCCTGGACGCAGTGACAGCCGATCGGGCCATCTCGATCATCCGGGATCGCTACGAGGATTTCGGGCCGACACTGGCCTGCGAGAAGCTGCGTGAATGCCACGGCATCCGCCTGGCGAAGGAAACGGTCCGGCAATTGATGATGGATGCCCAGCTGTGGGTGCCGCGCCGTCAACGTCCGCCGAAGATCTACCAGCCGCGGGCGCGGCGCGCCTGTCTGGGCGAACTGATCCAGATCGACGGTTGCGATCATCGGTGGTTTGAGGATCGGGCGCCCGCGTGCGCACTGCTGGTGTACGTCGACGATGCGACGAGCCGGCTGATGGCATTGCATTTCACGGCGACGGAATCGACGTTCAGCTACTTTGAAGCGACGCGGACTTACATTGAACAGTACGGCAAACCCGGCGCGTTCTACAGTGACAAGTACAGCGTGTTTCGCAAGACGGGCGCGAACAAGGATGGCAATAGCGTGACCCACTTTGGCCGTGCCATGTACGAACTGAATATCGATACGTTCTGCGCGAACAGCAGTTCGGCCAAAGGCCGCGTCGAGCGCGCGCATCTAACGCTGCAGGATCGCCTGGTCAAGGAGCTTCGGCTGCGTGGCATCAGCACGGTCGCCCAGGCCAATGCATACGCACCAGCCTTCATGGCGGCCTATAACGCGCGTTTCGCCAAGCCGCCCAGGAGCAGTTTCGACGCACATCGGCCGCTTCGCGCTGACGAAAGCCTTGATGCCATACTTACCTGGCGGGAATCGCGCAAGGTGACGAAGTCGCTGACGGTGCAATACGACAAGGTCATGTACCTGCTGAACGACACGCCAGAGCACCGTAAGCTGATTGATCGGTATATCGAGGTCTGGGAATACCCGGACGGGCGGATCGAACTCCGGGGGGACGGCCGTGTTCTGACGTGCAGGCAGTACG
The DNA here is from genome assembly GCF_046026895.1 of Paraburkholderia sediminicola. GTDB lineage: Bacteria > Pseudomonadota > Gammaproteobacteria > Burkholderiales > Burkholderiaceae > Paraburkholderia > Paraburkholderia sediminicola_C. The sequence goes on from NZ_JAQQEU010000212.1 coordinate 1,175, forward strand.
ACCGGCTCGCCGAGGTTGATCAGGCCGCGGTCGTTGAACACAAGAGACTGGGCCACGTGCTCCAGGTCTCGCAGGCGATCCAGGCACAGCGCGATAACCAGCGCATCGGCAAGGCGCCCTCCCGAAGCCATCTGGGCGCTCCGACCAAAATCCAAAGTCGTACGACGGGCAAGAAGAAACAGCGCGAGTTCACTCAGGCCGACATCGAAAATACGATCGAGGATCTTGCCCGGCAAAGACAGGCAAAACCGCAATCCCGAAAACCTGGCCGGCGGTCTGCAAGAGACGGTGGAACAGGCGTAAGCGCCCTGCCAGTTCAAACGCCATCCTTCGACACTGCGTGATTAAAAACCGGCTGAGAGACAGATTTCCAACCCCTAAAAGCGGACATTTGAACTTGGCCAGAAAGCGGACATTTGAATCTGGCTTTGACA
>NZ_JAQQEU010000213.1:0-1553 GCF_046026895.1 Paraburkholderia sediminicola
AACGCCGATCCGACGTTGGCCACCATGGCGCCGATATGTCGAGTTTTGGAGCGTGATCATACCCAGCAAGTTTTTTGAAAACTCGGAGTAGTGAGCGCGTCATATTGTGCTTCTAAGATGCGATTGTTATTTACGAAACTTGTTGCGGTGGCGTCAAGAGCCACGTGCAAACGTTTAGCTAAACCGGCGTCTTCCAATTCTTTTGGCCATGGCTTTCTCAGGTGTGTCCCATCCAAGGGCTTGACGGGGCCGCCCATTGATGAGTTTAGCGACGTCGTTGAGCGGAATCTGCGTGACCGTCGAAAGGTCCATGCCCTTGCGTAAGAACTCGCGCAGCAGGCCGTTGGTGTTCTCGTGGCTGCCACGTTGCCAAGGTGTATGCGGATCGGCAAAGCCGATATCGACCTTGTCATGCCGAGCTGTCCAAGCGATTGAATCGGGTTATTTCGATTTCTGCGATCGTAAGTTAGGCTCTCGCGCAACAAGGCAGGCATCTTCTTCGTTTGGCGCGTGAAGCCTTCGAGCGCATCCCAAGCGCAGTTGTTCGGGCACAAAGCCCATGCGGGCAATGCTCATACGCGGGCTGCTGTGCGCGGGCTTCTCCTGATGCAAGGCTTCAATCATCGCTTGCTTGAGCCTACCGCGCGGGTGAGCATAATTTCCGTGTAGATCATCATCTAGTACTTAAAACTAGAGCCTGAGCAGCTGCAATCTTCAGATTAACTTTACTTGTTCAAGTCGGATCTTTTCTATTCCCTACACTCCTCAAAAGGTATTCCGTGTTTCGTCAAAATATTCGAAGAACTCTTTTAGCATCGGCTGCGCTGGCGCTTTTGTCCTCCGTCGTTCACGCCGCCGATGGTGATCTGGACAACCATCGCGAAGATACGCGAACTCCGATCAAGCACATCGTGGTCATCATTCCCGAGAACAGAACTTTCGGCAATCTCTTCGGGACTTATCCGCACGCGGCGAATATTCCCGGCGAGCAAAGCTGGGTTGGTGTGCCTGCGCCGAAATTCGTGGCGCGCCCCGGCACGCCGGCCGCCAACGTCCTGACGCCGGACTTGCTGCGGAGCAATCCGAATTGGAGCTTGTCCGGACGCCCCGCCAACCCAACGCGGCTTCGCCCCGCCGACGCCTACACCTGCGATATGGCGCATAACTACGAACCCGAGCAGCAGGCGGACGATGGCGGGGCTGTGGATCGCTTCCCGCAGACGGCCACCGGCAAGGGCCCGGGCTGCGCCGTGGACGGCTCAACCATCATGAATTATTACGACGGCAACACCGTCCAGGCGCTGTGGAACTACGCTCAGCACTACGCCATGAGCGACAATTCCTTTTCCACCACCTACGGCCCCACTGTGCCCGGCCATGCCAATATCGTTTCGGGCAACACGCATGGGATCATCATTCACGATCCCGCCAACCCTGAGAACCCCGACACCAGCGGCTTCTACGTCAATCCGACGGATCATTCGATAACCTTGACCGACGCCAACCTCCCCGGCTATCTCGACGATTGTGGCAAGGGCCGCACTTTTGAAATA
>NZ_JAQQEU010000214.1:0-1543 GCF_046026895.1 Paraburkholderia sediminicola
GCGGTCAGACCATGGAGGCCTTCTGGTATCACTTCGCTATCCTGTTCGAGGCGCTGTTCATCCTGACAGCCGTAGACGCCGGCACGCGGGTCGGCCGCTTCATGATCCAGGACATGCTAGGCCATGTCTATCGGCCGCTCGGCGACACCCAGCTGCTGCCCGCGAACCTGCTGGGCACCGGCCTCTGCGTGGCAGCCTGGGGCTACTTTCTCTATCAGGGCGTGGTCGATCCGCTCGGGGGCATCAACACACTCTGGCAGCTTTTCGGAGTGGGCAACCAGATGCTCGCCGGCATTGCCCTGCTGCTCTGCACGAGCGTCCTGGTGAAGATGAAGCGCGAGCGCTACATCTGGGTGACGTTGGTGCCGACAGCGTGGCTCCTCATTACCACGCTCACTGCAGGCATCCAGAAGATCTTCCATAGCGACCCGCGTATCGGCTTCCTCGCGCTGGCGAACAAGTTCAGTGACGCCGCCGCACAGGGGACCGTACTCGCTCCCGCCAAGTCGATTGCGGAAATGCAGCGGGTCGCCTTCAACAACTATCTGGATGCGGTGGTCTGCGGCTTCTTTGTCGTGCTGGTGCTGGCGATGTGCGTCTTCGCCGTCACGATCTGCTTGCGGGCGCTGCGGCAGGCACAGCCCACTGTCAACGAGACGCCTGTTGTTGTGCGCGCCAAGGGGGCTTGATCATGAAAACGATCTTCAATGGCAAACTCGCGGCGGTGCCAGTTCGGGGCGCGAACGCCGGGGCCGTGAGCAACGCACTGGGGACACGGCTATCGGAGCTTGCGCGCACCATGCGCGGAGCCTGCGCGCAGATGTTCGGCATCCCGGACTATGAACGCTATATTGAGCACATGGCCTCGCGCCACCCGTGCGATCCGCTGCTGTCGCGACGTGAGTTCTTCATCGGGGCCATCGATCGGAAATACAGTCGCAATGGGCCGAGGTGCTGTTAGCGCCGCTCGTGACCTCCATAATCGTGTGTTTTGGCAGAAATCGCACAAGTTGATCGCTGAGCACCACGGGACTGAGATTGTTTCGGTCGTCGCATTCCGTTATCGGCTTTTGCAGGGGGCTGGGTCGAATCGGCCGATCGCGAACGTCGCTGTCCGGCCGATAGTGTTGAAAAAGTCGCCGCATAGTTTTTGCGACCTGCTCGCAAAAAAATCGGCCTCTCAGATCGGCCTACAAACCGCTCGCGGATGCCGGTCAAGGGTAAGAATACCCCTGAAAACCTCGCTAGAAAGACGGTCAGCGACTTTTTCAACAGTATCGGCCAGGAGCCGTCATTCGCGCACTCGATTGCCCAGACATTCCACCGGCTGAATCCGCCTCGGTAAGAGGCCATTCCATCGGCGACAGTGAATGTTGCAACATCGGCTGGGGCAGTCATTCGGGGTAGGTCTGCGGCGAGAAGGCCGCGATGTCCGCTTTCGGGAAACGCTGGCGGCCGAACGCGCCGGCTTCCCGTCGGCTGGCCCGCGTCGGCTGGTGCCGCGCAAGTTGAGTCTGACCGCGAAAGGAGGCAGCGGCGTTCG
>NZ_JAQQEU010000215.1:0-1516 GCF_046026895.1 Paraburkholderia sediminicola
GTGACTTTACAGCTTTCTGTGCGCGACGCCGGCGCATTGTTTGACATGCCTTGGTTCGTGGCGCATCCGGCGAGCACGAACGCTAGGACCGCAACGGTAAATAGCTTCATGGCGGCACTTCTCCAGTCAGAAGGTGGGGGGAAGGTATAACGCTTGAAGTATGGCCAGTCCCATGCGTGTTAGCCACATCTGACTGACGGCTTCATGCCGAACGCCGCTGCCTCCTTTCGCGGTCAGACTCAACTTGCGCGCCACCAGTCGACGCGGGCCAGCCGACGGGAAGCCGGCGCGTTCGGCCGCCAGCGTTTCCCGAAAGCGGACATCGCGGCCTTCTCGCCGCGGACCTACCGCGAATGACTGCCCCAGCCGATGTTGCAACATTCACTGTCGCCGACGGAATGGCCGCTTACCGAGGCGGATTCAGCCGGTGGAATGTCCGGGCAATCGAGTGCGCGAATGACGGCTCCTGGCCGTCTTCCGCCCCTCACGCGTCTCCTCATGTAGGTTGATGCGAGTCCATGATGTCAGCTGCGATCCACATTGAGATGAGCGTGTGATCGAGGCAGACGTTTGCCCTGACGTCCTCGACAAACTCCGTCCATCGAGCTCGAGGTGCTCGATGGACGGGGAGATTGTCGCGCCCCATCCGGCCGATCCGCTGGGTCGCCTGGTCGCGAAGCGACGGAGGGGTGCACGTCGTAACCATTCGTGTGCGAGCGTGCCGGGCTTCCCGAATGCGGATTGCGCCACAGCACGATCATCAATCAAAACTGGACCATGTCAGAGCGCGTCACATTCATATTCTTCGCGACGCTGGCCGGTGCGTTTGACAGAATCCATGTCGCGGACAGTTCGGCGAACGGGTCCGGGGCCGAGAGCGTGTCGACCGGCACCGCCACTTTGAATCCGCGCAATGATGCGGCGGTCGCGGTGTAAAGAACCGCGCCGTGCGCGACGGTTCCAGTGACGATTACGGTATGGATGTCTTTCGCCTTCAATGCAGCTTCCAGGTTGGTGCCAAGAAACTTGTCGACGCCCGAGTGCACTACCGTCTCCTCACCTTTAGGCGCAAGCACCGGAGGCACCGACATGATCGACCCAGTCGGTGTCGTGCTGTAGACGACCATCATCTTGTGCCGGCGCGCGGCGTCGAGCAATGCGGCGACCTTCGGTAACGAGGCGAAACAAGTCGGTCGCTGCGTCGTCGTGCGATTACCAGTGTCGAAATCGAGCACGAGCAGCGCGGTATGAGCGGGATCGACCGTTACCGAGGTCAGAGGCGGCGACGGCGGCAGATGCACCGAATTCCAGGATGTAACAATGTCATCCGCCTGTGCCAGGCCGCCGAACAGCGGGACAAGCGCGACTGCATAGCGCAGGATACGAGAGCAACGCATGGAACCTCCTTCTATATGAGCCAAAACGATGGTGGCTCAGTTTCCGTTGAAACGAAGCAACGACGGGGCAGGATACTACGACGAACCCGATTGAAAAGGACCATCGCATCTCGGAATAT
>NZ_JAQQEU010000216.1:0-1506 GCF_046026895.1 Paraburkholderia sediminicola
GCCACAACATGATGCGCGTCGGTTCGCATTGCTGAGTCGCAGCGAAATTTCAGTCCATGCGTGCTAAAGGCGCAGGCAAACAGCTTAATGCAACACAAGTGACGCCCTGCGAGCACTCAAACATAGGAGGCAGGAAACGTAGGGCCGCTCCCCGAGGATTCGGCCTCGTATCTCAAACTGCCGAAATAGCCACCAAAAGGCACTTTGCGCCGTCTGCAGGCGCTCGATTCAAACATTCGCTTTGGTTTCGTCTTTGCGCGCCCTATAACATACTTGCAGGGCGATTATTATGTGTCGAGGGTCCACAAAATCCGTTGACATTGCCGGTTCGCACGCCTTCATGCGCCAATAGACCTCAACTCGGCGCGCTGCGCTTCGTAACTTCCCAACTACCCCGAACTTTGGCCGCGGGCGACCGGCCCGCGGACTCGAAGGCGGCTTCTCGTCCGCAAATCCCGTCTGGGTGTCAACCACGGGACCCGCGGATAGCGAGTCGCATGGATGGAAAAATCAACCTGAATCAAGGAGCCAACATGAAATTACGATTAATGGTTGCTGCTTTCGGACTGTTTGTCATGGCCGGGTCTGCGCATTCGCAAAGCACGCCCGACGCTGCACAACCCGCCCCGCAGCAGAACGCCGCGACTCAGACTAATTCTTCGCCCAGTATGAGCATGGAAGCTTACGGTGGCACGCCTGCTACAACGGTCCAAAGCGGCGCGAAACATGCGAGGCAGTGCAGGGTGGACCCGCAATGCAACGTTTTTTTCGGGGGGAGCTAAAAAACAGCTGGTGGCGCGCGAGTCAACAACCGAAGGTACTGCTTGCTCGCGCCGGGGGAAGCGAAGCGACGTCTTTGATCGGGCTGGCCGGCTTCCCTTTCATTCTTTCCGGGCCAGGCGTGTCCAGATGGGGGATATCTGCGGACCCGCGAACGACCCACTGCCTTCGGAGGCAAGCAGGCTGGACTTTATAGCTAGAGTTTCGGCGCTCGGGAATCTTTACCTGGAGGTATAGGCTAAGAGCCGGACGCGTCACGACGTCGACCTCGGCTCGGGCCAAGGCCAACCTCTCTTCTCATTGCGCACCTCCACCCCAGCGGCCGGCACGCTCGTGACCGGGGCCGCGAGCGGGCTCGCCTCATCGGTGGCATCGTGCGGCGGTTCCGTCGGCGCGTTTTGTTTGGTATCCGAAAGGCTGGCACCAAACCACTTCACTTTCTTCTGGACGTGGCTGATATACGCGTTCCAGCCGTCGGGATTCCCGTCAAAAAGGTGCTTCCGAACGGTCGACGCCAATGTGTCACGGTTGAGTTCAGCCTCGAGCAGCTCTTTTGGCCACAGGAAGAAGGCGCCGCCAACGCCTCGGATGAACTCGGCCACCGTCATGTGTGGCGCCAGCGCCCCGAGGAACTCGCAGTGCTGCAATGAGTGCTCTTTTTGCATCAGACGCGCGTCCGATGCGCCCCCTTCACTCGTGCTGGCTAAACGGTTCAACACTTCGAGC
>NZ_JAQQEU010000217.1:0-1446 GCF_046026895.1 Paraburkholderia sediminicola
CTAGTGTAGTGAGTTACAAATTCATTGAATTATTTTCGCCGCGTACTAAAGTGCTATGTGTGGCACGGATACGAGGAGCGGCGATGAGCGGACGGCCCAAACGGGAACTCGTGCTGAGCGAATCGGAATTCGAGCAACTGAAGGCGCTGATGATGCGGCGCAAGACAGCACAGGCGTTGGCGTTGCGAGCGCGCATCGTGCTGGCCTGTGCCGAAGGGATGGACAACAAGACGGTCGCGGCGGAACTGCAGCTTACGCAGCAAACTGTCTCCAAATGGCGCGCGCGATTTGTCGCAGACCGTGTGGATGGACTGCTTGATGCGCCACGCCCCGGTGCACCCCGGACAATCGACGACACGCATGTCGATGCGGTTATTGCGAAGACGCTTGAGTCCGTGCCTGCCGGGGCGACGCACTGGAGCACGCGCACGATGGCCCGGGAGATGAAGCTCTCGCAGACGGCGGTGTCGAGGATCTGGCGAGCCTTCGGGCTGCAGCCGCATCGGCAGGAGACGTTTAAGCTCTCTAGCGATCCGTTGTTTGTCGATAAGGTGCGCGATATTGTCGGCCTGTACCTGGATCCGCCGCTCAAGGCGATGGTGCTGTGCGTTGACGAGAAGAGCCAGATACAGGCATTGGACCGCACGCAGCCCATATTGCCCTTGGCCCCAGGCATTCCCGAGCGACGCACTCACGACTACATGCGTCACGGTACGACCACGCTATTTGCTGCGCTGGACATCGTCACTGGCGAAGTGATCGGCGAGGTGCACCGGCGCCATCGCAGCAGTGAATTCCTGCGTTTCCTGCGCACCATCGAAGCTAGCGTGCCGCCCCACCTGGATGTGCATCTGGTGATGGACAATTACGGCACACACAAGACTCCCTCGATCAAGGCGTGGTTCGCTCGTCATCCCCGCTTCCAGGTTCACTTCACACCCACCTCGGCGTCGTGGCTCAATCAGGTCGAACGCTGGTTCGCCACGCTGACCGAAAGGTACCTTCGTCGCGGCACGCATCGTTCGACGCGCCAGCTCGAAGATGCAATCCGGCACTACCTTGACGTCTACAATGCCCACCCCCAGCCGTTCATCTGGAGCAAGTCGGCCGATGAGATCCTGGCTAGTCTCGAGCGGTTTTGTGTGCGGGTTCAAAAGGCCGCGGGATGAATGTCATGAATATCAATACCGACGCGATCGACGAAGTCGCCCTGGCACTTCTCTACCTGACCCTGCACGATCAGTATCGCGCGTGGAAGGGCTTCGACTGGGACGTGCTGAATCGCCTTTACGAAAAGGGCTTCATCTGCGACCCGGTAAACAAGACGAGGTCGGTGGTCTTTACCGAGGAAGGGTTATGTGAGTCCGAGCGGTTATTCAGGCAGCATTTCGTTATCCCGGACCGCACGAACAACTAATGTAACGAACTTCTAACTCACCACACTAG
>NZ_JAQQEU010000218.1:0-1430 GCF_046026895.1 Paraburkholderia sediminicola
TAATGCCGTTCAGTTAAGGTTTCTTTTGAGGACTCGAACGGTGTAACGAAACGGTCGCGATTTGACGGCCCGAGCGCAACTGCGCCCGGGCCGTTTCTCATTGGGAAGCTGTTTGAGCCGCTCGCGCAGGCGCTTGAGCAGCGTGGGCAGTTTGCCGTACGAGCGCGTCACGGCTGCCCATGTCATTTCGTACTGAATGGTGTGGAACGCGCGGATGAAGCTCAGCTCATCGGGGGCGTGTCCGGCCGCCAGCGCGGCTTTGGCCATCTCCAGACGTACCAGATTATAGGCGATCAGTGCGCCCCAGAATTCCTGATAGACGCCTTCCACGGTCTGGCTGCGAAGCGTCAGCTCCATGCCCAGCATCGACTGCTTGAACTCGTGGTAGCTGGTCTCGATCTGCCAGCGACGCTCGTAGCACGCCACAATGTCGGCAGCCTTGAAACGTCTTCGATCAGTCAGGGACGTCAGCAGTGTGCGTTTGCGCCCACTTGCATCCACGGCGAGCACAGCGCGCGCTTGCCAGGATTCGGGCAGATCCGGGCACTTCGCGCGGGCCTGCGGTGAGACGCGCATACGCACGATCTGGTCACCGTCGCCCCCGCTCACGACCTCGCACCGCAGATTGGATTTGGCCGGAATGATGTAATGCCGGTTCTCGCCGTGCGAGACCAGATTGCACAGGAGTTGGGCCGACATGAACCCCCGGTCGAAGACGGTGATGGAATTGGCCGGCACACGAGCAATGAGCTCGCGCGCCGAGACCATTTCGTTGATGTCGTAAGGCCCGAACACAGCATCGCGCACCAGATGCGTGGCAAGCGCGGTGAGCGTAACCGCGCGCAGTTGCGGATAGCTGCCTATGCGGCCATGAGCGGCAGCAGAGGCGCCGAAATGCCTGCGATTGGCGGCACTGTCGGCGGTGCGCAGCGTGGTGCCATCCATCGCGAACAGCGAGAATCCCTTGAAGAGATAGTGGTCCTGATCCTGCGCAATCCAGTTTCTGGCTGATTCGTGAAACAGCCACGCCAGTGGCGCCGCGCCGACGCGCTGCCGCGCCTGGGTGATGGCGCTCTTACTGACAAACGACGCGTCGGCCACAGGTAACGCAAGGTCCAGTTCATCGACGACCTCGCTGATCGACTGGTGCCGGTACAGCGCGAGCGCGATCACAAGCCATACGACCTGCTGCGCGGGGAGCCGACGCCGACGAACGCTGGCACTGCCATTCGCCTGCACTGCAGACTCGATCCATTCGTACGGCAGATGCTGGCCCAGCCGTCCCCATTCGAGAGGTGGCTGTGAGTCGACAAGAAGGCGCAGATCATCAACCAGCATGGCGATGCAAGTTAACACCGCCACGCCCGGTTTACAACTACTTTGAGCAGCCAACAAAAAATGCCGTTCAGTCGCTTAACTGAACGGCATTA
>NZ_JAQQEU010000219.1:0-1423 GCF_046026895.1 Paraburkholderia sediminicola
TTTATATGAACGCGTCCCGTTTGCAACAGTTTTCGTGTGTTCAGACAGACAGGATGGGCTGCAGCTTTATATCCGGCCTTGTTGCAGCGGTATTGCTGCTGCGGGCCTCTATGAAATACGCTGACTCGCACCTCATTTCCTGCGCGAGCTCGAAGCTCGACGGCGCATTCAGGTTTAGCGAGTCCCGGTCCTACCTGGATTGTCATCACACTCGATTGCTGCGCAACCTTTCGACGTTCACCCTGTGTTAAACGTTGATCTTTTGCTTCGCGTGAACCATTCAGGCAGGCTTCACGCTCACGTAGGCCTTCTGGTACGGCCGGTCATGGGCCAGCACGGCCCAGATCGTCCGTGCCATCTTGTTCGCCAGTGCAACGACCACCACATTCTTTGGTCGCCGCTTCATCATCTGCTCGACCCACTCGCCGGGCTCCTTTGCGTTCTCTATTACGCTACGCGCGCCGTGGATCAGCAGTGTGCGCAAGTAGGTGTCGCCTCTCTTGCTGATCCCGTGCAGGTTCACCTTTCCGCCCGAGCCGGTCTGCTTCGGCACGATGCCAACCCATGCGGCAAATTCCCGCCCCGAACTGAATGCTTTCGGATCGCCCATCATTGAGACGGCTGCCGTTGCCGTCAGCAGCCCGACGCCGCAAATTTCGCTAACCGCCTTCACCGCCTTGTCTTCCTTCTTCCACTCGCGCATCCGGCGCTCGATCTCGGCAACCTGTTCGTCCAGCTTCGCCAGTCCATTCCACTGCTCGCGAAACGTATCGATCAGCACGGCAGGCAGGCGCTCCGCGATCCGTTCGAGCACGACCGGTATCTCCTTGTTCAGCTTGTTCCGGCCCTTGCTCATGATCTCTCCATATTCCATCAGCAGTCCACGCAGGTTGTTGATCTGCATCGTGCGAAATTTGATCAGCTGCTGTCGCATACGGTGTAGCGCCAGCATCGCCTGTTGTATCTCGGTCTTCACCGCGACGGGCTTACCGGGTTGCTGCACGGCCATCCAGATTGCCCGGGCGTCCGCCGCATCGTTCTTGTTGCGGATGTTGAACGCCTTCACAAACTTCGCCGGCATCAGCTTTACCTCGTGACCCATGTTCGTCAGTTGCCGGGCCCAGTGGTGCGATCCGCCGCACGCCTCCATGCCGATCAGGCACGGAGCCCGGTTCGCGAAGTACTCGAGAAACTTTGCCCGCTTGATCGGCTTGTTCACGATTTCTCCGGTTTCCTGATCGACGTAGTGGACCTGAAAAACCGACTTTGCAATGTCAATCCCAACTGGCGTAAGCTTCACGACGGATCCTCCGGTTTGCCTGGAAACTTCGTATTTTCCACGTGGGCACATCGATGCCGTTGGCCTGTGAGGATCCACCATCGCTCACATTCACCGGGTGGGACGCGTTCATTTCATTTCCTG
>NZ_JAQQEU010000220.1:0-1405 GCF_046026895.1 Paraburkholderia sediminicola
GTACGACTGTGTTAAAAAATAAGGCACTATTCGCTTATCTTCAAGTTGCCTGTGAGGAATGCGATGGGAATCTCAACGGAACGGTTTGAAGAATACGTGTCGCTGATTGCACAGACGCTTGGGCACGCCGATCGTGTCGAACCGTTTCGTGGTTACTGCACGGGGTTGCTGCTGCCGGTCAAACGTAAGAGCGTGGAGCCCATGGCAGCACAACTGGCGCCCACCCGGGTGCGCTCGGAGCATCAGCGCCTGCATCACTTCGTAGCCGACGCACCGTGGTCAGATCAGGCCGTGCTCGATGCGGTACGCGCTCATACGCTGGAGCGAATCAGCGCGCGAGTGGGCAAACCAGAGGCGCTGCTGATCGACGACAGCGGGTTCCCGAAGAAGGGAAAGCATTCGGTGGGCGTGGCCCGGCAGTATTGCGGACAATTGGGGAAACAGGACAACTGCCAGGTTGCGGTCAGCCTCTCGCTGGCCAACGAGCAATTCAGTCTGCCGGTGCGCTACCAACTGTATTTGCCGCAGAGCTGGGCGGACGACCCGGTGCGACGCGATCAGTGTAAAGTGCCCGAGGCGGTCGAGTTCGCCACCAAGCCGGCGATCGCCCTGCAACTGCTGGAAAGCATGGGCGAGCGTGAAGCGATGCCCGAGTTGGTGGTGGCCGATGCAGGCTACGGGGTGAACACACTGTTTCGCGAGCAACTCACGGCGATGGGTTTTACCTACATGGTCGGGGTGACCGGCATCGTCAGCCTGCAGTCAGAAGGACAGGCGCCGCTGCAGGCGAAAGACCTGGCCATGCAGTTGCCATCTCGGCGCTTTCGCACCCTCACCTGGCGTGAAGGGACCAACCGCGCTTTGTCATCGCGCTTTGCGGCAACACGGGTGCGTTGCGTCTCGCGCGAATCGCAGGCAAGAGAGGTCTCCGATGAGCAATGGTTGCTCATCGAGTGGCCCAAGGCCGAAGTCGAGCCGAGCAAGTATTTCCTGAGTACGTTGTCCGCTGACACGCCAATCAAGGAACTCGTGCGACTCGCCAAGCTGCGCTGGCGCATCGAGCGCGACTATCAGGATCTCAAGCAGGAGCTCGGCCTGGGGCATTTCGAGGGGCGCAGCTGGCGCGGTTTCCATCATCACGCGACGCTGTGCATAGCGGCTTATGGCTTTCTCGTTGCTGAGCGCCTGACGGCGCAAAAAAAAACTCCAGCCCATCGGCTATCCCGCGAAATGCCTGCCTTACCCAAAGGCTTCAGGCCCCGGGGCGCCCCTGCGTAAGCAGCGTCATGTAGCAGATTCCATCGCCACGTTGCGATTGGAACTCGCCGCAGCCTTGATGGCTTGCTTCGAAAGGTGCCCATGCTGCGGGCGACGAAACGAACATTTGTTAACACAGTCGTACTAG
>NZ_JAQQEU010000221.1:0-1390 GCF_046026895.1 Paraburkholderia sediminicola
CCTGGCATCGTGTGAAAAGCCCCCCGGATATGCCGCCAAGCTGGACGTCGTAGATACATACGATCTTCTCGAGTATAGAGCTAGCGTCCTCACTGAGTGTCCACGGCCCGCCGCCTGCGTGAACAGCCGCGATGGCCTCCATCTCGCGCTCAGCGTCGCAGTAAAGCTGATAGTTGCCGGCACCCAGCCCCTCGTTCCACATCAAATATGAGAGGTATGTTGTTCGGATGAGTTGATATAGGAGATGCTGGCTGCCGTGGCCGGATTGAAACGAAGCAAGGGCAAGGTGCGAGACTAGAGACAGGTCTTTGACAAGCGGCAAGGGAAGCGGAAGCAGCATCTGTTTGGACAGCGCCGGTCCGCGTCGTGGTTTTTTGAGATTCCGTGCTTTCGTTACCATGGCGGATACCAGCGCCTTGCCAAAACTGATGGGGGCCCGCCCAGCGCGCCCCCATGCCCTGACGTATGAATGAAAGATCAGGAAGGGTAGACGATTCTCAGCAGATTACTGATGCCGGGCGTGCCAAACGGGACACCTGCTGCGATCAGGAGCGGTTTGCGGCGGTCGACACCGATCCGATGCGCTGCCGCCGTGGCTTTCGTGACCATATCTTCCACGTTCTCCGCATCGTCGACATGTAAAGGACAGGCACCCCAAGTCAACGTAAGTTGACGCGCAACGGCTTCATCAGGAGTGAGCGACAGGATGCGGGAGGCTGGCCGTTCGCGAGCAATCCGTGCGGCAGTCGCGCCGGAAGTGGTATAGGCGACGATTGCTGCGACCGGCAACATTGACGTGACGGTAAAGATCGCTGCGCTGATCGCCCCCGGTGCGTCAGCAGAGGCGGGCGGCCTGACTGCTTTCAGCAGTTGGCGATACGACGGCGCATTCTCTGTGTGCTCGATAATCCGATTCATCATCGAAACGGCTTGGACCGGAAAGGCACCTGACGCGGACTCCGCGGACAGCATAACGGCATCGGCACCGTCAAAAACGGCCGTCGCTACGTCGGACGTCTCTGCTCGCGTGGGCACGGCAGAGTTCACCATCGACTCCAGCATCTGCGTTGCTACAACGACAGGCTTTCCGGCCTCCCGGCATAAACCCACGATCCGCTTCTGGATTACCGGGACTTCCTCGGGTGGCAATTCAACACCCATATCGCCACGCGCAATCATGATTGCGTCAGAAGCCTCAATGATCTCCTCGATCGAATCCACGGCGGACGGCTTCTCGATCTTGGCGATAATCTTAGCCCGGCCTTTGATCAGATTACGCGCGTCGCGCACTGCGTCTGCCCGCTGCACAAAAGACAGTGCGATCCACTCTACGCCTTGTTCCAGGCCGAATTGGAGGTCTTGCTTGTCCTTTTCGGTCAGTGCTGGAATG
>NZ_JAQQEU010000222.1:0-1375 GCF_046026895.1 Paraburkholderia sediminicola
GGCTATTTCAAAAGTGGAGTGGCTAATGCGGCTTACGAGGCATGTGGGTTGAAGGCCGAGAAGTCGAGCTTGCCTGCGATGAGGAACAGCACGGTTCGCATGGTTTTGAAGCTGGCGTATCCGCGCGCCTTGCGCTTGGCAGCTTGAAACAGGCCATTGATGGCTTCAATGAAACCGTTGGTCTGGCGTGTCTGCGCCCAGGCGACGATGCCGTCGAAATGACGAAGGATCATGCGTGCGACCTCCTTCATGGGTTCAACCTTGGAACGCATGACGTTGCTACACCACCGGCGCAACATCTTTGAGACCACATGGATTTGCTTGCGATCGAGAATCTCGCGCAGCTGCTCGCGGTACATCCAGGCACGGGCCGTGCGGTTGGTGGTGTACTGGCTGATCAGCGCCTCGAGATCGGTCAGTTGCGCGAGATTCAGCCTGTCGGCATCCTTGAGCAGCGACCAGCGCATGCCCTTCAGTGCGGGATCGGTCTTCTGCTGCTCGCGGCGCACACCATCGAGCGCTTTGGACGCGTGCGCAACTACATGAAACTTGTCGAACGTCATGCGCGCATCGGGCAGATGCTCGTCCACGCCCTTAATGAAGGCGGGCGACATGTCGATGCTCACCGATTTGATCTGCGCAGGCGTTGCGTTGTGTTCCTCCAGGTGACTGGCAAAGCGCTCGACAACGCCTGCATCCTTGCCTGGCGTGACGAAGACCACGCGCCTGGCGTCCATGTCGGCGACCAGCGAGACATAGTCATGGCCCCGTCGGCACGAGGTTTCGTCAATGGCCACCGCGGTGACGTCGGACAAGTCAGTCGCGGCCACGGCCAGATCCACGTACCGATCACAGATGGCCTTCACGCGATACCACGACAGATTCACCAGACGAGCCACCGCCGCAAATGTCATCTCCCGGCACAGCGTCAGCACGAGCGCTTCAAACAGCAGCGTAAAGCCATCCAGCTTGCCCATCCAGTCAGGCTCTACGAGCCGCACCGAGCCGTCCGGCAGGCGCACACGCGGCACGCGCACCTCCAGATAACAGTCGAACTGGAAAAAGTTGAGATGCCGCAGACGTTTGATGACCGTGTCGTGCACCGGGTGTTCGCCCGGCACCCCGGGGTAGGCAAACCGGCTGCCTGCGACAAAGTCCACGGCAATCGTCAGTTCCGTGCCGAAATCGACGCCTTGCACATACCACGGCGCCTTGATTCCCAAGGCGGCTTCAAACAGCTGGGTTTGGTTCGTCATAGTTCGCTTGGTCTTGCAGGGCTGATTGCCGCATTCTGCCGCAACCAGCCTTGCACCAGCTTATTTACCCCACGCGCGTCAAGTGTTCGCTACGCCGGGCTTGCGCCCGCACTTGACCC
>NZ_JAQQEU010000223.1:0-1374 GCF_046026895.1 Paraburkholderia sediminicola
TGGAGTTGACCCGCTTTCGTGGACACCTATCCTTTGGAACAGGAGGTGCCCACCATGGCGAAGCATCGCACCCCGTACCCGGCGGAATTCCGGGCCCAGATGGTCGAACTGGTGAAGGCAGGGCGTACGCCGGAGGAACTGGCGAAGGAGTTCGAGCCGACCGCACAAACCATCTACAACTGGGTGGCGCAGGCCGATCGTGACGCAGGCAGACGGCACGACGGGCTGACCACCGCCGAGCGCGAGGAACTGACACGGCTGCGCCGCAAGGTTCGCCAGCTCGAGGTTGAGCGGGACATACTTTCAAAAGCCGCGGCCTGGTTCGCCCGGGAGACCGGGACCGTGCCCGACAAGGGTTCGAGTTCATGAAAGCGAATCAGGCCATCTGGCCCATTGCGACGATGGCGCGGCTGCTGGAGGTCTCCGCCAGCGGCTTTTACGCGTGGCTGGGACGCGGGCCATCGAAACGGGCACGCAGTGATGCCGAGCTGCTGGCCCGTATCCGCGCCATCCACGCCCGCTCGCACGGCACCTATGGGATGCCCCGCATTCACGCCGAACTGACTACTCAGGGCGTTCACGTGGGGCGCAAGCGGGTCGCCCGCCTGATGCGTATCGCGGGTCTATGCGGCGTGAGCCGGCGGCGCCGGTTCACCACCACGCGGCGCCAGCCCGATGCGCGGCCGGCCCCCGATCTGGTACAACGCCACTTCAGCGCCGACGCGCCCAACCGGCTGTGGGTGGCCGATGCGACCTATGTACCGACCGGCGAAGGGTTTCTGTATCTGGCGGTGGTGCTGGATGTGTTCAGCCGCCGCATCGTCGGCTGGTCGATGTCAAGTCATCTGTACACCGAACTGATGCTACGGGCGCTGGACATGGCGCTGGCGCAACGCCGTCCCAATGGCGTCATCCATCACTCCGATCAAGGATGCCAATACACCTCGATCGCATTCGGGCGACGCTGCCGCGAGGCCGGTGTGCGTCCGTCCATGGGCAGCGTTGGCGACTGCTTCGACAACGCCATGTGCGAAAGTTTTTTCGCCACCCTTGAATGCGAGCTGCTGGCGCGCTCGCACTTCGCCACGCATGAACAGGCGCGGCGCGAGATCTTCCACTTCCTGGAGGCGTGGTACAACCCGCTTCGCCGTCACAGCGGGCTCGGCTATCGCTCGCCGATTATTTACGAACAGCTGCATGCAGCGCAAAAACCAACCTCATCCACATGCGAGTTGTCCACCGCCGGCCGGCGTCGTGGTCGTGACAGGCGACCCGCCGACCGGCCGTGGACAACTCGCAGCACCGCTTCAAACGGAGGTAACCTATCCGCTCAAAATTCAACTACGTAACCGTCCACCGAAACGGGTCATCCCC
>NZ_JAQQEU010000224.1:0-1291 GCF_046026895.1 Paraburkholderia sediminicola
CTGTCTCGGCGCAGGTCGCGGCTTTTCGATTGCGGCAACCCGAACGTCAAATCACAGCCGAACACATCGCAAAGGCTCAACGACCCCGTACGGGTCTCACGCCCGCATCGCCGTCATAACCGCTTCTGGACCGAGTAGCTTGATCACCCGCTTCATGTTGTACGCCAGCACGTGCAAGCTCATCTCCGTGCTCACCCGCCCGATGGTCCGTGTCAGGAAATGAGTGGCGCCCATCCATGCC
Organism: Paraburkholderia sediminicola; assembly: GCF_046026895.1. Taxonomy (GTDB): domain Bacteria; phylum Pseudomonadota; class Gammaproteobacteria; order Burkholderiales; family Burkholderiaceae; genus Paraburkholderia; species Paraburkholderia sediminicola_C. The sequence goes on from NZ_JAQQEU010000224.1 coordinate 242, forward strand.
TTGATCGTGCCGAACGGGTGCTCGACAGTCTGTCGCCGGATGCGCATCATCTCAGGGGCATGATCAAGTCGCGCCTGCATCTCATCAAGAACAGCTTCGTGTTCCCAGCGTGTCACGCGACGTTGGGGACCTGGTGTGCAGTCCCCCTTTAGCGAACATTGCTGGCAATTTGAACTCCAGTACTTACTGATCTTCAGGCCGCGCTCAACGGTCGAGTATCGCCAGATGAGCCGCTCGCCTGCCGGGCACCGATATTCATTCGTCTTTGCGTCGTAAATGAAGTCCTCCTTGCCGAAACGGCCATGAGCCGTAGCGCTCGATGTCACCGTCTTCGGAACGAACACGCTTATTCCAGCCTCATGGCATGCAAGCATCTCCTCGCTCTTGTAGTAGCCGCGATCCGCAACGGCAGTGAGCTTGTCGACGGCCATCTCTGTACGGGCAAGCTTCGCCATCGACGTCAACTGATCACGATCAATGCCATCATTGGTAACGACGTGCGCGACGATCAGATGGTGTTTCGTGTCAACCGCCGTCTGGACGTTGTAGCCGACGACTCCCGTTCCTCGTGTCTTCATCGAACGGGCATCGGGATCCGTGAGCGATACCTGTTTGTCGGGTGCCGCGTTGAGTTGCACCTCGATCTCCTTGAGGCTTCGCATCTGTTCCTTCAAGGCCGCAATCTTGTCCTGCAGTCGCGCTGTTCTGGCCTTCGCAATCGCAGGCTCCTGACGATCCGCTGTGTCCATCGCCTCGAGATAGCGAGCAATACTGGACTCGATGTCGCGCATGCGTCGTTCGAGCTTGGCGCTGGTGAAGTTGCGGTCGCGATGGTTCACCGCCTTGAACTTGCTGCCGTCGATCGCAACGATCGCTTCGGTGAAGAGGTCCAGACGCTGGCATAGCACGACGAACTGACGGCAGACGCTGCGGATCGCTTTGCCGTTGTCTTTACGGAACCGCGCAATGGTCTTGAAGTCAGGCGCCAGGCGGCCGGTGAGCCACATCAGTTCGACGTTGCGCTGGGCCTCGCGTTCAAGGCGACGGCTG
>NZ_JAQQEU010000225.1:0-1284 GCF_046026895.1 Paraburkholderia sediminicola
TTTTCGCGTTGCGGCAAAGAATAGCTCGAATTGGGTTGCAATACCTCGTTCGTCCCAAAGATCGTGAACGTCTGGGCATTTCCGGTGGCGACAGACGTTTCGTTAGTCTGATTGAGTGGAGAACCGGCATGATCAATACCATCGGGCTGAATGCTATGTGTGGGTGAAGGAACATTTGTATCGGCCTCTCTCCTGTGACGGGAAACAATGCTGGTGTTCAGGAATGCCGGTTTATCAGCCCCTGACGGCTGCGGATGAAAAGGACCCTGAAAAACCGGCATGTCCCGACCTGAAAAAGTGGACAAAGGGGTCATGCTGTTTGGGGCACCATCCCCTCCGGTGGCATTGCGAGCAACAGGAAAGGTGGCAGCATTCGTGCCGAGCGACAGATAGGGAAGTTTCTGATCTGTACCCAGCCTATCGGGTGATTGGGCACTTTGATACGCGGACGTGTCGCGCATCGCTAAATGTTGCTGTTTTGTAGGGGTATCAGGCCTGAGAGAAAGAGATAGTTTCTGTTGGCGGCCGGCGGGTTGCGGGGAAGGCTTTTTTACCTTGTCGTCATTGGGGTCTGTATAGGCGTAAGCTTTAGTCACAGAACGGTCATTTTTTATTTCCATGATACGCTCCAAGTCAATCAATACTTAGTTGTTCGGTCAGGGTATTTCACTTCCTTTTATTGAGGCGTTTGTAAGACAAAGATTTTTACAGTTTTTTGAATGATGTAATATGAACGCCTCAATCTCGATTCAGTACCACTGACCGTTCGGTGATGTTAGTTGTTGCTACTGGTTGGATAAGGTTCAGGAAAGACTTGCCATGCTGCCTCCCGTCAAAGCGATTTGTATTACTCGCTGAATTGACGTCATATTGACCAGGCGTGGTGTTGGGCTTTTGCGGGTCTCATGCCTGCCCCGCAGTTGACGGTGCCGCCTGAAGGGCAGCCATCGTCAGCTTCGCAATTAGGGCGGCCACAAATTCCTCTTTGTTTGATGCAAGGCGGTGTCGCTCGAAGAGAAGCTCGGCCGGTCGATCCGTGCTGCCACTTGGAATGCTGTCGATTAACCCTTCCCACGTAACCAGGGATTGCAAGATGACGGTGTTATCCACGACATGCCTCTATTGCCATGCTGAGAACCTTGCTTTCAGGGTGCGTCGGAGAGAGTCTAGGCCCTCGTTTCCCGGTATTTGCGATATCCCGTTACGCGAGGGGCTCTGATGTGATTGACGACTCCCGCCCTTCAGGTTGCGGCATATGCCAAAGTGGGGAGTCGTGACTTCCAC
>NZ_JAQQEU010000226.1:0-1248 GCF_046026895.1 Paraburkholderia sediminicola
GAAACGCCGCCACTCCACTACGCGATCAGAACTTGGTGATGATACCCACGCCCACCGCAACCTGGCTGCGCGACGACGCCGGCGAGCCGTTCTGAGCGTCGCCGATGCTTGCCGTGGCGTCGATGATCGACCGGCCATTGCCGGCGAGCGTCTGGCCGCTAGCACGCTGATACGCTTCCAGCGCATACAGGCCGGTACGCTTGGACAGCGAGTAGTACTGCGACAGGTTGAACTGGTTGTAGGTCGCTGCGCTCGTGATGCCGTTCGATTCCGTCGCACGGGTGTAGCTATAGCCAGCGGCCAGGTCCAGCGTCGTAATCGGCTTCCAGTGCAGCACGGCACCGCCCGTGTTCCAGATCGCGGTGTTGTGGAAGAACGAGTTGACGCCCGGAGCGTATTGCACGTTCGAGTAGGCGAACGAAACGTCCCACTGCGAGTTGAACGCCCAGCCGCCCGTCACCGCAACGCGCTGCTGCTTGGCTGCCGTCTGGAAGCCGTTGTTGATGGCCGACACCGCCGGCTGCGAACCGTTGTTCGACGTCGTGGAGTTCCACACCACGCCGCCATTGGACGCGTTGTCGATACGCTGGATGCCGGCTGCGATACCGAACGGGCCGTTCAGGTACTGTGCTGCCACGCTCCAGGTCTGACCGGCGCTGAAGCTGCCCGCATTGCCGCCCAGCGAGTACGAACCGCTGACCGTCAGACCGCTCATGTTCGGCGACGTATAGACCAGCGAGTTGTTGGCGCGGTACAGCGTATCCAGCGAGTCGATATCACCCGGGTGCGCGCCGTAGGCACCGGTCAGCCACGTGGTCGGGCTGTACGGCGACAGCAGCGTGTAGTACGACGTGTACTGGCGGCCAGCCGTCAGCGTACCGAACGTGCCGTTCGTCATACCCACCCATGCCTGCCGGCTGAAGCCCAGACCCGACACGCTCTGTGCGCCGGTGGCGCTGTTGAAGCCCTGCTCCAACTGGAAAATCGCCTTCGTGCCGCCGCCCAGATCTTCCGCGCCCTTCAGGCCGAAACGGCTGCCCGCCCAGATGCCGTTGATCATCTTGACTTGCGAGCGGCCGCCCGGGGACGGGCGTGCCGATGCCGCGCCTGAAGTCGGGCTCAACGTCGTCGAGCTGTTCTGATAGCCGATACCCGTATCGACGATACCGTACAACGTCACGCTGCTCTGTGCATGCGCGCCCAGGGCGACCAACCCCAGGGCCGAACCAACGAGTGCCTTCTTCATTT
>NZ_JAQQEU010000227.1:0-1172 GCF_046026895.1 Paraburkholderia sediminicola
TCCGCTTGCTGTATCGAGCCTTATCAGTTCGAGCGCGACTTCGACAGCTATCTTCCGTTTCGATGTGGCGTCGAGCGTGGCTTCGTTATCGTTGCAGAGGAGCAATTTATCGTCCATGTTCATTCGTCCGGTTCGGTTGAACTGCATTGAATGATGACCGCGGTACTCGTTCAGTCCTCAAGTTCTCTTGCGATCCTCACGCCCCGGGCATCGCGGACAATTTCCATATTCCGGGTCCACTCAAACCCGCCCAGATCGTCAAGCCGAATCCTCATCTGAACCGGCTTCTTGCTGGTTGCCTGCGCGCGTGGCATCTCCGGCTTGAATTGCCCGATCTGTTCCCATGCCCCCGCGTAATCTTCGCTGAGCAACAGAAGCAAATCGCCAGGACGTGCCATCTCGAGCGCTAACTGATTGGCCGTTTGCTCCTCCGCGACGACCTTGATTTGCTGCGGCGGGACACCCGCGATGCGCAGTGCTTCGCGCAACATGTCCGGCACCTCCAGGTGATCGCGCCCGCGCGAGTCGCTGTCCCGATGGCAGATGTATTGGTCGAAGTGCCCGGCTGCAACGCGCCCGATTGCCTGAATGTCCTCGTCGCGGCGATCGCCCGGAACCGTCAGCGAAACGATCTTCCGCTGATCTGGGCCGAGCCGCTCCACCAGGGCGCACATGGTCTGCACGGCTGCCGGGTTATGCGCATAGTCCAATATGACCCTGAACGGATGATCGTCGTAGATGTTCATGCGCCCAGGGGTGCAGGCGAACGAATTATCGAACGTGCGCAGGCCGAGCCGGATGCCCTCGACGTCGACTCCGAGGCCACGGGCAAGCGCCGCGGCGAACATCGCGTTCTGCACATTGTGCAGCGCGAGCCCTTGCACAGTGGCGGGAATCAGATATGTCCACAACAATGGAACGCGACGGCCGCTATCCCACAGCACGATCAGGTGACCGCCGGCTTCTTCCTCCAGCACGAGCGCCGCGCCGCCCGCGCGAATATGCTCGCCGACCAACGGGTGCGCAGCGTTCATCGTGACGTAGCACAGCCGACTTGCATCGGTATGATCCGCCATCTTCATGCACAACGGATCGTCGGCGTTGAGTACGGCCATATCCTTAGCCACTTCGATGATGATGCGCTTGACCTCTGCCATCTGCTCCACGGTTTC
>NZ_JAQQEU010000228.1:0-1170 GCF_046026895.1 Paraburkholderia sediminicola
CTAGTGTAGTGTTCCATTCTGTTTGGAACTTAAGCGGCTATTTGCGCGAATGACCTTCTGCAGGATGTCGCGAGCGGTTTTGGTCCAGATGAACGCCTTGGGGCTGGTATTGTGGTGAGCGATGTATTCGTCGATTGCTTTGATCAACTGCGGCACGCTGGTGAATATGCCACGGCGCAGGCGCTCAGTCGTGATATCGCGGAAGAAGCGCTCGACCATGTTCAACCACGATGCCGAGGTGGGCGTGAAGTGCATTTCGAATCGAGGGTGTTTGGCTAGCCACTCCTGCACGGCCGGATGCTTGTGCGTTGCGTAGTTGTCGGCGATCAGGTGCAGCGTCTTGTCCTTAGGCGTTTCGCGATCGATCTTGCGCAAGAACTTCAGCCATTCGACATGACGATGGCGCTGCTGACATTGCGCGATGACCTGGCCGTCCAAAACGTTGAGCGCGGCGAACAGCGTAGTCGTCCCATTGCGCTTGTAGTCGTGCGTCATGGTGGCCGCACGGCCCTTCTTCAGTGGCAGGCCGGGTTGAGTGCGGTCCAGCGCCTGCACCTGGCTCTTCTCGTCGCAGCACAACACCAGCGCGTGTTCAGGCGGCGACATGTACAGGCCCACGATGTCCTCGAGCTTCTCGACGAACCTGGGGTCACGCGAGACCTTGAAGCCGCGGACGAGGTGCGGCTTCAAACCATGGGCGTGCCAATGCCGCATGACGGTGCTGGCGCTCACGCCCAACTCGGCGGCCATCTTGCGCGTGCTCCAGTGCGTGGCCGCCGCGGGCGTGGCTTGAGTGGTCAACTCCACCAGCCGCGCCGCATCCACCTTCGCCGGCGGCGCACCGCGCGGCAGGTCGCGCTCGATACCGGCCAGTCGCGATTGCACATACCGCTCACGCCAACGCGAGACCTGCACGCGTCCCACGCCCAACTGCCCGGCGATGTCCTTGTTCTGCATCCCGTCAGCGGCCAGCAGCACGATCCGCGCGCGCTGCGCCAGCCTCACACTCGTGAGTCTCGAGCGAACGAGCCTCGTCAACTCGGCTCGCTCCTCGTCGGTCAACACAATCTCCAGGGCAACTCGCACTCGTTCTCTCCACGCTGTATCGCAGTAGAGGTTGGAAACCGCCGGAACCACATAAGTTCCATCAAGAGACGAACGCTACACTAG
>NZ_JAQQEU010000229.1:0-1168 GCF_046026895.1 Paraburkholderia sediminicola
GCTAGTGGTCTGCGTCAAACGTATTGCATCTTATTCAGCTTGGCCCTGGCACGCGTGACTTTTGCCAGGATGTCGGAGGCCTTTGCCGTCCAGATGAACGGTTTCGGATCACGGTTGTGCTTCTCCACGTACTGTTCGATCGCGCACACCAATTCAGGCACCGAGCGGAAGACCGCTCGTCGCAACTGGTTCTCTGACAGGTCACGAAAGAAACGTTCGACCATGTTGAGCCAGGACGCACTGGTGGGTGTGAAATGCATGTGAAATCGGGGGTGCTTGGCCAGCCAAGCTTTTACCTCGGGGTGCTTATGAGTTGCATAGTTGTCGGCGATCAAATGCAGTTCCTTGCCCTTGGGCGTGTTGCGATCGATCTTGCGCAAGAAGCTCAGCCACTCCTGGTGACGATGTTTCATCTGGCACTGGCCAATGACGCTCCCGTCGAGCGTGTTCAGCGCGGCAAACAGCGTCGTCACACCATGCCGCTTGTAGTCGTGAGTCATCGTTTGAGCGCGGCCTCGCTTCAGTGGCAGCCCAGGTTGCGTCCGGTCAAGCGCCTGGATTTGGGACTTCTCGTCGCAACAGAAGACCAAGGCATGCTCTGGGGGATCGAGATACAGCCCGACGATGTCATCCAGCTTCTCCGTGAAGCGTTTGTCGTTCGACACCTTGAAAGTCGTCACCCGATGCGGCTTGAGGCCGTGCGCCTGCCAGATGCGCCGCACGCTCGCCGCACTGATACCGGCCACCGCTGCCATGCTGCGCGTGCTCCAATGCGTCGCGTTATCCGGCCGCTGCTGCGTCGTCAGTGCCACGATGCTCTTGACCTTGCGCGCGGAGATCTTCGGCTTGGGCCCGGGTCGCGTCTCATCGCGCTCGATCCCTGTCACACCATCAGCTATAAAGCGACCGCGCCAGCGTGCCACCGTGCCTCGCCAGATACCAAGGTCCGCACCGATCTCTTTGTCCGTCTTGCGTTGCGCTGCGAGCAAAATCATCTTGGCACGCTCGGCCAGTCGAACTGGAATCGTCCGGCCGGTAGCCCATGTCTCCAACTGTTTACGCTGTGCTTCGCTCAGTTCAACCTTCGCCGCAATTCTCACGGGTTCTCCCTCCCAGCAAAGGAGACTCGCCAATCGCGATTAAGTTGCATTATTTGTGACGCAATACA
>NZ_JAQQEU010000230.1:0-1166 GCF_046026895.1 Paraburkholderia sediminicola
ACCTAAGAAGACTCGCGGTAATAAGCGGCTCAAGCCTCCCGACAGCATCCGCCGCTTCCTGCAGTGGACAGACCAGGCGTTCGTTCATTTAGCGACTGTCGCGGATCTGGCGCCCGATGACGAGAGTCCGCCTTTGGCCGCGTGCTGCCGGATGCGTTCGGCATATGTGAGCGAACGGCACCTCTGGCTGTGATCGGCTGGACCCGACCGAGGCCGTGTGAAAACGCGTGCCGAGAGTGGCCTTCGAAAAAATCGACCTTTCAGATCGCGCCGTATTGGCTTGGCAGCAACTCGGGAAGGGTAAAACGACACCCGAAAACCGAGTACTTTTGCGTTTTCACACGGCCTCGACCCGGAGCGGCCGGATGACCTACCGGGTGCCTGCGGCGGCTGCAGCAGCCTTTCATCGCGTCGCACGTTTACCGTTCCTTCGTGCTTGGTGGCTGGCTTGTAACTGCTGGGATTAATATGCTACCTTCCGCGCAGGCAGCGACACACGCACATTCTCATGAGCCAGATACTAATCAACCAATACCTCAACAACCTTGCCCGACTGAAGAAGATAGGGGGCACCCACCGCGAGTCCGTAGTGCGCGAGGCCTTCAAGGATCTGCTCAAGGACTGGGGCAAGCAGCACGATCTGGTTTTCATCGCCGAATATGAGCTCGACACACTCACTCGTAACAAGCGGTACGTGGATGGCGCGCTGCTTTACGAACTGCGCGTGCCGTTTGGCTATTGGGAAGCGAAAGACACGAAAGATGACCTCGACGCAGAGATTGCACTGAAATTTAAGCGTGGGTATCCGCAAGACAACATCATATTCGAGGACACCGCGGCAGCGGTGCTGATTCAGCACCGGCAGGAGGTGATGCGATGCGACGTGCTCCGACGGTTGAGCCGGCCTTCCAAGTGCTGCGGAAGACCGAGGCCTTTCTTTTTCGGACCGCAATATTCGCCCGGGATCCGAACGTTCTAATTTTCAGATCCTCGGCTGTTCGCACTAAATAGTTCACCCCAAACAATAGGGCGAGGGATTTTAGGTCACACGATACCAGCCGCGATGTAAGCTGTTTTCACTGTCGTGAAGAAATCTCGGGCATAGCTGCCCTGCTCTCTCGCTCCGTAGCTGGATTTTTTGCGACCGCCGAATGGCACATGGTAGT
>NZ_JAQQEU010000231.1:0-1152 GCF_046026895.1 Paraburkholderia sediminicola
ATCGGTGACGATTTCGCGAGGCGTCGGGCATGAACGGATCGCACACCTGAAGAAGCATTTGGTTGCGGCTTTGTCGCGCCGCATTTGTTGCAGGATGTCGAGTCCGGCGCCATGCTCGTCGACCACACGCCACAGCAGGCACGGTTCGCCACGCAGCGTGACGAACATCCCGTCGGGGTCCCACGTACTACCTGGCTGGCGTCGCGCCGCTTTTACCCGGTGAGCAAAGCCTTCACCAAACTTGTCGCATCAGCATCGGATCGTCTGGTACGTCATAGTCACACCGCGCTCGAAGAGGACCGCCGCCGGGAACCGATGACCGTGGTAAAGCGATTTTGCTTTCTTCGTCACGCCCTCTTACGTGACCGGCCGAACAACCTGACAAGCGCCGCCATGTACAGCCTCCGCTCACCTGTGAAACGCGGCTGAACCTCGCCCGGGTCGAACGGAATAAGCGCTTCGACAAACGCATCCAGGTCGCCGACTCCAGCCGCGACGGCTTGTAGTGACAGACCAGAGGACTGATAGTGCGGCTTGCTTTATCTGTAAATGCCTCTATTTTTAATAGACCATCTGCCGGACGGGGCGATGGCTCTGAGTAACCCCAGTTGATTGAGGAACGCCCATGCGTCTTCTCGGCAACTGCGCTCTTTTCTACTCCTGAGTAACGTGATGCGACTCCGACAGGAGATCATCAAATGGAAGTCAAGTCGATCGTCGCGTATCAAGGCCCCAACATTCACGCCCATTTCCCGGTCATCCGATATACCGTCGATCTGGGCGTGCTGGAGGAATGGCCGACCGGGCGGCTAGGCCAGCGATTCATAGACAGTTTGCTCGGCTGTCTGCCGGGCCTCGCACAGCATGGCTGCTCGTATCAGTCCCCAGGCGGACTCGTGCGGCGCATGACCGAAGGCGATGGCACGTGGCTTGGCCATGTCATGGAGCATGCAGCCATTGAACTGCAGAAGATGGCGGGTTCGGATGTCAGCTTCGGCAAGACGCGAGCTGCGGGTCCGCATGGCCACTACGATGTCATCTACGAATACCATAATGAAGCCGTCGGCCGGCAGGCCGGAGATCTGGCATTGGCGCTGATCGGGCAGCTCTTGCCTGCCGAGTTGAAACCGCAGACGGATACCGAGACGCAGT
>NZ_JAQQEU010000232.1:0-1137 GCF_046026895.1 Paraburkholderia sediminicola
CGGAAAGGTGTTGGCGCCGCCGGCTTATGAGGATGTGGTGGTGTTTCCGGTGCGGATCGAGGCGGGTATCGTTCAGGTGCGTGATGAGCGGTGGGATTGAAATGAGGTCAAGAGGAGGGACTTGTCGTCTTGTTGGGCGAACATTTGAGGCAGGGTCAGGCAGCACACATCGGCGGATCGTTAACGGAGCCGCCCGTTTAACGGCAAGGCATCAGTTGACGTTCGCCGGCCCTGTCGGGTTGAGTCCAATCCCTCGTATCCGTTACTCTGGCGAATACTTCCCTCACGCGATCGGCTGTTGTTATGGATCTGGATTTTAGACAGGCCGTACCCGGAGACTCGGAATGGCTATTTGACACGTACCGGCGAACGATGAAGGATTTCGTTACCTCGGCGTTTGGCTGGAACGAGGCCCTACAACAAGCAGGATTCGCAAAAAGTCTTCGTCAAGGCACTTGCCAATTAATTACCTGCGAAGGCGAACGGTGCGGATTTGTGCACTGGGACGTCGAACCAGATCTCCTGTGGCTGAGGATGCTCTGTATCGTACCAGCGATGCAAAGCAAATCGATCGGCAGTCAAGCACTCGCCAAGGTCATATCGTTGTGCAGCGTTCTGGAAAAACCCCTGTACCTGAATGTCTTGCTATCCAACCGAACTGCTCACGACTGGTACAGGAGAATCGGTTTTGTCGATATCGAAAACGACGACAAGGTTTCTACTTTGGTGCTGCCTCCCTCGTCCTCACCGGCCCTAATGAAACGGGATGGATAGCCTTCCAGGCACCATGTGCACTGGGGACAGCCAGGTTCGACGTTCGAACGTCGGCACCGCGCAGACACCGGAGTTTTCGTCCTTTTCGCGCAAATTCTGGCGGCTTGATTGGAAAAGCCCATATCGATCAAAGACTTGAACACTCACCGTTTGCTCGGCAATCACGGACACGCAGCGCCTTGCTGCAAATGGCTCTGCGCGATGCTACCGCCAGATTTTGCACGAAAAGGACGACTACCCCATCTCGAAGGACGTATCGCGTTGAGGCTTCGCCCGTCAGCGGCCATTCGTCGTGCGCAGAACCCGATGGGCCAATGGTCGATCATGCCACCAGTCTGACTGTACTAACGACCGTTGCACCTT
>NZ_JAQQEU010000233.1:0-1097 GCF_046026895.1 Paraburkholderia sediminicola
TGTGTGATTCACAGACATCGTTTCAACTAAAATGAGGCGATGGACCGTGAGATTGCGACTCGATTGCGATGGGTGCTGATGTATCACGAGACCGGCAACGCCGGTCTCGTATGCTCGCGGTGTGGCATCTCGAGACCGACACTTCGCAAATGGTTACGACGCTACCGGGATGCCGGAGAAGAGGGTCTTCGATCTCAAAGTCGCCGCCCTCTCAACAGTCCAAACCGGAAGGTCACTGAAGCTGATCGAGCGACGATTCTCCGGCTGCGTGCTGAGCACAAGGGAGCCCGGCGAATCCAGAACGAGTTGCGGCTCCACGAACAAAGAGAACTGTCCCTCGCGACCATTCACAAGGTTCTGAACGAAGCGTCGGTGAAGCCGTTAGCGCGTCGCAGGCGGCCGGCACATCCCAAACGCTATAGCCGCCCGGTTCCAGGGGATCGGGTCCAGATGGACACGATGAAAATCGCGCGAGGTGTCTATCAATACACGGCCATCGACGACTGCTCGCGCTTTCGCGTACTGGCTGTCTACCCGCGCAGAAACGCCCGAAATACGCTGCTCTTTCTTGATCGTGTCATCGAAGAGATGCCATTCCCGATCCAGCGTATTCAGACTGATCGGGGCGGCGAGTTCTTCGCCGAATCAGTGCAGCGGCGTCTGATGAGCGAGTGCATCAAATTTCGACCGATTCCGCCACGCTCGCCACACCTCAATGGCAAGGTCGAGCGTTCACAGCTGACTGACCTGAACGAGTTCTGGTTCCACCATGTCGCGACCGAGGCGGAGATTGATCAGCGAATTGAGGAATGGCAATTCGACTACAACTGGCGTCGCCCTCACGGCTCGCTGGGCGGCAAGACGCCCGTCGACCGCATCGCGGAAGTGAGCGAAATCACACCGCTCGCGGAGCAAGTCGAAAGCGCCTACGACGAGCGAAAGGAGCGAATCCGGCACCGCGAATGGCGAGTCGACAAGACCCTTGCCGACCATCATCGGCGCGTGCTTGAAATCGCGTCTCCTAACGGAGCCACGAGCTCAAGCACGCCAAGAAAGCGGTCTACGAGAAAGTGAAACGATGTCTGTAAATCGCACAA
>NZ_JAQQEU010000234.1:0-1091 GCF_046026895.1 Paraburkholderia sediminicola
CGTACTGGTGCCTTCCATGCCGGAGAACACCGGGCAATGACGCAACTCGACGCGCGCGTCGCAGCTCAGCAGGAACATCACCTCATGCGAGACTGAACCGTCATCGCGATGCACCGCGGCGATCGCGCCGCAATACTGACCGAGGCCGATGTGACTGACCCACGGCAGCGTGCCGTTGATCAAATAGCCGCCCGGCGTAGGCGTGGCGCGGAACATCATCGGCTCGATGCCTGAGAACGCTTTCATCGGATTCGACAGCGCGGTGCCGCCGAACGTCTGGCCGCGGGCATGCACGTCGAGCCGCGCGCCACCCAGATACGGGTTGCCGGACTGCTCCATGTACAACCCGCAGACATCGTGGGCCCACATCAGGAAGCCAGTCGAGCCACACGCGCGGCTCGCTTCCTGCATCGCGGCGAGCGACAGTCCAAAGCGCGCGCCGTAGCGATCGAGGTGAACGCCGAGTGCGCCGGCCGCACCCAGCTCGCCCATGATGTCGAGCGGGTAGACCCCTTCGCCGTCGATCCGTGGCGCGGCTGCCGCGAGCGGACCGCGAGCGATCGCGGCCACGCGCGCCAGCACCGCTTCGTCACACCAGGTGTCGACGCTGGACTCTTCTGCTACCAATGCGTGTTCCATGTTGGTTTTCCTTCTGGTACCCGGGGCAGCCGCTACGCGCGGCACGGACGAGCGAAGCGGCGCTTCAGTCGGCGAGCGTAACGGTCATGGGAATCGGATTGCGCATCGAGTTTGCAACCGGCGAGAAGTAGTTAGCATGACGGACGATCTCATCAAGCTTCTCGCGCGTCGCATCTCCTTCGATCACGATCTTCACGCGGATCGCCTGGAAACCCATCTGCGCAGATTCCATCTCGGCGCCACCTGCGCCCCATGCAGCCGGATTGCCGATATCCGCTTCGAGGAACACTTCGAGCTTCGACAGCTTGACCTGCTTCCACGTAGCGACGGCTGTGATGCCGACCGCGAGGCAGCCGCCGAGACCGGACAGCACGATCTCGCCCGGCGCCGGCGCCGTGTCTTCGCCAAACAGATGCAGCGGCTCATCGACCACGACGGGCGTATGGTTGCCG
>NZ_JAQQEU010000235.1:0-1091 GCF_046026895.1 Paraburkholderia sediminicola
TGGCAACCATACGCCCGTCGTAGTCGATGAACCGCTGCATCTGTTCGGCGAAGACACCGCGCCCGCGCCGGGCGAGATCGTGCTGTCCGGCCTCGGCGGCTGCCTCGCGGTGGGCATCACAGCCGTCGCGACGTGGAAGCAGGTCAAGCTGTCGAAGCTCGAGGTGTTCCTCGAAGCGGATATCGGCAACCCCGCTGCATGGGGAGCAGGTGGCGCCGACATGGACTCCGCGCAGATGGGTTTCCAGGCGATCCGCGTGAGAATTGTGATCGAAGGCGATGCGACGCGCGACGAGCTTGACGATATTGTTAGTCGGGCTAATTACTTCTCGCCGGTTGCAAACTCGATGCGCAATCCGATTCCCATGACCGTTACGCTCGCCGACTGAAGCGCCGCTTCGCTAGTGCGCGCCGCGCGTAGCGGCTGCCCCGGGTACCCGAAGGAAAACCAACATGCAACACGCATTGGTAGCAGAAGAGTCCAGCGACGACACCTGGTGTGACGAAACGGTGCTGGAACGGGTGGCCGCGATCGCTCGCGGCCCGCTCGCGGCGGCCGCGCCGCGGATCGACGGCGAAGGGGCCTACCCGCTTGACATCATGGCAGAACTGGGGGCGGCCGGCGCTCTCGGCGTTCACCTCGACCATTACGGCGCGCGCTTCGGACTGTCGCTCGCCGCGATGCAGGAAGCGAGCCGCGCATGTGGCTCGACCGGGTTCCTGATGTGGGCCCACGATGTCTGCGGGTTGTACATGGAGCAGTCCGGCAACCCGTATCTGGGCGGCGCGCGGCTCGACGCGCATGCCCGCGGCCAGACGTTCGGCGGCACCGCGCTGTCGAACCCGATGAAAGCGTTCTCAGGGATCGAGCCGATGATGTTCCGCGCCACGCCTACGCCAGGCGGGTATCTGATTAACGGCACGCTGCCGTGGGTCAGTCATATCGGCCGTGGCCAGTATTGCGGTGCGATCGCCGCGGTGCATCGCGATGACCATTCAGTCTCGCACGAGGTGATGTTCCTGCTGAGCTGCGACGAGCGCGTCGAGTTGCGCCACTGCCCGGTGTTCTCCGGCATGGAAGGCACCAGCACA
>NZ_JAQQEU010000236.1:0-1066 GCF_046026895.1 Paraburkholderia sediminicola
CCGATACTGTTGAAAAAGTCGCTGACCGTCTTTCTAGCGAGGTTAGAGGGTAGCCGCGCCCCCTCCCGGAAACGCGGCCCCCGAAGAACCGTACGTGCGAGTTTCCCCGCATACGGCTCGCGCACGGCATTAAGCATCATGTCGATGCCGGTTGCGGTTTGTGCACCCACAACCTTCGCAAACGTCACATCGTCGATTCATCCCGTCGCCGGGACAAGGGCGCTGAACCGTAGCCCGACCGGTCTCTCGCAAGCTTCCCTTTGGTGAATCTCTGACGTGGGGCAACGACAGCCGCACCACGCGCACGTCAGCACCCTTTCAGGTCGGGGCAAATCTCGAACCCCTATGTCACCCGTTACAGGCAACCCTTCGCTTCTTGCGCGTTCTCACTCCCGCTTCCCCAACAGTGTTCCTCATGGTCCACCTGCCACCGCTCCATGAACCAGAGCGAGGGCGAGAAATCGGGGTTCCCGCGTTCCCATCCCTGCCGACCCGAGCACTTCCGGGCCTGTCCGTTTAGCACCTGTCTATTCCCCGATGGCCTCGTGACGACGTGCACCCACTTGAAAAAGGTGCAACCGGCCATTTACCATTTTGGTCAGAGCCTCTCAGCAGCTTTGGCTCTTCGAAGATAACGAGGATTCCATCGACAGTTCACGTACGTTGTGCATGCGCAACTTGCCTAGCCCCCACACCGCACGGCTGCTGGCAGTGTCGATCCCTGCCCAGTGGCCCGGGTGAATCGCCCATAGGGTGGGTACGTTGTCCCCGGAGCTTCGAACCCGACCGTTACCGGTCGCGCACGTCCAGGTAGGCAACTGCTGGTCGTACAGCAGGTCACGCCTTCAATCTCCGATGTTCAGGTTGTTGAATGTGACAAGGCAGAGAAGAGCTTTGCCATCCACTACGTTGCCGATTTACGTCCGGCGGACGGCGACACGCGTCGCACTTCAGGGGTCTTCTTACCCTTGACCGGCATCCGCGCGCGGTTTGTAGGCCGATCTGAGAGGCCGATTTTTTTGCGAGCAGGTCGCAAAAACGATGCAGCGACTTTTTCAACACTATC
>NZ_JAQQEU010000237.1:0-1052 GCF_046026895.1 Paraburkholderia sediminicola
CTGGCGCCCGGCAACAAGAAAACCAAAACTGGTCGGTTGTGGGTCTACGTGCGCGATGATCGACGCTCTGGTTCGAGCGAACCCGCTGCTGTCTGGTTCGCGTACTCGCCGGACCGCAAAGGCATCCACCCCCAGACCCATCTTGCCGGATTCGAAGGCGTCCTTCAGGCGGACGGCTATGCCGGCTTCAACGAGCTGACCGAAAGCGGCAAGGTTCGCCTGGCATCTTGTTGGGATCACGCGCGCCGGTACGTCTTCAACGTCCACGAGACCGCACCGTCGGAAACCACGAAGCAATGGCTCGACATGATCGGCGATCTCTACGAAATCGAGGCTGCTATCCGCGGCAAACCACCCGATGAGCGGCGACGCTGCAGGCAAGAAAAGAGCAACCCGTTGCTCGGACTTCTCGAGATGTCGATGAGGGAGAAACTGGCGACGCTTTGGCCGAAGGCTCCATTGGTCGAAGCGATTAACTACGCTCTGAATCGCTGGGATGGACTCACGCTGTTCTGTGACGACGGCCGCGTCGAGATCAGCAACGTGCTCGCCGAAAATGCCTTGCGCTGTGTGGCCCTTGGTCGGCGCAATTTTATGTTCGCGGGCTCCGACAGCGGTGGTGAGCGAGCCGCCGCAATGTATAGCCTGATCGGCTCGTGCAAATTGAACAACATCAATCCACGTGCCTACCTGGAATTCGTGCTCACGCACATTGCGGATCACCAGGCCAATCGCATCGACGAACTATTGCCCTGGAACGTCGCAAAGCATCTCCGCTCATCTACACCTGCCTCGCTTTGATCCCTTCTGGCAGCGGCACGATGCGCCCGCCGCGTTCTTCGACGCTTGTCCAGCGAATTCTCAACGGCCCTCACGCGACGCTTACGGAGGAAGCGGCGTCGGGGATATAGCCGCGCTGTGATGCGGGATTAGCAATGGGCGCCGCCGGTTGCGAATCGACGCGGCGGTGCTGACAACAGGGATGTGCATTGGCGGTGTGCAGCAGCTATTCGATTGCCGACCAGATTGTCCGCAGGCTGTGTATTGGGAAC
>NZ_JAQQEU010000238.1:0-1036 GCF_046026895.1 Paraburkholderia sediminicola
GCCGCGCCCGGCTGCGAAGTTGTACTGTGCAAACCCAATGAATTGAACCGGGCAGTGTCGCAATAAGGCGTCGTGGGTAGAATTCGCGAACCGACTTGGTTGACGAACACGATTTCCCGGATGACAAAGACGCCACGCACGACACTGCCGCCGGGCATCGCCCGGGTGCTGAAACGGCTGCACTACCCCTTGGACGTGATCCTGCTGTGTGTGCGCTGGTACGTGGCGTATTCGCTGAGCCTGCGCGACCTTGAGGAAATGATGGCTGAACGTGGGTTCGAGGTCGACCATTCAAGCGTACATCGCTGGGTGATCAAGCTCGTGCCATTGTTCGAGAAGGCGTTCCGCAAGCACAAGCGCCCTGTCGGCGGGAGCTGGAGAATGGATGAGACCTACGTCAAGGTCAAGGGCCAATGGAAATATCTGTACCGCGCAGTGCACAGGGACGGCAACACCGTGGATTTCCTGCTGCGCGCCCGTCGCGACAAGGTGGCCGCGCGGCGCTATTTTGAGAAGGCGATCGACCGGAATGGCGAGCCAGAGGTAATCACCATCGACAAAAGTGGCGCCAACTTGGCCGCGCTTGAAGCCATCAACGCTGAACGGCAAACGCCCATCCGGATCCGGCAGAACAAGTACCTGAACAACGGGGTCGAGCAGGATCACCGCGCCATCAAACGCATCATCAGGCCGATGATGGCTTCAAGGATTTCCGGTGCGCACGCATCATCCTTTCGGGCATTGAAATCATGCATATGATCCGCAAGGGACAGTTGATTGACGACGGGAGCGCCCAAACGGTTGCCGACCGGTTCTATTCGCTGGTGATGTAAGCATTCCTATTGATCTGTAATTTGTTCGCCACGCCATCCCTATCGCGACACTACCCCACCGCATCCGTCACTATGGGCTGCTTGCCAATCCTGTGCGACGGCAGAACCTGGCGAGCATAGGTGCGTTGCTGCACGCCCCAGCAGTCACTGACGCCAGCGATGACACATCTGCGGATACCAGAGCGCCGACCTTTGTCTGCAAA
>NZ_JAQQEU010000239.1:0-1029 GCF_046026895.1 Paraburkholderia sediminicola
GCGAGCGCCACCATCGCTTCGACCATCGCGCGTGCCTGGTGACAGGTCTCCTCAACGGTGAGCCCCTGCACGAACGACTTGTCGATCTTGATGCGATCGACAGGCAGCCGTGTGAGGTACGCGAGGCTCGAGTAGCCGGTGCCAAAGTCGTCGAGCGAGACGGTCACGCCGAGCCTTCGTACGGCCGAAAGCGAGCGCGAAGCGGCGACGAAGTCGCTCATGACGGCAGTCTCCGTCACTTCGATGTCGAGTACGGAAGCGCACACGCCCGACGCCTCGGCCGCCTCCGACACCAATGCAGCAAGATCGCAGTTCTGGATCGTCGTGGCCGAGAGATTGACGGCGATCTTGAACGGCATGCGGTCCCTCGCCTGCCATCGCGCCGCCTGGCGGAACGCGAGGCGAATTAGCCATTCGCCCGTCGCCTCGTGGGCTGGCGATTCAAGCAGCACGTCGAGGAAGTGGGCCGGCGTGAGCAGGCCCAACTGGGGATGGTTCCATCGCAGAAGCGCCTCGGCTCCGTAGACGCGGTCAGTATGCAGGTCCAGTAATGGCTGGTAGTGCAGTTCGGACTGATGCGCGGCGCTCGCGCTTTCCAGATCCGCGCGTAGCCGCAGGCGATGCGAGAGGCGCTGCGCCTCCTCCTTGCCGAACGACCACACGTGCGAGCCGCCCATGCGCTTCGCGTGATACATCGCGGTGTCCGCGTTGCGCAGCAGCTCGCCCGCGTTCGACGCCGATACCGGATAGCGCGCCACGCCGATGCTCGCGCCCACCGAGGCCCGCACGCACGGCGTCTGGATTGGCTCGCGCATGCGTGCTGTGACGTCGCGCGCGACGCGCACGGCCTCGCCCTCTGGAGCGTCGACGAGGCAAATTACGAATTCATCACCGCCGATGCGCGAAACATGGGCGCCTTCGGGAAACATGTCGGAAAGACGCTCGCCGATGACACGCAGCACTTCATCGCCCGCCGCGTGGCCAAACGAGTCGTTGATATCCTTGAAGCGGTCAAGGTCGATGAAGAGC
>NZ_JAQQEU010000240.1:0-1016 GCF_046026895.1 Paraburkholderia sediminicola
CGCGTGCGCGTGTTGCCGACCACGTTGATGCGGCGCACATAGACGCGGCGGCTCGGGTCCACCTGCAGCGTCAGGTCGACCTTGTGGTTGGCCTGATCGATCTGCGGCTGCGCGTTGACGGTCGCAAATGCGTAGCCGTATTCGCCGAGCTTGTCGACGATCGCCTTCGTGGTGGCCTGCAGCTTTTCGGCCGAGAAGCGGTCACCCGGTTTGATCTTGATCAGCTTGGACAGCTCCGCTTCGCGATCGAGCAGATTGCCGGCCAGCTTGATGGAGGAAATCGTGTACGGCTCGCCTTCGTGCAGCGTGACCGTCAGATACATGTCCTTCTTGTCCGGCGAGATCGACACCTGGGTCGACTCGATGTTGAACTCGAGGTAGCCGCGATTCAGGTAATACGAGCGGACGTTTTCGAGGTCGCCGGTGAGCTTGTCTTTCGCGTACAGGTCGTTCTTCGTGTACCACGAGAACCAGTTCGGCGTGGACAGCTGCATTTCGTCGCGCAGCGTAGCCGTGCTGAACGCCTTGTTGCCGATGAAGTTGACTTGGCGGATTTTCGCGCTCGGACCCTCGGCCACCGCGAACAGCACCGACACGCGGTTGCGGTCGATCGGCGTGATCGTGGTGGTGACTTCGGCCGCGTAGTAGCCGCGCGTCAGGTACTGGCGCTTGAGTTCCTGCTCGGCCTTGTCGACCAGCGCCTTGTCGTAGTAACGGCCTTGCGACAAACCGACCGCGCGCAGCGCCTTGATCAGGTTGTCCTTGTCGAACTCATGGATGCCGGAGAAGTCGATCGTGCCGATAGCCGGACGCTCCAGCACCTGCACGATGACGACATTGCCTTCGGTCTCGATCTTGACGTCGTTGAAGAAGCCCGTGGCGTACAGCGTGCGAATCGCTTCGGACGCCTTGTCGTCGCTAAACGTGTCGCCTTGCTTGATGGGCAGGTACGCGAACACGGTACCCGGTTCGACGCGTTGCAATCCCTCAATGCGGATGTCTTGCACCACGAAGGG
>NZ_JAQQEU010000241.1:0-1010 GCF_046026895.1 Paraburkholderia sediminicola
CCCTAGAACCCGTCGTTCGGAAAACTCGAAATGGAATGGCCGCAACGGCGGGCGCGAGTACGCGCTCGCAGGCAGCGAAACCTGTCATGCGCCATCGCGAAGGGCAGAAAAGCGACCCGAAGCTGCCTCACGAACGACGAGGCCTGAACGTCAGCAAAGGCCGAACTCCCGTCTTCCAACGCGACTAAACGAACGTCCGTTGTACCTTGGAAGCCGCCCTATATGTCGCGTGGGGTCGACCGGCCGTAGTGGGTCGGGAGTGTGAGTTCGGTCATGCAGGAAGCCGCCGCTCAACTGTCAAACGGCGCCGCGGTCAGCAATCCGCCGCATTGCTGACGTAGACCTGAGATCGCCCGAACGACCGCAATGGCCGAATCATATTCGTTGCTTATCGGGCAAGGCTCGGGGGCGGACCAGTCGTTCACGTGACGGCTTAGTAGGACGGCGGCAACAGTTAGCCGAGTGTGACCCTCGCGCAAATCCACAAGAAGCCGGCCTCAAAGTCGGCTACCACAATTGAACTCCCGTCACCGCCGTGGGAGTCGGCCGCGAGGACCGAACGAACCCGTGAAGCGTAACTCGCCTTTATTCCACTGGACGCGAACTGATCGATCTGACCGCAAACGGAAGCGTGCTTGCATCCCTTACGTTTCAGTTGGCGTCGAAAACGAGAATGAATCTGAAAGGCAGCCTGGAGGGCATTGCTACTCAACCACCTCCTGCACCGATAGCATGACTTCTGGTTCCATTGAATATCTGAAGTTGACCCAGAAAAACGGAGATCTATCCTTTGGAGAAGGAGGTGCCGATTATGGGCAAGCATCGTACCCCGTACCCGGCGGAATTTCGGGCGCAAATGGTCGAGCTGGTGAAGGCCGGACGCAGGCCGGAGTAACTGGAAAAGGAGTTCGAGCCGACTGCACAGACCATCTACAACTGGGTGGCGCAAGCGGATCGCGACACGGGCGTGCGGCATGACGGTCTGAGCACAGCCGAACGGCAGGAGTTCG
>NZ_JAQQEU010000242.1:0-992 GCF_046026895.1 Paraburkholderia sediminicola
TCGATGTTTTCCCACGAGCCCGGCTTGCAGATCTTGCACATCTTTTCCGTTCTGCTGTTTTCTATATAAACCCACGATAGCGCACCAAAGAATCGGTCGTGCTTTTCTGGAACGCCATCCGACGAGCTCTCCATCGGAACCCATCCGACCTCCGGCACATAGAATTCCACCCACGCGTGATCGTTATCGGGTGTGCATACCGAGCCGACCGGCACATACCTCAGCTTGTACTCCGGTACCTTGAAGTCGCCGACGGGTCGGCAAGCGACACCGCAAAGCCTCAGCAGCCCGATCATCAGCTCCATGTACTTGCCGCATGTTCCCTCGCCGAGCCGCAACGTCTCGACGGGGCTCGCACATCTGCTGCTGTAGCGGTACCCGAGCCGACTATAGACGTATTCGCGCACGGCTTTGGCAATCCTGATCACATTGCCGCGCTCTTGCGTGGGAATGCATGCAAGCAGGCGCTCGGCAATATCCTTTAATTCCTGCCTGCCCATGTCATAGCGTGACTCTTCTTTCAGAAAACGCCGCCTGATATCGACAGGATAGTCGTTCGTACTCGCGCCGTTCAGCTTGTACCGGATACCGTAAGCCTCGAGGATAGCGTGGTAGCCAAAAACACGACACTCCTTGTCCAGCCTTATCCCGGTCAGGTCAAACTCGACAATCGCGTTACCTTCCTCGTCCTCTGTGACGGCCGCGGGGATATCGCCGATCGTCTCGAGCGATTTGACCTTTTGCCTCGGCGTGTCGACCGGTATCGACAGTCTGATGCACAGCTTGATGCCTTCCAGCTCGTCGAGAATATCGCCAATAGGCTTGAGCATTTCGGCATAGGTGAACTCGATTTCATAGCCTCCCGACAGGCAAAAATTGTTTCCCCCGCCGAGATCCGTGAGCTGAAAGTCGAGCCGCTCGATGAATCCATCGCGGGCGTCGTTTCTGAGCTTGATATTGGCGCTCCCGTTTGACGTCAGCTCCGAGCCCGC
>NZ_JAQQEU010000243.1:0-957 GCF_046026895.1 Paraburkholderia sediminicola
AAGCTGGAGCGTCGAGGAGTCTGATGCGCAGGCATCCCGGAATGGGCCGACCGATCGGCCCGCGAAGAGATCCAGCTTCAGAAGAGCTGCTCACCCAGCTCACGCAGGCTGACCCACTTCACCGTGCTCACGAAGGTCCTGCCTGTGGTGCCGAGCGATTTGATCATCGCGCGTTGCCCGCGGGCTTCCGCAATGACGCGCACGATGCGCGTCCGGTAGCGCAGTAACGCACCGATCGTTGGGCACGAGATTTCGCGCCGGGTCCGCGACCGTTTCTTTTCCATACGGCAATCTATTGAGACAAGACATGCAGCGAATCGCAGGGGCCGCAGTATGTCGCGGCATCTCGCCCTGGTCCTACCAGGCCGGCTGGCCGAGGTCCAGGCGTTGCCCGATCACGCCATGCCGTCGCTGCCGCCAGCACCTGTAGCGGCTACGCTGCTGGCCGCCGTGCCATCGGCAGAAATTCGGCCGACGGATTGCGTCTGGTCTCAGGCGCCGTTCACGGCATCCTTGAACGCCTTCCCCGCCGTGAACTTCACTGTCTTCGCAGCCGGGATCTCGATCTCGGCGCCGGTCGCCGGATTGCGGCCGACCCGCGCGGCGCGCGCGCCGGTCGAAAACGAACCGAACCCGACCAGCTGCACCGTGCCGCCCTTCGTCACTTCGCCGGTAATCGCCGCGATTACCGCGTCGATCGCTTCGCCCGTCGCGGCCTTGCTGTCCCCGGTCTTCGCGGCAACCGCATCCACCAGTTCCTGCTTGTTCATTGTTTTCGCCTCGTTGAGTGAATGATGATGCCGACACCCGACCCGACCGGTGCGTTCGTGCGCAATGGGCACGCGACTGCACTGACTTCGCGACATCGGCTGAGGCGCCCGGCCATTGCTGCGTGCAAGGTCCGAGGTGCCCACGGCGAAGCTCGATGGCCTGAATTCTGCGCTAGAGACCCGGCAT
>NZ_JAQQEU010000244.1:0-956 GCF_046026895.1 Paraburkholderia sediminicola
TCGACTTCGAACAGAAGCGCGACGATTTTCTCCGTGATGCGCGCAGTCGCGAGGTGGGGCCGAGCACGGCGGCATTGATGAAAGCCGCGGCGGACAGGGCGATTCCATGTACCCGGATGAACGCGGACAGCCTGATACGACTTGGCTATGGGCGCTTTCAGAAACGGATCAAAGCCACGCTCACCAGCGAGACGCGTCAGCTCGCAGTCGACATAGCCTCCGACAAGGAAGAGACGAACCGGACGCTGCGGGACGCCGGCTTGCCGGTGCCTCGCCAGCGCAAGGTCTATCGCGCCTGCGATGCGGTCGTGAGCGCCGAACAGCTCGGCTATCCGGTTGTCGTCAAACCCCTCGACTGCAATCATGGACAGGGCGTATCGATCAAGCTCACGACGCCGGAGCAGGTGGAACTCGCATACAAGAGGGCGCGGAAGTACAGCCATGCCGTACTCGTCGAAAGCTATATCCCCGGGTCCGACTATCGGATGCTGGTGGTCAACGATCAATTGGCCGCAGTGGCCAGGCGCGTGCCGGCCCATGTCGTCGGTGACGGTTTGCATACGGTCCAGCAGTTGGTGGAAGAGGCCAATCGAGATCCGCGTCGCGGGGTAGGCCACGAAAACGTACTCACCCGCATCGAACTCGGTGACACGGCGCAAAGCGTACTGGGCGCCGCGGGATATGATTTCGAGACCGTGCCAGCTCCGGGTGAGTCCGTCTACTTGTGCGCAACTGCCAACCTTTCCACGGGTGGCACGTCCATCGACGTCACCGATCAGGTGCACCCGGACAACCGCGAGATGGCTGTGCGCGCCGTCAAGGCCATCGGCCTTGATGTCGCCGGCGTCGATTTCATTACCACGGATATTGCCTCCTCGTATCGCGAGGTCGGCGGGGCGATGTGCGAGGTCAACGCGTCGCCGGGTCTGCGGATGCATCTCGCGCCGAGCGAGGGT
>NZ_JAQQEU010000245.1:0-940 GCF_046026895.1 Paraburkholderia sediminicola
GTGGATGCAACACACTGAAGACTGCGCAAGCAGTGGGAGTGTTGCAGATGAAACAGCGACGCCGGATTTACTACAGCGAGAAGCAGAAAGCGCTGATGTGGGAACGTTGGCGCAAGGGAGAGTCTCTCCAGAAGATCGCCCAGCTTTTTGACCGGAACCACTCGTCTGTACAGGGGATTCTGGCTGAGACAGGTGGAATCCAGCCACCACAAAGGCATCGATCGAGATTGGCATTGACGCTGGAGGAACGCGAAGAGATCTCACGGGCACTTGCGGCCGACGATTCGATCCAGTCAATCGCCATGCGACTTTCGCGAGCTCCCTCCACCATCTGTCGTGAGATCAAACGTAACAGCGGCCCGGACGGCTATCGGGCAAGCCACGCCGATCAGATCGCGTGGGATCGCGCGCAGCGACCCAAAGCCTGTAAACTGGTTGAGCACCGGATGTTGGCGCACATCGTGGCAGCCAAGCTACAACTGCAGTGGTCACCGCAGCAGATCGCCGGATGGCTCACACGCGCGTATCCAGACAACGAGGACTACCACGTGTCCCACGAGACAATCTATCGTTCTCTCTTCATACAGGCCCGTGGGGCCCTGAAGAAGGAGTTGCTGGAGCACCTGCGGCGCACCCGGGCCATGCGCCGTTCGCGCCATCACACGCTAAAGACGGAGGATCACGGCAGGATTCGCGATACCGTATCGATCAGCGAACGCCCGGCTACCGTTGAAGACCGCGCGGTACCGGGCCACTGGGAAGGTGATCTGCTGTGCGGTAGCGGCAGCAGCCAGATTGCGACGCTCGTCGAACGCCAGACACGCTATGTCATGCTGGTGAAGATAGCCAGCAAGGACAGCGAAACGGTCATCAATGCGCTCATCAAACATGCCCGCAAGTTACCGCAGGAACTCTACAAGTCACTCACCTGGGATCGGGG
>NZ_JAQQEU010000246.1:0-905 GCF_046026895.1 Paraburkholderia sediminicola
TGAAGCGGTACCCATTCTGTGGACGCCATGAACTGGCTTTCGAGAGTTATCCACGGCCGGCCGGCGGGTCGCCTGTTACGACCACGACGTCGGCCGGCGGTGGGTAACTCGACACTCATTATGACGTGGGTTCCTCCTTGTGTTGATTCCCGGCGCGCCAGCGCCGCTCGAATTCACTCGGGCTCACGTAATCCAACGACGAATGCAGGCGTTCAGTGTTGTAGTACGCGAGGTACTCCGTGATGGACAACCGGGCCTGTTCACGCGTGGCGTAGTGCTCTGCATACACGCACTCGACTTTTACGGTGCCGTTAGCCGATTCCATTGGTGCGTTATCCCAACAACTCGCCTTGCGGCTCATTGAGACGGTGATGCCGCGTGCGGCGAGGACTTCGCGGTACTCGTTTGCCGCATACTGGGATCCCCTGTCAGAATGATGCATGAGCTCGCCCGTGGGGTGGCGCCAGTCCAGCGCCATAACTAGCGCCTGCAGTGTCAGGTCCTCATCGATGCGCTCGCTCATCGCCCAGCCGACGAATTTGCGACTGAACAGGTCCAGCACCAGTGCGAGATACAACCAGCCTTCGTCGGTCGCCACGAAGGTCAGGTCGACGAGCCACTTGCGGTCGGGCGCGCTCGCCTCGAAGTCGCGAGCCAGCATGTTGGGCGCGACCGGATACGCATGCCGGGAGTCGGTGGTCACAACCCGGTAGCGTCGACGCAACCTGCTTTGCAAACCGTGTTGACGCATCAGACGACCAACTCTCTTCTCGTTGATCATGCCGACTTCGCCGCGTAGTGTCCGATGCATGCGCCGGCGACCATAGCGGCCGTGATGGTGTCGTTGTAGTGACTGCATCCGCGTAACAAGACGCGCGTTTTCCACGGCCCGTTGCGACGGCGCG
>NZ_JAQQEU010000247.1:0-894 GCF_046026895.1 Paraburkholderia sediminicola
TTCGAGCCGCTCGGCGATCGCGAACAGCTTGGTGTTGCCCGCTTCCTTCGAGAGCTTCTGCGCGACTTCCTTGATGACCTTGTTGCGCGGGTCCGAAATCGTGTACACCGGATGACCGAAGCCGATCACCACTTCCTTGTTCTCGACGCGGCGGCGGATGTCCGCCTCGGCTTCGTCAGGCGTCTGGTAGCGCGACTGGATCTCGAACGCGGCCTCGTTGGCGCCGCCGTGCTTCGGGCCGCGCAGCGCGCCGATCGCGCCGGTGATCGCCGAGTAGATGTCCGAGCCCGTGCCCGCGATCACGCGGCCAGTGAAGGTCGATGCGTTGAACTCGTGCTCGGCGTACAGGTTCAGCGACACGTGCATTGCGTCGACCCACGACTTCGACGGCGCTACGCCGTGCAGCAGGTGCAGGAAGTGGCCGCCGATCGAATCGTCGTCGGTTTCCACCTCGATGCGGCGGCCGTTGTGCGAGTAGTGGTACCAGTACAGCAGCATCGAACCGAGCGAGGCCATCAGCTTGTCGGCGATGTCGCGCGCGCCCGGCAGGTTGTGATCGTCCTTCTCCGGCAGCACGGTGCCGAGCACCGACACGCCGGTGCGCATCACATCCATCGGATGTGCGGCGGCCGGAATCCATTCGAGCGCGGCCTTGACGTTCGCGGGCAGGCCGCGCAGGCCTTTGAGCTTCGTCTTGTAGGCGGTCAGTTCGGCCTGGGTCGGCAGCTTTTCGTGGACCAGCAGATAGGCGATCTCTTCGAATTCGCACGCGCTCGCGATGTCGAGAATGTCATAGCCGCGGTAATGCAGATCATTGCCGGTCTTGCCGACCGTGCACAGCGCGGTGTTGCCCGCCGTTACGCCCGACAGCGCGACGGATTTCTTCGGTTTGAA
>NZ_JAQQEU010000248.1:0-871 GCF_046026895.1 Paraburkholderia sediminicola
TTCTACGCCCTTAAATTCAATAATATGAGGTTTCTTGTTCAGCCTGTTGACCAACATCTCGTGATCATTGGCGTTGTTTTTGTTTTTTTCTTTGGGATCCGAAGTGCCTGTTGGGCGTGTAGTTGGGGCGGAACTCATTGGCGCGGGTTGCGCCGCGGGTTTCGATTCAAGCTTCGGCGTCAACTGAACGTTATCGTGATGCTGCACTTCAGTCTCTTCGCCGGCTTTTCGAAGCTTTTCGATCAACTCATCGGCGATGGTGACTGTGCAGATGTACCCCGACTCGTATGAAAGCGCATCGCCGGACAGATCATTGTCAGTATCGGGCGCAACGTATGGCCGTGTGAAGGGTAGAAACGGGTCACTGTTTCTTGGCGTCATGTCTTGCTTATCGAATGCTGTTCTTTCGATCATGTGTTTTTCCCGCTAGGTTTTTTAAGTACTTCAACACGCAGAATGTCGGCTTCATCACTGGTAGCCAATTGGGCTTTGCCTTCGTGATCTGTCTTTCCATCCAGGGTTTGACCGCTTTTCAGATGGACACGAACTGG
This sequence comes from Paraburkholderia sediminicola, assembly GCF_046026895.1. Taxonomy (GTDB): domain Bacteria; phylum Pseudomonadota; class Gammaproteobacteria; order Burkholderiales; family Burkholderiaceae; genus Paraburkholderia; species Paraburkholderia sediminicola_C. The sequence continues at coordinate 552 of NZ_JAQQEU010000248.1, forward strand.
CCGGTCAGGAATCGAATATCCTCGATCGTCCACCACCCAAACAGGGCGATCGAACCGGTGTTCATAAACGGTGGGCAGTGGCGGTAAAGGCAACTCCATTGAGGCTGGTCCTGGCACATCCCAGCTCGCCCCTTTTTCCAGGATCGACCCCGGCGAGCCGTTGGTGATGCCGCTGCCGTTGATCTGGATATACGACCCGCCCGCGCCGATCCAGATTTCCTTCGCTGCGTTGAGAATGATCCTGCCGTCCGTGCTGGTGATGGTGAGGTCTTTCAGCGCGGCCAGCGCCATCCCGTCACTCTGCGCCTGGATTTCGACCA
>NZ_JAQQEU010000249.1:0-842 GCF_046026895.1 Paraburkholderia sediminicola
GAAGACTTCAATCCTCAAAGTACCTGAGATGCGGTCGGAGGACATCTTTGGGGATAATCTCGCCGAAGTGATTTCGGCTACCTGTCAGACGTTCGGCGAAGAGTTACGTTCTACGCCTTTGGCGAGCACGTTCGAACGCAACGCTTTGGCAAGTGGCGCTAAAGCTTGAGTGAGCAGCCAGGCGTCTACTTCGACATAGTCCGCGAGGAGCTTGTAAATTACTTTCCGCACTAATGGGGTACCGCTAGATGTCGGCAAGATTGGAGCGACGGTCACTAAGCCGTGCCGAGCGACTTTAAGCACGTGCATCGAGCCGCTAGCCAGCCCACAGGTAGCGTGTGTTACTGCGACTCAAGGGCGTCATCGCGCGCTTGGGCAATCTCGACCGGGTGCTGGTCGTGGTACGCGTCGAACAACTGTGAGCAGAGCTGTGCAAGCGAAGCGAGGTCTACGGCCTGGTCTGCATGCTCGACCTCGCCTGCGCTGAGCATGTCATCGAGAACCGGAGCGAGACGGCGCAGTCGCACAAACATGGCGGCTTCTACTTTCATTTTGGACCTCCTGTTGCCAGACGGTGGAGCGCACCCTGGGTCGCGCCATCACCGGGCGATGCGGCGACGGATGATGGCCTGAAGCAGTGGGGGACAATAGACGTATGGCGGGAGCCATTCTCTGACAGGATGTCCGAAGTCGTATTGGGTTCAACCTTCAACATCGTGTTCCTCCCTTTAGCACCGTTTCCGGCGGCTGCGCTTTCGTCGAAAGTGCGGTACTCCTTGATGGAGAAAGGAATGGTTTTCCATTGCCGGCGTATCAACGTAACCGCTCACGGCGATTGAACC
>NZ_JAQQEU010000250.1:0-832 GCF_046026895.1 Paraburkholderia sediminicola
ACCTCGGCCGTTGGAACCAGCGCGTGGTGAACGGCGATTTCAGGGGCCAGCGGTCATTCATGCACGCGTGCTGCCCGTCAAGTCATTGGCCCAAAAAACCGTTTGTGGCTGCAAGACGCAGTCGTTCGGCAACGCCTTCCAAGTCTTTGCGACCCAGCCAGGCGCGCCATACTGCCTCGCGCGTCACATGTTTGTGTCGTGCCCGGCTTGCCACCGCTTCATAAAGGCAATTTCTTTCTTTTGCGCCTTGATGATGTTCTTCGCCAGCGCCCTCATTTGCGGATCCTCGCCGTACTTGAGCTCGACTTCGGCTTGGTCCACCGCTCCTTGGTGATGCGGGATCATGTGCGCCACAAAGTCCGCGTCTGTATCTCCTGTGTATCCGGGGGCACTCATATTTTTCATCATCTTCGCTGCGTTGTTCTCGAAAGCCCGCGTTGATGCAGGCAGCGGACCGCCGGCTTGTGGAGGCGTCTCCATTTTTCCGGCGGGCATGCTCATCTGTCCATTCGCCATGGCACCTGATTGCTGCGCGCTCGCGTCGAGTGCCATGCCAGACAACACGATTCCGACGTGGATGGAGAGGACGATAAGTAAACGGTTGGCTTTCATCTGAATATGCTCTCAAGGTGGGTAACTTGATCGTTGGCGGGCGACCACGGTTCTCATCAAAGACCCGCATATTCATCATCAACCTTCCCGTCGCTGGAAGGTCAAGCGCCACGGGGACCAGCGTCGACTTTCTCGGAGACGCAGACTTGCAGCTGTGCGAGCCGAAGCTTTGGCCGACGACTTACCGGATTGGGTCCGTATCTCAATGTCCGGTACTTGA
>NZ_JAQQEU010000251.1:0-815 GCF_046026895.1 Paraburkholderia sediminicola
ACCGGCAAGAATGTCGGCGATCTCCTGAATGAGAAGAACGTGACCTGGGGCTATTTCCAGGGTGGCTTCCTGCCCACCACGCCCGCGAAGTTCGATGCAAACGGCAATATGTATGCGCCTGCGGTTTGTGGCTCCCAGCATGTCGCCCATCAGGTGGTGATCAACGGCGTCACTTATAGCGTGCAGAACCCGAGCATTAATCCGGGTCCGGACGTGCATGTCCTCGAGAACGACTACAGCACCGGCGTTACCCCTTTCATGAAATATGCGAGCACGCGCAATCCGCACCATCTGCGGCCGAGTTCGGTGGAAATGATCGGCAAGACCGACCAGGCCAACCACCAGTACGACATCTCGGATTTCGACGCGGCGCTGTCCCACAACTCATTGCCCGCGGTCAGTTACGTGAAGGCGCCGGTCTATCAATACGGCCATCCCCAAAGCTCCGATCCGCTCGCCGAACAAGCCTTCCTCGTAAAGACAATCAACGCAGTCCAGCAGTCTCGCTATTGGCACGACACTGCGATCGTCATCGTTTGGGATGATTCCGATGGCTGGTACGACCACGTCATGCCTCCGCTCTTGACCCCCTCGGCGACCAACATCGACTTCCTGTTCGGCCCCGGCAATTGCGGCACGCCGCAGCCCGGTGCCGACGCCGCGCGCTGCGGCCTCGGACCACGCCAGCCTCTACTGGTGATTTCACCTTGGGCGAAATCGAACTTCGTCGACCACACGCTCACTCACCAGACCTCGGTGCTTCGGTTCATCGAGGACAATTGGAAGCTCGGGTTCATCGATGGCCCAGTTGCTCC
>NZ_JAQQEU010000252.1:0-813 GCF_046026895.1 Paraburkholderia sediminicola
CCCCGCGCCCTTCGCGACGAACAGCTCGAAGCGGTGCGCAGCCGAGCCGAGCACGTTGTCGCCGAGCCAGCCGGCGGCGCGCGCGCGGGCGATGGCCGCTTCGAGCGTCGCGATCGAGTGCGGGTACTCGCTACGCACGTAGATGTAGCCGACCGTCGCGCCGGTCACGACGCCCGCGATCAGCATCCCTTCGATCAGCATGTACGGATCGCTTTCCATCACGAGGCGGTCCGAGAAGGTGCCCGAGTCGCCCTCGTCGGCGTTGCAGACGATGTACTTCTGCGCCGCCTGCGCGCCGCGCACCGTGCGCCATTTGATGCCGGCGGGGAAGGCCGCGCCGCCACGTCCGCGCAGACCGGATTCGATCAAGGTTTCGCAGGCGGCGTCGCCGTCGGTTTGCAGCGCGCGGCGCAAGCCTTCGAGGCCGCCGTGCGCGAGATAGTCGTCGATGGAGAGCGGATCGGTGATGCCGATGCGCGCGAAGGTCAGGCGTTGCTGTTTCTTCAGATACGGAATCTCGTCGACCACGCCGACGCGCCGCGCATGCTCGCCGCCTTCGACGAAGCCGGCATCGAAGAGGGCTGCCACGTCGTCTGCTTCGACGTTCGCATAGCCGACGCGACCTTCGGCAGTCGCGACTTCGACGAGCGGTTCGAGCCACAACAGGCCGCGCGAGCCGTTGCGAACCAGTTCGATCTCGACGCCGCGGCGCGCGGCTTCAGCTTGAATGGCCTCGGCCAGCGCGTCGGCGCCGAGCGCGAGCGCGGACGAATCGCAGGGAACGTAGATGCGCGTCATGCCGTCACCTCCACA
>NZ_JAQQEU010000253.1:0-813 GCF_046026895.1 Paraburkholderia sediminicola
CGTGGAGGTGACGGCATGACGCGCATCTACGTTCCCTGCGATTCGTCCGCGCTCGCGCTCGGCGCCGACGCGCTGGCCCAGGCCATTCAAACTGAAGCCGCGCGCCGCGGCGTCGAAATCGAACTGGTGCGCAACGGCACGCGCGGCCTGTTGTGGCTCGAACCGCTCGTCGAAGTCGCGACTGCCGAAGGCCGCATCGGCTATGCGAACGTCGAAGCGCACGACGTGGCAGCCCTCTTCGATGCCGGCTTCGTCGAAGGCGGCGCGCATGCGCGGCGCGTCGGCGTGGTCGACGAGATTCCGTATCTGAAGAAGCAGCAGCGCCTGACCTTCGCGCGCATCGGCATCACCGATCCACTTTCCATCGACGATTACGTCGCCCACGGCGGCCTCGAAGGCTTGCGCCGCGCGCTGCAAATCGACGGCAACGCCGCCTGCGAAGCCTTGATCGAATCCGGTCTGCGCGGCCGTGGCGGCGCGGCCTTCCCCGCCGGCATCAAATGGCGCACGGTGCGCGGCGCGCAGGCGGCGCAGAAGTACATCGTCTGCAACGCGGACGAGGGCGACTCGGGCACCTTCTCGGATCGCCTCGTGATGGAAAGCGATCCGTACATGCTGATCGAAGGGATGCTGATCGCGGGCGTCGTGACCGGCGCGACGGTCGGCTACATCTACGTGCGCAGCGAGTACCCGCATTCGATCGCGACGCTCGAGGCGGCCATCGCGCGCGCGCGCGCCGCCGGCTGGCTCGGCGACAGCGTGCTCGGCTCGCATGCGCATCGCTTCGAACTGTTCGTCGCGAAGGGCGCGGGA
>NZ_JAQQEU010000254.1:0-812 GCF_046026895.1 Paraburkholderia sediminicola
AGGCGATACACCGGGTTTTGCGTCTCTTCCCAGTACGGATAGCCGAGCGTCGTGAGAAAGCGGTCGAACGCGCCGGTCTCGCTCGTGGGCACCTGGATGCCCACCAGGATCGAACTGTAGTCCGCGCCCTGGTTGCGATAGTGGAACAGGCTGATGTTCCAGTTCGGCGCCATCGACGACAGGAACTTCATCAGCGCGCCCGGCCGCTCCGGAAACTCGAAGCGGAACAGCCGCTCGTCATGTGCGAGCGGCGAGCGCCCGCCGACCATGTAGCGGATATGCTGCTTCGAGAGTTCGTCGAAGGTCAGGTCGACAGTGGCGAAGTCGTGCGCTTCGAACGCGCCCGCGATCTGCGCCGACTCGCTGCGGTTCCTGATCTGCACGCCGACGAAGATATGCGCCGAATTCGCGTCCGCGATCCGGTAGTTGAACTCGGTGACGCTGCGCGTGCCGACCAGTTCGCAGAAGCGGCGGAAACTGCCGCGCTCCTCGGGGATCGTCACCGCGAACACCGCTTCGCGCGCCTCGCCGACTTCGGCGCGCTCGGCGACGAAGCGCATGCGGTCGAAGTTCATGTTCGCGCCCGACGTGATCGCGATCAGCGTCTGGTTCTCGATGCCTTCACGCTCCGCATACTGCTTGGCACCGGCGACCGCCAGCGAGCCCGCGGGTTCGAGCACGCTGCGGGTGTCCTGGAACACGTCCTTGATCGCCGCGCACAGCGCATCGGTGTTCACGAGCAGCACGTCGTCGAGATATTCGCTGCACAGCCGGAAGGTTTCTTCGCCGACCAGCTTCACCGCCGTGCCGTC
>NZ_JAQQEU010000255.1:0-807 GCF_046026895.1 Paraburkholderia sediminicola
CTGAACGACTTTGCGCAGACTGCGAACAACCTCTCGGGCGCCGGCAGCATCACGCTCGGTTCAGCGACGCTGTCCGCGAACGACAGCGCAACCAGCACGACATTCACGGGTGTCATCAGCGGTACGGGTGCGTTGGACAAGACCGGCGCGGCGACCCTGACGCTCTCTGGTGCCAATACTTACAGCGGCGGCACGACGCTCGACGCAGGCACGCTGACGATGGGCAACGCCAGCGCGCTGGGTACCGGTATCCTGGCGATGGCCGCAGGCACCACCCTGGACTTCCTCGGCAGCTATACGGTGAATAACGCGGTCACTGTCAGCGGCGATCCGACCTTCAATGTCAACACCGGCCTGACCACCACCTGGACCGGCAGCATCAGCGACGGTACCGCCCCCGGGGTTCTGGACAAGATCGGCGCCGGCGCGCTGACCCTGAGCGGCGTGAACACCTATACCGGCGGCACGACGCTCGACGCCGGCACGCTTGCCATCACTAACGGGCAGGCTGTCGGCACGGGTGTTGTCACCGATAACGCGACATTCAACCTTGCGTTTGCAACGAGCGATACGCTGGCCAACCAGATCCTGGGTTCCGGGACGCTGCAGAATACCGGCGCCGGAACGGCGACGCTCACCGGCGCAGGCTCTTCGGTCGGTGCAGTGGATGTGCAGGCGGGTACATTGGCGCTGGCGCAGAATGGCGTGTTCACGGCGGGTGCCTACACGACGCAGACCGGCGCGAGCACGGCCATCGGCGGGACTTCCCAGCTGGCGGTGAGCGGTGCGCTCACGCAGGCCGCCGGT
>NZ_JAQQEU010000256.1:0-804 GCF_046026895.1 Paraburkholderia sediminicola
GGGGCGAGCCTGATCGGCATTTCGGCCATGCGGCGGCTGGACGCGGTGACCGCCTCGATCGAGGAAATCGTCGCCGGCAATCTCAGCAGGCGTTTGCCGGTGCATTCGAAACGCGACGACGTGGATCGCCTCGTCGGCGTCGTGAACGGCATGCTCGACGAAATCGAGCGGCTCATGAACGAGGTCAAGGGCATGTGCGACGCGATTGCGCACGATCTGCGCACGCCGCTCACGCGGATGCTCGGCGCGCTGGAACGGGCACAGCGGCGCGCCAAAACCGAAGCGGAGTATCGTGCGGCGATCGATGAAACCATCGTCGAGACCAATGGGCTGCTGCGCACCTTCAACGCGCTGCTCCGCATTTCGGAGATCGAAAGCGGCGTGCGCCGCGCGGGATTCACAACAGTCGATCTCGCCGCCGTCGCCGATGACGTGTTCGAGTTCTACGATCCGACTGCCGAAGACAAGCAGATCGCCTTCGAACTGCAGCGAACGGTATCGGGGCCGCTCGAGATCCAGGGCGATCCGAATCTGCTATTCGAGGCGCTGGCGAATCTGGTGGAGAACGCCATCAAGTTCGCACCGCACGGCGGCCATGTGCGGATCGAAGTGTTCCGTGACAAGAGCGGCGCGGGCATCGCCGTTTCGGACGACGGGCCAGGCATCGCGCCCGCCGAACAGCAGGCCGTGCTAAGGCGCTTTTATCGCGGCGAGTCAAGCCGTCACACGCCCGGCAGCGGGCTCGGTCTGAGCCTTGTGCTGGCGGTGGCCGGCATGCACGGCATGTCGATCCGTTTCAAGGAC
>NZ_JAQQEU010000257.1:0-781 GCF_046026895.1 Paraburkholderia sediminicola
GTCGTCAAACACGTCCCAATTGCACTGGTTGTAATACACATAAACGCCCGGCTCTTTCGCATCGGACGTCTTGACAGCGGCTATGCCCACCGCGCCGTCATGCGGTACCGTAACCGACGCGACATGTGTTCCGTCAAGATCAACGATATGGACGGCACGGCTGACGCCGCGAAGTATCAGGAGCCGATCGCCGTGCAGCGTCATGTCGTTGATGCCGTTTCCAATGCGAACCGTCCGTATCAGCTCGTTGTTCTCGACCACCAGCAGGCTGCCCGTCACGTCGGCGACGTAGTATCGGCCGTCCTTCCAGCACAACCCGACGATGCTCTGCGCAGCATCGATCGTGATCGGATCCGTTGCTGCATGTACCGAGCCGTTTTCTATGCTGACTGTATGGATCAGATTGGAACGGCAATAGTGGATCGTACCGCCGGGCCGCATGCATAGTGCCGCCGCTCTCTCGAACTCATTGAAATGCTTGAAATTGAGCAGGCACTGAAAGAGGCCCGTGCGGACATCGATCCTGCCCAGCCCGCCGAGCTCAGGATCCACAACAAAGATCGCGTCCTCCTCATTGCTATCGATCGAGCTGATGTTTTTTGCAAAGAGCGGACCTATCGCGGTGACCATCAGTCCTCCTGTCGGTTCGATGGGCGAGGTACAGCGCCAGTGCCTACGGTGCGTCTGACCGTTACGGCTCTTTGCGCGTCAATGCTTGTTGAATCCGATCGGCGTATTCGGAGAGATGCCTCAAATTGCTATCCAGGGAATCGCGCGAGGC
>NZ_JAQQEU010000258.1:0-780 GCF_046026895.1 Paraburkholderia sediminicola
ATCGTCAAACACGTCCCAATTGCACTGGTTGTAATATACATAGACGCCCGGCTCTTTCGCATCGGACGTCTTGACAGCGGCTATGCCCACCGCGCCGTCATGCGGTACCGTAACCGACGCGACATGTGTTCCATCAAGATCAACGATATGGACGGCACGGCTGACGCCGCGAAGTATCAGGAGCCGATCGCCGTGCAGCGTCATGTCGTTGATGCCGTTTCCAATGCGGACCGTCCGTATCAGCTCGTTGTTCTCGACAAGAGCAGGCTGCCCGTCGTGTCGGCGACGTAATATCGGCCGTCCTTCCAGCACAACCCGACGATGCTCTGCGCAGCATCGATCGTGATCGGACCGGTTGCGGCATGTACCGAGCCGTTTTCTATACTGACTGTATGGAGTAAATTGGAACGGCAATAGTGGATCGTACCGTCGGGCCGCATGCATAGTGCCGCCGCTCTCTCGAACTCATTGAAATGCTTGAAATTGAGCAGGCACTGAAAGAGCCCCGTGCGGACATCGATCCTGCCCAGCCCGCCAAGCTCAGGGTCCAAAACAAAGATCGCGTCCTCCTCATTGCTATCGATCGAGCTGATGTTTTTTGCAAAGAGCGGTCTTATCGCGGTGACCATCAGTCCTCCTGTCGGTTCGATGGGCGAGGTACAGCGCCAGTGCCTACGGTGCGTCTGACCCTTACGGCTCTTTGCGCGCCAATGCTTGTTGAATCCGATCGGCGTAATCGGAAAGATGCCTAAAATTGCTATCCAGGGAATCGCGCGAGGA
>NZ_JAQQEU010000259.1:0-775 GCF_046026895.1 Paraburkholderia sediminicola
GAACGGCGACTGCGAACTGCAGGACATGGCGGGCGTGACCGGCCTGCGCGAAGTGCGCTACGGCTTCGACGGCGCGAACCACCTGAAGGACAAGAAAGACGAGTCGAACCCGTACTTCACCTACGACCCGTCGAAGTGCATCGTCTGCAATCGCTGCGTGCGCGCGTGCGAGGAAACCCAGGGGACGTTCGCGCTGACGATCGCCGCGCGCGGGTTCGAATCGCGTGTGGCGGCCAGCGAGAACCAGCCTTTCATGGACTCGGAGTGCGTGTCGTGCGGTGCATGCGTCGCCGCGTGCCCGACCGCGACGCTGCAGGAGAAGTCCGTGATCATGCTCGGCCAGCCCGAGCATTCGGCCATCACCACCTGTGCGTATTGCGGCGTCGGCTGCTCGTTCAAGGCGGAGATGAAGGGCAACCAGGTGGTGCGGATGGTGCCGTACAAGAACGGTCAGGCCAACGAAGGTCACGCGTGCGTGAAGGGCCGCTTCGCGTGGGGCTACGCGACGCATAAGGACCGCATCACGAAACCGATGATCCGCGCGAAGATCACCGATCCGTGGCGCGAAGTCAGCTGGGAAGAAGCGATCGCTTACGCGGCGTCGGAGTTCCGCCGCATTCAGGCGAAGCATGGACGCGATTCGATCGGCGGCATCACGTCGTCGCGCTGCACGAACGAAGAAACCTATCTGGTGCAGAAGCTCGTGCGCGCCGCGTTCGGCAACAACAACGTCGATACCTGCGCGCGCGTGTGCCACTCGCCGACCGGCTATGGG
>NZ_JAQQEU010000260.1:0-775 GCF_046026895.1 Paraburkholderia sediminicola
TCCGTAGCCGGTCGGCGAGTGGCACACGCGCGCGCAGGTATCGACGTTGTTGTTGCCGAACGCGGCGCGCACGAGCTTCTGCACCAGATAAGTTTCTTCGTTCGTGCAGCGCGACGACGTGATGCCGCCGATCGAATCGCGCCCATGCTTCGCCTGAATGCGGCGGAACTCCGACGCGGCGTAAGCGATCGCTTCTTCCCAACTGACTTCGCGCCACGGGTCGGTGATCTTCGCGCGGATCATCGGCTTCGTGATGCGGTCCTTATGCGTCGCATAGCCCCATGCGAAGCGGCCTTTCACGCACGCGTGACCTTCGTTGGCCTGACCGTTCTTGTGCGGCACCATCCGCACCACCTGGTTGCCCTTCATCTCCGCCTTGAACGAGCAGCCGACGCCGCAATACGCGCAGGTCGTGATGGCCGAATGCTCCGGCTGGCCGAGCATGATCACGGACTTTTCCTGCAGCGTCGCGGTCGGGCATGCGGCGACGCACGCGCCGCACGACACGCACTCCGAGTCCATGAACGGCTGGTTCTCGCTGGCCGCCACACGCGATTCGAAGCCGCGCGCCGCGATGGTCAACGCGAACGTCCCTTGGGTTTCCTCGCACGCGCGCACGCAGCGATTGCAGACGATGCACTTCGACGGGTCGTAGGTGAAGTACGGGTTCGACTCGTCCTTCTTGTCCTTCAGGTGGTTCGCGCCATCGAAGCCGTAGCGCACTTCACGCAGGCCCGTCACGCCCGCCATGTCCTGCAGTTCGCAGTCGCCGTTG
>NZ_JAQQEU010000261.1:0-773 GCF_046026895.1 Paraburkholderia sediminicola
TCCGTGGAAGAAAAGGATCCCGAGGAACAGTGCTCCCGATCCTTTCGATAGAGCCCGGGTGGTCCGCTACGACTAGCATGACACGCTGTACCACTGCGCGAAGCGGGACATGCGGCTACCGACGGACGAGGAACCCAGAGCTTTGTTCGTCTATGCGAAGGCCGGTGACGGGCGGCCCGTACAGCCTTGAAAGCATTGATCAGGTGGCAATTGCGACATGCGCGACGGCAAGGCAGGTCGCCGGCGGCGCTGACAGCTAGCGCCAATGTCTTTCTCGATGATTTGCAGCTCTTCGACGTGTCGAAACCGATCACCGACACAAGCCATCTGGAGATCGAGAAAAGTACGCTAAACGCGCGTGTGTGTCAGACAGTTGGCGGGCCTTGAGTCGAATTCCGCGAGGAAGTGTTCATGGACGTCGGTATGGGCAACTCGGAACGGCTACGTTAGAACGACGTCGATTCTCGACGCAATAGCTTGCAACCCGCGAATCGACGATTCTCCATGTTCTTGCCGAGTCATCTACCTCCCCTGCGTGAACCACTTTCCGTAGATTTTTTCGTAGGTTCCATCCGCATACATGGAGAGCAGCGCTTCGTTGATCGGCTTGCGCAACGTGCTGCCCTCAGCCAGGGCGACGCCATACTTTTCCGGCCGGAATATCGGGCCGACGACCAGTAATATGCCATTGCCCCGCTTCGCGGCCCAGTACTGGAGGGTAGGCGCATCATAGACAACGGCCTGCACATCGCCTTGAGTGAGCATCCGGATTA
>NZ_JAQQEU010000262.1:0-749 GCF_046026895.1 Paraburkholderia sediminicola
GGCCCCTCGCGACGGAAGTCTGAGGGGCTTTTTTGCTTTTGTGCCTAGGGAGCACGGGCCTTAATGTAATCTGGCCACCCGAGGTGAACTGGGCGACACAACAGGGCACTCCGCGCGCACTGCGAGGAGCAATCGACTTGAGGGCAACCACGTTGTCAGCCGAAACTGAATATCCGGGAACAGCATAAGTCGAGCAACCAGCCAGAGTTGCGACTGCTAGTAAGCGCACCACTAGAGCCCACGCCATCAAAAACGAACGAGGAATCGACGTCTTTCATGGTTAGTCCCCAAACGGGTTGCCTGTGTCTTTGACTTCGGTATTTAGGTTGTATTCCGCACGCACGACCTTGAGCACGCCCTCGATGTCGCGCTCGAAGCCGACCGCGTTGCCGAAGTGGGTCATGTTCCAGTTGCAGCCTGTCTTGTCAGGCTCTTGCAACTGCGGCCGCGGCACACGAATCTTCACTCCATCCTCGACGATTTCCTGCAGTCGATGGATTCGTCGGTTGACTTCCTGCTGAAGCGGCACAGTCATGCGAGACAATAAGGTCGTTGAGGCGTCTGGCGTCCTTGGTGGTTTCGATACTGATGAAGAAGCAGAATCGACAGGCCTCTCGTGGTGTCGAGCGTGGGTCGACAGCCACGGGTAGCGCGGAGACGATTATCACCCAAAAGCGCTCTTGGCAAGCTCCAGAACATCCATGTCGACAGCCACTATTGCAAGGTCGTCGACCGTTTTTCGGTCTTGG
>NZ_JAQQEU010000263.1:0-732 GCF_046026895.1 Paraburkholderia sediminicola
TGTGCACACCCGATTTAAGGTTGTCGGGCGTGACGATCTCAGGACAACCGCCCATAAATTCGAATGTTCGAATGTGAGAGCCAATCCAGTCAGAACTCTGCTGAGTCCAGGTCGCTTCCGCATACGTATAGTTCGAGGCTCCCAGCACGGCCACGAACAACTCAGCCTCCCGGATTTCGCCCGTATCCGCATTGATGATCGCAACCTTGTCGCCTGAGTAGTCGACGAACAACTTCTCGCCCGGAGCGTGTGTTTGCCGCAAGGTTAGCGGAAGCGCATTCGCCCATTCGCTGTATCGTGTGCAAAACCAGGTGTACGCGTAACCGTCGGGGTGCTCGGCCTTGTACTCGTTCCAGAGCAGGTCGAGCGTCACGCCTTTGCGGGCAAGCTCCCGCCTCACGGTCGGCCAGTGCGGTGCGGGACGTTCTCCTTCCACACGCGGCGGCGGCGGAAACAGGCGTGCCTCGAGTTCATCATCGCTGAGCGTTAGCGGCAGCGGGTAGCTTAAGCCTGCCCGTTCCAGACGGCGGACATATTGCCCAACGGTTGTGGGCGACGTGCCCAACGCCCGGCCGACTTCCCGATGATTAAAGCCGCATTCGAAATGTAGGCGCAGCGCTTCTCGAATTTTACGCATGGTCAACTTTGGAAATGCCATGTAGACGCCCCGACGAAATCGTCAAGGGTGCCACGGTTGACCTGCGTCGCTACTTTACGACCTTACTGTCCAGC
>NZ_JAQQEU010000264.1:0-723 GCF_046026895.1 Paraburkholderia sediminicola
GTGTTTCGCGTCAACTGCCACCTGTACGTTGTAGCCGACCATACCTGATCCTCGTCCGCTCGTCGCCATGGAACGTGCGTCTGGATCGGTCATCGAGAGTTGGCCGTCAGGCTGCGTCTTGAGCTGCTCCTTGATCTGATCGAGATTTCGCATCTGCTCGGGCAAGCGTGCGATCTTGTCCTGCAGGCGGGTTGTCTTTGCTTCCAGCTCGGCGGGTTGCGTACGATCGCCAGTCTCCAGCGCGTTCAGATACCGCTGGATGCTCTCCTCGATCTGCTTCTGGCGCTTATCAACCTTACCTTCTGTGAAGTTGCGATCGCGAGTGTTGACGGCCTTGAACTTGCTGCCGTCGATGGCAACAAGCGCTTGCGAGAACAGCTTCAGCTCACGGCACCGCATCACGAAGCGGCGACACACGTTGCGGATGCCGGTGCCGTTATCACGACGGATCGGCTATCGTCTTGAAGTCCGGCGCCAGACGTCCCGTGAGCCACATCAGTTCAACGTTGCGTTGACACTCCCGCTCCAGGCGACGGCTCGACTGAACCCGGTTCAGGTAGCCGTAGATATAGATTTTCAGCAGCACTGCCGGATGATAGGACGGGCGACCTGTAGTTGACGGCATTGCTCCATCGAAGCCCAGTGATGCAAAGTCAAGCTCTTCAACGAACGCCTCGATAATCCTGACCGGATTGTCCTCAGCAACGAAGTCATCGAGGCATT
>NZ_JAQQEU010000265.1:0-710 GCF_046026895.1 Paraburkholderia sediminicola
CGCCCGGGGTCGGCGCGTACCGTGAGCGTGCGGCGCACGTGGGCATGCGGGATTGAGTAGTCGTTCAGATCGAACCGGACATACGGCTGTTTGCCGACCGTCACGGCCAGTTGCAGTTCACACGGGTACGGATTCTCCGGCAACGCGAGCAGGCTGGGTTGCTCGCGGGCGAAGGCCTCACGCACGGTGATCGTGGGCTCCTCGCGGCAGGGGCGATCGGCTGCTGGCCCCGCGCACCAGAGTGCGGCCTGGGCGTTCAGATCATCAAGGTCAGTGAATTTGCGCGCGGCAAAGAACGCGTCGCGTACAAACCTGATGGCACGTTCGACGCGCCCCTTCTCGTTGATATGGGCTCGAGCCCATATTCACGAGAAGGGGCGCGTCGAACGTGCAATCCGATACGTACGCGAGAACTTCTTTGCTGCGCGTAAGTTCATCGACCTCGACGATCTGAATGCTCAGGCGGCGCTCTGGTGCGCTGGCCCCGCCGCGAATCGCCCTTGTCGCGAGGAGCCCACGATCACCGTGCGCGAAGCCTTCGAACGCGAACGGCCAAGTCTGCTGGGTTTGCCCGAGAATCCCTATCCGTGCGAACTGCAACTGGCGGTCTCGGTTGGCAAGACTCCATATGTTCGCTTTGACCAGAACGATTACTCGATTCCACACACCCACGTGCGTCGCATGCTCACGGTACGGGCCGATCCTCGTCA
>NZ_JAQQEU010000266.1:0-696 GCF_046026895.1 Paraburkholderia sediminicola
ATGATGTCCTCGATCGAGTCACCCCGGTTACGCCTGGTCAGGGTCCGGATCTTATCCCGAAGTCCCATGAGACTCTTCTTGCGCACCCAACGTTGACCCTCCTCGAACCGGTAACCCAGAAACTTGAACCCATGACCCTCCAGCCGGCAATCACCAACGTGGGTTTTGTCAGGGTGCAGTGTCAGGCCGTTCGCATCCACCCAGGCCCGCATGCGAGTGAGCGCAGCTTCCGCTTCCTCACGTGTACGGCATAACACCACGGCGTCATCCGCGTAGCGCACCATGACCAGCCCTGCCTGTCGCATTTCCACGTCAAGCTCGTGCAGGTACAGATTTGCCAACAAGGGGCTGACAACCGCCCCTTGCGGACTGCCGGAAGTCGGCGTCCAACGCGTCATGTCTTCCATGATGTCTTGCTTGAGAAAGTACTGGATGAGTTCCAGAACCCGGCCGTCCGAGATTCGCCCTGCCACTCTCGCAAGAAGAGGTGAGTGTGGAATCGAGTCAAAATAGCTTTGCAGGTCGGCATCGACCACCCAGCAGTAGCCCGCTTTCACATGCCGGTCCACTTCGCGCAGCGCATCCTTGCAACCCAAGCCCGGGCGAAAGCCGTAGCTTCCCGGCTCGAACTCATGCTCAAAGATCGGCTCGATTACCAGCTTCAGGGCCGCCTGAACGACGCGATCCTTTACAGCG
>NZ_JAQQEU010000267.1:0-685 GCF_046026895.1 Paraburkholderia sediminicola
CTTGATAACGGCCCTTGCGGCCGCGCTGCGTTGAAGGGCGGAAGTGGGTCGACAACGGGCGTTTGGTTCTCTCGATAGAGCCGTTCGCCCGACCAGACAGGGGCTCAAGGAGGCGAGCGATATGCTCCCCGCGCGGCACAGTTTCTGATTTCGAAAGCACCTCCGACAAGGCTATTAAGATAAGCATTCTTATCTTAATACCCGCGTGAGGGGACCAAACTCCATGTCATGAAAATGCGCCTCACCTCGACACCTTCGTCTGAACCTCGCCTCGTCGATTTTCCCGATGCCGACGAACTCGCTATGCTGCGCGCCAAGTACGTCGGCATGCCGGTTCGCAAAGCCGCGGAGCGCTATGTGCCGGATCGAATCGGGGCGGGGCAGTCGGCGCGCGGCCTGCTCGGCGGGCTTCGGCGGCGGCTGGCGAAGTTCGCGCGGCAGGTCGGACGGCCGGATCTCGCCGCTGTTTTCGAGCGCACCGACGGTGAGCGTTTCCGGGTAGCGATGATCCGGTAGCGCAGGCAGCGCGTCACGAGTTCGTAGAAGCTTTCGATCGCGGGAGTGGCGAGCCGGTAGCCGCATCGCATTGCAATGCCAGAACACCCGTGAGCTCGACCACTTCGACGAAGAACTGCTGCACGCGCTGCTTTCCACCGCCATGATCACGCTCGTGATCGGTCTGGTC
>NZ_JAQQEU010000268.1:0-682 GCF_046026895.1 Paraburkholderia sediminicola
GCACGCTGGGCATGAGAACGGTCGCGCAAGGCATCGAGACCGAAACGCAAGTCGTCCTCGTCAAAGAACTCGGTTGCGATGCCGTGCAGGGATATTTCATTGGCAAGCCGGTATCGGCAGCGCGCATCGAACCTTACGCCGAGCCACGGTTCGGGCCGGCGCCGGTTGGAGTTTCGTCGTTGCAGGACACGGGAAGCGGATCACGCTAGAGGTCAACGCGCAGTCGGACGTTCGCATTGCTTCAGGCTACGGCTGGTTAGCCGGCATCTGCCTCCGTCGCACCTACACGCGTGCGAAAGCCAGCAACCCGATATCTGACGCCGATGCGCTGCAACGGCATTCAGAAACAATGCCGCATGGAAAGCGTCAAGCAGCACGTCCGACCGACCTTCGCTGATGTCGTCAAGCGATCCCAATCAGGAGATGTGGAACGCACACCAGTGCGTGCGTGGCACCGTGTACTTTAGGCGGAACGGGTTCGCCTGCGCGGTTTCCGCTCCACCAAGGCCCCGCGATGTACAAGACGTTCCGCGACAAGGAGGATTGCTGCATCAAGGTTGTGCTGCAGCCGTAAGGGCGGCCCATGTTTCACGCACCGGCGGTGGCGAATCCGCAGTTTTGATCGTTGACGCGCCCGAGGACGAGGCCGCGCGCGACGCCAAAGTACGCATGCAGGCCAGTC
>NZ_JAQQEU010000269.1:0-676 GCF_046026895.1 Paraburkholderia sediminicola
GCCCTGATTGGGACGATTCTCGTAATTGCCGTCATATGGCTTGTAAGGAATAAATGCATGCCTTGCCAGTGGATAGCCGTATAAGTTGGGAATAATGACTTGCCCATTTTTGTCCAGCGTCCGGCTTATGGCCTGCTGGCCTTGCGGGCTTAAGTGACCGAAAACAGCCTTGTCAGCCCGCAAGCTTTGCAGCGTTGCCCGGACACTATACGCATCCGCTTTCCCGGAGCGTATCGCCAGCGCTCCCGAAGAGTCCCGCATTGGTTCAGAGACATCCTGCTCCCAGTGATCCTGCAGCCTGGTGCCAAGGGATTCCAGCTCCTTGACCCTGGCCTGGTCTGCTGCGGCGATTTTTGTGTCTGAGGAAGTGAGTGTGCCGCCCTTTTCTGGCCTGTCATGTTCGAGAACCCCTGCGGCGATTTCCCATGCCTCGTAGGTGCGTTCATCAACCCGATCCTGATGTTTGAATCCCCCCGGAGGGTGGACGAAGTGAGGAAACGCTACTGTGATTTTTTCGTGAGGATCGTAGCCGGCAGCCATCAAGCCGCCGCTGAAATAACCCAGGGGTGTCGAGAACGGGCGAGCGTTCAGAAAACTGACGTTTCTTTGCGCTTCGCTGCCGCTTTCTATCTCCGCAATCCGTGTCTTCACGCGTTTGGCATAGTCCTCTACACGC
>NZ_JAQQEU010000270.1:0-664 GCF_046026895.1 Paraburkholderia sediminicola
GCCCAAAGAGCGTTTCGGTAGTGCCAGCGCCATCCACAAACGCTTTCTCGAATGGGAGGCAGCGGGCTTCTTCGAGGCACTCTGGGCGGCGGGATTGTCCGAATACGACGAGATGGAGGGCATCGCCTGGCGCTGGCAAAGCGTCGACGGGGCGATGATGAAGGCTCCCCTGGCACAAGAAGCTGTCGGCCCGAACCCGACGGATCGGGGAAAAAAATGGAAGCAAACGCCATCTTCTGGTCGACGGTCGTGGCGTCCCGTTGTCGCTCATCGTCACCGGGGCCAACGTCAATGACGGGAAGCGACTCGATGAGGTGCTCAGTGCCATCATGGTCAAGCGCCCGAATCCTGCGCATCGACGCAGCAAGCACCTGTGCGCCGATGCGGGCTACCGAAGCGCCGAGTGTCTTCGCATCATCGACGAGCACGACTACATTGCTCATGTCGTTGATCGCCGGAAGGAGGCCGACCTCAAGCGGCGCGATCCGAATAAAAAGGCCAGGCGCTGGGTGGTTGAAGTCTGTCATAGCTGGTTCAACCGCTTTCGCAAACTGCTCGTCCGATACGAAAAGCTCGAGCGCAGTTTCGTCGCCCTAAACCATCTTGCCGCTGCCATCATCGCCTTTCGCAAGGTGCCGCTGGACGTCAACATAATTTACGGATA
>NZ_JAQQEU010000271.1:0-651 GCF_046026895.1 Paraburkholderia sediminicola
GTGTCTTATGCGCTAAGCCTGCGAAACCTGGAAGAAATGATGGCGGAACGAGGCATCTCGGTGAATCATTCAACCGTGCATCGCTGGGCCCTCAAGCTGCTGCCGGTGCTGGAGAAAGCGTTTCGCCGCCACAAACGCCCCGTCGGCAAGAGCTGGCGCGTCGATGAGACCTACATTAAGGTCACGGGCGAATGGAAATACCTGTATCGCGCCGTCGACAAGGCCGGCAACACCATCGACTTTCTGCTGCGGGCCCATCGGGATAAGACGGCGGCACGGCGCTATTTCGAAAAATCGATCGCCCAGAATGGCGAACCCGAGACGGTGACGATCGACAAAAGCGGCGCCAATATGGCTGCGCTGGAAGCCATCAACGCCGAGCGCCAAACGCCCATCAAGATCCGGCAGACGAAGTACTTGAACAATATAATCGAACAGGACCACCACGCGATCAAGCGGCGTACCCGCCCCATGCTCGGGTTCAAGAATTTCCGGTGTGCACGCATCCTGCTTGGTGGAATCGAGGTGGCTCACATGATCGCCAAGGGGCAGATGGAAGGCAACGGCGCCCGAGAAACTTTCGCCGAACAGTTCTATTCGTTGGCGGCATAAGTAGTCCTATTCATGTCGGGATTTCTTCAACTTGCCGTC
>NZ_JAQQEU010000272.1:0-648 GCF_046026895.1 Paraburkholderia sediminicola
GTCGAGTATTACCACGTCGTCTTTACGCTTCCCGCGCCGATCAGTGCGATCGCCTGGTACAACAAGCGCGTCATCTACGGGCTGCTGTTCGACATCGCCGCCGAGACGCTGCGTACCATCGCGGCGGACCCCAGGCACCTGGGTGCCGACATTGGCGCCACGCTCGTGCTGCACACCTGGGGCTCAGCGCTCACGCATCATCCACATGTGCACGGCATTGTCCCAGGTGGTGGCTTGTCAGCAGATGGCGTGCGCTGGACCGCCTGTCGGCGTGGCTTCTTCCTTCCCGTGCGCTTGCTCTCGCGTCTGTTTCGCAGGCGCTTCCTCGAAGCGCTCACTGATGCTCATCAGCGCGGGCGACTCCAGTTCTTCGGCGAGTATGCGCAGCTCGCTGACCGGGCGGCCTTTGCACAGTGGCTCGCGCCGCTGCGCGCCTCCGAATGGTTTGTGTATGCCAAGCGTCCGTTCGCGGGTCCCGAAGCCGTGCTCGCCTATCTCTCACGCTATACACATCGCGTCGCAATCTCCAACCAGCGCCTACTTGCCTTCGATGGGCGATGCGTGAGCTTCCGCTGGAAAGACTACCGGGAGAAGGGCCGTACCCGCTATAAAGCCATGACGCTCGAAGCCAGCGAGTTCATGCGCCGC
>NZ_JAQQEU010000273.1:0-632 GCF_046026895.1 Paraburkholderia sediminicola
TCGTACGTGTGCGGCGAGGAAACGGCGCTGCTCGAATCGCTCGAAGGCAAGCGCGGCATCGTGCGCGCGAAACCGCCGGTGCCGGCGCTCGCGGGCCTGTTCGGCCAGCCGACGGTGATCAACAACGTGATCACGCTCGCCACCGTGCCGGTCATCTTCGCGCGCGGCGCGGCGTTCTATCAGGACTACGGCATGGGCCGCTCGCGCGGCACGCTGCCGTTCCAGCTGGCCGGCAACGTCAAGCAAGGCGGCCTCGTCGAACTCGCGTTCGGCGTGACGCTGCGCGAATTGCTGTACGACTACGGCGGCGGCACGGCGAGCGGCCGGGCGGCGCGCGCGGTGCAGGTGGGCGGCCCGCTCGGCACCTATCTGCCGCAAAGCCAGTGGGACATTCCGATGGACTACGAGGCGTATGCGGCCGTCGGCGCAGTGGTCGGCCACGGCGGTCTGGTCGTGCATGACGACACGTCGAATCTTGCCGAACTCGCGCAGTACGCGATGCACTTCTGCGCGATCGAATCGTGCGGCAAGTGCACACCGTGCCGGATCGGCTCGACGCGCGGCGTCGAAGTGATCGGCCGGATTCGCAACGGCGACACGTCCACGCGCCAGGTGCAATTGCTGCGCGATCT
>NZ_JAQQEU010000274.1:0-612 GCF_046026895.1 Paraburkholderia sediminicola
GTGGCGTTGAAGTCGATGGGCGGTTCGTGCTGCCGCTTCGCCCGTATCACCGCGACATCAGCGAGGTTCCGTCAAACCGGCGTGCTGCATTTCGCAGGCGGCAGACGCTGATTGCGGATTTGCTGGCTCAGGTCGGTCGGGCAGTCGAGGAAGGTCTGACTGCAGAGGTGAAGCCGCCTCATCTGAATCACGCGAAGGCCGACGACCATCTGCCCGAACTTGCTGTTGCTCTGGCAGCAAATTATCGTGAAGCGGAATCTGCGTGACTGCCATGTCATGGAGCCATGGAACGCTCGAGATTCTGATAATCAGATACCCGCAAGAAGTCCCGAGGGGGAAGATGACCCACCATCGGCGCCACCATATTCTCAATGACACGGCCCGTCGACAGGCAAGGGTCATCCATGGGCGCTCAGAGCTGTCAGGAAAGACTGAGGGAATCTAGAATCTCATGCCCCAAAATTAAAGAAGAACACGCGCCGATCGCTTCGCATGTTTTTGCTGGATCAAAACGGAACACAAATCGGCTCGCTGGTAGAGTCGCAAGATCATCCGATACGCAGGCAATCGCGGTTCCCAATGCTAACCAGGAGGGCCGGCGCCAATTGGTCG
>NZ_JAQQEU010000275.1:0-607 GCF_046026895.1 Paraburkholderia sediminicola
GATCATTCGACCGTGCATCGCTGGGCGCTCAAGCTGTTGCCGGTGCTGGAGAAGGCGTTCCGCCGCCGCAAGCGGCCAGTCGGAACGAGCTGGCGAATGGACGAGACGTACATTCGCGTCAAGGGCGAATGGCGGTATCTTTACCGGGCCGTCGACAAGGACGGCAACACCATTGACTTTCTACTGCGCGCCCATCGGGACAAGACTGCAGCCCGGCGTTACTTTGAGAAATCGATCGCCCAGAATGGCGTGCCCGAGACCGTGACCATCGACAAAAGCGGCGCCAATCTCGCTGCACTCGAAGCCATCAATGATTATCGTGAAACGCCCATCAAGATCCGCCAGTCCAAATATCTCAACAATCTTGTCGAGCAGGACCATCGCGCGATCAAGCGACGCACCCGACCCATGCTGGGATTCAAAACGTTTCGCTGTGCCCGGATCCTTCTCGCCGGCATTGAGATTATGCACATGATCGCCAAAGGACAGATGAAATGTGCTCGCGGAACCCATCCGTCCGCCGCTGATCAATTCTACGAACTGGCAACATAAGCAGTACTTTGCATATCGATCAACTTTCCTCCGCGAGCCTTACTGCGACAAAACC
>NZ_JAQQEU010000276.1:0-581 GCF_046026895.1 Paraburkholderia sediminicola
GCCTAAGAAGACTCGCGGTAATAAGCGGCTCAAGCCTCCTGACAGCATCCGCCGCTTCCTGCAGTGGACAGACCAGGCGTTCGTTCATTTAGCGACTGTCGCGGATCTGGCGCCCGATGACGAGAGTCCGCCTTTTGCCGATTGTTGTCGGATGAGCGCGTGCAAGCCGGGACACGCTTACTCGCTCCCTAAACTTGGCGGTCACCTGGCGTCGTCAGCCTCGGCCTTCTGTTTCACGTCCGAAGCGAGCACCGCCGCGCTCAGGTCGCGGACTAACTACCGCGCCTGTTCCGGTTGCAGCCGGAAGCCCTATTTGCCGGTCGCCTTGCGAAGGAAACCAACTACAACTGGCGAGATGAGACGCCATATGAGGCTAGGGTCAAGCTCTTGGGATTGGACGCGCATCAATGTCGTCCCAACTCCTGAAAGAGTACATCGCCACAAATGACGTACTTTGCTCCGTCGGTTTCGACACAGACAGCGAGCGTCACGCACAGATTCATCGACCCCGAGGTCACATAAGGTTCACTTACGACGGTCTCGCCGGGATGACTTACCGCGTTTCTGAAGTATGGTCGTTT
>NZ_JAQQEU010000277.1:0-556 GCF_046026895.1 Paraburkholderia sediminicola
AATTGTTTGAGACGCAATAGCGGAGAGGACGCACGCTTGCTCAGAAAACGGACGGAACCTGGGTGGCCTCAGTGAAACGATGCCAGTCGGCGAAGCGTGCGGCGAGCTGTTTGCGATAGAGTGCGGCGCGTAGCAGGTGCCGCTTGAGCGCGAAGTGCTGACGGATCGGACCGAAGCTCGATAAGAAGACCTGCGTGCGTTCGGGATCGCGGAAGCCACGCACGCCCCGAAGGAAGTCCCCTTGGGGGATGCGTCGCTCGCGTTCGTGCGTCGGCTGATGACTGTTTTCGGCCGGTTATTGACCCGCGCGCTGTCTTTGACGAAGACATGCCTGACGTGAGCCAGTTCGGGAATCTCGGCTTTCGCCGCCGGATAGCTGCGCAGCTGGTCGGTTACGATCTTGCGCGGTGCTTCAGCACATGAGGCAAAGCACGCGCTTGAAAAACCGCTTCGCTGCAGCCTTGTCACGGCGCTTCTATAGCGGGATATCAAGTTCAGCCCCGTGCTGATCGACGGCGCGCCACAAAAGATAAGGCTCGCCGCGCAACGTCACAAA
>NZ_JAQQEU010000278.1:0-551 GCF_046026895.1 Paraburkholderia sediminicola
ACCACTGCTTGCCCAGAACCCTGTCTCCGGCAATCTGTTCGTGTTCGTCGGGCGCGACCGCTCGAAAGTCAAATGCCTTTACTGGGATCGCACCGGCTTCGCGCTCTGGTACAAGCGCCTTGAACGGGGACGCTTTCCATCACCGTTAGCGCTCGCGCAACGCGGCTTCACGCTCGCCGAACTCAACGCCTGGCTCGAAGGTATTGAGATCCCGGCACGCGAGCCACATCGCGCCGTCGCGGTGACGCGCGTGAGCTGAACTCGCTGTCGCCTGCGCAGATACAACGCTCCCCCGATCTTGTAAACGTAGCGCGAGTTGGGCATCATGATAGCCATGCCGCCCACCGCCATCACTGTCGCGGAATTGCCGGTCGAGCCCGACGCGCTGCAAGCCTTCGCGCTCGAACAGAACCGGCTGGCATGCGTGCTGTGGGAGCAACTGGAAGCGCTGCAGCACCAGATTGCCCAGGCGAACCGTGCGCGCTTCGGCGTCAGTTCCGAGCGGCTGGCGGGTCAGGCGGAACTGTTCGACGCCGCGACAGAGTTGCCCG
>NZ_JAQQEU010000279.1:0-550 GCF_046026895.1 Paraburkholderia sediminicola
TGGGCAACTCCGTGGCGGCGTCGAACAGTTCCGCCTGACCCGCCAGCCGCTCGGAACTGACGCCGAAGCGCGCGCGGTTCGCCTGGGCAATCTGTTGCTGCAGCGCTTCCAGCTGCTCCCACAGCACGCATGCCAGCCGGTTCTGTTCGAGCGCGAAGGCTTGCAGCGCGTCGGGCTCGACCGGCAATTCCGCGACAGTGATAGCGGTGGGCGGCATGGCTATCATGATGCCCAACTCGCGCTACGTTTACAAGATCGGGGAGCGTTGTATCTGCGCAGGCGACAGCGAGTTCAGCTCACGCGCGTCACCGCGACGGCGTGATGCGGCTCGCGTGCCGGGATCTCAATGCCTTCGAGCCAGGCGTTGAGTTCGGCGAGCGTGAAGCCGCGTTGCGCGAGCGCCAACGGTGATGGAAAGCGGCCCCGTTCAAGGCGCTTGTACCAGAGCGCGAAACCGGTGCGATCCCAGTATAGGCATTTGACTTTCGAGCGGTCGCGCCCGACGAACACGAACAGATTGCCCGAGACAGGGTTCTGGGCAAGCAGTGGC
>NZ_JAQQEU010000280.1:0-522 GCF_046026895.1 Paraburkholderia sediminicola
GTGATCCGCGACGCGGTGCAGCTGTTGCAAAATGACGCGATCGCGCGCGGTATGCGCATGTCAGTCCACTACAATGCCAATCCGGCCACGGTGTACGGCGACAAGGTGCAGTTGCAGCAGGTCATGCTCAATCTCTTGCTCAATGCGTTCGACGCGATGGACGGTCGTGCGGCTAGCGATCGCATGGTGGCCGTGTTCATCACACTACAGGGCCCCCGAGCATTGCGCGTCGCGGTTCGCGACCACGGGGCCGGTCTGCCCAGCGACCGGCTCGCGCTAATCTTCAACCCGTTTGTTACCTCGAAGCCCGAAGGCCTTGGCCTCGGATTGTCGATCAGCCGTACGATTATCGAGATGCATGGCGGGCGGCTATGGGCGGAAAACAATACGGATCAAGGCGCGACGTTTTATTTCACGTTACCCGTCGGGGACGCCGCGTAGCTAGACCCCTTGCGATCGGTGCCGTGGTCGACTCGGCTCGACAGCTTTCTGGTTGATGACGGCGGTTTCGCCGCGCCAACC
>NZ_JAQQEU010000281.1:0-518 GCF_046026895.1 Paraburkholderia sediminicola
ACCGGCGTCGTGCATGACGCGGGATAGCCGCGCCGGCCTTCGATTTCAACGAGGCACAGGCGGCACGAGCCGAACGGTTCGAGCGAATCGGTCGCGCACAGCTTCGGCACGTTGACGCCGGCTTCGGCGGCGGCGCGCATCACCGAAGTGCCGGCGGGGACCGTCACCGCCTGGCCGTCGATTTCGAGCGTGACATCGACGTCCGCGTGACGCGCGGGCGTCCCATAGTCGATGTCGTCGAAGAAGGAGCGGCTTGCGCGTTGTTGCGCCTGCGACTTGCACGCGCAATTGCCGGAGCCGCAGCCGCCCCCCAAGGGGACTTCCTTCGGGGCGCCGATGGGAGAGTTGAGCACGTCGGACATGGTGGGCTCCTGGGTCAGGCCGCGGCCGCTTTGGGCGCGTGTTGAGTGACATCGGCGAGACCGAAGTCTTCGGGGAAATGGTCGAGCGCGGACAGCACCGGGAACGGCGTCATGCCGCCCATCGCGCATAGCGAGCCGGACACCATCGTGTCGCAC
>NZ_JAQQEU010000282.1:0-508 GCF_046026895.1 Paraburkholderia sediminicola
CCTCATCGGTCGGGAACGAGCTGCGGGTCTTGATCACCTTGCGCAGGCTCATGTTGATCGATTCTATGGCATTCGTGGTGTAAATCACCTTCCTGATCTCCGGTGGGTAATCGAAGAACGGAATCACACGTGCCCAGTTGCGTCGCCAGCTCTGTCCGATGGACGGATAGTCCTTGTCCCACCTGGCCTCGAAGGCGCCCAGCATCTGTTCGGCCAGTTCGACGGTCGATGAAGTGTAAATCGTCTTCAGGTCGGCGGCGACTTCCTGCTGCATTTTCCACGGCACGAAGTTCAGACTGTTGCGCACCATATGCACGATGCACAGTTGCACGGCCGCTTTTGGGTAGACCGCTTCAATGGCTTCAGGAAAGCCTTTAAGCCCGTCGACGCAGGCGATAAAGATGTCCTGCACGCCGCGCGTCTTCAGCTCAGTGACCACCTGCAGCCAGAACTTGGCCCCCTCGGTCTGGGCGATCCACAGTCCCAGGACTTCCTTGTGGCCGGCCAT
>NZ_JAQQEU010000283.1:0-505 GCF_046026895.1 Paraburkholderia sediminicola
ATCTCGCGTCGCGCGAGGTCCGACGGCTTGCGCAGCGGCAGCACCCGTTCAAATGCGGCAAGCAGCCGCCGCAGACCGTCGCTTTCGCGCCAGCGCGGGATCTCAAATGGCGTATAACGGCTGATCATCTGGGTATCGGTTTGAAGCGCCAATACTGCATCGCGTGTTCCGACCAGAACCATGCTGATCTGCAGATCATTGGCGAGGAACTTGAGACGATTCAGGGACGCACGCTGCTCGCGATAGCTGCCCGCCAGCAGATGATGGATCTCGTCGACAACCAACATCCGTGGGGATACGCGTCTGAGAATGTCACGAGCCAGTCGTTCCAGGGACGCCAGACCAGCCGCAGCATTGTGCGGAGCTCCTAGCTCGAAAAGAAGCCCCGAATAAAATCGATGCTGGTCTGGAGTCGGCGGCATCTGCATGGAAACGACCGAACAACGTTCGACCCCGCTTCGTTCGTCAAACTCGTTGGGATGCGCTCGCCGGAATTTGGCGGTGA
>NZ_JAQQEU010000284.1:0-502 GCF_046026895.1 Paraburkholderia sediminicola
CAGCACGAACGTTGCGCCGACGATCGGCCATGCGTTCTTGCCCGGCTCGTTCGTCAGGATCTGGTAGAACGACTTCGACCAGTCCGCGCCCGCTGCCGCTGCCTTGAAGGTGTCCGTCTTCGGCTCGACCACTGCGCCCGACGAGTTCTTCAGCGCGACGTACGTCATGTGGTTCTGCTTCGCGTAAGCCCACTCTACGTAGCCGATCGCGCCCGGCAGACGTTGCACGAACGCCGCCACGCCGTCGTTGCCCTTGCCGCCCGTGCCGGTCGGCCAGTTGACCGTCGAACCTTCACCGACCTTCGACTTCCAGACCGCGTTGACCTTCGACAGGTAGTTCGTCCAGATGAAGCTGGTGCCCGAACCGTCGGCGCGGCGCACCACGGCGATATCGGTATCCGGCAGCTTGATCTTCGGGTTCAGCGCGACGATCGCCGGGTCATTCCACTTCTTGATCTTGCCCAGGTAGATGTCGCCCAGCACTTCGCCCGACAGCGTCAGT
>NZ_JAQQEU010000285.1:0-491 GCF_046026895.1 Paraburkholderia sediminicola
GCCGGCGTCGTGCACGACGCGGGATAGCCGCGCCGGCCCTCGATTTCGACGAGGCACAGGCGGCACGAGCCGAACGGTTCCAGCGAATCGGTCGCGCACAGCTTCGGCACGTTGACGCCGGCTTCGGCGGCGGCGCGCATCACCGAGGTGCCGGCGGGGACCGTCACCGCCTGGCCGTCGATTTCCAGCGTGACGTCGACATCGGCATGCCGCGCGGGCGTGCCGTAGTCGGTGTCGTCGAAAAACGATCGGGTGGCGCGCTGCTGCGCCTGCGACTTGCACGCACAATTGCCGGAGCCGCAGCCGCCGGCAGGGGAGTTGAGCACGTCGGACATGGTGGGCTCCTGGGTCAGGCCGCGGCCGCTTTGGGCGCGTGTTGAGTTACGTTGGCGAGACCGAAGTCTTCGGGGAAATGATCGAGCGCGGACAACACCGGGAACGGCGTCATGCCGCCCATCGCGCACAGCGAACCGGACACCATCGTGTCGCAT
>NZ_JAQQEU010000286.1:0-474 GCF_046026895.1 Paraburkholderia sediminicola
TGTCAGAGCTTTTTAGTAATGTCTGGTTCTGGCTCATTAGAAATGTCCGGTTCCCGGCTCCGGGCCGGCGGCTGTGGCGCATGCTGCGGCATCCCAGCCAGCGCGGAGCCCGACCATGAACGGACGTGGATTCATCACGATCACGATGCACGAGCTCGAGCGTGTGAAGATCATCGAGGCGGTCGTCCAGCGGCGGCTGACGGTCGTGCTGGCGGCTGAGCGGCTGCAGCTGTGTGAGCGTCAGGTCAGCCGGCTGGTGCGGCGCTACGAGGCTGCAGGACCGGCGGGACTCATTTCGGCGCGGCGTGGCCAGCCGAGCAACCGCGAGCTGCCGGTTGATCTGCGTGCACGGGCCATGGCGCTGGTGCGTGAGCGCTACGCGGATTTCGGACCGACGCTGGCCTGCGAGAAGCTGCGTGAATGTCACGGGCTGGCGCTGGCGAAGGAAACGGTACGGCGCTGGATGCGTGAGGC
>NZ_JAQQEU010000287.1:0-471 GCF_046026895.1 Paraburkholderia sediminicola
AGCTTGATGACCCCGGCGCTCCACTTATAAACTCGATCTGACTGTCCGAACCAACGGCGCCACCTCTATCTCAGCGCAAAACACCTTGTTTTAGGGGCTCGCCCGTTGCAGATTCACATCCGTGTTGCTACGCTAACGCCAGCCTGAGGATTTAGACCTTTGCGTACTGTCGGTGACTACGCAAAGGCAAGGGTCTCGGGCCAACCTTTGACCAATGACGAGGAATTTATGGCAACAACGGGTGCAACGAAAGCTGCTGCAAAGCCTGCTCCAAAGAAAGCGGTGACTCCGGTCGAGAAGAAAGCGAAGGCGCCGACGGTGAAGAAAGCTGCGGCTCCTGTCAAGAAGGCGGTCGCTGCCGCGCCGCTGAAGCCCATCAAGGATTCGTTCACGAAGGCTTCGCTCGCCATCCACCTTGCCGACCGCGCAGGTGTCGAACCGAAAGCCGCGAAAGCGTTGATGGCCGCGCTG
>NZ_JAQQEU010000288.1:0-464 GCF_046026895.1 Paraburkholderia sediminicola
CTGAACGACTTTGCGCAGACCGCGAACAGCCTGTCGGGCGCGGGCGCGATCAACCTGGGCTCGCTCGCCACGACGGTGCTCACAGCGAGCAACAGTGCGACGAATACCACCTTCTCCGGCACGATCAGCGGCGCGGGTAATCTGACCAAGACCGGCACCGGCGCGCTGACCCTGAGCGGCGTGAACACCTATACCGGCGGCACGACGCTCAGCGCCGGCACGCTGGTAGCCACGAACGGCAGCGCACTGGGCACCGGCGGGATCGGTAACAGCGCTGCCCTGCAGCTGGACTTTGCCAGCAACGATACGCTGGCCAACACGCTGTCCGGTACGGGCAGCCTGACCAAGAGCGGGGCTGGCGTCGCGACCCTGAGCGCGGCGGGTTCGGGCGAGGGCGCAGTCTCCGTCGATACCGGCACGCTGCAGTTCAGCCAGAGCGGCGCCTTCAATGCGGCAGGCTACAC
>NZ_JAQQEU010000289.1:0-457 GCF_046026895.1 Paraburkholderia sediminicola
CGCCTGCGTGCGGCGTACCAGCCGCTCTTCGACACGCCCAGCGACTCGCACATCAACCCGACCGGGTAAACGTTTCGGTGTCGCTCGATCCAGGCGTACTTCACAGCGACTCCTTCGCGAAGTACGCCGCTGCTTTTTTCAGTATTTCTTTCTCCATTCGCAGCCGTGCATTTTCCTGCTTCAGGCGTGCGTTCTCAGCCTCCAGATCCGTTACCGGAGCCCTTTGCCCACGCTTGACTGGCGCCTCCCGAGCGTCGCTGACCCAATTCGCTAGCGTCTTGTCCGACATCTCCAGACTTCGCGCAACCTCTCGCAATCCACGCCGGCCCACTATCACCTGTTCGACCGCTGCCGCGCGAAACTCCTCCGTGTACTTCCGCCTCGGTACCGATTTCATCGCATCCTCCACAAGGCTGATTATCAACCTTATGGCGTCCACTTTTCAGGGACCAGATCA
>NZ_JAQQEU010000290.1:0-457 GCF_046026895.1 Paraburkholderia sediminicola
ATCAGAAAACGGACCTTCGCGCTCCGTCTGCACCCGTCGCGTCGTCGTGGAACACGGACTGCGGCGTCGCCGACTCAAGTCGATAACTAATCTGGATCTTCATCAGCTTTTCGTTCGCAACAGTGAACGATGACAAACGGATATGTACGATCGAGCGGGATGATTCGATTCTCTGGTTGGATCCGGGCGTCGTCGTCAGGGCGGCAATCTGCCTGCGGTCGCCCTGACGGCGAGAACTGTCTTGCCATCAGCGGCAACGTCGCATTGGTAAATCACCGGCGTATAGGCGCCGAAGTCGTTCTGGAACTCGGCCTTGTCGCCAATGTATGTGATGGGGCCGCCCGGCTTATCGGTCCAGCGAAAACGACTGGACTTGATCTCGAAGGTGCAGCCGTCCATTTCACGATGTGCGTCGCAAGTCGCTCGATCGGATCCTTGCAATAGATGCCGGCCGCAA
>NZ_JAQQEU010000291.1:0-439 GCF_046026895.1 Paraburkholderia sediminicola
GTGGACGAAAGTCGGTTTCGTTGCAATCGCGCTTTCGCGCCCGTCGCCAGGTGACGAGAATTGTCTGTTCCTAAAAATGGAAATCCTTGGCCTTCCCCGTCAAATGCAACAGGCGAGGAAAAAAATATCGAAGCAGGTGTCCACTCGAATCTGGGAAAACATGGGCGCGTTGGCGGGGAGTGGTTTGCTCGAGCGCCAGGCGACGACGGATTTGCCAGGAGTCCGGCTCAGTCGAGTGCTCGTAAACGCGCTGATGACACGGCGAATCCGAAAGTGTGAGAAGAGGAGGCTGCTACCCTCCAAACCTGTAGTGTCGACGGGCGGCACCGCGGACACGATGGTTCATTAATTCGATTCATGGAGCGCACGATCGTTGATCGTGCGCTTCAATTTGCGCGTTTATAAGCGTCATGTCCGAAACGGCGGTAAGCGCATGGCG
>NZ_JAQQEU010000292.1:0-416 GCF_046026895.1 Paraburkholderia sediminicola
ACGCTCGATATCTCCGGCGATGCCCTGCCGGTCTGGCAGGACATGCCGCTCTTCACGGTCTCGCGCCTTTCGGGTACGGAAAAGCTTGGCCGGCTGTACGACTACACCGTGGAGCTGGCCACCATCGAATTGCCCGGACTGTACGTCAGTACCGTGAAGTCGCTCGTCCAGATCGATCAGCTCGTCGGCAAGGAATTGACGGTCAGGATTGCGATCGAAGGAAGCGGCACCTACTCTGCGGGTATGGTGGGCAACGCGGGGGCGTCTAACCTCGGCGCAGGCGTACGCGAGCTGACCGCCGTGGTGACCGAGGCGCAGTGCGTAGGCGCGGACGAGCGCCGCGCGTTCTACCGTCTGAGGCTGCGTCCGTGGCTATGGCTGGCCACGCTCACCCGTGACAGCCGCATCTTCCAGGA
>NZ_JAQQEU010000293.1:0-411 GCF_046026895.1 Paraburkholderia sediminicola
GTTCACGCCGATGGCCAGGTACACCGCCTTGGTCCGCACCGCGCCGCTGTCGCGCACTTTGACGTGAATGCAGTCGAGATAGACAATCGGATAAAGCGCGTCGAGCGCACGGGCCTGCCAGACCTTCACCTCATCACTGACGGCGTCGGTGACCGCCGAGATCAGCGTCGGCGAGACCTCCGTGCCGTACATTTCTTCCAGGTGCCCCTGGATCTCGCGCACGCTCAGGCCACGCGCATACAGCGAAATGATCTTGTCGTCGAAGCCCGTCCAGCGCGTCTGATGGCGCTCCACCAGCTTCGGCTCGAACGCCCCCTGACGGTCGCGCGGGATATTGAGCGGCAACTCGCCGAACTCCCCCTGCAGCGTCTTGGCGCTATGGCCATTACGGGTGTTGCCCGTGGCATTGGT
>NZ_JAQQEU010000294.1:0-409 GCF_046026895.1 Paraburkholderia sediminicola
GGCATCGACGAGGAGCACGTCTCCCGGTTCGAGGTTGCGCGCTCGCTGACCACGGGCAAGGTCACGCTCACCGATTACGACTATACGCAGTCACTGGCGAAGCTCACCACCACCGCCACCGACCACCGCGAGCGGGCCAACGACAATGCCGAAGAATTCGGCTGGGGCGACTACTCGCAGCCGCTGGCCGGGGCGATGGGGCTGTCGGCGGATCCGAATGATGTCCGCTTCGAGGGCGAACACCTGGCGCGCGTGCGGCTCGAAGCGCACCGCGCGAAGAGCCTGCGCGCCAGGGGCAAGGGGAATCTGCGCGGGCTGATGACCGGCTATACGTTTCACCTCGAAGGCTATCCGCTCGCGCCGGGCAACGGTGAATATCTGGTCACCTCGACGAAGATCGGGATCGTCT
>NZ_JAQQEU010000295.1:0-386 GCF_046026895.1 Paraburkholderia sediminicola
CCCTTCAGCGACTGGCTGCGCCAGCCCGACAGCGCCTGGTTGTCGGGCAGCGTCCACGGCGGCTCGTGGAACTGGTTGGCCAGGCGGCCCACCACAAACGGTCTGTCCGGGTCGTTGTCGTGATAGCCGATCTCGACCTCATGCCCCACGCGCGGAATCCAGATCGCGCCATAACCCGCCCCCTGCCACGGCGACGACACCCGCAGCCAGCAGGTGGTGTAATGTTCCTTGCGGTCCCGCTCGCTCTCCCAGATGAAGCGCACCAGCACCCGGCCATAGCTGTCCGTCCACATCGGATATTTTCCGGGGCTCGTGACTACCGCCGTCTCGCCCGATGAGCGCGGCTTCTTCGCCTTCTGTGGCGTACGGAAGAACGTGTTGGCGGG
>NZ_JAQQEU010000296.1:0-378 GCF_046026895.1 Paraburkholderia sediminicola
TATGCCGCGCAGCCCGAGATGATCGGCGCTCACGTTGAGGCACGCCGCCACATTGCATTCGGGGTATCCGAGCCCGCGCCGCAGCAGGCCACCGCGGGCCGTTTCCAGCACGGCGGCGTCGACGGCGCAATCCGCGAGGATCATTCGGGCGGATGACACGCCGGTCATATCGCCCGCGAGCGTCATCCGTCCATCAATATATACGCCATCCGTGGTACCGAGGCCGACGGTGTAGCCCGCGAGCTTCATGATCTGGGCCAGCATGCGCGAAGTGGTCGTCTTGCCGTTGGTGCCAGTGATGCTCGCAATGGGGATCGTCTTCGGAGTGCCTGACGGGTACAGCATGTCGACGATGGCGCCGGCCACGTCCCGCGCCGC
>NZ_JAQQEU010000297.1:0-378 GCF_046026895.1 Paraburkholderia sediminicola
GATGCCGCGCAGCCCGAGATGATCGGCGCTCACGTTGAGGCACGCCGCCACATTGCATTCGGGGTATCCGAGCCCGCGGCGCAGCAGCCCGCCGCGGGCCGTTTCCAGCACGGCGACATCGACAGCGCAATCCGCGAGGATCATTCGGGCGGATGACACGCCGGTCATATCGCCCGCGAGCGTCATCCGTCCATCAATGTATACGCCATCCGTGGTACCGAGGCCGACGGTGTAGCCCGCGAGCTTCATGATCTGGGCCAGCATGCGCGAAGTGGTCGTCTTGCCGTTGGTGCCGGTGATGCTCGCAATGGGGATCGTCTTCGGGGTGCCTGACGGGTACAGCATGTCGACGATGGCGCCGGCCACGTCCCGCGCCGG
>NZ_JAQQEU010000298.1:0-370 GCF_046026895.1 Paraburkholderia sediminicola
AAGGCAAAAGTATCAAGTCTCACACAGTAATGAAAGGAAGGTTTGGCCGTTGAAAGATGGTTGAACACTTCGTCAGTACGTTGAGTGAGCGACCGGTTTCGAAAGAAGCCGAAAACAGTAACAGGTTTGAACTGAAGAGTTTGATCCTGGCTCAGATTGAACGCTGGCGGCATGCCTTACACATGCAAGTCGAACGGCAGCACGGACTTCGGTCTGGTGGCGAGTGGCGAACGGGTGAGTAATACATCGGAACGTGTCCTGGAGTGGGGGATAGCCCGGCGAAAGCCGGATTAATACCGCATACGCTCTGAGGAGGAAAGCGGGGGATCTTTCGGGACCTCGCGCTCAAGGGGCGGCCGATGGCAGATTA
>NZ_JAQQEU010000299.1:0-370 GCF_046026895.1 Paraburkholderia sediminicola
TTGCGCCGTGAACACCGTCTCGACGGTGTACTGCCGGTTCAGTCCGCCCTGGTTCGTCACCGTGTCGTTGCAGACGATCCCGATCTTCGTCGAGGTGACCAGATATTCGCCGTTGCCCGGCGCGAGCGGATAGCCTTCGAGATGAAACGTATAGCCGGTCATCAGCCCGCGCAGGTTTCCTTTTCCCCTGGCGCGCAGACTCTTCGCGCGGTGCGCTTCGAGCCGCACGCGCGCCAGGTGTTCGCCCTCGAAGCGGACCTCGTTCGGATCCGCCGACAGCCCCATCGCCCCAGCCGTATTCTTCGGCATTGTCGTTGGCCCGCTCGCGGTGGTCGGTGGCGGTGGTGGCGAGCTTCGCCAGTGACTGCGT
>NZ_JAQQEU010000300.1:0-366 GCF_046026895.1 Paraburkholderia sediminicola
GGCACGGGCACAGGGCTGAGAGTTACCTGGAACATTGTGATCCCCGGTATCTGGTCAGATTTCCGAAAATCAAAAACGATTCTTTTCTTTCCGTGAAATGAAACTAATGAGGATCGTCGTTGGAATCACAGCTGGGGCAGTCCTGGCTACTGCCGGTGCGTGGCTTGGCCTGTATCTGTTCGGTGTTCTCGTGCTGCACGGCAAAGGGAGTTTGTTCGACGCGTCCCGCTCGGCAGAAAACACCTTCTTTGTTATCTGGGTTGCATTGACAGCCGCCCTCGCAATTTTGGGCGGATATGCAGGCTACGCAAATGATGCCAGCCGGAAAGAGAAATAAGCGATAGGACGATCGGATTGCGAACGCCG
>NZ_JAQQEU010000301.1:0-352 GCF_046026895.1 Paraburkholderia sediminicola
CCGACGCCCGGCTGCGAAGTTGTACTGTGCAAACCCAATGAATAGCGCCGCGTGCATGCCCCATGCACACGGCGTCGTGACCGTCAAGCGGCTCTGGTGCAAATGGGAGCGGCGAATCGGTTAGAGTGGTCGGAACGAAACGAACTGATGTCGGGCGAACAACTCCTCCAGACTCTTCAGCTTGTGGTGCAGTCGTTTCAGTTGTGGCGCCTGCCGTTGTCGCTAGTCACCCTTGACAATCGCTCCGGTGACCTGATCGAGGATAAGAGGACGCATATTCGGCTCGCGTTTGAAGTCGAACATGTTGTCGAGCGAATTTGCATACCGGTCGACGGATCCCGTACCTGCGGGC
>NZ_JAQQEU010000302.1:0-352 GCF_046026895.1 Paraburkholderia sediminicola
CGAGAACAGACCGACTTCGTTCAGCGTGACCCGCTCGCCCGCTTTCAGCGATGTGGCCATCGCGCACGAATCGTCGGTCTGCACGCCGATCACCTTGATCTCCGGGCGCACCGATTTCACATACGCGGCCACGCCGGCCGCGAGTCCGCCGCCGCCGATCGGCACGAAGATCGCGTGAATCGGTCCCTGATGCTGGCTGAGAATCTCCATGGCGACGGTGCCCTGGCCCGCGATCACGTAAGGGTCGTCGAACGGATGCACGAAGGTCAGGCCGCGCTCTTCCTGCAACTTCACCGCGTGGGCGTAGGCGTCGCTGTACGATTCGCCGAACTGCACCACCTCGACCGTCGGG
>NZ_JAQQEU010000303.1:0-352 GCF_046026895.1 Paraburkholderia sediminicola
AGAGAACAGACCGACTTCGTTCAGCGTGACCCGCTCGCCCGCTTTCAGCGACGCGGCCATCGCGCACGAATCGTCGGTCTGCACGCCGATCACCTTGATCTCCGGGCGCACCGATTTCACGTACGCGGCCACGCCGGCCGCGAGTCCGCCGCCGCCGATCGGCACGAAGATCGCGTGAATCGGTCCCTGATGCTGGCTGAGAATCTCCATCGCGACGGTGCCCTGGCCCGCGATCACGTAAGGGTCGTCGAACGGATGCACGAAGCTCAGCCCGCGCTCTTCCTGCAACTTCACCGCATGGGCGTAGGCGTCGCTGTACGACTCGCCGAACTGCACCACCTCGACCGTCGGC
>NZ_JAQQEU010000304.1:0-345 GCF_046026895.1 Paraburkholderia sediminicola
GGACTTTCAGGTTTGACCGAAAGCTGACGCGCCGGTTACGGATTCTGTAATCCGCGTCTCATTGCAAACCAGCCTTGCCTTGTGGCGGGGTTGCATGCGGGTCTGTGCTAAAACGAAGAAGCAGGCGCAATACATATGCGGTAAAACCAAAAACGGTTCGCCCGTCGCGGGTCAAACCGTTTCTCACCTAGGCCAGCCTTGACGGCGCGAAAGGCTTAGTCATGCGAGCGGTAGTCATGGTGAGGCTGAGCATGGTGCGGCTGAGGATGGTGCGGCTGAGGATGGTGCCGCACAGGGGCGTGCCGGCTATCTTGATGCATATCGGCGAACGACACCGCGGGGGCT
>NZ_JAQQEU010000305.1:0-342 GCF_046026895.1 Paraburkholderia sediminicola
CTTTCACGTCGACTTGCACTTTTGCATCGGAATCCTCGCGCAGAGGCGAAGGGGTGATCATCGCAGTAACCGTCACTTCGGCATCTTAAAGTGACTATGATGTATGTGTGGTCCGTGCTAGCGGCATGTGACTACAACGGGGCAAAGGCGGGGCTGGCGGGAAACTGGCCGCCCGTTTTTGCTCCGCCAGAAATCGGTCCGCGAAGGTGGGGGCCGTTTTTTTTACCGCGTTCAACGACGATAACCGTTAGTATCGCCGTTGACGCGCAATATTTAACATCGATCGACGCCTTAAGACAGTTTATTTGCGCACGCAGCCAGATAAAACAGAATTTTATTTTT
>NZ_JAQQEU010000306.1:0-339 GCF_046026895.1 Paraburkholderia sediminicola
CCGCCGTGCGCGCGCACGGCATCGACCTTGACCTGCGGCGTCGTGACCGGCACCACGATGATCGCCTTCACGCCCATGCGTGCCGCCGACAGCGCCACGCCCTGCGCATGATTGCCCGCCGAGGCGGTAATCACCCCACGCCCCAGCGCTTCGGCCGGGATATGCGCCATCTTGTTGTACGCGCCGCGCAGCTTGAACGAGAACACCGGCTGGTTGTCCTCGCGCTTCAGATAAACCGGATTGCGCAGCCGCGCCGACAGGTTCGGCGCCCGTTCGAGTTCGGTCTCGCGGGCCACGTCGTAGACGCGCGCGGTGAGGATTTTTTTCAGGTAGTCGTGG
>NZ_JAQQEU010000307.1:0-328 GCF_046026895.1 Paraburkholderia sediminicola
TGCGTGTTCGGTGACGCCGAGGCCGTAGTAGATCGCGGCGTTGCCTCTGGAAGTCCCGTCGGGATTGCCGCCGCTCGCATAGAGGCGGGCGGCTTCGCGCACTTGCTGGGCCGGCACGCCCGTCACCGCTTCGGTGGCTTCCGGCGCGTTCTCCGGCAGCGCGACGAAATCGCGCCACTGCTCGAATGCGCGCGTTTCGCAGCGCTCGGCGACGAACGCTTCGTCCACCAGCCCCTCGGTGACGATCACATGCGCGAGCGCGTTCACGATCGCCACGTTGGTGCCCGGCCGCAATTGCAGGTGATGCGACGCCTTCACGTGCGGCGTA
>NZ_JAQQEU010000308.1:0-325 GCF_046026895.1 Paraburkholderia sediminicola
GCGCAGTCACTGGCGAAGCTCGCCACCACCAGCACCGACCACCGCGAGCGGGCCAACGACAATGCCGAAGAATACGGCTGGGGCGATTACTCGCAGCCGCTGGCCGGGGCGATGGGGCTGTCGGCGGATCCGAATGAGGTCCGCTTCGAGGGCGAACACCTGGCGCGCGTGCGGCTCGAAGCGCACCGCGCGAAGAGTCTGCGCGCCAGGGGAAGAGGGAATCTGCGCGGGCTGATGACCGGCTATACGTTTCACCTCGAAGGCTATCCGCTCGCGCCGGGCAACGGCGAATATCTGGTCACCTCAACGAAGATCGGGATCGTCA
>NZ_JAQQEU010000309.1:0-324 GCF_046026895.1 Paraburkholderia sediminicola
ACGATAGGGACGCAGTCCTGCGGACCACAGTTGGGCGGGCAGTCCTTCGTCGCGCGTGCTGTTACGGACAGAGGCATTATCGAGCTCGTTGCGAACACTATCGGCACATTCGACGACTCGGACCACTGAGGCGTTTGCAGAGCCTTGACGTTGGCCGGCTCAGGTGCGCTCCCATGTCCGCTAGAGGAGGGTCAAGATGAAACTGGAGTCCGCCATCTTTGCGCGACTACGCCGGCTCGCGCCAGTTCTCCACGATTTGCTAAGCGCAGGAGAGGTCGAGCATGCAGCCCAGGCCGTAGACCTCGCTTCGCTTGCACAGCTCTG
>NZ_JAQQEU010000310.1:0-323 GCF_046026895.1 Paraburkholderia sediminicola
TCAATGCGCCGGTCGCCGCGAGTGGGGCTCCAGTCGTTCACGACCAGACCAGCCGCCCGGTGTCGGGGTTGATGTGACCGACGCAAAATCGAGACTCGGCATGGTTCGGGTGCCCATGCCGCAGCGCCTGTGACAGCAGCTTTCCCGCCACCACCAGCATGACGGTGGCAAACAGCGCTAACAGGGGTAATCGTACTTTTCGTGCAATTTCTGGCGGTTTGATCCTGAAGCCCCTTATCGATCAACGATTTGCACATTCTCCGATTGCTCGAAAACCGTGGAGCCACTGAGCCTTGCTGCGAGCGGCTCTGCATGCGACTACC
>NZ_JAQQEU010000311.1:0-306 GCF_046026895.1 Paraburkholderia sediminicola
ACCAGATCAGGCGCACGCCGGGCGCCTGCGCGTGGCCGTGTGGTGCGCGGCCAGCGCCGCCGGCTTGCCCCGCACAGACCCGCCATACGCATGAGGCGCGCCACCCGCTTGCGCCCCACGTGTACGCCTTCGCGCGCGAGCTGCGCATGGATACGCGGTGCCCCATACGTGCCGCGCGAGCTCGCATGTAGCGTGCGGATGCGCGCGAGCAGTTGCGCATCGCTACGTGTGTGCATCGCGGGCTCTCGCACCAGCCACGAGTAATAGCCGCTTGTCGAGACGCCGAGCAGCCGTGCCATCATCGCA
>NZ_JAQQEU010000312.1:0-304 GCF_046026895.1 Paraburkholderia sediminicola
CGCGTGTTCGGTGACGCCGAGGCCGTAGTAGATCGCGGCGTTACCGCCGGTGGCATAGATGCGGGCGGCTTCGCGGATGGATGCGGCGGGCACGCCGGTGAGTTCCTCTGTCGCTTCCGGCGCGTTCTCCGGCAGCGCGACGAAATCGCGCCACTGCTCGAACGCGCGCGTTTCGCAGCGCTCGGCGACGAACGCTTCGTCCACCAGTCCCTCGGTGACGATCACATGCGCGAGGGCATTGACCACCGCGACGTTGGTGCCCGGCCGCAATTGCAGGTGATGCGACGCCTTCACGTGCGGCGTG
>NZ_JAQQEU010000313.1:0-293 GCF_046026895.1 Paraburkholderia sediminicola
CCCGCCTGCCAGGTCAGCCCGAAGCCGACGTTGTAGTTCAGGCTGTCCGCGCTCCGGGTGCCCGCCAGCGTCAGGTAATCGACCGGGCTCGTCGCGCCACCCAGACTGACGGTACTGAAGTCGCCGGTGATCCCACCGGTCGTATGGATGACCGTGAACCCGGTTGCAGGCAGCGCACTCGCGGACGAAGGCGCGACCGACGAGACGCCAGCCACACTCAGGGTGCCGTCCAGCGCTGCCGTTCCGGCGGTAATGACCGGATTATTCGAACCCAGCGTGACATCCAGCGCCGA
>NZ_JAQQEU010000314.1:0-288 GCF_046026895.1 Paraburkholderia sediminicola
TTGCACACGGCGCAGGACAAGCCGGCGCAAGGCACCGAGACGCTGAAGTTCTTCGACTGGGCGTTCAAGAACGGCACCCAGGCCGCGAACGATCTGGACTACATCTCGCTGCCGGATTCGGTGGTGTCGGAGATCCGCACGCAGTGGAAGCAGAAGGTGAAGGACGCTGCGGGCAAACCGCTTGCGGCGGAATAGGTTCCTTGATCCCAAAGGGGCGCTCACGTGAAATGCACGCCTTTCTCCGCGATTCGTTGCTGATTCGTTTGGCTCATTATGCGAAAGCCCAAA
>NZ_JAQQEU010000315.1:0-278 GCF_046026895.1 Paraburkholderia sediminicola
CCCTTGAAGGTGCCATGCACCGCGGCGTCGAACATGTTCGGAATGCGCAGGCCGGGTTCCGGCTGCAGCGTGACGTTCCACGCCTCTTCGAACAGCGTGCGCGTGAGCGTGTCGCTGATATGGCGGTAGCCCGGCAGTTCGTGCGGGAACGAGCCCATGTCGCACGAACCCTGCACGTTGTTCTGGCCGCGCAGCGGATTCACGCCGACGCCTTCGCGGCCGACGTTGCCGGTCGCCATCGCGAGGTTGGCGATGCCCATCACCATCGTCGAGCCTTG
>NZ_JAQQEU010000316.1:0-273 GCF_046026895.1 Paraburkholderia sediminicola
GTATCCGTCAGCGCATCCCGTCTTGAACGCGCGTAAGCGCGGTGCGAAGGTGATGCCATCGTAACGACGGAGCAAGGCAATGGACGACGCAACGGGCGAGGCCGTACCGACGGGCGCACGGCGCCCCCGGCAAGGCGAAGCATTCTGGCGCGAGATGGTCATGGCATGGACCACAAGCGGACTGGGCCTTCGACGTTTCTGTCGTGAGCAGGGGCTCGCCGTCAGTACCTTCGGCCTGTGGCGCAAGAAGCTCTCTGGCGAGGCACGAGCAGG
>NZ_JAQQEU010000317.1:0-269 GCF_046026895.1 Paraburkholderia sediminicola
AACGCCTTCCATTGGCAGCCCGTGCGCAGTACATACACAATGGCTTCAAACACTTGGCGAGCCGGCTTCGGCGGTCGTCCCGCGCCCGGCCTGCGTAGGTACTTTTTCTCTGGTGAGGGCGTACGTTGCGGAATCAGCGGCTCCACCCGCTGCCAGAACGCATCGGTCACCTCCCACGATTCGACTCTTTTCCTGGCCAAGCCTTCGCTCCAATGCCGCACTCGATTGCGGCTCCGAACGAAGTATAGACTTATTTACGGATAAGTTCT
>NZ_JAQQEU010000318.1:0-269 GCF_046026895.1 Paraburkholderia sediminicola
ACGGGAGGCGAACAGCGTGCTGACCGACGACACGCCGGGGCAACTCCAGGTGCAGGTTTCCAGCGACCAGGCGCAGTCGCGCCTCGGACTCGGCAGCATCACACTGATTGACGGCCACAAGGGGCGCAGCACGCCAAGAGGTGAAGGGTTCGAGCTGGCGACCGCGGGCCACGGCGTGGCGCGCGCCAACCGGGGCCTGCTGCTCACCACCGAGACGCGTCCGGGTGCCACGGCTCCGCTCAAGGACATGGGCGAGACGGTGCAGCGGT
>NZ_JAQQEU010000319.1:0-268 GCF_046026895.1 Paraburkholderia sediminicola
AAGCTGCGCCAGTTCTTCATGCTGTTCGCGCGCCTGCGTCAGCCGCTGCACCGTCTCGCCCATGTCCTTCATCGGAGCCGTGGCACCTGATCGCGTCTCGGTGGTAAGCAGCAAGCCCCTATTGGCGCGCGCCACGCCGTGGCCCGCGGTCGCCAGCTCGAACCCTTCGCCCCGTGGCGTGCTGCGCCCCTTGTGGCCGTCAATCAGCGTGATGCTGCCGAGTCCGAGGCGCGACTGCGCCTGGTCGCTCGCGATCTGCAACTGGAGC
>NZ_JAQQEU010000320.1:0-267 GCF_046026895.1 Paraburkholderia sediminicola
CGCGCCACCTCTAATTCGAGCGGGAAATTCGGCCGCTTGGTGCGTGCGCTTGATGTTTTGTCCACGTTGGTGCCCACAATAATTTGGTGGACACCAAATTACCCAAAGCATCGACCAGTCGTCCAGAATGGCCCTCGCGAGTTGCTTACAGACGGGTTTGCTGGCCGTTACGGACCGGGTGCGTACGGCGCACTATTTTCAGCGCCGGCTTTCCGCCTTCCCGCCCAGCGGATTCGGGCGCCCCAAACGCAGAAACCCCACCTTTGA
>NZ_JAQQEU010000321.1:0-266 GCF_046026895.1 Paraburkholderia sediminicola
ATAGCTACCATCCTGCAATGCTTGCGCCAGTTCAGCAAGGTAGCGGTCCCGCGCTTGCGCGAATCGCTTCACGCTCATGCGGTCCACTCCCGCCGCCCCGGCGTTCTTCTCGACCTGAGCCCACCCCAGCGCGAGCGTGTCCAGGCGAAACACCTTGTCGATCAGACTATGCCACTTACCTCCTTTAACTCCGTTTTGTAGAGCAGCCAACATAGCGTCCGTCCAGATTGAAGCTGACGCGAATTTCCGCCGCACGCAGCTTCCTA
>NZ_JAQQEU010000322.1:0-265 GCF_046026895.1 Paraburkholderia sediminicola
TCGCCGCCCAAAGGCAATGGACGTGTATTGACAGCCTTGATCGGAATGTAGAATCACGCCGTCATGGCGTCGTTGCTGCAACGCCATGTCCAGCGAGCGTAACATCAGTTCGGTGTACAGATGGTTTGACATCGCCCAGCCGACGACGCGACGGCTGAACACATCCAGCACGACCGCCAGATAGAGGAATCCTTCACCCGTGGGTACATAGGTCGCATCTGCGACCCACAGCACGTTTGCCGCGTCGGCACTGAAGTGCCGGCGC
>NZ_JAQQEU010000323.1:0-253 GCF_046026895.1 Paraburkholderia sediminicola
TAAGCTCCTGCCGCTCCGCAGTGGTCAGACCGTCATGCCGCACGCCCGTGTCGCGATCAGCCTGCGCCACCCAGTTGTAGATGGTCTGTGCAGTCGGCTCGAACTCCTTTTCCAGTTCCTCCGGTCTGCGTCCTGCCTTCACCAGCTCGACCATTTGCGCCCGAAATTCCGCCGGGTACGGGGTACGATGCTTGCCCATAATCGGCACCTCCTTCTCCAAAGGATAGATGTCCGTTTTTCTGGGTCAACTTCA
>NZ_JAQQEU010000324.1:0-238 GCF_046026895.1 Paraburkholderia sediminicola
GCATTGCCGGTGAGCCGGCAGGTGCGGCTGGTGGGCATTGCCCGTTCAAGCGCCTACTACCAGCCGCACCCGGTCAGCGAGGCCGATCAGAAGCTGATGCGGCGGCTCGATGAATTGCATCTGGAGTTCCCGTTTGCCGGTGCGCGAATGTTGATTCGCCTGCTCAAACGTGAAGCTATCAGGGTCGGGCGCAAACACGTCGGCACTCTGATGAAGCGCATGGGCATTGAGGCGCTGT
>NZ_JAQQEU010000325.1:0-232 GCF_046026895.1 Paraburkholderia sediminicola
CCCTTTCCGGCGGTCCGGTTTAGACCGCGGCGTCCTTCAGCTTCTTCAGCGGGCGCACTTTCAGACGCACCGAAGCGGGCTTCGCGGCAAACCACTTGTCTTCACCCGTGAATGGGTCCTTGCCGAAGCGCTTCTTCTTTGCCGGCACGTCCTGAGCAACAACCTTCAGCAGACCCGGCAGCGTGAACTCCTTCGCGCCCTTCTTGTGGACCGACGCGAGCACCGTTTCTTC
>NZ_JAQQEU010000326.1:0-227 GCF_046026895.1 Paraburkholderia sediminicola
ACTCAAGGTGCAGGTTTCCAGCGACCAGGCGCAGTCGCGCCTCGGACTCGGCAGCATCACACTGATTGACGGCCACAAGGGGCGCAGCACGCCAAGGGGTGAAGGGTTCGAGCTGGCGACCGGCGGCCACGGCGTGGCGCGCGCCAACCGGGGCCTGCTGCTCGCCACCGAGACGCGTCCGGGTGCCACGGCTCCGCTCAAGGACATGGGCGAGACGGTGCAGCGGC
>NZ_JAQQEU010000327.1:0-218 GCF_046026895.1 Paraburkholderia sediminicola
CGCCAGCGTTGCGCCGCTGTTGACGGTCACCGCCGAACTGGCCGCGAACGCGCTGGCGATCCCCATCGCCAGCGTGCCGCCATTGACGGTCGTCGCACCGGTGTAGGTATTGAGCGCCGACAGCGTCAGGGTACCCGCGCCGTTCTTGGTCAGGTCCATGCCGTTCCAGCCGGTGGCCGACGCGGCCTGATTGGCCAGCACCACGTCCACATTGAACC
>NZ_JAQQEU010000328.1:0-218 GCF_046026895.1 Paraburkholderia sediminicola
CGTTCAACGTGGACGTGGTGCTGGCCAATCAGGCCGCGTCGCCCGCCGGCTGGAACGGCATGGACCTGACCAAGAACGGCGCGGGTACGCTGACGCTGTCGGCGCTCAATACCTACACCGGTGCGACGGCCGTCAATGGCGGCACGCTGGCGATGGGGATCGCCAGCGCGTTCGCGGCCAGTTCGGCGGTGACCGTCAACAGCGGCGCAACGCTGGCA
>NZ_JAQQEU010000329.1:0-217 GCF_046026895.1 Paraburkholderia sediminicola
TGAGGTTGACCCGGTTTGACGGATAGATTTGCAGTTGATTCTAATGCGGTGTAGCACCTCCTGATAAGGTTGAATCGCGGGTTGTCCACGGCCGGGCGGCGGGTCGCCTGTCACGGCCACGACGCTGCCCGGCGGTGGACAACCCGCGCGGCGATAAGCTTTGATCTTGCGCATGCAGGTTTTCGAACTCGAGCGGCGAGCAGTAGCCGATGCTGCT
>NZ_JAQQEU010000330.1:0-216 GCF_046026895.1 Paraburkholderia sediminicola
GACCCACATCTGCCCTTCGACCCGACGCCCGCGCTACGGCTGCTTCCAAAGGATACTGTTGAAAAAGTCGCTGTCTGTCTCTGTCGCAAGGTTTTTAGGGGTCCTCTCACCCTTGACCTGTGTTCGCGAGCGGCTTGTAGGCCGATCTGAGAGGTCGATTTTCTTGCGAGCGAATTGGAAAAGCAACGCAGTTAATGGGATCGTAAAAGCTCGGCT
>NZ_JAQQEU010000331.1:0-213 GCF_046026895.1 Paraburkholderia sediminicola
GGTTCTGTTGCAATAAGGCGATCCGCTATGATGTGCGGAACAACATGAACGGCTGAAAGCTTGATGACGACGTTGAATCCGCCGGTGGCCCGAGTGCTCAAGCGCCTGCACTACCCGCTCGACGTAATCCTGATGTGCGTGCGCTGGTACGTGGCCTATCCGCTGAGCCTGCGTCACATCGAAGAGATGGTCGCTGAGCGTGGAGTCTGCGTC
>NZ_JAQQEU010000332.1:0-208 GCF_046026895.1 Paraburkholderia sediminicola
GATTGCCTTTGGACGGCGCTGCCGTGAAGCAGGCGTACAGCCGTCGATGGGCACGGCCGGCGATGCTTACGACAACGCGATGTGCGAGTCGTTCTTCGGCACGCTCGAAGCCGAACTGCTCTGTCGCGAACAATTCGCCACCCACGAACAGGCACGGCGGCGTCTGTTCTCGTTTCTGGAGAGCTGGTACAACATACGCCGCCTGCAC
>NZ_JAQQEU010000333.1:0-205 GCF_046026895.1 Paraburkholderia sediminicola
ACTGCAAGCCGAACACAAGCCGCCGTCATGCGAAGCACAAGATCTGGCCTTATCTGTTGCGGGGCATGACGATCAATCGGGCAAACCAGGTCTGGGCACTGGATACGAGCTATATCCCGATGGCGCGCGGCTTCGTATATCTGACCGCCGTGGTGGACTGGGCCAGCCGAAAGGTACTGGCCCACCGCGTGGCGATTACGATGGA
>NZ_JAQQEU010000334.1:0-202 GCF_046026895.1 Paraburkholderia sediminicola
TGCCTTTGGCCGCATAGAACTTCATGCCGTCCTGATAGGCG
Organism: Paraburkholderia sediminicola; assembly: GCF_046026895.1. Classification (GTDB taxonomy): domain Bacteria; phylum Pseudomonadota; class Gammaproteobacteria; order Burkholderiales; family Burkholderiaceae; genus Paraburkholderia; species Paraburkholderia sediminicola_C. The sequence goes on from NZ_JAQQEU010000334.1 coordinate 42, forward strand.
AACAGCGAGATCGAGCCGCGCACCGAGGCGTGGTACGAACGCCCCGCCGACAGGCTGTAGTCGCGGCCTGCCGTGATTGCGTGGTCGTTCACGCTGGCCATGTGCGTGCTGTCCGCCGCTGTTGTCGCCAGTCCTGCCGCGCTCGCCAGCACCAGGTCCGC